>PGYL01000029.1 GCA_002839645.1 Methanomicrobiales archaeon HGW-Methanomicrobiales-2 | reverse complement strand
GTCGAGTCCGACCGTATCCACCGCCCTTCCCTGCCCGGCGTAGATCCAGCCCCGCGAGGCCTTCCGGAGCAGATGGACCCGCTCGAACGCCTCAAGCATCCCCACGAGGTCCGGACCGAACCAGTGGCTGTCACGCTCCGGGTTGACAGGGAGTTCCGCAGCCGCACAGAGGAGGTGGCCCGAGAGGATGTAGGGGTTTGTCGTATCCACAACAGCGTGCTCGCAGGGCCGGGGGAAGAAGGTCTGCGGATGACGCATGAAGTACTGGTCGAGCGGGTTCTCAAACGCTACGAGAACGGCAAACGAGTCGTGGGAACGGCGCCCGGCCCTTCCCGCCTGCTGCCGGACAGAGATCATCGTTCCGGGATACCCGGAGATGATGACGCCGTCAAGCGACCCGATATCGATCCCGAGTTCGAGCGCGTTCGTCGTCACGACACCGCGAAGGCTGCCGTCTTTGAGGCTGTCCTCGATCGCCCGCCGATCCTTCGGGAGATAGCCCGCCCGGTAGGCGCTTATCCCGGAGACTTCCCGGGACCGGACCGCGATCAGTTCGGCGAGCTTCCGGGAGACGGTGAAACAGAGTGTCCGGCACCCGCTTCCCACCGACGCGAGGAGGAGGTCTTTTGTCGCGGAGTGGACGGACTGCACGCTGCCTCCGGCAAACGGGTTGTAGAGGACGAACGCTTTCTCACCCTGAGGCGACCCGTCTTCCCCGATAGAGGCCGCCGTCTCCCCGGTCAGGCGAGCGGCGAACTCGCCGGGGTTTGCAAGGGTGGCGGAGGAGAGGACGAACTGCGGGCGGGCACCATAATGCCCGGCAATGCGAGCAAGGCGGCGGAGGAGCATGGCCATATGGGACCCCAAAACGCCGCGGTAACGGTGCGCCTCGTCGACCACTACGAACCGGAGGTTCTTAAAAAACCGGCTCCATTTCGCGTGCCAGGGAAGGATCTGGTGGAGCTCGTGCGGGTTTGAGAGGACGACACGTGAACGCTCCCGGATCGCCGGCCGCCTCCCGCCGGGGGTGTCGCCGTCGTAGATGGCGGCGTCCACCCGGATCCCGGAGACTCTCTCCAGCTCCCGGACCACCTTCACCTGGTCGTTCGCAAGCGCTTTTGTGGGGTAGAGGAAGAGCGCCGTCGCGGCAGGGTCCTCGGCGAGGCGTTCGAAGACCGGAAGCAGGAACGCGAGCGTCTTCCCGCTCGCGGTCGGGGTGGTGATGATGAGGTTCTCCCCCGCCCGCAGGTGCTCGATAGCCGCGCACTGGTGCGTGTAGAGCCGGATCCCCCGCCCGTCGCAGTAAGCCCGGAGTCCGTCCGGGAGGGGCCGGGAGAGGGCGCCGTATCGGGCCTCCCGGGAGGATGTGGTCTCGATATGCACGACCCGCTCCCGGAACCTGTCGTCGGTCGCGAGCAGGCCGAGGAAGTCACGCACCGCCGTCCCCATCCCCCCTGAGAAGCGCGAAGAGGCGGGCGAGCGAGATGAGGTCCTGCCGGTTATGCTCCACCACCGGGACGAGCGGGCCGGGGTTTCCGGTCCGCTGGTAGGCATCGTAGAACTCCGGCACCATCCGGCCCGGAACATCGTTCTCGCGGCCGACGCCAAGGACCTCCGTCTCGAGTGCGCTGAGCCGGCAGGTGGCAAACGAGTCCTTCCAGCGCCGGCGTGCAAAGTGGAGGACGTCGAAATGCGGCATCCCGAGGTCTGCCGGGATACCGTAGTAGGCGAGCCGCTCCCGGATGTAGGGGAGGTCGAACGCCCGGCCGTTGAAGGTGACGAGGGCCGCACCATCCGCTTCCAGGCCCGGGAGGACAGCGGTGAGCGCCGCCTCCTCCTCAACGACCGACCGGAGCAGGTACTGGCGGGTGGTGATCGACCCGCCCCCGACCCGGGCGAGGCCGATGAGGATGATCGGCCGGGAAAATAGCCCCAGCGTCTCGATATCGAGGAAGACAAAATCTTCGGGGGCATGGAACCGGCTGGCTTCGAGGAGGAGCGGGTCGCTCCGTCGATGCCGCCGCCCTATCTCTTCCACGAGATCGCGTGTGTCTCCTCCCGCTACCGAATCAAGCAGCCGTGCGGCCTCCCGGCGGTAGAGAGGGTGCCGGGCAAGATCGGCGAGGGTCCGGTAACCCCGCCCCTTCAACCTTCGCTCTGTCACCTCGCCGATGCCGTGGACCAGAGTGAGGTCGGCAAGGATAGCCGCCGCCGCCCGGTCGGGGTCCCTGCCGTCAAGGTCCATGGCATCCCGGGATTCGAGGACGTAACACGCCCCGGAAGGGCACGCAACCTCCTGACCGCAAAAGACATCCTCGAATGTCCGGCCCCGGTACCCTGCGACGAGGTCGTCCCGGAGCCTTCGTACCCTATCGTAGTCGGAGCGGCAGATGAACGAGGACCAGGGGCCCGGGGCGGAGACTCCGCTCCCGCCGACGAGATCGTACTCCCCGGCCCGGTCAACCCGGCCCCGCCACAGCCTCCCTGCCTGATCGAACGGGCGAACCATTCTGTCGGCAGAGGGTTAGATTTTGCCGGCATTCAACATGACCGCCGCGTGGTGAAAGTGAACGGGGACCTCCCCCCCGTGTCCCGGGCACCGCATAAATACTCCTGCGGACAACAGAAGGAGAGATATGAAGGTCGGAGCAGTCCTGATCGACGGCCACCGGGGGGGCGCCTGTGGGAGGGAAGGGCTTCTGGGAGCACCGCCGGTGGGGGGGTTCCAGGGTGGTTTTGCCTTCATAACCCCCCCCCCTCTCCCGCCGTTCGGTTGCCGGCCGTCTGGAGGGACTCGGCTACTCCATTCCGGAGGCATGGATCATCACCGCCCCGGTCGCCGCTGCCGCACACCTGTGGGAAGGGGGCCGGACCCGGTGTTTCCTCCTCACCACCCCCGATGCCCGGACGGATTTTGAGGAGGCCGGCATTGTGGCCGTAGAGGAGGGGGCCGATGCGGTCGTGGTCGCCGACGCGGCCGAGGGCCTCGCCTACGCCTCGATGAACCGGGCGTTCCGTCTCCTGATGGACGGCGCAGACCTCGTCGCACTCGAGAAGGACCGCTACTGGATGGGGTCGGACGGGTTGATGCTCTCGGCCGGCCCGTTCGTGGCTGCGCTTGAGTATGCCGCCGGAAAGGAGGCGGAGGTGATCGGGAAGCCTTCGGCAGCGTTCTTCCTCCGTGCGCTCCGGGAGATCGGGATGAGCCCGGATCAGGCGGCGATGGTCGGCGACGACATCGTCACCGATATCGGCGGCGCCCGGGCCTGCGGTATGAAAGGAATCCTGGTCAGGACCGGCAAGTACCGGGAAGAGACGGTCCGCCGCTCAGGCATCGCGCCGGACCTCATCATCGACTCGCTGGCAGACCTCCCGGACTACCTCTGACACCATGTGGAAACGCATCCTCACCGTGCTCGTCCTCGTCGCCGTGGCCCTTGGTGCCGGGTGCCTGGGTGGCCTCCTGCACCCTTCGGTCGTCCCGCCGGCGATCGTGCCAATCGATGGGGCGACTCTCGACGACCTGCCGACCTACACCTTCCCCTTCGGGGACGGGGAAGAGACGATCCGGATCGACCCCGACCCGGCGGTCTATGCCGGTGCAAAAGAGGCCGATCGGCAACTCTACCTCTCAGAAGACCTCTCAAAAGAGGAGTGGATCCCGATCTATTATCGGGCATTCGTCAACGACTCCTGCCAGGAACCCTTCTATGAGGACCTGCTCGCGGCCCTCCGTGAGATCCGGGACCGCCAGGGGCTCGACGACGACCGCTACCTGGAACTGATCGCCGCATTCGTGCAGTCCATCCCCTACAGGACCGATGCCTCGATCGTGGAGCCGAAGTTTCCGATCGAGACCTACGTGGACACCGAGGGCGACTGTGACGACAAAAGCCTCCTCCTCGCCGGGCTCCTGGCACGGGAGGGATACGGGGTGGCGCTCCTCTACTTCGGGAACGAGTCGCACATGGCTGTCGGGGTGAGAAGCGCCGGGTGCCCTTACCAGAACACTCCTTTCGCCTACATCGAGACCACGAATAGAAGTTACGTGGGTATCCCGCCTGCGACGCTCACGAACGGGACGGTTCTCTCCACCGATCCCCTGGTGATCCCGGTCGGGGGCGGGCCCCGGATCTACGCGGGATGCGACCAGATCCATACGATCGAACGTGCCCTCTCCCTATCCCGCGGTCGGGTCGAGGAACTCGGGGCGGAACTCGCGGTACGCGCCCGGGAACTCGGGGCGGAGAAAGAGGCCCTCGAGTCCCTCGGCGCCCGGCTGACAGCCCTCTCCCGGGCCGGGGAGATTCGGGATTACAACAGTCTCGTCCCGGAGTACAACAGCAGGGCCCGGGACTACAACGGCGCTGTGCAGTCCTACAACGCCCTGCTTGAGGAGTCGAGGGCTACCGTGGACCTCCACAACTACCTGATCACCCATGCCCACGACCGGCCCGGGTCATACCTCCGGGCCCGGGAGTTCCTCGCGGGGTGACCGGAGACCGGCATTCCCGGGACGACTTACGCCAGACTCTCTACCCCGAGAGGTATGCGGTTTACCGGGGCGGTGGCGGCGAGGTACACCGCTTTACGCATCTGGCTCCGCCGAACAACGGTCGGATACCGGGCGGCCCGCTCTGCAAGGCAGGCAAATGTGGTGAGTGCGGATCTTTCCATATATGAAACGGAGTGAGGCCGTTACTTAACCGTAGGCCGCGCGCGGGGTGAAAGTGAAGAGCCGGGTATCCGCCCGGAGTTCTGCACCCCTTGAGCAGCGAATTGGATGATAGGAACTCATTTTGCCGAAGTATCGGGGGTCACCCCGACCCGGACCCCTAGCCGCCGGAATGGGAACTGCTCCGTTGGCAAGTGTTAATGTATTCCCTGACAAATACATGGAACGGAGTGCCGTATGCTGGATATCAGTGATTTACACGTGAACGTGGATGGCACCGAGAAGCTCCACGATATCAACCTCCATATCGGGCAGGGGGAGACCCATATCCTGATGGGGCCGAACGGCTCGGGAAAGAGCACGTTGCTTAAAGCCATCATGGGGTTCGGCGGCTATACGATCACGTCCGGATCCATCATTTTTAAAGGACAGGACATCACCGGGATGCCGATCCACGAACGGGCCCACCTCGGGATAGGCATGATGTTTCAGCACCCGCCTACGATATCCGGGCTCAAACTCGGAAAACTGCTCGCCGCCACATCCCATCTGGGAGAAGGCGCGATCGAGGCGCTCGCGCAGGCGGTCAACATGGAGCACTTTCTTGCCCGTGATACCAACGTCGGGTTCTCCGGCGGTGAGATAAAGCGCAGCGAGGTCCTGCAATTAAAGGTCCAGCAGCCCGATTTTCTCATGCTGGACGAACCGGAGAGCGGCGTCGACCTCGAAAATATGAGCCTGATGGGAAAGGAGATCGCAGGCCTGCTTGAAAAAGATGTCCATATCGTCAACCGTCGCCGTAGCGGCCTGATCATCACCCACACCGGCTACATCCTCGATTACCTCGAGGCCGACCAGGGGCACGTGCTGATCGACGGCCAGATCCGGTGTCACGGGAACCCCCGCGAGATCCTGCGCGTGGTCAAAGAAAAAGGATACGGAGAGTGTGTGCGTTGCAAACAGATGTAACTGATATTGAGCAACTCTCAGAGAAGGACCGGGAACGCCTCGCCCTGACCGGCCTTGAAGTCGGGATGCAGAATCGGTGCGGGAGTTTCTTCCAGGTCGACCAGAACGTGATCCAGACCACCTGCGGGGCTGAGGGGGTAGAAATGCTCCCCATCAAGACCGCTCTTGAGAAGTACGACTGGGTGGAGGATTACTACTGGAACGCCGTATCGCGCGATAAGGACAAATATACGCAGTACCTGGCAAAGCAGGAGAACCCGCAGGGCCTCGTCGTCATCGCCAACGAGGGCGTGAAGGTCGCCATGCCCCTCCAGGCCTGCCTCTTCCTCCGCGATGAGCCGGTGCAGCATGTCCACAACCTCTTCATCGCGAGAGAAGGCTCGGAGATCAACATCATCTCCGGCTGTGCGAGCTCCTGGCAGAAGGAGCATGGAGCACATATCGGGGTGACCGAGATCTACGTCGGCAAAGGGGCCAAGGTCACGTCCACGATGATCCACAACTGGAACCCCGGGATCAGCGTCTTCCCGCGGAGCGCCATCATCATCGAAGAGGACGGTACCTTCCTCTCGAACTACGTCTGCATGCAGCCGGTCAACCAGGTCAACATGTACCCGACGGCACGCCTGGTCGGGAAGAACGCCGTGGCCCGGTTTTCGAGCATCGTCGTCGCGACGCCGGGCTCAACCCTCGACCTCGGCTCCCGCGCCATCCTCGGCGCCGAGCATACGAGCGCCGAGCTCGTCACCCGGGCGATCACCACCGGCGGCACCATCATCTCCCGGGGCCACATCCTCGGCGAGAAGGATAACACCCGGGGCCACATCGAGTGCAAAGGCCTGATCTTAAAAGACGGCATCATCCATGCCATCCCCGAGATTGAAGGAAGGGTGACCGGGACCGAACTCTCCCACGAGGCTGCTGTCGGCAAGATTGCCCGCCACGAGATCGAGTACCTCATGGCACGAGGGCTCTCCGAGGAGGAGGCCACCGCAACCATTATACGCGGGTTCCTGGATGTAAAGATCAGCGGTCTGCCTGCGGTCCTGCAGGCGCAGATCGATGCCGCGATCGATAAAGCAGAATCAGGGTTCTGATTCGGGAGAAGGGATGATGGAGACCGATCCCTGCCAGGGGGAGCGTGAGGAGATGGTGGAGTTCCAGATCCGGGCTCGGGGGATCGGGGATCCGAGGGTGCTTGCCGCGATGCGAAAGATCCCCCGCCACCTCTTCGTGCCGAAGGGCTATGAGCGCGCCGCCTACGAGGACCAACCCCTCCCCATCGGGGAGGGGCAGACCATCTCCCAGCCCTATATCGTCGCCGTCATGACCGAACAGCTCGAACTTAAACCGCAGGACCGGGTGCTCGAGGTAGGGACCGGGAGCGGTTACCAGGCCGCACTCCTTGCCGAACTCGCCGCAACCGTCATCTCCATCGAACGCCTCGAAGACCTCGCCGACCGGGCACAACAGAACTTCGACCGGGCGGGGGTCACCGGTGTCCGGGTGGTCGTCGGCGACGGCACACAGGGCTATCCACCGGAAGCGCCGTACGACGCCATCGTCGTCACGGCGGCATCGCCCACCATCCCCGGGCCCCTGATCGACCAGCTTGCCGAGGGCGGGCGGCTGATCGCTCCCGTCGGGCCGCGGGAATGCCAGGACCTCATCAAACTTGTCAAACACGAAGGCAGGGTAGAGGAGATCCCGCTCGGCGGCGTCTGCTTCGTGCCGCTGATCGGGCAGTTCGGCTGGCGGGGAGAAGACCGCCTGTGAAGATCTACGACATCACCCGGGACCTCTCCGAGGATGCGGTTCTCTACCCCGGAGACGTCCGGCCCCGGTTCCGCGAGATAGATAACGGGCAGTACCGGGTGACCGAGATGACCCTCGGGAGCCATTCCGGGACGCATATCGACGCCCCGTCGCACTACATCAAGGGCGGGCAGACGGTCGATCGGATCCCGCCCGGGAGGCTCGCAGGACCGGCGCAGGTACTGGACTGCAGCGACGCGGGAGAGGTCATCGGTCCCGACCACCTCGCCGGCCGCCTCGACGGCGCGAGGACGCTCCTCCTCCGGACCACCTTCTCGGAGCGGCAGCAGTTTGACCCCGGCTACCCGGCGCTCTCCGTTGAGGCGGCAGACCTCATCGCTGATGCCGGGGTAACCTGCCTCGGAACCGATGCTCCGTCGATCGAAGGGTTTCACGGCGACGGTGCGATCCACCGCCGGCTGCTCGGGAGCGGGACGGTCATCCTCGAACTGCTCGACCTCTCCGCCGTGCCGGAGGGAAACTACTTCATGGTGGCGCTCCCGATGCGCCTCAAAGGTGCGGACGGGTCGCCCGTGCGGGCGATCCTCTGGGATCTGGAGGAGTAATGAGTTTACTGCATGATGCAATCGGGAAACTGGAGACGATCATCGCGGACAGCGGGTGCGAAGACGGAATCGTGAAACTCTGTGTGAACCACGATGCAGGCGTCTGCCAGTATCCAAAAGGGGTCTGCATGGAGGGGCACTTCGGCGGGCAGACCGGGCAGTTCATCACCCGTGAACCGGTCCGGGCCAACACCCGGATCTCCTTTATGTTCGGAGCGCCGCTCGCAAACCCAAAACAGCGGGGGGCGGCAATTGCGATCATCAACGCCGTCTCGGCGTTCCTCCACCTGACGCGAAGACTCCACCCCTGCACCCCCGACTGCTATGCCCTCTGCCTCGCGGAACTCTCCCGCGAGGTCGCCGGAAAACGGATCTACCTCGTTGGCCCGATGCCGGTGATCGAGCGGGCCCTCGGCAACCATATCGTCGATTCTCCGGAGGCGGCGGACCTCTTTCTGGTCGCCGGCGACGGCATGACGACGGACGCGGGGGTTGCCTGCATCGACGAGTACCGGGGACACAAGCAGATGATCTTCCTCGGCCCGTCGACCGCCGGAGTCAGCGGCCTTTTAAATCTCGAGCACTGGTGTCCCTACGGGCGATGAATACCTTTTTTTAGGAAAGAAAGGAGTATACAGGAGTATGCTTTTTGGCTCTTCCGGAATCCGGCGGGAATTCAGCCCCGCCCTCGTGAGTCTGGCGCTCCGCATCGGAGCAGCCACCGCGGGGGGTGCATCGGGCATCGTCGTGGGCAGGGACACCCGCACGACCAGCGAGCTGCTGGAACATAGTGTCATTGCCGGGATGCTCTCGGCCGGTGCAACCGTCTACGCCTGCGGCGTCGCGCCAACGCCGACGGTTGCCCATGCGACGGGATGCGTGGACGCAGGGTGCATGATCACCGCCTCGCATAACCCCGAGTCCTACAACGGGGTGAAGCTGCTCAACCCCGACGGGTCGTCGTTCACCCTCCGACAGCAGGCGGCAATCGAGGAGGCGATCGAGGGGTCGCACTGGGCGAACTGGGACGAACAGGGGCACGTCTCTCCCATCGACGCAGTGGACGCGCACCGCGAGGCGATCCTCGACCGGGTCAGCCTATCTCAACCGATCAGTGTCGTGGTGGACTGCGGCAACGGTGCAGGAAGCGTCATCACCCCCGATCTCCTTGCAGGGATGGGAGCAACCGTAACCAGCTTAAACTGCAACATCGCCGGGAAGTTTGCCCGCCCTTCAGAGCCGCTCGAGACAAACCTCCCTTATATGGGGGAGATCGTCCGGAAGCGGGAGGCCGCGTGTGCGGTGGTCAATGACGGCGACGCCGACCGGATGATGGCGTTCGACGAGAAGGGCCGCTACATCGACGGGGACCATCTCCTTATGCTGTTTGCGAAGTACCTCGACCGGAAGCGCGTGGTCACCACCGTCGATGCCTCGATGGCGATTGAAGAGGTTGCGGAGGTCCACCGCACGCCTGTCGGGGACAGTTTCGTCTCCGAAGAGCTCCTCTCCTGGGGGGACTTCGGCGGCGAGGCATCGGGGAGCTGGATATTTCCGGAGCACTCCTACTGCCCGGACGGGATCTACGCCGCAGCCCTGCTCTGCGAGATCGCGTCGGAGTGGTCGATCGCCGAAGAACTGGACCGGATGCCCCGGTATACCCTCCTCCGCGAGGCGTATCGCGTCGACGCTCCGGGGGAGATCATGGCGGCGATTGGGGCCGACGAACCGACCCACGGTATCCGCTTTGAGGATGAAGATGGCTGGTACCTGATCCGGGCAAGCGGCACCGAACCAAAGGTCCGGATCACGGCCGAGGGAAAGACGCCCACAAAAGCAAAAGAGATGCTCGATATGGGACACGCAGTCCTTGAACGAGCGAAACATATCCTGGAGTGAATATATGCAATGTGTTGTACTGGCAGCAGGAGAGGGGAAACGGATGCGTCCCCTTACCGCCCGGCGCCCGAAAGTGATGCTCCCCATAGCCAACCGCCCGATGATGGAACACCTCGTCCTCGCAGCTCACGACGCGGGGATAACCGACTTCATCTTTGTCGTCGGTTACTTTGAGCGTGAGATCCGGAACCACTTCGGGGACGGCAGCGGCCTGGGCGTGAATATCACGTACGTGACCCAGCGGCACCAGCTCGGCACCGCCGACGCCCTGCGGGCTACGGCAGGAATGATTGACGGCCGGTTCCTCCTCTTAAACGGCGACATGGTTCTCAAATCCGAAGATATCAGGGAGTTCTGCCGGATGGATGCCCCCTGCGTGGGGATCCACGAGACCGACCACCCGCAGGACTACGGCGTGGTGACCGTGGAAGGAGGGCGCATCACCGGTCTTGAGGAGAAGTCCGAAGCTCCGAAGAGCAACCTGATCAACGCAGGCGCCTACCTCTTCGACCCCGATATCTTCGATCTCCTCTCGGGGATCACGATATCGGGCCGGGGCGAGTTCGAGCTGACCGACGCCCTCGAATCTTATATCAGGGAGGGAACCCTCAGAGCATACCCGCTGGACTACTGGCTGGACGTCGGGCAGCCATGGGATCTCCTCGACGCAAACGAGGAACTCCTCTCCTCGCTCTGCCATGAACGGTCCGGCACCGTCGAAGACGGGTGCACCGTCCCCGAGACGGTCAGCATCGGCAAAGGGACCATCATCCGGGCCGGCACCTACATCGAGGGTTCCTGCGTCATCGGCGAGAACTGCATCATCGGCCCTCACGCCTATATCCGGGGATCTACCACCATCGGTGATAACTGCCACATCGGGCATGCAACCGAGATCAAGAACTCCATCATCATGTCGGGAACAAAGATCCCCCACTTCAACTACATCGGCGACAGCATCGTCGGGAGCGGGTGCAATTTCGGGGCGGGCACCAAAGTCGCAAACCTCAGGCACGACAATGGATCGGTGAAGGTCTGCGGGAAGACTACCGGGCGGAGGAAGTTTGGCGCCATCATCGGCGATGATGTCCTCTTCGGGATCAACTGCTCGGTCAACGTCGGGAGCCTCATCGGCAGTAGCGCGAGGATTGCTCCCCACTCCCTCGTTGAAGGATGCATCGAGGACGGTTCAATCATCAGGTGATATGATGCAGGCAGTCATTCTAGCAGCGGGAGAAGGGAGTCGTCTCCGGCCACTCACCCGGAGCAAGCCCAAAGCCATGCTTCCGGTAGCAAACCGGCCGATCATCGAATACGTCATCGACGCCCTGCTGGAGAACGGGATCCGCGATATCGTGGTGGTGGTCGGCTACCGTAAAGAGGATGTCATCCGGCACCTCAACCGGCTCGACGCCCCGATCCAGGTCGTCGTGCAGGAACGGCAACTCGGGACCGCGGATGCTCTCCGTGCGGCCGAGTCGGAGATCACGGACGACTTCCTCGTTCTCCCCGGCGACAACTACATCAACGCCGAATCCATTGCCCGGATTAAAAAGGAGCAGAACGCCATGCTCGTAGCCGAGCACCCGAACCCCTCGAACTTCGGGGTCGTGGTGATCAGAAACGGCCTCGTCCGCGAGGTCATCGAGAAACCCGAGGACGCCCCGACGTTCACCGTATCGACCGGGGTCTACTCGTTCACACCCGACGTCTTCTCCTTCCTCCGGACGACCGAGATCCCTGACGCTCTCGCCGCCATGATCGCGTCGGGCCGGAGGATACGGGCGATCCCGGCAGACGACTGGCAGGATGCCATCTACCCCTGGGACCTCCTGAAATTAAACAGCCGGATGCTCAAAGGGATCACCCCCGAGATCGCCGGGACGGTCGACGCATCCGTCATCCGCCGGGGCACCGTGCATATCGGCACCGGGACGACCGTGGGCCCGAACACCGTCATCTACGGCCCCGTCACCATCGGGAGCAACTGCAACATCGGCCCGAACTGCGTGATCATGCCCGATGTCAGCATCGGCGACCGTGTCGTGCTTGAGCCGTTCACCTACGTCGCCGACTCGCTCATCATGAGCGACGTCACGATCGGGTCCCACTCAAGGATCGTCTCGGCGGTCTTCGGGCAGGGGTGCATCCTCGCCGACCATACCACCACCTACCCGTCTGCGAGTTTCATCGAGGTCGGGGGCCGCGTCCACAAGGAGGAATTCGGTGCAGTCCTCGGTGACGGGGTCCGTGCGGCACCGTTCACAACATTTAAAAACTGTATAGCAGGTAACAGTGTCACTATTGAGAGGGGCAAGACAGTGGTCGGCCTCCTCGAAGACGGAACGCGGGTGATGTAGATGTGTGGAATCGTCGGCTACATCGGAAGACGGGACGCAACGCCGGTCCTGATCCAGGGGCTGAAACGGCTTGAGTACCGAGGGTACGACTCGTTCGGGATCGCGACGGTCGGGAGTGCGATCGAGGTCTATAAGAAGATGGGCCGTATCTCGGATGGCGAAGCCGGCGTGATCGGTCTCCACGGATGCACGGGGATCGGGCATACCCGGTGGGCCACCCACGGTGAACCAAACGATATCAACGCCCACCCGCATACCGATTGCAGCGGCAGGATCGCCCTGGTGCATAACGGAGTCATCGAGAACTACGGTGAACTCAAGCGGCAACTGCAGGGACGCGGCCACACCTTCCGGTCCGAGACCGATACCGAGGTGATCGTCCACCTCATCGAGGAGCACTACGATGGAGATCTCCTTGCGGCGGTCAGTGCGAGCCTTCCCCTGCTCAAAGGATCATATGCCATCCTCGCTATCGCGGAGGACACCCAGCAGATCGTCGCCGCCCGTGACGCGAGCCCGCTCGTCCTCGGTGTCGGGGATGCAGAGATCTTTGCCGCCTCGGATATGACGCCGCTCCTCGAGTACACCGAACGCGTGATCTTCCTTGAGGACGGCGACGTCGCCGATCTCACGCCCGACCGCTTCGCTATCTATCACGGCGGCCTGAAGGTGGAACGCCCGGTCGAACTGATCAACTGGTGCGTCGAGGATACCCGGAGAGGCGGATTTGCCCACTATATGTTGAAGGAGATCTACGAACAGCCCCAGTCCTTCTACGAGACCATCAGGGCAAGCCTCAACGATCACGTGCGACGGATGGTCATGGAGACCGGTGAGATCACCATGGTCGCATGCGGGACGTCGTACCATACCGCCCTGATCTTCAAGTACCTGACCGAATCCCTCTGCAACATACCGGTGCGGGTCGAGATGGGATCGGAGTTCAAGTACTTCACCCCACCCCTCCACGGCCTCGTGATCGCGGTCTCGCAGTCGGGGGAGACCGCGGATACAATCGCCGCCTTAAAGATGGCAAAAGCCCGCAACTGTCCAACGCTTGCTATCACCAACATGCAGGGGAGCACGGTCACCCGGGTTGCGGATGAGACCCTCTTGATGCGGGCCGGCCCCGAGATCGGCGTCGCCGCAACCAAGTCCTACATGGCGCAGCTTGCGGCGCTGATGCAGATTGTCAACCTGCGGTGCGAGGGGGCGTTCGACGATGCCCTGTCGCACGCGCACCTGGCCATCGGAGATGCCCTCCTCCAGGACGTCCACGAGGCGGTCACTCTCTGCTCAAAGGCCGAGCATGTCTTCTTCGTGGGACGGGGGGCGTTTTACCCGGTCTCCATGGAAGGCGCCCTCAAGATGAAAGAGATCAGTTACGTCCACGCCGAGGGGTACGCGGCGGGAGAACTCAAGCACGGGCCGTTTGCCCTGCTCACGGCGGAGACACCGGTGGTCGCCATCTGCACCCCCGGGCCGACCTACGGCGTGATGGCCTCGAACATCAAAGAGATGAAGGCCAGGAAGGCACCGGTCATCGCTCTCGGTGTTGCCGGGGATACGGAACTCGCTGAGATCGTGGACATCTTCATCCCCATCCCGAACACACACCTTCTGGTACAGGTGCTGACCGCGTCGGTCGCCCTCCAGCTGCTTGCCTACCATACGGCCTGTGCGCTGCAGCGGGATGTCGATAAGCCGCGGAATCTGGCTAAGAGCGTGACGGTTGAATGATTGAGCATGGACGTAACGCCCTCGGTGAGGGGGCAGTGATATTCGAGCCGGTGACCATCGGGTTTCCCTCCCGTGACCGGATAGGAGAGAAGGAATACCCGGGCGCCACCATCGGGAGGAACGCGGTCCTCCGGTCGGGCACCATCATCTACTGCGACGTGACGATCGGGGAGAACTTTCAGACCGGCCACAACGTGCTGATCCGCGAGAAGACGACCATCGGCGACCGCGTGGCAATCGGGACGGCGGCGGTGATCGAGGGCGACTGCACGATCGGCGACGATGCCCGTCTCCAGAGCCTGGTCTACATCCCCACCGGCGCCCGGATCGGTGATCGGGTCTTCATCGGCCCGAACGCCGTGCTGACAAACGACCGCTACCCCCCCGGCCCCCACGAATCCCTCCGGGGCCCGGTGATCGGCGACGACGCGGTCATCGGTGCGAACGCAACGATCCTCCCCGGCGTCACCGTCGGTGAGGGGGCGTTCGTCGCCGCGGGCGCGGTGGTGACGAAGGATGTCCCGCCCGGGACACTTGCGGTCGGGACGCCGGCACGGTTCCGGCCGCTCCCGGCGGAGGCAAGAAGGTGTCAATGAAGATCCCCATCGCCCGGCCGATCGTCGGGGAGGAGGAGGTCACAGCCGTTGCCGACGTGATGCGGTCGGGGATGCTGGCCCAGGGGTCCGTCGTCACGGAGTTCGAATCCCGTTTCGCGGATTACTGCAGTGTTTCGCATGCAGTCGGCGTCAACTCCGGCACCGCGGCACTCCACGCAGCCCTCCTTGCAGCCGGCGTCGGGCCGGGAGACTCGGTGATCGTCCCGGCGTTCACGTTCTTCGCGACAGCCTCGAGTGTCTCGATGTGCGGGGCGACGCCGCTCTTTGCGGATGTCGATCCGGAGACGTTCAACATCGACCCAGAGTCGGTCGAAAACCTCATCCGCCCGGATACCCGGGCGGTCATCGGGGTCCACCTCTTCGGGCAGCCGTTTGACGTCGCTGCCGTCCGCGCTCTCTGCGACGACCGCGACCTCGTCCTCATCGAGGATGCGGCCCAGGCCCACGGCGCCGAGTACCGGGGGAAGCGGGCGGGAGGCCTTGCCGACCTCGCCTGCTTCTCGTTCTACCCGACAAAGAACATGACCACCAGCGAGGGGGGCATGGTCACGACCGACGACGACACCCTCGCGGAGAGAGTCCGGCTCCTCATCAACCACGGGCAGAGCAAGAAGTACCTTCACTCGGCCGTCGGCTACAACTACCGGATGACAAACATCGCCGCCGCCATCGGCCTCGTGCAGCTTGACCGGGTCGAGGGGTTCAACGAGCGCCGGATCCACAACGCCCGGTACCTCGACCGCCACCTCGCGGGCACGGGGCTCGTCACGCCCCATGTTGCGCCGGGCGTCCGGCACGTCTACCATCAATACGTGGTGAGGCTTCCCGCCGGCTACCCGCTCACGAGGGACGCGTTCATGAGCGCCCTCGACGATAAGGGGATCGGGACCGCCGTCCACTACCCCATCCCCGTCAACCGGCAGCCGGTATACGAGAACGAGCACGCTTCCTGCCCGGTATCGGATGACCTCGCGGCCTCGGTCGTGAGCCTGCCCGTCCACCCGTCGGTGACGGACGAAGAACTGGCATATATCTGCGATGTGGTCCGGTCGCTCCGGGCCGAATAACCAGATTTTTAGATACTCATGAAAATCCTGCTCGTCTCCACCCAGGACTACATCCATCACCCGATCCCGTCGAGACACCACAACATCTTCGAGGAACTGGCGACCCGGCACGAGGTCCACGTGCCTCACTTTCACGTCAGCAGGGGAAAGGAACGCGAGACCCTTCTTCACGTCCACGAAGCGACGCAATTTCCCGTGGAGAGCCCCTTCCTCCACTACACCTTAAACGCACCCTGCCACTACCGGGTCATCCGCGACATCATCCGTGACTACGATATCGATATCGTCGTCGGTGCCCACGTCCTCGCGGGGACAGCGATGATCCGGGCAGCAAAGAAGTTCGACGTGCCGGTGGTCTTCGACCTCAAAGACTGGTTCCCCGACTCCGCAGCCGCCTACTACAGGAACCCCGCCGCGCAATGGCTGCTCCGGGAAGGCGTCCTCGCCATAACCCGCTACAACCTGGACCACAGCGACGTCATCACGACGGTCTCGCCGGGGCTCGTTGCGAAACTCAAAGGCTACGGCTACGAGGCGGAGTTGATCACGAACGGCGTCAACACCGACCTCTTTTGCCCTATGGACGGCAATGCGATGCGCTCGGCCCTCGGGATCACCCCCGATGCCTTCGTGCTCGGGTTTGCGGGAGCGGTCGAGCGGTGGTACGCCCTCGACGAGGTGATCCGGGCGTTCCCGGAGATTCTGGAAAAGCACCCGAACGCTGAACTCCTGATCGTCGGCGGTTCGCTCTTCACCGGCTACTTAGACGACCTTCGCGCCCTCGCGGCGGAGCTCGGGGTTGCCGGCCGGGTGCACTTCACCGGCACCGTCGATTACCGTGACCTCCCCGGCTACATCGCGCCGATGGACCTCTGCCTCATCCCGCTCTCTCCTCCCCGGTGGGTCGATATCGCCCTCCCGAACAAGTACTTCGAGTACTCGGCATGCGGGAAACCGATCCTCTCCACCCCCATCCCCGATATGCTCCGGATGGGCGGCGACCAGATCACTGTTTACCGGAACAGGGAAGAGTTCCTGGAGCGGGTCGACGAACTGGCTCTCTCCCCCGGACGGTGCCCGGCCGGGATCGAAGAGCACAGCTGGAAGAAGAAGGCGGAGGCGTTTGAGAAGGTCTTTACACGACTGACGGGAAAACGCTGAAATTCACTCCTTTTTTCCACCATCACGGACACGCCAAGATTATTAATGGTTCGAAAGGAAACAGATTCGTAACAAGGAGTGTCCGATGGCTCAGATGGATCTCAAAAAGTACCAACCCTATATCATCATTGGTGTTATCGTCCTGTTCGCCCTGCTCACGCTCTGGACGCGGGGAATCCCTGCGGCAGATATGGTGACCGCAGAAGGCGTCAACCTCCTGGGCAACGACCCCTGGTACAGTCTTCGGCAGGTCGAGCAGACCGTCGCGAACTTCCCCGGCTACGCCTGGTTCGACGCCATGACGCTCTACCCGACGGGCGACGTCGTCTACTGGGGACCGCTCTTCATCCAGATCATATCGGCGTTCTGTGTCCTCGTCGGCGCAACGACGCGGCCCGAGATCATGGTGGTGGCATCATGGGTCCCGCCGCTGATGGCCGCGGCGATGGTGCCGGTCACCTATCTGCTTGCGAAAAAGATCGCCGACTGGAAGACCGGCCTCATCGCGGCGGCCCTCATCGCGGTCGTCTCCGGGAACTACGCCTATCGCTCCCTCTTCGGGTTCGTCGACCATCATATCGCAGAGACGCTCTTTGGGACAATCTTCGTCCTCGCCTACGTTGCGGCACTCCTCGTCGCCCGCGACAGTCCGGTCTCCCTGAGGAGCCGCGACACCCTGAATATTGAGACGCTGAAGGCACCGGTGCTCGCCTCGGCGCTCGCCGGTATTGCTTACCTCCTCGGCTTCTTCAACATGCCGACGATGATCCTCTTTGCGCTCATCGTGGTGGGGTTCACCCTGGTCCAGTTCCTCCTGGACTTCTTCCAGGACCGGTCAGGCGACTACCTGGTCCTTGTTAACGCCGTTACGTTCGGCGTCGTGATCGTCGGAATGGCGGCGTTCGGCTTCCCGCACCCCGGCATCGACCTCTCCCGCTACACCGTCGGGCACGTCATCGCATATGCCGGCCTCATTGCCGGAACACTGGCGCTCTACGGGCTCTCGGTTTACCTGAAGGGACGCCCGAAGTATTACTACCCGGCCGCGCTCGCTCTCATCGCGGCCATCGCCGTCGCGGTGCTCTTCGTTGCCCTGCCGGACGTCTACAACCTCCTGATATCGAGCCTCTTCGCTTTCTTCGGCGAGCAGGCGATCACCACGACCGTCCAGGAGGCGCGGGCCTGGTCGTTCGACGCGGCCTGGCAGACATTCCACTGGGGCCTCATACTCGCAGCCGGCGGGGTTGCCACCCTGCTCTGGCGGAGCCGTGAGCGGGTGAACCCGGCCCATGTCTTCGTCCTTATCTGGACGGCGGTCATCCTCGCTTCCACGATGGCGCACGTCCGGTATGAATATTATCTCGCCGTGAACATTGCCCTGCTCGCGGCGGTCTTTGCAGGAGCGGTCCTCAACGCCGGGTACAAGGATGTCACCCGCCTCTTCCGGTCGGGGAGCGACAGGACTTCTTCCGACCCCGGACCGGTGGAGGAGCCGCCACGAAAAGGGAAGAAGGGAGGAAAGGCCCCGGATTCCCACAAGTCGAAAGCCTCCTCCAGGAACCAGCCGGACTACCTCAAAGTCGGAGCCTTCGCCGCGGTCATCATCGTCACGCTCCTCTTCGCGGGAGCCTCCCTCCAGGCGAACCTCGCCATGGCCGCCAGCGCGAAGTACAGCGGCATGGACTCACAGTGGATGGAAGCCCTTGAGTGGATGGGCGGAAACACCCCCGATCCCGGCGTCGACTACTACGCCATCCACGACAAGAACACCTTCACCTACCCCGAAGAGTCCTACGGCGTCATGTCCTGGTGGGACTACGGCCACTGGATCACCTTCGTCTCAAAGCGGATCCCGAACAACAACCCCTTCCAGCACGGGGTTGCCGGCCCGAACGGATCGGCAACGTACTTCGTCTCGACCTCTGAAGAGGCCGCAAACCAGATCCTCGATAACATCGGCACTCGCTACGTCGTCACCGATATCCAGCTCGACACCGGGAAGTTCCACGCCCCGGCGACGTGGGCCGACCCTGATGTGGGGGTGGAGCGGTTCCAGCCCTACTTCCTCCTCCCGGCGAGCGCGGGATCGACGAATTACCAGCCGATGCCGTTCAACAGCCAGGAGTATTACCTGACGATGATCTCCCGGCTCCATAACTTCGACGGGTCCATGACCGACCCGACGTCGCAGGTGATCTATGCCGAGTACCGTGACGCGAGCACGGCGAACACCTCTCTCCCGGTCATCACGCGCACCCAGCAGATGAACGCCACGGAAGGCGCGGCCGCGGTGGAGGCCTACAACAAGAGTGCGCCGGCAGGTTCGGGTGCGACGCTGCTGAACATGTACTACCAGTACCGGGGAGACTCGATCCTTCAGCCGATCGAGCGGGTGCCGGCAGCACCGGGGTGAACGGGCCTGATCTGAAGGCTGTCAAGGTGTTCGAGTACGTCCCCGGGGCCCGGATCAGCGGCGACGGGATCATCGAGGTGCCGGTCACGACAAACACCGGCCGGACCTTCACCTACCGGCAGGAGAGCGTGAACGGCACGTTCGTCGTCCCGTACGCCACATCCGGATGGTCGGGTGAGGTGAAGGCTACGGGAGATTACCGGATCGCGGGCACCGGCCAGACGTTCGGCGTCACCGAAGAGGATATCCAGCAGGGACGCACCATTAACTGAACGAGGATGCGCTCTTCAGTCATCTATGGTGACGTCTTTACCAGGCACGACATGGAGGCTCACCCCGAGTCGGGCTCCCGGTTACGGGTGGCCCTCTCCGGGGTCCCTGAAAACGTGAGGTGGCGTGCTCCGGTTCGAGCTACCGAGAGCGATCTCGAGCGGGTCCACCGCCCACAATACGTCAGGTGGGTTCGGGAGCTCGCCCGGGGAACCTGTTTTTTAGACACGAACACCTACGTCACCTGCCACTCGTTCGAAGCGGCGCTGTATGCCGCCGGGTCGACCTTTGCGGCGGTTGAGCGGGCGCTCGACGGCGAGCACCTGTTCGCCCTGGTCCGGCCGCCGGGCCACCACGCCGAACCCGACCGGGCGATGGGATTCTGCATCTTTAATAATGCCGCCGTCGCGGCGGCGAAAGCCCTCGAGTCGGTCGACCGGGTTGCCATCCTCGACTGGGACCTGCACCACGGCAACGGCACCCAGACGGCATTTTACGGGAGCGACCGGGTACTCTACTGCTCGGTGCACCAGGAGAACAGTTTCCCGAAGACCGGGTGGGTGGATGAGATCGGCACCGGCGCGGGCCGGGGCTACACCCTCAACGCCCCGCTTGCGCCAGGGTGCACCATCGCCGATTATCAGTACGTCTTTGACAGGGTCTTCATCCCGGCACTCATCCGGTTCCGGCCCGACGCCCTGATCATCTCGGCCGGCCAGGACGCTCTCTCCGACGACGAGCACGGGGGGATGAACCTTGAACCCGAGGACTATGGTGTGCTCGCCGGGATGCTGATCGACGGCACGGACCTCCCCCTCGCACTGACACTCGAGGGCGGTTACGGGCCGTCGCTCGGAAAGGCTATCGGCGAGATATTCAGTGCCCTCTCGGGGAAGCGTGCCGTGCCCGTCGAAAGGCCCCTGCACCGGAGCACGAAACGGGTTGTGGAGATTTTAAAGAAGGTCCGGTTCTGCTAGCCCGTGGAGAGTCTCAGCCCTGCACGGAGCGCTTCCGATCCGGGTCCATATAGGTGATCTCAAACCCGGGGACGATGACCCGCACCACCGGCACCGGGGTCCTTGAGAGGTCGCAGACGCAGACCCGGTCCGTATGGGGAGCGACCTCATCGAGCACCCGCCGGATGTCGAGGTCGAACCGATCGGTGCTCAGATCGGGGGCGTCCCTGATATCAACGGCATCTCCACCGGCAAACCACATCCTGTTGATCCGCTTCAGCCGCTCGTATCCCGCCTTCCTGATGACCATCTCCCGGCGGGGGTCGCTCGGGCCGCCATGAAGGTAACTCGCCCGGAGCCGGGCGACCTCGGTCAGGGCGCGGAGTGCTGCGATCTCGGGGCAGGTGTGCGTCCCCGACCCAATGACGATCATCGCCGGGTCCTTCGTGACGGTGTCGTCCGCGGCGGCAGCGACCGTGGGGATGCCGGTCCTCCCGGGGAGCAGCCAGAGATGGATATCGATCCCGTTCTCTTCGAACCGGTCGAGTACCTCGCGGGCGGCGCATGCCTTCTCGATGGTGAGGGAGCGGCCGGGGTCGTGGTTCTGGTCGGCGAGGCTGAGCGCGTCCCGCTCGATCACCTCGGAGAGAGCGGTGAGGATTGCCTCTTCCATGGTGTTTCCGGACGCAAGCCCGTTCGGGTCGCTCCGGAAAAGGGGCGCAGCCATGCCAAGCGAGTCGTAGGGATGGAAGATGGCGTTGCTCGGGATGTAGACCTCTTCATCGTTCAGGATGTCCCACACCGATGTCCAGTGGATCTTCTCCCCCTGCTCGAGTTTTCGCGGGAGGAACAGGTCCTCGGGGTGCACCGCCCGTCCCGGGCCGATCTCTTCGTAGGTGGCATACTCCATCCGGTCTCCCCGGTACTCGGCGCTGTACCGCTCAAGCGCTCCCATCATCGCCGAGACCCTGGCATGGATCGGCTCTCTCCCCATGCCGGCATGGACGCGGGTCCCTCGCGGGGCCGCTTTAGGCCGGATCGCGATGGATACGGGGATCCCGAGACGGTCCAGGGGTGTCGCGTCGACGATCTCGACGACGCCGATCTCCGCCATCAACGGCTCCACGGCGGCACGGGTCTCCTCCGGAGACCGGGAGCGGTGCGTTCCGTCAAAGTACAGCTTCTCTACCGGACGAATCGTGATTGCCATTCAAGATCCCTTGGAGGTGATACCTTAATAGTATGGCGAGATGTACTCTACCACGTTATGAGCACGGACGACGTAGCAGTGGGCGCAGTTGTCCGATACCCCCGCACCGGCACGACCGGGAAGGTCGTGCGGGTCGAGGAGATCGACGGCTGGAAGTACGCCGAACTCGACAGCACCGGCCTCTACTACCGGGTGGACGAACTCATCAGTGCCGACCGGGCGGTCGCGAACGTGGAGAGGAAGAAGCGCTCTCTCGAGGACTACCTCGAAGAGCATAAGGAACTTAAAGAGCAGCTCGAAGAAGTCTGGGAGAAGGGGACCGATCAGAGCTGCGAGGGCGGCGGCTAACCCTCGATCGGTATGGTGGTGAGTTTCACCGCCTCAACGCCCTTCTGTGCCATCAGCCGCTCGGTAATATCCTTCAGTACGGCTCCGTCCCCCCGGATCAGGATCACTTCAAGGCACTTGTTCTGGGTCACGTGCGAATGAAGGGATGCCTGGACGTTATGGGCGTACTGGTGCTGTATCTCGGTGAGCGTCTGGAGCAGGCCCCGCTGGTCGTGGTCATATACCATGGTGATGACACCCTGACGCTCTCCTTTTACATCGGAGATCCACTGATAGTGGGTGATGTAACTCCGTATTGAATCCCGTATCCCTTCGGATCGGGAGGAGTATCCCCGGAGGGTCAGGATCTCGTCAAATTTATCGAGAAGATTCTTGGGTAAAGAGATCCCGATACGTGAAAGTTCGGTATCACCTGACATGTTGCGATCTCTTCCCATATCTCTATTCATGGGGTATAAATTTTCGCTAACAACCGGGGGTATTATTCATACTTCGTATGCCACCTGGATCGTGCCAGACATGAGATCGCCCGGGGCGCCGAAAAAAGCGGCCGCCAACAGAAACGTAATCCTACCGATTATGTATAAGTAGTGTCACTATATATTGGATAAGGAGGTTCGAAAACTTTTGCGAGATGCATTCATTCCCGGCGTCAATATCGGGCTCGTGGGTCATGTCGATCACGGCAAGACCACCCTGGTCAGCGCGCTGACCGGCACCTGGACGGACAGGCACAGCGAGGAGATCAAGCGCGGCATCTCCATCCGGCTTGGCTACGCGGATACAACTTTTTACAAATGCGAGGAGTGCAAGGGATCGGAGGCCTATACTTCCCACCCGGAATGTCCGAAATGTGGAAAAAAGGCAGTTCCGTTCCGGACAGTCTCGTTCGTCGACGCTCCCGGCCACGAGACGCTCATGGCGACGATGCTCTCCGGCTCCGCCCTGATGGACGGCGCGATGCTCGTTATCGCTGCAAACGAGGTCTGCCCGCAGCCCCAGACCAAGGAGCACCTGATGGCGCTCGAGCTGATCGGCATCAAGAAGATCGTCATCGTCCAGAACAAGATCGACGTGGTCGGCCAGGCCGTGGCACAGGAGCACTATAAGCAGATCAAACGGTTCGTCAAGGGTACCATCGCCGAAAACGCACCCATCATCCCGGTCTCCGCGCAGAAAGGAGTCAATATCGGTGCCCTGATCCGGACCCTTGACGAGGTCATCCCGGAGCCCACCCGCGACCCCGATGTCGACCCGGTGCTGCTCGTGGCGCGATCGTTCGATGTCAACAAACCCGGCTGCAGCTGGCGGGACGTGAAAGGCGGCGTCATCGGGGGCTCGCTCATCAGAGGAGTCCTGCATGAGGGCGACGATATCGAGATCCGACCGGGTCGGCAGGTCCAGGTTGAGAACCGGACGAAGTGGGAGCCGGTCGAGACGAAGATCACCTCCATCAACGCCGGCCATATCAGTGTGACCGAGGCGGCGCCCGGGGGCCTCCTCGGGGTCGGGACGAAACTCGATCCTGCACTGACGAAGAGCGATGCCCTCGCCGGACAGGTAGCCGGGCTCGTGGGAAAACTCCCGCCGGTCTGGGAACGGCTGAAGTTCGATGTCACACTCATGGAACGGGTGGTCGGCGCGGACAGCGAGCAGATCATCGAGCCCTTGAAGCATAAAGAGCCGCTGATGCTCTCGGTCGGCACCGCCGTCACCGTCGGCGTGATCACGAACACCAAGAAGAACCAGATAGAGGTCCAGCTGAAGCGGGCGGTTTGCGCGGAAGTCGGCGCACGGATCGCCATCAGCAGGCAGGTCGGCGGACGATGGCGGCTGATCGGCATGGGGATTCTGGTCGAGTGAGGGTGCTCCTCGACACGAACGCCCTCTTAATGCCAGCCCAGTTCAGGGTTGACCTGTATGATGAGCTNNNTGATGAGCTCCTGGCCCTCTTCGGGGACTTCGAACCGATAACCCTTGAAGAGGTGGTCGGTGAGCTCTCCGGACTTTCCCGGGGCCGCGGCCGTGATGCGGCTGCCGCCCGTGTGGGCCTCGCGATGGCCCGGCGCTCGACGGTCGTGCCGAGCGGGAGTACCGCGGAGCGTGTGGACGACCGGGTAATCGAGTATGCCCGACGGGAAGGATGCACCGTGGTGACGAATGATCGCCAGCTCCGAAAAACTCTTCTCGGCGAGGGAATCGACGTTGTTTCGATGCGGAGAGAGAGAACATTGGAGCTGATGAGGGGATAGTGAAACCATGTATTATAAGATGACGCTGGAGGACAAGGTGCGGGTTCCGCCGCACCGCCTTGGGGAAGACCTTGAGAAGGTCATCCTCAACGTACTGCAGGAACAGCTGGAAGGCAGTATCGCAAAGGAGATCGGCATCTTCATTGCGGTTACAAAGATTCTCACCGTTGGCGAGGGGGAGTTGATCCCCGGAGACGGTGCCGTCTACTACGATGTCAGGTTCGAAGCGGCGGTGCTCCGTCTGGCGCTCCAGGAAGTGATCGAGGGCGAGGTGGTGGAGACAACGAGTTTCGGCGCCTTCATCAGCCTCGGGCCCATCGACGCCATGCTCCACGTAAGCCAGATATCGGATGAATATATCAACTACGACGAGAAGAACGGCAGGCTGGTCTGCCAGGACTCAAAGCGGGCCATTACTGTCGGCGACGGCGTCCGGGCCCGGATTGTTGCACTCTCGTTGAACGAGCGTGAACCCCGGGAGAGCAAGATCGGCCTCACCATGCGGCAGTCGGGCCTCGGGACCACGGTCTGGCTGGAAGAAGAACTCGAACAGGAGAAGGAGAAGGGAGCGGCGTAAGATGGTCGTCCGTAAGAAGGTGGTCAAGGTCTGCCGCGAGTGCCACCGGGTCGTGGAAGGGGAGAGCTGCGTCATCTGCGCGACGGCCAACCTTAGCGAGGACTGGGCGGGCTACGTCGTGATCATCGACCCCGAGCATTCGGAGATCGCGAAGAAGATGAACATCACGATGGCTGGCAGGTACGCACTGAAGGTCCGTTGATGCTCAGGCTTCCCGAAGCGCACCGGGATCTCTTCAAAAAGCCGTTCGGCAACCTCTACGGAAGTATCGGCGAACTCCTCCCCCGGCTCGAAGGCAGGGTGGTCTATGCCGTCGGCGACGTGGTGACCCACAACCTCCTGGATGCGGGGATCGTCCCGGATATCGCCATCATCGACGGCTACACGATGCGCATACCCTGCACCCGTTCGCCCCTGCTCAAGGCAAGAAGGCTGACGGCGAAGAACCCTCCCGGCACAATAACCGACGAACTCGTGGACGCGATCAATGAGGCGGTCCAGAATCCCCCGGGGGTGATCTTCGTCGACGGCGAGGAGGATCTCGCGGTCATCCCGCTTGTCCTCGCCGCGCCACCCGGGGCCGCCATTCTCTACGGCCAGCCGCAAGAAGGGGTCGTCCTCCGGCTCGTGGACGCACCGGCAAAGCAGGAGGCTGCTTCTATGCTGAACGTATTCGTGCGTGAGTGAGGGATGCGGCAAAACCCGTGCCCATCCCAGAGTATAAATAAATCCGTCAACAATATTTTAGGGATATCGATGGACTTCGAAATTACCCGTGATGTGAGGAACGAGGTGTTGAACCGGAGGGAGCTTACGTTTACGCTCACCTTTGATGGCCCGACACCCTCGCGGAAGAGCATCCAAGAGAAGCTCGCTGCGCTGCAGAACAAGAATGAGAACCTCCTCGTGCTGGATCTCGAGCGGACCAAGTTTGGAAAGATGGAACTTTTCGGCCGGGCCCGGATCTACGACGACGAAGAGAGCAAGAAGTCGACCGAGCGGGAGTACCTGCTCAAGCGCGGCGAACCCAAGGCGGAGAGCGAGGCTTAAAGCATGGCAGCCAAGAAGCAGGAGTCGACCAAGGTCAAGAGACACGAGTGCTACGAAGTCAAGGGCGACACGGCAGTTCTGCAGAAGCGGCACTGCCCCCGGTGCGGCCCCGGCGTGCTGATGGCCGCGCACAAGGATCGTGCGGCCTGCGGCAAGTGCGGCTACACCGAGTTCCAGACGTAGGTCCTCACCCCGGATACAAAATACGGTCGCGGCCACGCTTCACCTGCTCCCGCCTGCAGGCCCTGGCCGCGGCCGGTCTTTTTCATAATAATGATCGGAACGAATGGAGTGACACCTGTTTTATGCCGGATATAATGCCCGAAGACGGGCTGGTGCTGGGTCTTGAGGGAACCGCGTGGAACCTCAGTGCCGCTCTCTTTGGAGAAGAACTGGTCGCCCTCCACTCATCGCCCTACATCCCGCCGAAGGGAGGGATCCACCCGCGGGAAGCCGCGCAGCATCACGCCTCGGTGATGAAGGAGGTCATTTCCCGGGTGCTCACGGAGCCGGATCGTATCCGGGCCGTAGCCTTCTCCCAGGGGCCCGGCCTCGGCCCCTCCCTCCGGACAGTGGCGACCGCCGCACGGGCCCTCTCTATAGCCCTTGGCGTGCCGCTCATCGGCGTCAACCACTGTGTGGCGCACGTCGAGATCGGGAGGTGGGCGACCGGGTTTTCCGATCCCATCGTCCTCTACGCGAGCGGCGCCAACACACAGGTGCTCGGCTACTTGAACGGCCGGTACCGCATCTTTGGAGAGACGCTGGATATCGGCCTTGGAAACGCACTCGACAAGTTCGCCCGGAGCCACGACCTCCCGCACCCGGGCGGCCCGATCATCGAGAACCTTGCGCGGCAGGGGGACTATATCGAGTTCCCGTATACGGTGAAGGGGATGGACCTCGCCTTCTCCGGACTCGTCAGTGCCGCCCAGGAGAGCGCGGCGACACTTGAGGATGTCTGCTTCGGCCTCCAGGAGACAGCGTTTGCGATGTGCGTCGAGGTGACGGAACGGGCGCTCGCGCATGCCGGCAAGGACGAGGTGCTGCTGGTCGGCGGGGTCGGCGCGAACGGGCGGCTGCAGGAGATGCTCAAGGTCATGTGCGAAGACCGGGGAGCGGCGTTCGCCGTCCCGGAGCGGACGTTCCTCGGTGACAACGGCGCGATGATCGCCTATACGGGCAAGATCATGCTGGAGCACAACGTCGTGCTCCCCCTCGAGGAGTCACAGATCCGACCGGGCTTTCGGGCGGATGAGGTGGAGGTCGCCTGGCGTACGGAGCCCGGCGAGATCTTTGCCGCCGCCCCGCACGATGGGGGCGTCGCCCGCGGTGCGGAGGCGGTCGTGACGATCCGGGAGGCGGATGTAATCAAGCATCGGACGAGCAAACGCTACCGGAACCCGGGCCTCGACCGGCGGCTGATCACGGAGCGGACCCGGGCCGAGGCCCGCCTGATTGCGGCGGCGCGGCGGACGGGCGTCCCCACCCCGGTGATCCGGGATATCACCGCGGACACTATCGTCATGGAGCGCGTTGCCGGCGACGTGCTGAAGTATGTCGCCACCCCCGAGACGATCGGCCTCGCGGGCGAGGCGGTCGGGAGGCTGCACGCGGCGGGGATCGTTCACGGCGACCTGACGACGAGCAACATGATCGTCCGCGACGGCCAGTGCGTCTTAATCGACTTCGGACTTGCGTCCACGTCGTCGGAGGTCGAGGCACGGGGGGTCGACCTTCACGTCTTCTTCCAGACGCTCGAGAGCACCACAGAGAACTTCGCGGAGTTAAAAGAGGCCTTCATCGAAGGGTACGCGGGGGCATTCCCGGGGGCGGACGAGGTCCTCTCCCGGGAGCACGAGGTCGAACTGCGGGGGCGTTACCTGTGAGACTCACGGTGGTGACGAGCAACGCCAACAAGGCGCGGGAGGTGGCCGCCTACTTTGCGGGGGTGCTGGAAGTCGAGCACGTCCCGCTGGAATGCCCGGAGTTCCGCCACGCCGACGTCGGTGAGATCGCCCGGGGGAAGGCGGAGTTCGCCTATCGGGCGCTCTCCCGCCCGTTGATCGTCGATGATACCGCCCTTTTTGTCGATGCGCTCCGGGGGTTTCCCGGGCCATACGCCGCCTACGTCCACGACACCATCGGGAACGCAGGGGTTCTGAAACTCATGGAGGGCGTAAAAGACAGGAACGCCCATTTCGAGACGGCGATCGCGTTTGCCCGGGATGACGGCATCCGGATCTTTCGGGGAATCCTCCCGGGGACGATCGTCGCCCCCCGGGGAGAGGGCGGGTTTGGCTACGACCCGATCTTCGCCCACGCCGGGCAGACGCTCGCCGAGATGCCGCTTGCCGAGAAGAGCCGGGTCTCACACCGGGCACGGGCACTTGAGGCGTTCCGTACCTGGATCGAGCAGGAGGCTGGATGCGGCACCCCCGACGACAGAACAGTTAATAGTAGCAAGAACGAATAGTACCCACCTGACAAGTGGTGTTTTCAACATGGCAAGATTTCCTGAAGCTGAAGCACGTCTGCTCAACGTAAAGATCTGTATGAAATGCAATGCCCGAAACGCAATCCGTGCGACCCACTGCCGCAAGTGCGGATCGGATGAACTCCGGGCCAAGTCCAAGGAACGGAAGGCGTAACGCCCCCGTAACGCTCCATCCGGGATCCGGCATATTCTTTTTTTGGTGCTGCAGCAGAGAATGGGGGCGACCTGTTCTTCAGGCGCTGTAGTAGGTGACTTTTCTGCCCTCTTCGCTGTACTCGCCCCTGTACGTCTCGATGTTACGCTTGTAGCCGATCCGTTCTGCAAAGCCGAGGGCACGGAGCCGCTCACGGACCCGCATCACATCCGTCTCGTCCGCCCAGTCCCGGGTGTAGACGTAGATGACCGACCGCTCGTCGCGTGAGTCCGGGTTCGGTTTGGCGGTGCTGACTTTTGCGGATATCCCGAGTTCTCCTCTCACCGTCTCGTCCCGGACCTTCCTCCACGCCTCATCCACCTCGTCTGCGGGGACGAAAATGAGCCATTTCCCCACCTGCTCGTCGTCGAGGCCTCTCGCCGCGGGCCCCGGGGCATCCTGGACAAGCCAGTACATCCGGGTCGTCTTCGAGGGGAGGACGCCTTCGCCCGCCCTGAGGGGTGCGTAGATAGCATCGATCCCGCCGAACCGCCGGAGGAGCGCCTCGGCGAGCTCCGGGTAGTCCTCCTGGAACCGCCCGAAGATTTCACGGAGATCAGCCTCAAAATCAGCCCCCTGTTCGACGAGTTCAAACAGGTACGGACCCCGGAGACGGAGTTCGCGGTTGAGAAAGATCTCAAAGATTCCGTATGCGATCTCGGTCAGGGACTCCGGGTCGATCTCTTCCATACTATTGGTAACTACCGGGGCAGTAAAAATGGTTTTGAAGTGTTGCCGGCCCAATCCCTCTGCAACCAGTTCCGCGGCCCGCTCCCCGGAGAGCAGCATCCCACCAGAGATCGGTCCCATGCGGCACTCCCCGGCAACGGCGTTTGCCGCCATCCCGGTGACAAAGAGGCCGGGAGAGGCCTCTTTCGTGTGATCGAGGATCCGGGACCCGGCACGCTCGGCCCCACAACATGAAATTCTCGTCCTTCATAAGGACGCTGGCGCGTAATGTTCCGGAGCCTGATTCAGACGTTGACGCTCGAAAAACTCCGGCGCATACCTTAAGAGATCGCCGGTCCAATAGATCTTCGTCATGAAGTGGACGCGCGACTTCGGTCTGACGATGAGGATGCTTCTAACGTCGTTTCTGCTCCTCATAGTCTACCTGATCTTCCTGGGTGTCCTCTACGCCCTGGGATTCCCCTTTGAGTTCCTCCTGCTGGTGGCCGCCGGAATGGCATTCGTCCAGTACTTCTTCTCCGATAAGCTGGTGCTCTGGAGTACCGGCACCCGGATCGTCGAAGAGGACGAGTACCCGGAGTTGCACCGGATGGTCGAGCGCCTCGCCACCGGCGCAGGCCTCCCCAAACCCAAGGTGGGGGTCATGCCCTCGCCGGTCCCGAACGCCTTTGCGACCGGGAGAAGCCCGAGCCATGCCGTCGTGGCGGTCACCGACTCGATCATGCGGACGCTCACCCCCCAGGAGCTGGAGGCGGTGCTCGCCCACGAGATAGCGCACGTGAAGAACCGGGACATGCTGACCCTGACGATGGCGAGTTTCCTATCGATGCTTGCCTTCCTGATCATGCGGAACTGGCTCTTCATGAGCATCTTCGGCGGCAACCGCGACAACAACAACATGGGCGCACTGATCCTGGTCTACGTCGTCTCGATCGTCGTCTGGATCGTGAGCACCCTGCTCACCCGCGCTCTCTCCCGCTACCGGGAGTTTGCCGCGGACCGGGGCAGCGCCGAACTGACCGGGAACCCCCGGGCGCTGATATCGGCGCTCACGAAGATCAGCGGGCGGATGGACTACATCCCCGCCGAGAAGAAGCGGGAAGTGGAGGGCGCAAACGCCTTCTTCATCATCCCGGCGCTCTCGGGCAACACCCTGATGGAGCTCTTCTCCACGCACCCGTCGCTGGAGAAGCGGGTCGCCGCCCTCGAGGACCTGGCTGCCGGAGCCCCGTAACCCCGGGGTCGGCGAATACTTTTTTTTGGAAGTTGCATAACGGTGGCTCACCGGGGTGTCTGCTCATGCTTGCGACCGGAGGGGCATCTCCACAGCCTCCGGGCTGCCGGTGCTCACGCTCGCCGCCGCCGGTTCCGCAACGGGCTGACGGGCGGGTTTTATCGCCGGTCCACCGCCTGTCGTGCCAAAATCCAGGCATAAGGAGACACCGGAGCTGGCGGCGGGGCCGGCGCCTCCGGGGATATGTTAATATCGCATAACGCCAGAATTGTATAGACGTACCAGTACGCATCGATGGTCTAGTGGTATGACTTTGGCCTTCCAAGCCAATAGCCCGGGTTCAATTCCCGGTCGATGCATGGGGCTCGTGGTCTAGCTGGTTATGACGTCGCCTTCACACGGCGGAGGTCTCGAGTTCGAATCTCGACGAGCCCACTCGTTAATCGGGGATACGGTCACAATCGCGGACTGAATCCCCGTTTCCGCTCCTCTTATCAACTCATCTATGAAACGGGACGCATTCGTAACGTTGTTTGCCAGAAAATTGCGGGCCTGATCCGATAGAGTAAACGTGCATTTTCTCCGTTTACGCTCGTATTTCTTTTCTTTCGACCGGCAGGACATTTTCTCTTCTCCGTTCTACTGTCCATACAGTTATTCCACTGACCATACAGTTTCGGTATACCGAACATTCTGTGTAAGGGGTCTTAAAGAGGTGGTAACCAAAAAGGGGTGCAGGGGCCGCGCGCCTGGAAAGGTTCAGGTTGCCGAAATGTGCGGACACTTTCACATCCCCCGCCCAACAGTTAATACCATTTGAAGCACATTGGTTCAAATCGATAACGATTTGGAGCGCATACGAAACAAATAATGATAAATATCATTATGTAAGAGGCTTTACCGTCTAAACTTCGGTGCAGAACTGGTGAGGGTGCTATATGGACAAAACTGCGAAAGATATCAATTTCTATATCAAGTCCCTTGACAAAGCACACCCAAAAATCTCCGTTAATATTCTTGTAACCAATATCCAAGCAATTCAGAACTTGATGTATCTTATCGGGGATTATCTTGAAGGGTATAAGGCCAGGAATGCAGGTGATTACCCAAAATCAGTGAAAGAGAATTGTGAACTGGTTATAACAGAAGTGCAGCAAGGGAGTTTAGCCATTCAGATGAGGCCATCTCAGACTCAGCGAGCTCTTCCTATCCCAGAACTCGAAGGCACATATGGGGAACGGGCAATTAAGATGGCCAATTCAGTTCTAGATATAGCATCAAGCGATCATCTCGTATATCCTAGGGTGCTTGACCTATTTGGGGGAGATGAACATCGGGCATACCACTCACTCCAAGAATTAGAAGGCATTTGGCCAGACGAAGATTTACCGTATCATATTGAAGTTGGTTTCGGAGAAAAGGAACGTGTTGAACTAAAGCCTGAAAGAAAACCGATAATCAGAGATGCCTTAGTGAGACCACCTGAGCCTTCGGCAAAAACCGTATCTGGTAGATTAGTGGAAATTAGTGTGGAGAGAAAACGCCAATTTGCTGTAGATACACCAGAGGGCCGATACATCTGTAAGTACCCCCGGGAACTTGAAGAATATGTCATAAAAAGAATAAAAAATCTTGTTAGCGTAAGTGGAATTCTTGAAGGGAGCAAAAAGGTAATCAATATTGAGACTGAAATGGCCTTTAAGCCGTTAAAGTATCTCCAATTCTCCCAAGTAAAATTCGACAAAGATAATATCAAAGAATTAGCAAAATCGATAAATCTCGAAGTCGATTTTGAGGATGAGGAATATATCCTTTATAATAACGATTTTAACTTATTGGTTACAAGTAAAAATTTAAAAGAAGGCATGGCTGAAATCAACAGAGAGTTTGTGCTATTATGGTCTGATTACGTCGAAGAAGACATTAACAACCTAACCGAAGGGGGAATCCGGTTCCGGGAAAAGTTACTGTCACTGTTTAACGGGGCGATTTAATTGGCAACACGAGACAATAAGAAAGTTCTCAAGGCCTTGACTAAAAAGGGGTTCAAACTGCACAATTCTAACCATATAAAATTAACACTTCATCATAACGGGAAAAAGACTGGGCTAACCACTTGGGTTAGCCATGGAAAGCAGGATCTTGGCGACAGAATGATAGGCATTATGGCAGATCAATTACAGTTAGAACGAGGAGAGTTTCAAGACTTAGTTGACTGCCATATATCCGCAAGTGGTTTAATACAATTATACCACGAAAAGGGAGTCGTTATCTAATATATTCCCGAACCTTGATACGACCTATTTTCCCTTACTTCTATTCACAGAAAACCCGGAAGAAGTTCACAGTCCACCTCTCCTGCGGCCACGACCTCTTCCACGCACTCCGCCGGGATACTGTAGAGCGTGGAGGTTTCCGACATTGGATTTACCCGATTTTAAACGTTTATTGATCCATCCACCGATTCAACTTGTTTCGCAATTTTGTGAAACCGACCATAGCCATGAACCCACCAACAACACCAATTAAAAGTCCTGGCATAAAGGACTCAGGAGTTGATGCACCGAACGATACTCCCCAGAAAAACAATAAGATTCCGACTATTAGCAATATCCATGGTACTTTATCCATAGTTATCACTGCTACTGTTCTATAAATAAAATTTATTCAAAGTATATACGCGGCTATAGTTCTCCATACAAAATTTTGAACACTCTTCAAGTTCAATTCTCTGCCGGGACCGCGGCCACGACCTCTTCCACGCACTCCGCCGGGATGCCATAGAGCGCGGAGGTCTCCTCGACGATCTGCCGGCGGGGGATGCCGTCGCGGAGCATGGCGGCAACGGTGCGCTTGAAGTCGTGCGCGATCAGCTCATCCTCATAGACGCCATTGGCCCGGGCGTACTTGAGAGTGTAGCGGGCAACATCCTCTGTAGGGGAGGCATAGATGTGCTTTTCGTACCTAAATGCGGTCGCATGTACGTCTCCACCCATTTATCTCAGTATAACAGAGAGTCTAGTCATCCGTTGTTGTGAAGCCAACTAATGCAACCCACATGGACGTTTCCCGCCCATTTCCTCTGTAGACCCTAAAACGGGATGCTTCAGGGACTTTTTGAGATGATAAATAACCAAAGAGCAATGAATCTATAAGTACCGGGAAACGGAATCAATGTTATACGATATCTTTCGGTGAATAGCGATGGGAACCGACATTAACCTCTGCGTTGAGATCAAAGAAAGAAATAGTGAGGATTGGAGACCGATCCTGGTTCCGAATCCCCTTTATGACAAGGCCGACCCGGAATCAAATCCGTACTCTCCTTCCAGAACGTATAATGGGCGGAATCGAGATCTGTTCGCGATCCTTGCCGGCATGGGGAACCAGGTGGTCGGTCCCGGTGGCAATAGGTACGACAAGTTCACCATAATCTCCAGGCCTCGTGGCCTGCCACCCGACGTTTCACAGGAAGTCAGGAGAGCATACGAGATACTTCAGGCAGGTTACGATGGATGTGATGACGACTGTTTCTATGCATCGTGGCTCACAATCCGGGAGATCCTTGAATTCGATTGGGATCAGGTTACCAAAGAGAAAGAGATGTACCACATCACTGAGTACGAGTATGGAGATCTCCTCCGCGGGGAACCTCGCCGGTTGAACAGAAATATAGATGCCAGTAAAATCAGGGATATTCCCCGATCCGAAATGGATCAGATCTTAAGCGGCGAACTGCCCCGAGAGGATGGAGCGGTCTATTTCACTCAGATCGAACTGAACAGGACCTACCGCGAGTGCATCAGTCCTTTCCTGGAGTTCTGTGACTACCTCGACTTCCAATTCAGTCAGGGCAGCAATGCCGAGCGGGGCTCGAACGTCAGGATCGTTTTCTGGTTTGATTTCTGAATGCATCACTGATTGGGAGTAAGGGAATACTCTCATCTCTTAAAGAATCCATAAAAACAAAGGCAGTTTCCATTTGATTTTCTGAGGTGAGAGTATCCTCCCTGGGCGGAATAAAAGAGAGGTTATTCCCTCTTTAACTCCGAGTTTTCCTTGATATATGTCGCTATCTTTGCTTCGTTCGCACCAGGTAATTCCTTGACGATTATGGAGCCGTCTCACTGCTATCATTTTTGAGGATCTTTCTGATCTTCAGAGAAAGCATGGATTAGTGAAATAATATAGGACGTATTAAAACCGCAATTATCACGTATATTGGGTCTTATCCCCTTGCTTATTTCTTTGTCCTCATTTACATATGAATTATAAGACTTCGCCACGCATTCAAACTGTTTAAGATCGATTGTTCTTTCTTTTCTTATTTTACATGAAGGACTTTTCTTGCTAGAACTTTGTATTTTTAATTGGCTACCAGATTCTCTAACGTGAAAATAACAACCATCACCCTTGTTATTCGACCACGTTTGAACGTCCATATCATTGTTTTTAAAGATTTGAAGAAGTTTATTCCATTGCGTGGGTAAATCTGACAAATCTTTTTGCATAGACACAGTCCCTCTTCGACTATTCAGAAAATATGCCTTGCTAAATTCCTCTGATAAGGTGATTGGATTGTTCTCTTGCTGGGGCGATACCGTCCGACAGTCCGGTAGAGTATCCCCTCAGTCTCCCAAAGGCTTTTCCCTAACTTCTCGTTCCATTTAGTTTTAACCCAACTCCGGGACCAAACGTCAGATAATATCCGATCGTTACCAGCAGGGTGTCTATAATGATTCTGGACAACACGTCGATTAAATAGCCGGAAAACAGTAAGGGCATAAAAAGAAGGAACGTAGCCCAGTTAACTCCAAAAATCAGGAATCCAAATTTCGCTGCTCTACGTCCCAGGGACAACGTATTTCCGATATTCCCCAGCAAAATACATACTACCCCAATACAGGCACCCATAAGGAGCGTCCAGAAAAATGTATAAAACGGGCTTATCTGGTATCCTGATTGGATCACTCCCGTGAAATATGCAGCATATCGTCCAATTAAGAATATCCCTGTGAATATGGATACGGCCGCCACCTTCTGTCGAAGAGGAAACGGCTTTACCGCAACATTCTCTCCTTTCTCAGCACTTAGCAAACTCAGTAAAATCGCCATTAAAAAAACAGGTATTGCATCACTGAGGCCAACCACAAATTCGTTAATAATTGGGTTGCCAAAAAGGGATACCCCCTCCAGCATGGCAAAAAGCCAGATCAGCGCTATTGCAGACCCGTACCGCACCCCTTTTTTTACTCCCTCTCCCGGAATCACATTTCTGATGCGGCAATAAATATAAGCAGCACCGGAAAAGGAGAGTAGCGCCCAGAGAGAGACGGTAATCTCCGTCCCGAGCAACTCTGCCACCATGCTATAGTTCGGATTCTCAGGCATAGTACTGTATGCGTTTGTAACAAGATGAAGGACGATATCGAATAGCACGCAAACCACGACAATGGCTACAATCTTTACCCGTTTGCCTATTTTCATGCTATAGATACTCCCTTTCCAAGCCAGCTGCATATGTTCAAAAGGCTGACACAGCGGCTAACGGATCATTGTTTTCAAAGATTTGAAGAAGGTTATTCCATTGCGCCGGTGTGTCTGACAGACCTTTTTGCATGGACACAATCCCTCTTAGACTATTTAGTAAATATGCCTTGTTAAATTCCTCTGCTCAGGTGAGCGGATTGTTTTCTTGCCGGGGCGATACCGTCCGGCAACGTATTCCCTCAGTTTCCCGAAGGCCTTTCCTAACTTCTCGCTCAATTTAATTTCATTGTCAGTATAAAAATTCGATATCATCGGGGGTTCTTATCTGACTTCCCCGCGTAGACTGTCCGTTAACATAATCGTTATAGGTCGTCTCTGATATCACAGAGTTACCGACAGTGCAAAACCGCTTAAACCCTTCCACATGCTCATGCCAAGTACATCTATGAATCGAGATGCATTTGTCACAGATTCGAATAGCAAATCAAAGACCGGACAAACCCGGACAGGGGTCAGATGATCTGCTGGTTGTGGAGATCGCTTACGTAATCCCCAGGGCTTCTATCGTAACCTCAGTGACCCGGGTCGCCGAGTCCATCTCACTCGATGACATGTTCAGAAGGTTCTTGAGGAAGGCAAAGGCAAACCCGCATGATGGATCAGCAAAGCCTATCGTACCCACACCTTCATACCCCATGGCATGCGGAAGCCCTTTCGTCGGACCAGACCCACCACCCAGGGTGTAGCCAAGACCATGGGCTGTCCACCAGCGGAAGTCAATCATGTCAGGTTCTTCGGGTTGCGGTGTACCTGCGATGGCGATGCGTTCCGGGTTGAGTAGCCGCACCCCGTCCAGCACCCCACTTCCAGCCAGCATAGCGTAGTGACGTGCAAGGGAGCGGGCGTTTACGATCGCCCCTGCTCCCGGGATAATCGCACGCCTCACCTTCGGGCGATTGAATGTCGCCGCAGAATCCCGCAAAGGGTGGTTCGGGGGCATGCCCATCCGGGAGAGTAATTCGGGCAGACCGGGTGCATTCTTCAAAGTCGCTATCCGGCGTTCTGCTTCTGATGGGGCACCGAAGTACAGGTCGGTGATACCCAGGGACTGGCAGACCTCTTCCTGGAGGAATTGTTTAATGGATCTTCCATCAACCCGTCGTATTACCTCACCCAGTATCCATCCGTAGGTCAAGGGATGGTAACGAATCCTGGTGCCCGGTTCCCAGAGTGGCTCCAAACCTGCGACCGCCTGACAGGCAGCATCCCAATCGCACATCATGTCTATGTCGAACCCTGGTGGATCCTGTGGGATGCCGACCCGATGGGTCAGAGCGTGGCGAATAGTCGCCCTGGATTTGCCCCTTGCAGCAAATTCCGGCCAGTAGTTCGCGATCGGCGCATCATAGTCTACGAAACCCCTATCGGCAAGGATATGTATACAAGTAGCAGTAATACCCTTCGAGAGTGAGAAGGCAGTAAAGAGTGTGCCACCATCTACCGGACTCTGGCTCACCTCATCTGCAAGGCCTGCCCATGCATCAATAACCAGTTTCCCATCCAGGTAGGCGGCTACCTGAACACCAATCTCTCCGCCGTCTTGCACAAGGCATTGCAAGACGTTTCGGACTCTGGTATTCGGGTCGGTCATGAGAGCGTGTCCTCTTTGCAGAGATTATCATCCAGCCGATGTGGATGTTCACGTGCACGTGGGTTGCTATTCCCAGTTTTGCTGCTCCTTATGAATATGCCTTGGAATATGTGAAGAATTATCAATGGGACGGTTCTGTTGTAAGGCTTGATCAGTGAGATATTTCAGTGCAGGGGATCCGGGGGTTTTTCGATAGCGTATTCCATACACATGGTGGTCCCCAGCATGTCTCCTGATCTGATTGAATTAATAACCTTCGATGGAGAGATAAGTCAGGGTCTACCTGATAGGCAACATGGCCCCACACCCAGTCTGCATTGTTTTGGATGCCGATGTCGAGTGAGTGGTGTGCACTCTTACCCCGCCGGAAATGCACAAATTTACACCGCCATTCACAATTAGCTCGGCCTCGTTAATTATTTCAAGAGTTGGTCGTGTTAATGCAGAAGGTGAGTTTTAACGAAGTGTTGTTATATTAATTTCCCGGCATCTACCAATACCGGGATGATCAATGCTGAATAATATTACGCGAAAAAATTACCTGATAGGGCATTATATAATGAACCTGTCATGGGCCCAGTCTTAACCTTCCAACTTCCTTTTAATTTTCCCTATACCTTCTTGAACACCCCCTTCAACCTGCTCAATTTTACCTTCGAGCTGTTCGGTTTTGTTGCCCGTCAATTTGCCTACTTCTTCACGAATCTGTCCTTTGATCTGTTTTCCTTTTCCCTCTATCTCGTCCTTGTTCATGGTCGTCAGATACATGTTGGGGTTAATAATAATTGTGGCGCCCCTGGACCATGCAGGGAAATTATGAGCTCGTCCCAAATGCCTCCCGATCATCAAAGCACATGCGAGTTGGATCAATCCAGGAAATGAGTGTTGATAGCGTTCATATCGAGGAACGATCCTCTTGAACGCCTCTATCCAGCTGAAAAACCGCTCAACAGCACTGCGTTTCTTATAGAGGTCTGGATCAAACCAAAATGGCCTCCCGCGCCGGGGATGCTTCCTATTTCTGGGATTAACCGGAATATTACTTCTTACTCCTCGTTTCCTGTTGTACTGGCGGATTTCCCGGAAATCGTAGGCTGGATCTGGGAGATGATCAAGGGGTGCTCTAAGGCACCTGGAGTCTCGAACGCTTCCATCTTTGGCTCATAGAACTGTGAATCGTGGACATTAACTGGAAAAACAGTAGACGCAAGCGGGAAGCCGTTCCGATAGACCGGAGCGCTGAGTTTATTCCTTTTCACCTTCTAATTGCCATCAGAACTCGTGGATTCCCTTTTTCTGTCGGGATATCCCTGGTATCGGTGGAATAGTGCGAGAGATCGACACGGGAACTGCCCTGCAGTTTCCTGTCAGGAAAATCTCTGATTATCCGTGTTTTCCGGATCGCATACCCTGACTGGAGAAGGTCGAGGAAGAACGCCTGGTGCACTCCCTTCTCGCAGAGTTCGAGGTGATACCGGTGTACCGTTGATTTCGTGCCGTACTTTTCCGGTACGTCGTGCCCGGTGCATCCGGTGGCCAGGACATACAGGATACCGTTAATTAACTGGCGGGGGTCACACCGGGGCCTGCCGATGTGGGGCTTTGTTGGGGAAAGATATTTCTTGATAATATCCCAGAGACCGCCGTCAATTTCCCGAAATGTCATGACCCCGAGTTTTATCTGAGATGCCTTATTAATTTGTGATGACCTCCTCATTATAAAATTTCTCTAGCCACGATGGCAAAGTGCCTGTATGGCCTTCTCTGTCCTTGGGGAACGACTGTGGTTGATCGATTAGTATATTTATTATCAATGAATGTAAACAAGGCACTGCCGGAGACAGCCTACTCAGATTATGAGTGGGACATCGTACTATGACAAAAGACCCTCTAGGTTCGAATAGACCATCTTCCATTGACGACGAAATAGCTGAAATATCTCAGAGAATTATGGTGGAGCTTGAAACTGCAAGTTCTAAGGATTTATCTGATGCCAGATATGCAAGAAAGATATTGCAATTATCAGATCTTGATTATACAAAAAACATATTTCACGAGATAGAAAGTGTTCCGTCTGGACCTGAACGCGTTATCGAAAAAAGAGCGGTAATAAAGGCATTGTTGCTTTCTACATGGTTGCAGAGGCTCTATTTTATTATAAGGTCTGCTCTTATGTCGGTTCTGGCAATGGTCGTTACATTCTTTTATGTGTCGTTCTTTGGTGAAATAGGCGTTGTTCTGGCAGTTTTCATGGGCGTGCTTATTTTTATTGTTGGGTTGATCGTAACGAGATTATTTGATGTACAAACAGTCAAAGTAACGAAATATCTCGTCAGACGTCTGGCCGATCATAAAAAGATCAGGGATTTTATCATGAATCACCTCTAGAAGAAATATCGGAGCGAGTATCTGATTATATTTTTGATAGATAAATTATTTGCTTACCCTGATACGCGTGCCAAGTTATACAATCCTCGAAGCACAGTCGAACATGAGTCTGCGGCCCGGCGGCGTTGACCGGCTGTTGGATGCCTCCGATCCACCGCCATGCTCGGTGCCGATAACGCCGGGCGGGTTGACCCGCTGCCCCGTTCTACGTCTTGAAGGATGGGCCTGCGTCGAAGTATCGCTTCTATACGTTTGAGCCCGGCTGGATCGGTGAACCGCTCCCGGCTCCAACCCGGCAGTTCCTGGCCCTCCAGTCGGGTGCGGTGGAGATGGAGACGACGGATGGGACGGTCCAGCGGCTCGGCCCCGGGGATCTGGTCCTGCTGGAAGATACCTCGGGCAAGGGTCACGTGACGAGGAACGTCGGTGACGGCTACGCCATGTTCCTTGTGGTCCCCGTCCCTGCGGAATGATATTTCTCCGGGGATACCGTCTCCTCACCACCCCTATCTTCAAATTACGGAGGCTGAGGGTGAGCAGATCGCTTCGATGTGGAGGCAATAGCCTTTATACAGCGAAGATCTCGTATTCGAATCACGACGAGCCCATCATTAACCGCTTCTTGTTCGTTAAAACCAGATGTTCATGACTTATTTCTGTTCTGGCGTTTGAATGAGACTCCCCCACCCCCGGCTGGCCCGACACCATCCGGACCCCTCACAACCCCTCGATCACGTTCCCGACCACAGACTCGACGGACCCCTCACAACCCCTCGATCACGTTCCCGACCACAGACTCGAGATCCTCACCCGAGCACGCGACGGTGAGATCGGCATACATCTCGTAGAGCGGGACCCGTTCGTCGTACATCCCACGGAGGCTCTGGCCCGGGAGGAGGAGTATCCCCCGGGTCGTGATGTTCTTGAGCCTCGCTTCCATCTCCCCATACGAGATCTCCAGGTACACGACCAGCCCTTCTGACTTCAGGTGCGCCATCGCATCACCGCTGCAGACCACGCTGCCGCCCGTCGCGATCACGGCATGGCGGGGATGGAGGGAGAGGATCGCCTCCTCCTCGATCCGCTTGAACGCATCCGGCCCCTCCAGATCGAGGATCTGCTGGAGCATCCTCCCGGTCCGCTCCTGTATCAGGATGTCCGTATCGATGAACTGCATGCCGAGGGACTTCGCAAGGATGACGCCCACGGTGCTCTTCCCTGCACCGGGCATGCCGATGAGGACGATGTTTTCGTGGTGATGCATGGTGCTCCCGGAACCCGAGGAACAGAGGGTTCGTTGATAACTCTGTGGGATTCCGAGGAAGATGAAGGTTGTCCGAGCGATCATCCCTCATCTACGGTCATGACGCGTCGGCATACCGAACAATTCGATATCCAGGGGGATGCCATCCCTGAATGGAGAGACAGACTCTGCCTGGAAAAATTATCGTAGCAGGTAAAGGATTACTACAGACACCCTTTCATCCACGCTACAGGTCGACAACGTCGTAGAAGTGTGGTTTCGGATTCCCGTCCATCAGGAGATCGCCTTTCGCACGCAGAACCTCATGCTCCTTGCTCGTATGCATCTTCATGAACGTGTCCTTGGTCCTGTGCTCGACGATCGCTGCGTACGATCCCTTTTCCGAGACGAGGAGCCTTCGTGAAATAAACCCGTCATGTTTCATGAAGGTCATGTTGGACTCCTTGAACCATTCCTTAAACTCCTCATCTTTCCCCTTCTTGATCGGCGGAAACTCCACGATATTGACGAACATGGCAACCTCCTCAGACACTTCAACAGGTAAGTAATCCCAGGCGAGCCTGTACGTAACATAGGCATATAGAGGTTTCCTTGATCCCCACGATATCGTGGTGCTCAGTTATTATGAACGAAGCGCGGAGGATCTGACATCTGACATATCATTTTACAACTCTTTCTTCAGGTACCGCCGATACGGTTCATCGCTCGCACGGGAACAGAGCCTAACGTACAGATTTGCGTGCGCGCTGCCAGGGAAGACCTATTCCTGCCACACCGCACCCCTCATCTCCATTCGGAACCGCTCCTGCTCGGGACAATTGTTTATTTCCTTAATCCCAGCCGCAAATGAGGAACAGACGGGATATCTTCATGGAAGTTGCAGGCGGTGGCAAAGTCCTTTCTCGCCGCACTCCGAAGGGGAACGCGCGCGAGGCCGTGACTCTTCGACGTGATGGCATTTCATATCGGGAGGGCGCCCTGCGACGAACTGGGCGAATCGGCTCCCGCGGATCACGCCTACTGGACCGAGAAGGGGCAGCTCGAGAAGGGGCGGCGCTATCATGTGGACGTGCCGGTCAACCCGGTCTACCATGCGTTAGGCACGGTGGCGGAGTGGTATATGCGGCGGCGGGCGCGGAGGGATCTGCGGGAGGTGGGGTGAAGGGACGGGGCAAAGCGTTGCGGGTGGTTGCTGGCGCGCACTTTAAATGACTTTACATCGAAAGGGACATTATGAAGCGGAACAGCGGGATCGCAATCATTGTTACGCTCGTCGTCGGAATACTGGCCATCTATGTCAGTGGCTGGACACCCGTTCCGGCTGATGTCGATGAGATGGAGATCGTCAGCGAGGATAACATCGTAGCGGGGGATATAACAAAGTATCGGGCGGTGATTAAGAATCAGGGCCCGGTAATGTATGACAGGGTGAACGTCACGGTTCATATTGCCGACGAGTCCGGTGAGGTCAAGGACATCAAACAATATGAGTTTGAGAATATCAAGCCCGGGGATAGCCGGATAATCTATCTTGACATGCAGGGAACTCACGCATATATCAACTCGATCTGGAAATAGAGGAAGGATCTTCTGCGGCCCGATCCTGCGAGAACCATAAAAGCATATGAGGAGGTATTTTCGGATTCAGTGATATTTAGTGGCGAAGAGATATCAAAAGCCTCTAGATCATGCCATTACAAGGCAATGTACGGTTCTACCGGGCCGAGAACAACTTCCTCGTTTCAGGACAAACACAGAATTATCAAAACCCCTCCCCCTTCCGCAGCCTGACAACAACCCCGCCCCCGCGCTCCTGAACAATTATCCGGCCCATAATCTCCTCCCTCAGTCCCTCGGCAAGCCGGTCCGCCTGCCACTCCCGCTCCCGGGCAACATTCACCCCGGCATTCGCCGGGTCGGCCGCCGCGACGGCCTTAAGAGCGTAGTAAGCCCCTCCGTAGGCGTGCTGAGGAACGTGAGCGGTCGCCACCGCCTGGCCGGCGGCCCGGGCGGCATACTGAGCCGCGCTCCCCTCCTCTGCGTCGCGGGCGGCGGCATGAGCGGCGAGGGAGGCCCCACGGATCCCGGCCATTGTAAACATGCCAGTCCGGACCCACGCCCGGCACGTCTCGATGGCGTTTCGCGGCCGGTCGTCCTCCGGGTATGCCCTCTCGAAGAGCGGGAGCACCCGCTCGGCGCAGTCCGCGGCCCAGGCAGCCATCGTTGTCTGGTCCTGCTTGCTGTATATCTTCACGAACAAGGAGTATGAACTTCTAATATGTTGGTTCTTGAGGTACCGCAGGGAAGGCTACGTCAACGCAGGTTGACATAGCGTCGACACCCCACTTCTAAGTCAACCTGCGTTGACTTACACAGACCCGCCTCACCCATGAGCACCGCAACGTAGAACGGGCCGGTCCTCCAACAGGGCGACCGATCCCCCGACCGGCACCACAGCCGCAAATGGGCGTGGGAGAGGGGGTGTGCGACAAAATTACTTCCGTTTTCCTGAATTCCTTGAATATTTCCAGTTTTTCACTCTTCCTGCAATCGCGTCGAGAATTTTTCTTCGTACAGCGATATTTATGGTTATTCGCCATCATCTCTAATAAAAATAAGATCACATTCTACCGATAATGATCTTCCTTCGTCAAATCACTCAGGGCGACATTGCTGTCATTAAAGGATGGCCGCCTTACCCTGCTGAATTCAGCGATCTCGATTACGCGCTCAGAGATGGGGGCTGGCTGGATGAATACTCGCAAAAACCCGACGCGGATATTCTTATCGCCGACGATAGAGGAACGATTGCCGGTTTTTCGATCATTGCACCCGAGCCCGGCGGCATTGCGGAGTTCCGGATCGCACTCCACCCGGAGAGATGCGGGCGAGGATTAGGGAGAACCGTCACATATCTCTCGCTTGTGCATGGATTTTCCGATACTACAACCGGCACCATCCGGCTTATTGTAAGGAAGAATAATCCGCGTGCAAAAAGACTGTATGAAGAGATGCACTTCCGAAATACCGGCGAGTGCATAGAGGAGATCCAGGGAAAACCTGTGGAGTTCTATCGGATGGAGATCAACAGGATTGCATTTTACGGGGCTAATGCATGATGAAGGAAGCATTACTGGTCATCGATGTCCAGAACGAATATTTCTCCGGCAGTCTGCCGATAACATACCCGAAGACGAGCTTAATCAGCATCCTTCAGGCGATGGATGCCGCATGTGCTGCAGAGATCCCGGTCGTCGTGATCCGGCACACCAGCACTGCTCCGGATGCCCTGTCATTCCGGTCTGGAACCCCGGCATGGGAACTCCATCCCGAAGTGAAGAAGCGGCCGTATGACCTACTCGTCGAGAAGGCCCTGCCCGGGAGCTTCACCGATACCGGCCTTGATGCCTGGCTTAGAGATCAGTCCGTCAACTCAGTGACCATTTCCGGCTACATGTCCCAGATGTGCTGTGATTCGACCGCCCGGCAGGCATTCCACAACGGGTACGGCGTGAAGTTCCTTTCGGATGCCACCGGGACGCTCTCCGTTACCAACCGGGCCGGGACGATCTCCGATGCCGACCTTCACCGGGCAGTGCTCGTGACCCAGCAGATGCGATTCTCGCAGGTGATGACGACCGCAGAATGGATCCGGTCGCTGGAACTTGCGTAGGGATAGCGGTATTCCGCCTGATCGTGGTCGTCTTCGGGCGGGCCCCGGAAGAGACCGGGCAACACCGGCCCGCTCTCGGGGATCTGCAGATGAACAGCCTCACGACGACCCACCGGCAAACCTTGAATCACCGGCACATCCAATCCTTACCTATACACGGACGGAAGAGAGCATGAGCAAGACAATCATTACCGTCGTCGGAAAGGATGCCGTGGGGATCATCGCGAAGGTCTGCACATATCTTGCCGATAACCAGGTCAATGTCGAGGATATCTCACAGACGATCGTGCAGGGATACTTCAATATGATGATGATCGTCGATACCAGCGGATCAACAAAACCGTATGCCGGGATGGTGACCGAACTCGACGACCTCGGCGATGCGATCGGTGTCAGGATCCGGTGCCAGCGGGAAGATATTTTTACAAAAATGCACCGTATCTGAGGGGTTTTATGGTCACTATTATCGAGGTGAACGAGACGAACAAGATGATCGAGCAGGAGAAGCTCGATGTCCGGACCATCACGCTCGGCATCAGCCTTCTTGACTGCTGCGACTCCGATCTCGATGCCTTAAACCGGAATATATACGATAAAATCACCCGGGTGGCAGAGAACCTCGTCTCAACCGGGAGGGAGATTGAACTCGAGTATGGGATCCCGATTGTCAACAAGAGAATATCCGTAACCCCCATCGCACTCGTCGGCGGGCGGGCCTGCAGGTCCCCGGAGGATTTTGTAGAGGTCGCAAAGACGCTTGATCAGGCCGCAAGGGATACGGGGGTCAACTTCCTCGGGGGATACTCGGCCATCGTCTCAAAGGGCATGACCCCGGCCGATGAAGCGCTCATCCGCTCAATCCCGGCGGCTCTCTCCTCGACCGAGAGGGTCTGCAGCTCGGTCAATATCGGTTCGACGAAGACCGGGATCAACATGGATGCCGTGAAACTGATGGGAGAGATTGTACGGGAGACGGCCGAGGCGACGAAGGAGAATAACTCCCTTGGCTGTGCGAAACTGGTCGTCCTCTGTAACGCCCCCGACGACAACCCGTTCATGGCTGGGGCGTTTCACGGCGTTTCCGAGGCCGATGCAGTCATCAACGTGGGCGTAAGCGGCCCGGGCGTCATCAAGCATGCACTCGAGGGTGTCCGGGGCAAGAATTTCGAGGTTCTCTGCGAGACGGTCAAGAGGACGGCCTTCAAGGTCACCCGCGCAGGGCAGCTCGTCGCCCAGGAGGCGTCGGAGAGGCTCGGGATTCCGTTCGGGATCGTGGACCTCTCCCTTGCCCCCACACCGTCCGTCGGAGACAGTGTCGCCGAGATCCTCGAGGAGATGGGACTTGAGTCGGTCGGTGCACCGGGGACGACGGCCGCCCTTGCCCTCTTAAACGACCAGGTGAAGAAGGGCGGGATCATGGCGAGCTCCTTTGTCGGCGGGCTTTCGGGTGCATTCATCCCGGTCAGCGAGGACCAGGGGATGATCGACGCGGTGAACCGCGGTGCCCTCACGCTCGAAAAGCTTGAGGCGATGACCTGCGTATGCTCGGTCGGCCTCGATATGATCGCAATTCCGGGCGACACACCCGCTTCGACGATATCCGGTATCATCGCGGATGAGGCTGCAATCGGGATGATCAACAACAAGACGACCGCTGTCCGGCTGATCCCGGTGATAGGCAAGGATGTCGGCGACACCGTCGAGTTCGGCGGACTGTTAGGCCATGCACCGGTGCAGCAGGTAAACAGGTTTTGCTGCGCCGACTTCATAAACCGCGGCGGGCGGATACCCGCACCGATTCACAGTTTCAAAAACTGAGTGCCGGGATGCCCCTCACCCGGTCTCGAAACTCGTGACGCCGTAGCACTCATCGAGCGGGAGGTCGGGGACGCTCTTTGTGTACATCCGTGCTGTCCCAAAGACCGGAACCATCCCGTGCCGCTCTGCGAGCAGAACACCGGCGCCGTTCGGCTCCGGCACGTCGAGGAAGAGGGGCTGACCGGGCACTGCCGCCGCAAGGCCGCAGTAGATCCGCTCGGCGATCTCCGGTGTGTCGGCAAACAGCGGGCCGATCTTCGCGCCCCTGCGGCACGGCCGCACCTGCCCGTAGCCGCGGACTTCTCCGTCGTCGAGGACGGCCAGCGCCGTCGCGCCGGGCTGCGCCAGCCAGTGGCGGAGGAACTCAGGCCGCTCTGCCGGGAAATGACGTGCGTCGTAGCGGACGAGGGCGTCGAAGGGAACGTTCGCGGCATCGGCGAGACCCGGAGGACGGCTGCCCCCGCCAAGACCCTCGTACCTGATATTTCGGTGCGAGAAGAGGAAACCGTGGGCTCTGTAGCGGTCCTGCATCTCAAAGACCCCGTCGATCCCGAAGTTGTAGGGCCTGGCGAGCCGGTCGATGTGCTCCATGATCGCAAGACCGGTACCCCGGCCCCGATATTCGGGGTCCAGGATGTAGAACCCGCCGAAGGCGAACTCGTCCGAGTAGACCATGATCGAAAACGTTCCGATCAGGCGACCGTCGAGAAGCACCGCGAAGAATGCCTGCGGATCGACCGCGTAGTAGCATTCTCCGTCGGAGAGGCCGGGATTCCAGCCCTCCCGTTCCGCCCAGTCGACCGCGACCCCGACTTCGGTTCGCGTCATCGGGCGAATTGCAATCTCACCTGATGCTGCCATAGTATGCGTACATCGTAGCGAGGGATGAAGGTATGGAACCGATCGCGCCCCGATCACACCGCGGATACGCCGGAATCATCCCGCCAGACCTCGAACCTCCGGTACACCTCACCGGTTCATCAGGCTGTTTCGACCTAACCGGGGGCGAAGGTATCGCGTCAGAGCACTCCATGCACGAGATCGGCCTCTCCAGGACCGGCGCGAACCGGTACTTCCCCACCGTCCCCGACGGATGGATCCGAATCGCCTGCGGCAGGCTGTGAGGGCCGGCTGTGCGGCCCGCTGCAGTGAAAAAGAGAACGCTTATCCGCTTTTGGGCTTCACCCTAAAACAATGAACATGAAAACCGTCCTATGTGCAAGTATCCTCCTCCTCACCGTGCTGATCTGCGGGTGTACGACTACCAACTCTCAGAACACTGTTGCTGCTGCCACCCCCGAGATCCCCAACCTCATCGTCCCCAACCTCACCGGAAACTGGACCGGCACGATGAAAGGGTACGACGACGGGACAGGATTCAACGACTACTCCGGCTACACCATGACCCTCGCGGTCATCGAACAGCAAGACCGGGTCTTCTCGGGAGAGGTCTCTTTCACGAATCAGACCGGATCCCCGGTCTGGGGGGTCACGCCCTGTGCCGGCGTTATCGGCCGTGACGGCAAGGCAATCACCATCATCGAGAACGAGGGAGGGTATTCTTCCGGCTCCCTGATTGCTTCCGATGAGATGGAACTCATCTACGCAGACGGGAGAGAGCCCTTCAGCATCGCGATCGATTCGCTGAAAAAGAGTTGACAGAGATTCCCTTTTCTTTTTAAGCGACCGTTTGGGCCACCGCAGGTTCCGCAGCAACGCGATCCCCTTCAGGAATAACTCTCGCACCGCTCCTCCAGCCTTTCTCTCAGAGTAGTGAACGGCACATCTCCATCCGTATTCTTCAGGCCGTGCCACGTTATTCCACCAACCATGGCAGCAGACCACTCAGGCATATCGATAGCGGGCCAGGGTCACGGGTCCCCACAGGAACACCACAGCTGCAACCGCGACGGCCAGGATGACACTCACCAGGACGGGGTCGTACAGGAAACCGTAGTCGGGGACCGATCCCATGTTGATCATAGCATGAAAGAGGATCATGCCGAACACGCTCCTTCCCGTGTTGTTATAGAGCCAGACCATAAGGATGCGTATCAGCACCGTCACAACGCATTGCCCTGCCACCCATAGCGGTGCGTTCGCGAGGGCATAGGGCACGAGGTGCCACAGGGCCCAGACCGTCCCCAGGATGATGCCCGCCGGCAGGGCTCCCCACCGGTCCTGCAGCGGATCGAGGGCGTATCCCGACCAGCCCACCTCTTCGCCGATCGCAAGGAGAAAGAAGACCAGGAAATAGACGGGCATCATCAGGAGCGGAAACTGCAGGCCGGGGATCGAGACCCCCATCAGCCTCATCAGTCCATATTGCAGGATTGTCATGGCCGATATCAGGAAAATGAGGGGCAGATACCAGATCTTTCGCCGGATCTGTTTGTAATCAAAGGATCTTCCCCATAGGCGCCTCACGCCATCCCATCCTGTCTTCCGGCAGGTGAGGATCGAGGCCGCGATGAAGGGGTTGAAGACCATCAACAGGCTGTACGGGGGCACGAGACCAAACACGTACACGGGAAGGGAGATCAGGAAGACCAGCAGGAAGAAGATCCACGGGGACAGCGTTGTCGCGGTATTTTTCATCGGCATCTCCCACCTGCACCACCCCGGAACGGCGATTCGAGGAGCGACGGGAGGCCCGTCTCTTGTTCATCGTAAATATGTTTCCTCCCCCCTATTTCCTGTCGGTCAGGTATCTCTCACCCGGAGGAGGATGCAGACGCATGCACCGCGAAACGCTCCACCCATGACCGGAGCCCCGTATCAGGCCCCGGAGAGCGCCGCCGCCAGGTCCCGGCCGCACCGGTACGCTTGCTCCAGAACCTCCTTCTTCTTCCCGACGACGCCCGGCTCGAAACAGTTGAGGACCTGAAGCTCCGCAACCACCTCATACCCGAGCGGCCGGAGCGGCAGGGAGAGCGCCTCCAGCGCAACGCCGAGGTCGGCGGGGTCCGCCTGCTCGCCCACCGCAAAAACCACGGCTTTCCGCGGCCTGTCCGCAAGACGGCTGGAGTAACTCCGGGGACGCTCATTGGTGAAGTCGTAGAAGGCGTAGAGCCGGTCGATGAACGCCTTCATCTGGCTGGTGACGTTGTAGTGGTAGACGGGCGAACCGAGGACGAGCGCATCCGCTTCCACGATGCGGGGGTAGAGCATGGTCATGCCGTCGTTGAAGCGGGTGCAGGTCGGGTCACGCCTGCACCGCTCGCAACCGATGCAGCCGGCGATGGTATATTCGGAAAGGCTGACGGCACTCACCTCATCGCCTGCGTCGGAGACCTCGTGGAGAACCTCCGCGAGGAGACGGGCGGTGTTCCCCTTCGCCCTCGGGCTTCCGTTGATGCCAAACACCTTCATGATCGGATCTCTTTCGAGCAATGGATAAGGGTTCCGGGGTGCGGCGAGGAGCCGGCCGGGGCGGATTCATCGATTGAGAAGAAGGTCTTTGAACGAACCCAGTTCCCTCCAGTCCAGGCCTTTTATCAGGACCATTATCATGACGTACAGAACCATGCCGCTCCCGACCGCAATGAGGAGATTATACACCGAATAGACCGGTATAAGCAGTATAACGGCGGCCATGACCCCGGATGCGGCGACGCTCTTGGAGATAGACGACCAGTAGATCTTGAATCTGATGTACCTGAAGGAGAAAAGAATCGTTATGATCGCCGTGATCGTGTAGGATATCAGGGTAGCAATTGCAGCACCGATAAAGCCGACGAACGGGATCAGCAGCAGATTGAGAAGAAGATTGGAGACCGCCGCAAGCACGTGGATAAACAGGTTGAACTGGTTCTTCTTCACCAGATGGGTGATATTGATGACGATCTGGTAGATTCCTGCCAGTAGACCGGAAAGCGCAATAAAGGGGATGACGACTGCTCCCGACGCAAACTCCGGGGTGGTGAAGAGGTTCAGGATCGGGCCGGCCAGAGCAGACAGCCCTACCACGGCGGGTACGGCCACCAACAAGAAATATTTCAACGAAATGCTGAGATACAACTTCACCGCCTCCACCTCCCGCTCGTCATACAATCGTGAGAGTTCGGGAAACAGGATCAGCTGGATCGGATACATCAACTGGAAGATCAGCCCCCCGATAACGTATCCCGCAGAGTAAATCCCGACGGCGGTAACCCCCAGGAAGAAACCGATGATGAACCGGTCGCTGGACTCGGTGATCCACCGGATGAGCGAGTTCGGAGTTATCGGCGCCGAGTATCTCAGATATTCCTTGATATAGGTGAATTTTGGCAGGGCAAACCCGATACGGCGTACGATGAGAGCAAGGGAGATCAAAATTTCCAGCAGTGTGATGATGAAGATGCCGCCAATCACGCCGAGGAGGCCGAACCCCAGTGCCAGAAGAATCAGGATGAGTGTCAGCCGTCCGAAACTGTTGAACAGGGATAAGGCCGCGTAGATCCGGGTCTCACGACTGATGCGGAAATAGAATGTCGCCACCAGGTCGACGGCGGTAAGCAGGATCAGAAACGAGCCGGCCTTTACAAAATACGAGGCCTGGATATCGCCAAATAGCGTCATGGCCAGGAGATCCGAGAGGAGATAGACTGCCAGCGACAGCGCAAAGCCGGTGAAGCTGACAACGAAAAAAATCGAGTAAAAACCCTCCCTGATAATGCCCTCGTCTTTTTCTGCGGCTAGAAACCGGAGAAACGCCATATGAAGTCCGATCAGGGCAAGGGGATAGAGGAGAGAGATGGTGACGTTGATCTGTGCCCAGATCCCATAACTGTCGGGCCCCAGCATCTTGGTGACAATCGGGAGGAGGAAAAAACCCCCGAGGCTGATGAGCATCTGGGTTATCGCTATGAGACCGATATCTCTCGCGACATTTTTATGTGACATAGCATGGCATCCCATGTTTTGGAAGCTGTGGCAGCATTGGTATCGTTCACGGCTAAAAGGTACCCCCATCCAGCTGATAGGCACGGACTCCCGGCGCAGGAGAACGACGGTGATCGAAGGTGCGCGACAGGAGGGATCGGCATTCCTGAACCGTGGGTTGCAGTTACTCTGTATTCATGAGAAGATCCCTGTAGGTACCGGTGAGGGACATAGTACCTTCTTCAGGACTCTGAATGGTGCTCATCTCGGCCGACTGCGAACGCCGACGATGGCGGGATGCATGAGGCGACAGGCCCGCGCAGAACCCTATCGCACGATTATCGTTTCATCCTCGGTCTGCCGTGAGGATAACGCAGCCCGCCGCTGCCGACCAGCCTCACCAGACGACTGCATGTTCCCGGGATCTGTACCAGGTTTGGAAGAGGGTCATCCAGAGAGAGGTTGGTTCGTGATCGCCCATCGAAGCACTCCCGTATAATATCCATGCCGGATGCCGGGTGAGCGCACAGGTGGACTGTATCCTCAGGAAACGGCCATCGGAAAGTTATCCCGGTGTTGTATCGGAAAACCGGCTTGATATCGTCATTTAATGCCATATTGACCAGCAGAAGAGGGAAATTAACGCCAGAGGCAATAGAGAGATCGAGAGATCCCCAGAATTTCGGATTTATCTCCATCAACTTGAACACGCCATCCCGGTTGTCTTTCTTAAATTCGACCATGGCTACCCCGTGCCATCGTAAAGATTCAAGCAGTTTCAGGCCGATTCTTTTCACTTCCTCGTTATAGATGCTCTCCGCACAGGTGCTGGCGCCCCCGGTGACGGGGAATTCCCGTTTCCGCCTGTGCATGAAGTATGCTCTCACCTCACCCCGGTTGAAGAGGGCGAAGAAGCCATACCCCGCTCCCGGAATATATTCCTGCAGCAGAGATCCGTTGAGATCGAGGCGCTCAAACTCCTGTGGGGAGTCAATATAGCGGATTTTACCGGATCCGTACGGATCCTTCGCCACGACGGGGAACCTGGTGATATCCTCGACCGATGTGTATTCGTCGGGAACGGGAACATCAAGAGACGCCGCGAGCTGCATCGTCTTTTGCTTGTTGCAGGCAACCTGCATCGACTCGTACTCTGCCACGGGAATCCTGGCGAAGGGGAGCAGTTCCTTCTTATGTCGCGAGATTGCAACGGTGGAGAGGTAACCGACCGGAACAAGGACGTCAACCGGGTTTTCCTGGATATAATCCTTGATGAAATCGATGAATTGTTCTTCATTCCCGGGGTCGGGGCACAAAACTTTGTTATGGCAGTATCGTGAATAAAATGACACGGCTCTGCGATCAGGCGACACCGCTGTGACACGAATGCCTGCTCTCCCCAGACTTCTCACCGCCCCCAGAGTATGCGTGTAGGCGGCGTCGGTGATCAACACATTTACCTGTTGTTCCATGTTCCCCCTTCATTTCCGTGTATTAGCAGGCAAGATCGTCCCCGCAGATCGCCCTCGTTCTTCCCTTTTCCATACAGCAGGATTTACCCCTGAGATAGTGATGGGGTGTGGCATACTCAACAACAATAAAAAAGATATCTGCTGGATGGGGTTTGCGCAAGAAATATCTCCAGAAGATACACCAGGAGTATCTGCCTCCAATAAAGCCCCAAATCCACCGTCTCCGGTGCGACACCACCGGCAATATAACAGCACATTATATGTCCTCGATCGTCGGATGCGCCGGGTAGAACATACCACCATACTGCTAATTTCCGCGGGTTTTACCGGAAAATACGCCGTATGATGATGTGAAAATCCACTCCGAACCATCATCGGATACTGGGTTTACATGATTAACTCCGGGATGGGGTCAACTCATACCCCTTGGTACCTGGCAGGATCGGGAGGGTGGTGAGCCGGGTGCGACCGTCCGTGAACGTGAACAGTACATATACTCCCGGAGGGGAAAGGGATGTATATGCACCGGATCATCGACTGGAACGAGCTCTGGAAGGCAATCCACGTGAGTTCGCCCGAACGTGTCGAAAAAGACCGCGATCCCGCCGCTGTCTGGGACAAACGCGCCGCCGCCTACCAGCAGGCCACCCGCGGCGAGAAGCGAGCGACGGAGCAGGAACTCGCGATCCTGGATCTGCGGCCGGGCGACACCGTGCTGGACATGGGTGCGGGGACGGGACGGCTTGCCGTGCCGATTGCCCGGACCGCCGCCCACGTGACGGCCCTCGACCCATCGGGAGGCATGCTCTCCATCCTTCGGGAGCGGATGGCAGCGGAAGGGCGGACCAACTACTCCTGTCTTCAGATGCGCTGGGAGGACGTCGTCGTCGGCAGGGACATCGAGCCGCACGACGTGGTCGTCGCGGCATTCTCGCTCGGCTTCTACGACCTCGCCGCCGCCCTGCAGAAACTCGACGCCGCGGCCCTCCGGACGGTCTATCTCTTCTGGCACGCGGGCGAGTGGCGGAGCCCCGACGAGATGGCGCTGTACAGGACGGTCTTTGGGGAAGAAGCGGCCATGCAGAAGGGGTATCCGGACTATAGCTATCCCGTCAACATCCTCCACGATGCCGGGATCTACTCAAACGTCAGGATCTATCATGCCCTCTGGGACGCGGTCTACGATTCCGTCGGGGATGCCGTCCGGACCTGGGCGGCGATGCACAACCCCGGTATGGAAGATCTCTCCCCCGTCAGGGAGTATTTCACCCGGACGCTTCGTCAAAACGAGGCCGGGAAGTACGTCGAGACTGCGGTACGGCGAACCGCAGCGGTCTGGTGGGAGAAAGAGGAGAGATAAGGGAATAATTCCGGAGGGGAAAACAGCCCCCCCTGCCGCTATTACCGGAGCGGTTCATTCATACTCTGCCGCACCGCCGTAGATATGTTTCTGTAAATGCAGAACGATCCTCACTTACGCTTCTGCCTCACGAATGAGCTGATTGATGATCGCTTCGGATATGTCGCCGGAGTATTCGCCCGCCCGCCGTATGCTTTCTGCGATATACCCGATCGACAGGGCAAGTTCACCTATTTTCTGGTGTGCGAGAGCACTGATATCTTCAGTCATCTTCTCAAGGTCGGCGACCATATCGATGGTGCGATTGGCGTCGGCGATGTCTGATGAGAAGAGAGCTCGCATACTTGAGTTTAAGATAGTCATGGCATTATTTGTGGCGCTCTTCATATCGGCGGTGAGCTCCGGATCAACCTCATGATCGATGAGCATGGGAACATGAGAGGCAATTCGAACGCCATGGTCCCCGATCCGTTCGAGAGTCCTGCTTACACCAGCGTAATTCGAAGCCTCCTCGACGGACACATGGAGTTTCTCCGCGAGACTTGCATCCCTGAACATGAGGTGGTACTGCCGTAAAATCAGCCACTGGAGCTTATCCACTTCGGTATCACGATTGACAACGTCTTCTGCCAGGCTCTTATCCTTCGTTTCGAGGGCAACCATCGCATCGTGAAATATCGTCCCGATAATGACAAACATCCGTTTCACGCTATTCTCAAACGGCATCTCCGATGGGTTCAGAATATCCTTGATGAGGATGAAAGAATCAGCCTCCTCGACGATCTGCTGGCCGATGGTCATCGAGCTGAAGTCGCGGGCGGCCTTCCGGGTTGCAGGGGATAGTTTGGTAGAAGAGGATATACGAATGGCTGTATAGCCGGCGATGTACGACCCCACAAGACATCGGAAGAGAAAAACGGGATCTCCTATGGCATCGGCACTGAATTCCTTTATTCGGGACTCTTTTTCCTCCGAGGAACGGGGGAGGATGAGAAGGCTTCCATCGGTCTGAATTTTGATCTGAAGGGGTTCATTTTTCTGGATATTCATGGACTTAACCCATTCTTTGGGTAAGGAGATGACATACGAAGACCCCCCGGTCATCTGAACCTTCCTGAAATCCATAAGGAGCATTCTCTATGAAAGTAGATATAAATGATCATTTTCTCAATTAAATATATGGCACCATTGCTTTTATGGGGCCGGCCATATTCAATGTCGAAAATACGTATACTTCCCCGTATCCTTCATCTATATGATGACAAGAAAGAGTCTGTCAGGAAATTCAAGGGGTATGACCACGGTTGCCGTTACCGGCATTCTCGTGGTTCTTCTGATGGTGGCGGGATGCGTTGGCGAGCAATCATCCAATTCTTCGACATCCCCGTCGCAGCAGATCACGGTAATAGGATCGACGACGGTCCTGCCCATCGCCGAGCAGGCGAGAGAAGCATTCGAGGCGAGAGATGCCTCCGCGGATATCATGGTGAGCGGAGGGGGGTCGGGTGCGGGGGTCAAGAGCGCCGGCGAGGGCACTGCAGACATCGGCATGTCCTCACGGGACCTCAAATCCACAGAAACCACCAGTTACCCGGATCTCGTCAAGCACCACATTGCCGATGACGCGATCCTCCTCGTCGTCAACCCGGCAAACAGTGTCGAGAGCCTCACGCTCGATGAGGTGCGGGGCATCTACAACGGCACCTACACGAACTGGAACCAGGTCGGCGGGTCCGACCGGCAGATCGTCGTTGTAGGGAGAGACAGTGCATCGGGGACGCGGGAATTCTTCTCCGAGTTTGTCATGGACGGGGAGGACTTCATCAGGACCCAGGAGGAGTTCAACTCGAACGGCGGCATCCAGCAGAAGGTCTCCCAGACTCCGGGCGCGCTCGGCTACGTCGGCCTTGGCTACACCGACGGCGTGAAGCCGCTCGCGCTGAATGTCAACGGGGCCGACGTTGAGCCCACGCTCAAGAACATCACGGACGGGACGTACCCCATCAGCCGACCGCTCTACATGCTGACGAACGGAGAGCCTGAGGGTCTTGCGCAGCGGTACCTCGAGTTCATCATGAGCGCCGAGGGGCAGGAGATCGTAGCGAGCGAAGATTACATCCCGTTGCGGGGATGAACGGGACAACGCCCCCTATTTTTTCCTGATTACTGCGGCGGAGTGCTGATGGCAAAAGGTTGCGACATACGGGCTCGATGCCAGAGCATCGGGTGGCCGCGAGACTACGGATCGACAGAAGTCAGCCGACCGGCAGGCGGAACGAGCAGGCAGTTCGTCGATCGGGCCGTCGGCAAACTGCTCTTTTGTGCCGCACTGGCCGCGATCGTTGCAGTCTTCTTCATCATCGTCTTCCTGCTCCGCGACGGCTACCAGATCGTTCTCGAGACAGGCCTCTGGAACTTCCTGACCGGCATGAACTGGAACCCGACCGGCCAGAATCCGTCCTACGGTGTGTTTCCGCTCATCACCGGCACCCTCCTGGTGATGGCGCTTGCGATGGTCATCGCTGTCCCGCTCAGCATCGGGAGCGCTGTCTTCATCGCAGAGATCGCCTCTCCGGGGATGAAATCGATCATAAAGCCCGCCATCGAACTGCTGGCCGGCATCCCCTCCGTCGTCTACGGGTTCTTCGGCCTGATCCTCCTGACCGACTGGATACGCGTCGTATTCGACCAACCGTCGGGGTCGAGCTGGCTTGCAGGCTCGATCCTCCTCGCGATCATGGCCATACCGACGATCACGAGCGTCGCCGAGGATGCCATCAGTTCGGTCCCGAGAGAGTTCAAAGAGGGCAGCCTTGCTCTCGGGGCAACGCACTGGCAGACGATCCGGAGGGTCATCGTGCCCGGCGCGCTCTCCGGCATCAGCGCAGCGATCATCCTCGGGATGGGGCGTGCCATAGGCGAGACGATGGCGGTGCTCATGGTCACGGGGAACGCCGCGATCATCCCGGATCCAATCACCAACGTCTTCTCTCCTGTGCGGACGCTGACCGGAACGCTGGGCATCGAGATGGGCGAAGTCGCATTCGGAAGCACGCATTACCATGCGCTCTTCGGTGTTGCGGTGGTCCTGCTCTTCATCACGCTCGCGATCAACAGCGTGGCACGGGTCATCATCACCCGGATACAGGGAACGCAGGGTACGGCACGGTCCGCGCCGTCCGGGCGGGTGGTGACCGCAATCCGGGGCTTCGTGCCGTACCGGGCGCTTACCGCGGCGGCCTCACGCATAACCCACGCCACATCGGCGCCGTTCGGAAGGCTTCTCCCCCCGAGGGTCTCGCAGCGATGCGCGTTCCTCCTGATATCGCTCTCGGTCGCAATCGTGATCGCGGCTCTCGGGGTGATCCTCTTCGAGATCGTCGTCAACGGGGCCGGAGCGATCTCCTGGGAGTTCCTGACCGGGTCGCCGAGAGATCTCGGGAGAGCGGGAGGGATCTTCCCCGCGATCGTCGGGACGTTCTACCTCGTGGGAGGAGCCCTCGCCGTCGCCCTTCCGCTCGGGATCGCGACGGCAATCTACCTGATCGAGTACACGGCCGACACCCCGCTGACGCGGAGCATCCGGGCCGCGGTGGACTTGCTGAACGGAACGCCGTCCATCGTCTTCGGACTCTTCGGGTTCGCGTTCCTGGTGCTCTTCATGGGCTTCGGGGTATCGCTGATCGCCGGACAGATCACCCTCGGCCTGATGATCCTGCCGACGATCATACGGACGACCGAAGAGGCGCTCCGGTCGATCCCTGGCTCCCTCCGGGAGGGAAGTTACGCTCTCGGCGCCACAAAGTGGCAGACGATCTGGCGGGTGGTCCTCCCTCCGGCACTCCCCGGGATCCTCACCGGAGCGATCCTCTCCATCGGGCGCGCCGCAGGCGAGACGGCACCCATCATGTTCACGGCAGCGATCTTCAGCAGCAGATTCCTGCCGTCGTCGCTCACGGAACCGGTGATGGCGCTCCCGTACCACCTCTTCGTCCTCACCACAACCGTTCCGGGAGCGGCCACGCAGAGCTACGGGACCGCTTTCGTGCTCTTGATGCTGGTCCTCACGATCTATCTCGCCGCGATCCTTGTCCGGCGCCGGTACAGTCAGGCAACGGTGATGTAAAATGAATGAATCCACGATCCTTGAGACGACAGACCTCAACCTCTGGTACGGGCAGAAGCATGCCCTCATCGATATCTCGCTCCAGGTCCCGAAAAATAAGGTCACGGCGCTGATTGGACCGTCGGGATGCGGGAAATCGACCCTGCTCCGGTGCTTCAACCGGATGAACGACCTCATCGACTCCTCAAGGATCACCGGAGAGATCCTCTTCAACGGGAACGATATTCACGATCCCCGTGCGGACGTATACGCGATCCGCGAGAAGATCGGCATGGTCTTCCAGAAGCCCAACCCGTTTCCGAAGAGCATCTATGAGAACGCCGCTTACGGTTCCCGTATTCACGGGGTGAGCGACAGGAAGGAACTCGACCGCATCGTCGAGGAGAGCCTGAAGGAGGCCGCGCTCTGGGACGAAGTGAAGGACCGCCTCCACGAACCCGCGCTCTCCCTCTCGGGCGGGCAGCAGCAGAGACTCTGCATCGCGCGATCCCTTGCGGTCGGGCCGGAGGTGATCCTGATGGACGAGCCCTGCTCCGCCCTCGACCCCATCGCTACGGCAAAGATCGAGGACCTCATCATCCGGCTTGCCCAGGACTACACCGTCGTCATCGTCACGCACAACATGCAGCAGGCAGCGCGGGCCAGCAACTACACCGGGTTCATGTACCTGGGAAGGCTGGTGGAGTTCGACAAGACCACAAAGATCTTCGAGGATCCTGGTGAAGAACTGACGGAGAACTACATCACCGGACGGTTTGGGTAGGGAGAACCAATGGTAACGAAGTTTCATACGGAAATTGCGTCCCTGAAAGGGGACGTCCTCGCGATGGGCCACCTTGCACAGGGTATGCTCCAGCAGTCGATGATAGCGTTAAAGACTCAGGATGTGACGCTCGTCGAGAAGATCGACGAGAAGAAGAAGGATCTCGCGGATTACGACGACAGGATCGAGCAGAAGTGCCTGAGACTCATCGCCCTCAACCAGCCGATGGCAAAAGACCTGCGGACGATCGCAGCCTCGATGAAGGTGATCACGAACCTCTACCGCATCGGCCGCTACGGAAAGGACATCGCCATCGTTGTACCTGATCTCGCCGGGGCGCCGCATATAGGAAACCTCGTCAGCCTCCCCCACATGGGGGAGGTTGTCGACGGGATGATCACGGATGTGATGGTCGCGTTCGAACGCGAAGACCTCGCCCCGATAGCCAATATTCTCGACAGGGAGGAGGTCGTCGACGCCCTCAGGTACTCCATATTCCGCGAGTGCCTCACCTATATGATGGAAGACCCGAAGAACATCACGCGGTGCACGAACTACGTCATGATCGCCCGGTACCTCGAACGATGTGGGGACCACGCGTGCAAGATCGCGGAGAAGGTGCACTACATGGTGACGGGTGATCGGATCGAGATCCGGTGATACGGTGGGGGGCATGCCCTCTCCACCCCCGCATGCCAGCAGAAGAGAAGGGTTATGGCATTCTGGTAACCGCCGGACATTTCCAAGCGATTTTATACCCGCAAACGAATCTCTCAGAGATGCAAAACGAGCAGCCCGTCAACCTGAAGGGCATCGCGTGGTCGGCGATGCAGCAGTACGGCTTCATCCCGGCCTTCCGGCCGCCCGTCATCCGGGAAGTCGAGGGGCTCGCCGCGAGAGTATTCCCCGATACCTTCGACGGCCCCCACGACCTCCGCTCACTCCTCTGGTCCTCGATCGACAACCACGATTCACAGGATCTCGACCAGATCGAGGTCTGCGAAGAAGGGCCGAACGGGGAGATCCAGGTCAGGATTGCAATCGCCGACGTCGACGTCTACGTCCCGAAAGACTCGGCGACCGACCGGCACGCTGCCCATAACGGGACCTCGGTCTACACCGGCGTTACGACCTTCCCGATGCTGCCCGACCGCCTCTCGGCAGGCCTCACCTCGCTCCTCCCTGGCCAGGACCGGATGGCGGTCGTCATGGAGTACACCGTCCTCCCCGACGGGAGCGTGAAGCCCGGCGATATCTACCGGGCAATCGTCACGAACCAGGCGAAACTTGTCTATGAGGAGATCGGCGACTGGTTGGAGAGGACCGGGCCCATCCCCCGGACGGTCACGGAGACACCGGGCCTCCAAGAGCAGGTCCTCCTCCAGAACGAGGCCGCCATGCGGATGAAGAAGCACCGGTTGGCGCAGGGAGCGCTCGCCCTCGAGACGATAGAAGCCGAGCCCGTTGTGACGGACGGTCAGGTCAGGGGTTTCGTCATCCAGCAGCAGAACCGCGCGCGATGCCTGATCGAGGAGTTCATGGTCGCGGCCAACGGCAGCGTGACGGCGTTCCTCGCCGCCGCCGGTCTACCCATGATTCACCGGGTCGTCCGCACGCCGAAGAACTGGGACGGCATCGTCCGGGAAGCGGCGGAGCGCGGCGAAGCCCTTCCCCCCGAGCCGGACGCGGAGGCGCTCACACGGTTCCTCATCCGGCAGAAGGCGGCCGACCCCGACCGCTTCCCTGACCTCTCTCTCACGGTGGTGAAGCTCATGGGGGCAGGGGAGTATGTGGCGTTTCGGCCGGGCGACGTGCCGATCGGTCACTTTGCCCTCGCCGTCACCGACTACACCCACGGCACCGCCCCGAACCGGCGCTACGTCGATCTCATCATCCAGCGGTTGATAAAATCGGTCGTCGACGCCGAGCGCTATCCTCCCTACACCCCCGAAGAACTCGACGACCTCGCCCTCCACCTCACCGACCGGGAGAAAGCTTCCCAGAAGGTCGAGCGTTTTGTCCGGAAAGCGGCGGCCGCGGTCCTCCTCCGGGAGAGGATCGGCGACTCGTTCGAGGCGTTCGTCACCGGCGCCTCCGAGAAGGGGACATATGTTCGGCTGATCGACCCACCTGCCGAAGGGAGGGTCATGCTGGGCGAGCAAGGCCTTCAGGTCGGCCAGAGGGTGCGTGTCCGCCTCCTCGCGACCGACCCCTACAAAGGCTTCATCGACTTCGCACGGACCCGGTGAGGGAGGGGCCTCGGGAAACAGGCATGAAAAGAGGGGGTTTATCTTGCGGGGTTGAAGGGGCGGAGCGGGAAGACCCCGGTCTTTAGGCCGGGGTAGTTCACTGTATCCTGTCCAGGTGGACGTCCACCTGCGGGAAGGGTATCCCGATTCTGGCCTCCTTGAACACCCTGACGACGTCGCGGGTCAGGTCTCCCTGAACACGCCCGAAGTCCGGCGTCTTCGTCCACGCCCGGAGGGCAAGGTTCACCGACGAGTCGGCCAGTTCCGTGACGACAACCACGGGTTGCGGCGAGGGAAGCACTCCCTCGTGGGCCTTCATCAGGTCGGTGGCGACCCGGATCGCCTTATGTAGGTCGCTGTCATAGGCGATCCTGACCCTGACCTCGACACGGCGGGTCTCCATGCGGGTAGAGTTGATCACCGGGCTCCCCCAGACAAGGGAGTTCGGGATGGTGATGTAGGTGTTGTCGGGCTTCAGCAGCTCGGTCGCCATGATGCCGACCGCAGTGACCGTTCCGGAGATGCCATTGATCTCGACGAACTCCCCCTTGTCGATGGGGCGAAGGGCCGCCACCCAGACCCCGGCGGCGAGGTTGGTGATGGTGTCCTGAAGGCCGAAGCCGAGGATCAGCCCGATCACCGCCGAGAGACCGAGCACCACGGACGATATGTCAATCCCGATCGCCGAAAGGACGACGAGGACAAGGATCACGTAGAGCAGAATCGAGAAGAACCGGATAAGGAACTCGATGACCAGGGCGGGTAGGTGCGACGCGTGGGAGAGCGCCTTCTTGAAGGAAGAGACGAGCACCTTCACCACGATCCACCCGATCACGGCGACGATCACGGCGAAAACGACTTTTTCGAGCGTGATGTCCGAGAGTGGAATGGTAGTATTAAGAATATCCATGATCTCCATGCGTTGAAACGTGGCACGAGAGATCAGATAAATACCACATCCCTGATGGCGAAACAGGGGAAAAGTGTCACGAGGATTGTGCGTACATCCCGCTGGAGGCCAGACGGAGGAGACCGGCAGGCCGGGGGCATACCGGGCATGATCGTGGGCGAACCCGCGTCTCCCCGGAAGGGAGGGGGCGTCACGATCATGCCCGGCGGTGAAGCATGAGCACCCGTTTTAGTAGCCGAGCGGCTCCCGGATCAGGACGAGGGTCGTCCTGTTCTCCGTATCTTCCTTATCAAGGATCACATGCTTGCCGATATAACTCCCGACACCGTAGGCATGCTGCGCACGCTGGTTTTCGAGGGGTAGGCAATACTCCCGGCACCGCCTGAGCGCATCGTCAACGGTCGGCACGATCTTGTTTGTGCCGGAGACGAGGACGAGGTGGGCCGCCGCATGAGGCCATGCCCCCATCCGGCTCCCGGTCTTGTCGCACCCGACGATCTCGCCCGATTCGGCGATCGCCTGGACGCCAGAGAGGAAGTAATCGGCTGCGACGCTCTTGCGGCGGAGCGCATGCCGCTTCTCCGTATCGTTCTCGGCGGTGACGACCGCATGGTAGTCCCGCCATCCCTTCGAGTTCTCTTTGAGCACCCGGTCAAACCCCATCTCGACCAGGGTCGTCGAGGAGGCGTACATGATCTCGGCCCCCTCAGGCAGCAGGTCGACGACGGCCCGGAGCGCCTCCTCCGCCGTGCCCGCCAGGATCACGTTGATATTCCGCGCCCGGATTGCCTCGACCGTCCGCTGGAGCGTCGCCTCGTCGGGCATCCGGTTCCACCGTTCCACATCAACCCCGGCATCTTTCAACAGGTTCGACGCGCTATACTCTGTCTCTCTCGCCATCTGCTGGGTAACATTTGCCATCCGATCACCCGGGGGTGGGTGGACGCACTTCCACATATACCTCTCTATGGACCGGGAGGGGTATGGAAAATGGTGGGGAGGGCTTACCTCTGCAGACTGTTCAATACCAGACATGTTCCATGAGCACCCGGCCGTCACTCCGGAACCTGATCCCCTCCATCTCGAGCAGCCTCCGTTTCATCTCCAGGCCGCCCTGAAACCCGCCCATACGCCCGTCCGATCGCAGGGCGCGATGGCAGGGGATGACGAGAGGAAACGGGTTTTTGGCGAGGGCGCTACCGACCGCCCGGGAGGCAGACGGGTTCCCGAGGTGCCGGGCGATGCGGCCGTAGGTGCTGACGTATCCCCGGGGTATACCGTATTCGGCGAGGAGCACGCGTTGCTGGAACGGCGGGCAGCGGTCAAGGTCGAGGAGGCCGATATCGAACCGGACATCGTTCCCCAGGAGGAGGGACTGTATCCCGGCGATCAGCGTCCGGATCTCACGGGGTTCCTCGACGGGAGGCATGCCCTCGATCATCGCCGCATCGAATCGTGGGTCGCCGGGGAGGAGTATTCTCTGCACCCTCGGCCCCGGGCGGGAGCGGACCCAGATGAGGCGGACCTGACCGAGCGCCGTCGCAAACCCGGTTACCACCGGCATCGTGTCGGGCGGGCTGTCGAGAGATCGATCCATGATCTGAGTGGACGATCCACCAGTATCTAATTTGCGGGAGGAGAGGGCTGTCCACGACCCGGAGATAGTCCCGGTCGGGATCGGGTCATATCGGCGCAACAGGTATATCAGGCACCAGTATAAAACAGGGGTAGATGTTTGAACAGATAGGGAATCTCATCGACGTCGTCATACACTTCGATGACTTCCTGCCGCTCGTCATCGAGGAGTACGGGACCTACGTGTACTTCTTCCTCTTCCTCATCATCTTCCTCGAGACGGGGCTGGTCGTCACCCCCTACCTTCCAGGAGATTCGCTCCTGTTCCTTGTAGGCGCAATCGCCGCACAGGGCAACCTCAGCCTCCTCCCCGTCCTCGCGCTCCTGATAGTGGCGGCGATTGCGGGAGACACGCTGAACTACTCGATCGGGAGAGAGTTCGGCTCGCGGTTCCTCTCGCGGGGAATCCCGTTCATCAGACCACACCATATCGAGAAGACCGAAGCCTACTTCGAGAAGTACGGCGGGAAGACCATCGTAATAGCCAGGTTCGCTCCGTTCGTCCGGACCCTGGCACCGTTCCTTGCGGGGACCGGGAAGATGGACTACTCCAGGTTTATTCTGTTCAATGCGACCGGGGGGGTGTTGTGGGTCACGAGTTTTATCCTCGTGGGCTACCTCTTCGGGAACATCCCCATCATCTCCGAGAACTTCAACATTGTCATCTTCGCGATCATCGGAGTCTCTATGGTCGGCGTGGGTTCCATGCTCCTCGATGCCAAACGGATCTGAGACCGGGATCTTTCTCTATCCGGGCTCCCTGGCCGAGCTCCGGGGTGCACGGGGAGCCCGTGAAGGCGCCTCCGGAACCCCCGCATTCGGAGATCGCTACGTTCCACCATCTCAATAATATTCGGCGTCTTTTTCAGGATCCATGCCGTACAAAAAGGTATGAAGTTGTACCATCTCATCAGCGTGGCCTGCCTTCTCGCAACCCTCGCGGTCCTCGCGGCCGGGTGCAGCAGCCCCGGCGTCCAGGACGCCGCCGAGGAGAACGCGACCACCGGGGACCTCGCCGTCTTCGTCCGGGAAGCGGCCGCCTACGCGGAGACTGCCGGAAAGGATGCGGCTCTCGCCGAGTTCGGGAACACCTCCGGGAGGTTCTCACGGGGAGACGTCTACGTTTACGCTTACGACTACAACGGGACGCTCCTCGCCCATCCCCACGAGAGGGAATCGGTCGGGACGAACCGGGGGGACTGGACCGACATCCGGGGGCTGCCGGCAGTCCGGATCGGCGCGGAAACGGCGGCGAACGGCGGCGGGTATATTGTCTACCTCTACCCGGCACCTGAGAACGGTTCAATCGGCGAAACGGCAGAGGGCACCTATGCCCTGAAGCTCGGCTACGTCGCGGCTGCCGGGGAGGGATGGTGGATCGGCTCGGGCGTCTCCCTCACAGATACCCCGGGGACCGGCAGGGAGCCGTACCCACAGGCTGTATCGGCGATGGTCGACCTTGTCGAGCGCGGCACCGCCTACGGCCGCGAGCATGACAGGCTGGCCGCGTTTACCGAGATCTCGAACCGGACCGGGAGCCTCGTCGACGCCACGGGGCACTACCTCTACGCCTACGACTACAACGGGACACTCCTTGCGCACCCCTACCTGCAGGCCGCGGTGGGGAGCAGCCTGATCGAGCGGCAGGACCCCTTCGGGATGAAGAACATCCGGGCCCTCAGGGATACGGCACGCGACGGAGGGGGGTTCATCGTCTTTGTCTGGCCGAATCCGGACAGGGAGAATCGCGAGGAGCTGAAGATTGGCTACGTCCTCCCGGTCGATGAGACCTGGTGGGTCGGGTCAGGGGTCTACTTAAGCGAGATCACCGGGGAGAACGCCAAAAAAACCTTTTTCCCTCAGCCTCCGGGAGTCCTGTCATCAGAGGTGGCCGATCCGGACAGAACGGGATGATGCGGACGCGACGGCCGGAGAGTTCGATCTCAAAAGAGGTCAGGGGGTCGGTGCGGCCTCCATGGCCGTCTCTTCCGCCCCCACCTCCTCGCTGTCCCAGACGAGGGCGCTCTTCATCTCGGTCATGATCACCCTTGAACCGGAGGGGACCCGAATCGCGTCGCCGATATCCTCAGGCGCCCGCGCCCAGACGACCTGGTGCTTGACTTCGCCGCCGGGCAGCAGCACCACGACGCTGTAGGTGTTCATACCTTCCTCAAGGGCACCCTCCCCCTCTCCCGGGGTAACACGATAGCACGTAAATGTGACCGGTTCCGATCCCTCGCTCATACTCTGTCCTGCTTCGCCTCTCATACCAATCCTCCGTCACCCGGACGTGCGCGGGTTCTCGCGGCTCTGGACGGCCCCCTCCACAACGAGTGGGAGGTTGCCTTCTCCGCCCGCCGGGGTCCCCGCCCCACTCCGGAGAGCCACCCCCTCTGGTGGCCTCCTGATAATAAGCTTGCCCCATACCGGAGCCATCAGTGCGGGGGACGGGGGTGTTGACGGTGCCCGGTTAATGCCGGCCATCGAAAAAAGTATTCTCCGGCTCTCACGCCACGTGGAGGTGCTCTTCAACCAGTTCCCGGATCGCTTCGTTGTTGCCGTAAAGTTTCTCGCTCAATCCCAGGTCATCGAAGGCCTTCAGGGTGGCGATCCGGCTGTCGATCATCCCCGCCGGGAAGATCCCGCCCTGCTCGAAGAGCGATCGTTTCGCCTTGAGCGCTTCAGCAGACTCGAAACAGGAGGCGGGCAACTGCCTGAACTCAGCGAGGCGCTCCTTGAACTCGGGCCGGAAGATGTTCCCGCTGACATAGAGGTTTTCGGCCGCTTCGAGCGCGCCGGGCATCGCGATCCCGTGCAGCGATGCCACGACGAGGCCGGCGACGATCAGGTAGGGGTCAGCCGAGCCGTCGGCGACCCGGTACTCGAACGTCTGCTTCGACGGGCGGTTCGTTGTAGGACTGTTCTCACCAGGATTGGCGTCACGCGTCATGCCGTCGGCACCGACCCAGCCGAGGGGCACCCGGACCACGACCGAGCGGTTGCGGTCGCCCCAGCAGATCGTAGTCGGCGCCTCCTGGTGGGGAACAAGACGGAGGTAGGAGGTCGGGATGGTGTTGCCGAAGGCCGTCAGGGCGTCGGAGGCGTCGAGAATGCCGGCGATCATCTTACGGGCGAGCGGGCTCAGTTTGCCCTCCTCGATCAGCAGGTTCCGACCATCCTTCTCGGCGAGCATGTGGAAGTGCATGCCGCTCCCGGCCTTCCCGGTAGTGATCTTCGGGGCAAAGCTGATCTCGACGCCGTACTGGTTGCCGAGCATCCGGAGAACCCACTTCGCGATGATGAGCTGCTCGACCGCCTGCTCCACCGGCATCGGCAGGAACTCGATCTCGTGCTGCTCGTAGTAGAGGTCGTCATTGCAGAAACAGCCGACCTCTGAGTGGCCGTACTTGATCCTGCCACCGGCACGGGCGATCAGCCGCATCGCCTCATCCCGCAGGTCCGCGAACTTGACGAACGGTTCGGCCGAGTGGTAGCCCTTCTGGTCGCGGCCGGGATAGAGGTCGTCCCGCGGGCTGATGACGTAGTACTCGAGTTCGCCGAGGGTCTTGAAGGTGTATCCGGTCCGGCGGGTGAACTCCTCGTCCGCCTTGCGAAGCACGTACTCGGGCGCGCTCTCGAGAGGGTTTCCGTTGTTGTCGTAGAACGAGCAGAGGAACTCGAGCGTCGGCACCTCGGCAAAGGGGTTCACGAACGCCGTGCGGTAGCGGGGGATCACGTAGAGGTCGCTGCTCCCCGCCTCGATGAACGAGAAAAGGTTGCTGCCGTCGACGCGCTCACCGTCGGAGAGAATGGTGTCGAGATGCTCCCTTGAGGAGATAACGAAGTTGAGGGTCTTGAGTTTGCCGTCTTCGGCGGCGTACCGGAAGTTGATCATCTCAGTCCCGTTCTCTTCGCAGAACCGGATAATGTCCTCCTTTGTAAACTCTGCCGGATCCTTCTGGAGAAAACGGACCAGCTCGTTAGGGTTCATCTGGATATCAGAATCTTTCATATTTTTAAAATGTTGGCTTCAACCGTATAAAAAGCGTGTTCCCCTCCCCGCTTTCCCTGCGACGGGAGCCCTGCTTGCCACAGGGAGAGGGGTTTCCCATATCGGCAGCGGCAGCACCCCCATGCAGGGATTAAGGGGTGTCATGATGCACCCATATCCGCGACAGATTACGGCTCCATCCGACAATAAGTCCTTCAAACAGGCCCGCCCTGCCTCCCGGAGAGATTCCATACGATCACCACCGGGGCCTTCGGGACGGTAACAGGTTCCTCCTTGTCCCGGAGCCCGGCCACCTCCGTCAGCACCGAGAGGCCGAGCCGGGCGTTCCTCTTCGCATACTCAAACGAGACACGGTCGACGGTGTCGTCCGGGGTATGGGCCGGGCCGTGCTCCTCGCAGTGGGTCGTCACGGCCGGGAGCCCCCGGGCCTGGAAGGGAACGTGGTCTGAGGCGCAGGTGTGGTTGTTCGCGGTCAGGGTGAAGTTCGTGGCGTAGAGGGTGTTGTAGTCTGCCATGAGTGCCGCGATATCCGCGGAGCGCTCGTCGTAGACGATGTCGAGGATGAAACGGCTCTCCGGGTCGTAACAGGCCGAGTCGTAGTTGAGGTAGAACGCGACAGGGTTCGTTGCGTTCCCGGCATAGTCGGCGCTGCCGTACCGACCATCCTCTTCGGCGTTCCAGAGTGCAAACTGCACCGTCCGATCAAACTGGTGGAGACTCATGACCCGGGCGAGTTCCAGGACGATCGCGACGCCGCATCCGTTATCGGTAGCCCCAGGAGCGCGAGCGGGGTCTGAAGACCTGCTGTCGTAGTGCGCCCCCACCACCACGACCTCATCGGAGGTGTTGTCGCTCCCGGGGAGCGTGGCGATGACGTTGTTGAGTTCACCGCCCTGGAACTCCACCTCGAGCCCGGGGATGCCGGCAAACCTCGCAAAGAGATACTCACCCGCCTCCCGGTTTCCATCGGTGCCATAGACCCGGGTCGAAAAGTTCTGCAGGTCGTACGTCGTGTTCCGAAGTTCGGTTTCGTTGATCTCTGTAAGCATTGCGGCGGTGGCCGGATTGTACTCCCGCTCTTCCCCGGATACGCCGGTGGAGCCTGCAGGGGCAGCTACGAGGAGAACTCCTATGCCGGCGAGCAGCAAGGCACAGAGCAGCACCCTCCGGAGCCAGGCATGCCGTCGGGAGTACCGGTCGTGTGCATAATCCCGTCTCATGGATGATCACAGAAGATGCCGAGTAGGGGGCAGAGATACATATACTTTGGCTCCGGATAGCGAGAGATCCGTGATCCAGACCGTTTCCTGC
>PGYL01000061.1 GCA_002839645.1 Methanomicrobiales archaeon HGW-Methanomicrobiales-2 | reverse complement strand
CTGAGCGGAAGCGGGCAGTGTAATATTACCCGCGGCGGTCCAATGGAGGACTTTTTCCGGCATTACGGCGACAATCATCGTTTTCTGAAGCATGCCCTTCTTTCTTTTACCAACAATGATCTCATGGACTATTTCGGGCAACGGGGACTGGAAATGCTGGTCAGGGAGGACGGCAAGGTCTTTCCCGGGAGTCTCCGCTCCCGAGATGTTCTCGATGTGCTGCTCCACGAATGCGAAAGAGCAGGCGTGGAAATTCTTTACGGAAAGAAAGTCCTGTCGCTGGAAAAAGTAGAAGGATATTTCCGTGCCGGAACCGGTGATGAAACATGGCAGGCGCCCACGGTCCTTATAGCCGCGGGAGGAAAATCATATCCTTCGACGGGTTCTTCGGGAGACGGGTATACCCTGGCTTCCGGTCTGGGACACACGATTATCACCCCGCGTCCTTCTCTTGTTTCCCTTGAAATAAAAAATTTTCCCTTCGGCGATCTGGCGGGAATTTCAATTACGGGCAGTTTCATTTCCCTCCACCGGCAGGGAAAGCGGATGAGGGAGCATCGCGGTGATATTCTTTTTACCCACACGGGGCTTTCCGGTCCCGGCATACTTGATTTTTCCAGGTATATGCAGCCCGGCGATGAAGTCTCTCTGAGTATGACCGCCATGGAAAACCGCGAAGAATTCCGCGGCCGCATCATGGAACGTATGGGCCGGGAACCGGCAGTGCGCATGCGGATGATTCTCAACGGTGAAAACATTCCCTCACGGCTGACGGAACGACTACTGGAACTGGGCAGTATCGACCGCGATGCCCGCGTCGGTGAAGTAAGGAAGGAGCTGAAAAACAAATTTGTGGATGCCCTTACGGGAACAAGACTGCAAATCAGCGATACGGGTGGTTTTGACCGTGCCATGTGTACTGCCGGGGGCGTGACCCTGAAAGAAATACAGCCCCGTACCATGGAGTCACGGATTGTTCCGGGACTCTACTTTGCCGGTGAAGTCATGGATATCGACGGCGATACGGGAGGATACAACCTCCAGGCCGCGTTCTCCACTGCAGCCCTCGCAGCACGGCATATTGCCGGTCCTCAAGCCCCCCGGTAACCGCACCGGTCCTGGGAATCTTTTCTGCGCCGGCTCAAAGCCCCGGCCCGCCCTCCCGATCAACCCGGAGCTGCACCCCGTTAAGGTGCGCTCCAGAGCGTCTTTTCTCAGCAGTATCCTGGAAAATCATATAACTATCATATACATGGGTGCATCAAAATAGAAGTTCTAATATACCAATGTTTACATTAAAATATATTGAGACAATAACGTGCTTTGGAGCATTATTTACGCGATCCTTCTCCTCTCAGCCCTCGTCCCCCAGGGTCACCTGGTCTACGATGTCGGATTTGCCGATACCGGGATAAGCGCCACCGAAGGGACCTCAATGGACGAGCTGGCCCTCTTTTCCGCACCTCCCGGGGTCCTCAGGGAATCTTCCCCCGATGCGCTCATCGATGCGGTGGGCCGGACAACGTTTGCCTGCGTCGACGGCTCCCCCCGCCTCTTCCCGGTGGGCCTCAACGCGACCCTTGCCCGTGGGGTAGGCGACTGCACCGACCTCGCGCTCCTCAGGGCGGAGATCCTTCGCCGCAACGGGATCGATGCCCGGCCGGTCCACGGCCTCATGGTCTGGGATGCGGAGACGTTCCGCACCAATGCCCTCCACGTGGAGGTCTTTGGGAAGGGCGTTGCCGTCCACGACTGGATCGAACTCGGCGACGGCCGGACGATGGGCGCCTACGAAGGAAGCCCCGGGATCCGGTGCGTAAAGACCGGGAACGGGGTCTGTTTCCAGCCGGTCTTCGAGGTACTGGGGTATCTCTGAACGGGGGTTGAGTCCGGCCTTTGGGAAGGTTCAATATCAGCCGCGCCAAATGGGCGGTATGAGCTTACTCACAGGGCTCCTCGCTCTGATCCTGGTGATCGTCATCGCGTTCGTCCTCTACAAGGTCGTCAAGAGCGTGACGGGCCTCATCATCAACGCCGTCGTGGGCGTGATCCTGCTCTGGCTCATCAACCTCCTCGACCTGATGAGCCTCGTCGGCCGGCCCGACATACCGATCAACCTGATCACCGTTCTGATCTGCGCTATCGGCGGGGTCTTCGGCGTCCTGATCACGGTGGTGCTCCACCTCCTCGGGATACCGCTGACACTCTGAAGGGGGGAGGCGGGCGCCGCCTACGCGACCGGAGCAGCAACCTCCACGATTATCCGGGCGAACTCCTCGATCGCCGGGCCGAACTGTCCGGCATCGACCTCGCTCTCCAGCGTGGAGGCAGACGAGACGAACCGCATCCCGAACGCCACCATCACGCCTACCCCGACCCGCTCCGCGAGCGCCGTCGCCACCTTCTCCGTATGTCCCTGCCATGAATAGTATGTGATGGGGATCATCACCATCGCTCCGGATGAGAGGCGGGGCGTTTCTCTATATACAGCGGGCAGAACCGGGCCCGGGGACGCGGAACTATCATATCCTCCGCGCCGACAAGATCAGGGCATGCAGGAGTACGGCCCCGACATCGTCGGCGAGGTCCGGTTCGCCCGCCAGGACGGCGGCTACTACGTACAGCTCTACGACCGGGAAGGGACCCCCATCGGCAGGACCGGACTCTGGAGGACCGAAGCGAAGGCAAAAGAGTCGGCCCGATTGCTCGCCGCGAAGCTTGGGAAGGGGTGAGGCGAGGTCGTCACGGTGACCGGGGGTGCGTCTCCGCATAGCGGACGAGGCCGGCGATGCACCGGTTGTGCGGCGTCTCAATGCCGTGGCGCTCCCCGAGGCGTGCGATATACCCGTTGAGGAGGTCGATCTCCGTTCGGCGGCCCTGCCGGAGGTCGTAGTACATGGAGGGATAGACTTCGGCGAAATCGGGCACCTGCACTGAGAAGAGGTGGGTGAGGTAGTCGTCGGCGGTCGTCCAGGGGAGCTTGACCCCTTCGGCGTCTGCGACGGCGAACGTCTCGTTGATGAGCCCGATGACGGTCTCCCGGACGTTTCCGTCGGCGGCGACCCCGACCGGGGCCTGCAGAAGGGCGCAGATCGGGTTCACCGCGATGTTGAGGAGTGCCTTGGTCCACTTCCCGGAACGGATATCGGTGTCCGCCTCGACCGGGATGCCGGCGGACCGGATGACGCCGATCAACCGGTCAAGGATCCCGGCGTCGTTGCCTGACCAGAACCCGAGGTGCATCGGGGCGCTCTCGCTTAAGACCCGGACGTGGCCCGGGCCCACGACCGAGAAGTTCGTCGTCACGGTCCCGCCGATGACAGTATCGGTGTAGCAGGCGATGACCTCCTCGTTCCCGATACCGTTCTGGAGGCTTGCCACCGGTCGGCCCCGGATCACCCCGGTGTACTCCTCGCAGATCGCCCGGGTATCGGTGCCCTTCGCGGTGATCATGATATAATCGATCCCCGGGGGGGCCTCCTCCGGACCCGCGACACAGGCGATGGTGTCGACGGTGCCGTCTCCCCAGATGCCCTCCATCACGAGACCCCGCTCCCGGATCGCGCCGGCATGCACCGGTCGACAGGCCGCATAGACCCTTGCCACCCCACGAAGTTTTCCGGCGAGCGAGAGGCCGACCGCCCCCGCGCCGAGGATCAGGATGACCGGACGTTGTAACGCTTCCATTCTCCTGGAGTCCCTGTTGGGCGTAAAAGAAGATAAGGACACGCCCAACCGCAACGTTTATACTCGCCTCTCCCGATGGGCACTCACCCCGGCGCATACCCGGCCGGGCCGGAGCCGCAAGGCAGCATCTCAACATGGCAGGGGTGGGCATACCCTGCCTCCGATCCTCTCACCCATCCTGCTCCGCCCCGGATG
>PGYL01000028.1 GCA_002839645.1 Methanomicrobiales archaeon HGW-Methanomicrobiales-2 | reverse complement strand
GGTCGGGGTGCGGTTCGATGCGGCCCGGCCGGTCGATTTCCCGTGAGTCGATCTCGGCCCATTCCGCCCCGGGTTTCCAGCCAGGCGGCACGACGAAGGCCGTGCCGCGCAGCTCGCGGATCTGCTGGATGGGTTCGCCCCGCGCCAGGCGATGGGCGAGTTCGACCAGCGCGCGCTCGGCGTTGCCATAGAGCAGCAGATCGGCCTTGGCATCGAGCAGGATCGAGCGCCGCACCGTGTCCGACCAGTAGTCGTAGTGGGCGAAACGCCGGAGGCTCGCCTCGATCCCGCCGATGACGACGGGTGTTGCCGGGAAGAGGGCGTGGACCCGGTCGGTGTAGACGAGGGTCGCCCGGTCGGGCCGCAGCAGCCTCCCCCCCGGCGAGTAGGCGTCCGTTCGCCGGCGCTTCAGGTTCGGCGTAAAGGCGTTCACCAGTGAGTCGACGTTGCCGGCCGAGACCGAGAAGAAGAGCCGGGGCTCGCCGAGGCGCTTGAAATCGGCGTCACTCCGCCAGTCGGGCTGGGTGATGACGCCGACCGAGTAGCCGGCGTCCCAGAGGACCCGGCCGAGCAGCGCGGTCCCGAAGGAGGGGTGGTCGACGTAGGCGTCGCCGGTGATCAGGATGACGTCGAACCGGTCGATGCCGAGCCTTTCTGCCTCCTCCATCGTCATGGGGAGGAACTTCGGCTGGACGGTCATGGGAGTATCCGGTCGAAGACCGGCAGGTTGACACCCGTTTTCGGATCCAGGGTCCGCTTTGCGGAGATGCCGACGAACTCCGTGACGATCGCCTCGATGATCAGGTAGACCTCCGCTTTCTCCCGGAGGCACCCGGCAAGCGACCGTATTCCTTTCCCCGCCACCGTATGGATATGGATGGACGGCTCCTCCTCTCCCGGGTAGATGGTGGCAAACCCAAGGAGTTCCCAGCCCCCGAAGATCTCCTCGCGCCGGGGGGCCGGCGGGATGACCGGCTCCTTTGGCCCGGTCACGATCTTTGCAGATCGTACGGCGCCAAGAAAGTGGATCATGCCGCTCTGGACGTTCATTGCCGTTACAAAACGCTGGATTTCGCGGATGAAATCCTCCCCGTCGTCGATCCTGACCGTAAAGACCCTGGCGACCTGCCCTTCCGAGTATTGCATGGACTCCCTCTCCAGATAGGTGGTGTCTTCTGGTATTATAGTGCTTGACCCGCAGCCCTCCGGCTATGTAAGGCCCCTCCCGGTGGGCAGGGGTTCATATATCCCGGCCGGCAATCCTGTAGTGCTTGCGAACCCGGGTGAGCGATGGCGAGGTGTGACTGCAGTGGTCTGGTTTCGAGAGGTAGAGTATCTGCGGGGGTTTGCCGCCCTTGCCGTGATCGCCGTCCACGTCTCGATGAACTACACCCGGATCCCCGGCGTGAACCTGCTCGCACTCCTCGACGTCTTCATCTACATCACCGCCCACTTCGCGGTGCCGGTCTTCATCTTTATATCCGGGTGGGTGCTCGCGGCGCGGTATGTGGACGATTACCCGCTTTGGGCGTTCTACCGCCGCCGGGCGAAGACGATCCTTCTTCCCTACCTCTTCTTCACCGCTCTCTACCTCATGGTGGCGGTGGAGGGGACGATCGGGTTTGCCGGGGTGCCGACGCCTGATGCGGTGGCAAAAGCCCTCCTCCTCGGGACCGCCGCCTACAACCTCTGGTTCTTCGTGCTGATCATCCAGCTCTACCTCCTCTACCCGCTGATCGTCCGGGGCTACGACTGGTTCAACCGGGGCGGGGCGGCGCTCTACCTCCTCCTTTCGCTCCTCTTCTTCCAGGTCCTCTGGAACGTGGGCGCCCACCTGACGGGAGCGTTCGTCGGAACCGAGTGGTATACGGTGCTGATCCGCCTCTTCCCCTCGCACCTCTTCTACTTCGTCCTCGGGATCCACGTCGCCCGGCATACAGAGGGATTCCGGTCGACGGTCCGGTCCCTCTCCCCGGCGAGCGTCCTCGCCGCAGCCAGCGGGGGCGCCCTTCTCCTCGGCGGTATGTGGATGGCGAGCGTCCTCCTCTCCGGGAGCCTCGCCGGAACCTCGCTCGCGGTCTTCTGCGTCTACCGGATCCTCGAACCTTTCTACTACGTCCCGGTCATCGCGGTGCTCGTCCTCGCGGCCTGGCGGCTTGAGGGAGCGGGGGGCCTTCGGACAGGTGCCGCCCGGTCGTTTGGGGAGCACTCCTACGGGATCTACCTCATCCACCCCCTGGTCATCGCCGCCGCCGCGGCCGCCTGGTTCTCCCTCACGGGGCTCTCGTGGGCGGACTGGCTGACCTACCCGGTGATCTTCGCGGCGGCGGCCGTGGTGAGTTACGGGGCGGTGCGGGCGGTGTCGGAGGTGCCGTATGCGGGGTACCTGGTGGGGGAGTCGCGGGGGCGGCGGGGCTCTTGAGGGGTCTCCGGGTTTACCTCCCGCTCAAGGCGTGCGCATGACGGTTGCGCCGGTCCGCGTGCCCTGTGTCCGGCTCCGCTGGATAACACAGTATTGTCAATGACTGCTCGCAGACGGAAGTCCACTTCGACCTGACGGCCCAGACGGGCACGATCGCGGTGACGTCGTCGCCGCCGGATGGTCCTCCGACCGGATCGAAGCGTTCAAGAAGATCGTTGCCGGATATAACCGCTATGAAGACTTATCCCGGGTTGATCCGCCCGGCATGCAACACGATCCGGAATTCCGGGATCAGTTCGCAGGAAACAAAGGATCAAGAGTGATACATTGTCCATGAACTACCAGAGCGTACTCGAAGATTCGTTCGGTTACACAAGGGATGCCTTCCGGGGGAGCTGGCTCCGGTGGCTCCAGCTTATGGTCTGCATCGTCGTCTTCCCGCTCATCTACGGCTACTTCGTCCGGATCATGCGGGGAGATGCGCCGGACCTCGGCGGCTGGGGCAGGCTCTTCGTCGACGGCCTGAAGCTGCTGGTCGTGTACCTTGCGTACATCGGGCTCATGCTCCTTGTCGCGATGGCCCTGATAGGAGGCGCCGGTATCCTGGCGGGGACGAACGGCCTTGTGGCCGCAGTCGTCGCTCTCGTATCGTTCGTTCTCCTCATCCTCATCTGGCTTGTGGCGCAGATGGCGGCGGTGCGATTCGCGAAGATGGAGTCGTTACGGGAAGCGTTCAACATCCCCGCCGTCCTCGCTCAGATCCGGAGGATCGGCTGGGGATCGTACATCTTCTCCCAGGTAATCCTCCAGATCGTTCTTATGCTCTTCATGATGTTCCTGGTCTCTCTCGTCTTCCTCGTAACAGGCCTCATCGGGCTCGTCGCGGGCATTATCGGGATTCTCCTTCTCCCCGTCCTTATGCTCGCGGTATCTCTGGTGGTCTACATCTTCCAGTACCGCTACAACACCCTCGTCTACGAGAGCGGGACGGCGAGTTCTCCGTCCGTGACGGTAGCCCCGTAGGCCGGGACCCCCCGATCATCCTTCCCGGTACGGGTTGACGACCGTGATTCCGGGGATGCGCAGGAGGTGGGCGTCCTCGGTGATGATCGTGTCGATAGAATGCTCGATCATCGTTGCGGCAAGGAGGGCGTCCCAGAAGTGCACATGGTGGCGGTCCCGGATCTCGTGGGCGGAGAGGATGGTCTCGCTGCCATACCCAACGACATTCCAGCCGTCGAAGTCCTGGATGGCCTGAATGAAGCGCTGCACGTCCTCCACCGGCATCGGGTTTGCGACCATCTCGGTTACGACCACTGAGAACTCGGCGAGGTTCTGCGCCGAGACCGAGTAACGCGTCTCCGACCGCCAGCATGCCGTAACGAGGTCCTTTGAGATGCGCTGCTTATCGGGCGTTTCCGCATCGAAGAGGTAGACGAGGACGTTCGTGTCAATGAGCGGTGGGTTACCGATCATACAGGTCCTTCCTCGACGTATACCTCCTTGCTCCGAAGTGGTATGCCTTCCCGGTCAACTCAAGAGCGTCCCGTGCGATCTCCTCCTGCGTCTTTTCGCGGATCCAGATCCTCATCGCCTCGGTCGCCGCTTCGCCGAGGGCTCCTTTTCGCCTCCCGAGGATCTTCTCGACCAGTCTCCGGAAGGCTTCCTCTGTCCGGTCGTCGATGCTCAACGTGATCGTGCCCATGTTTCTACGTATATTTTTTAAATATTTAAATATTTAATGAATCTAAATACACGTTGTGGCTAGCAACGATCCCGGACCCCCGCAGTGTTCGGGCGGCACGGCGAAACCGGGTCGGTCGTCGGGCGATGCCGCTCTGAGGGACAGGAACGGACCGGCGAGAGCCCTTCCCGGGCCAGAGGGGGCAGTCGCGGGTGCAAAAAAGACAGGGGAGGTGGGGGATGCAGCCGCCTGAAGGGCGGGAGTTTGAGTACCGCCCTCTCACAACACTGCTTCTTTAAACTTATCGAAGCCGACCCGCTCGATCGTTGCTCCCAGGCGTTCGGGGGCCTGCCCGTTCTCCCGGTAGAACGCGACGACCTTCCCTGCCAGCGCCACAGCCTGATCCTCGGTCAGGCCGTCGGCGAGTTCCCGGCCTACCTTTGCCGTCCCGCCGCCCTTGCCGCCGACGACCGCCTTGAACCCGTCATCGGTGCCGAAGAACCCGAGGTCTTTTAACCAGGCATCGCTGCAGCAGTTGGAACACCCTGAGACGCCCATCTTGAACTTGGCGGGCGCCGGTTTGCCGTAGAACTCCGCATCAAGGGCAAATCCCAGTCCCGGGCTGTCCTGTTTGGCGCGTTTGCAGGCCCGGGTGCCCGGGCACATCTGGATGCTCCGTATGGTCAGGCCGATGGCCTTGGAACTGTCGGTGAACTCGGCCCATGCCGCATCAAGGTCCTCTTCATGTATGCCGATGATGGCAATTCTCTGGGCTCCGGTGAGTTTAACGTATTTAGCACCGTACTTCTCCGCCACATCCGCGATCTTCCGCAGGAGTGCCGGATCGGCAAAGCCCCCGGGGATGTGGGGCGAGATTGAGAACGTCTCAAGGTCTCTCTGAACAATAGCTCCCTTTGCAGGAATGTTTGCCTTCGCCATGATTCAACCAACTTTTATTTGATATGACCATTGTTCCCTCTTATGGTATGCGAATTGCATCCGGGACATCTCATCGCTTATTTTTGAGTTCGCCATAAAATTTCGCCCGGAATGGAGACGGCCGTTCTCTGCTGGGCCCTCCCGGTGAGTCCTGCAGCACGGCCGATAACCTATAACATGGATGAAGTCGGTGGAGGGCACGAAAGGAGATGGATAGAATGGCAGAACAATCACGAAGAAGTGACGAGCCGACCGCAGGCCGTGGTATGAGCCAGGGGGAGCAAGCCTTAAAAGAGAGGAATCCTACCCGGATTACTGCCGAACCCGGAAAGCAGGAGATGATCATCACCCGGGAGTTCGACGCTCCGCGAGACCTGGTCTTTCGGGCTCACACCGACCCGAAACTCTACGAGCAGTGGATCGGCCCGCGGGGTCTTACCACGAAGATTGAGACATTCGAATCCCGGAGCGGGGGCAGCTGGCGGTATATCCAGATGGACAAGGATGGCAACGAGTATGCGTTTCACGGGGTGAACCACGATGTGACGCCCCCCGAGCGGATCATCCAGACGTTTGAGTATGAGGGGCTCTCTGAGCCCGGTCACGTCATCCTCGATGCGGCGAAGTTCGAGGAGCTGCCCGGGAACCGGACAAAGTTCACAGGCCGGTCGGTCTTCCTCTCGGGGGAGGATCGCGACGGGATGATGCAGTCCGGCATGGAGGAGGGCATGAAGGACTCCTACTCCCGGCTGGACGAGCTCCTGGAGAGACTGCAGAAGTGAACTACCCCGCCCTTACGGACGGGGAACCGTGCCGGGGTGAGTAAAAACTGTGGAACAAGCGCGCGCGGACGGCGGGCGCAACCCCCCGGTGGAAACGCAGGGGTCCGGAGATCATGGCCCGGGGAAGGCACCATTGTCCGTATGGTGACAGCGCAAAATCATTGGATTTATCGGCCCTTTCGAGGGATTACACTCCTTGAAAAAAGTTCGAAAAATCAATTGTTTTCACAAAAAGATAGTGGGCCCGCTGAGATTCGAACTCAGGACCTCCGCCATGTCAAGGCGACGTCATAACCAACTAGACCACGAGCCCGACGATCAATAAGGTTGGTGTTCCGGGTATAAAACTATTCCCCTCCTCCACAGGCCGCTGTGTGCCGGTTCCGCCCCATCGGGAGTGGCACGCGCTGCAAAAAGGAGGTGATGGCCGGACCGATCAGATCTCGGCGTGCTTTGCCGTGTGGATGCCGTCGATCTTCTTGATCTCTTCCATCGCATCGGCAGGGACCGCCGAATCGACCGTCAGGACCATCAGCGCCTCTTCGCCGGGCTTGTGGCGTCCCACCTGCATCCCCGCGATGTTCACGTTCACCCGGCCGAGGATCGTCGCGGCCTTGCCGATGACGCCCGGCTTGTCGGTGTGGCGGGAGATGACCACGTGGCCGGTCGGGGTCAGGTCGGTCAGGTAGCCGCCGATGCTCACGATCCGCGCGTGGTCCGGGGCCGAGACGCTCCCGCTCACCGACTCGGTCATCCTGTCGGTCTTTGCGGTGATGCTGATGATGTTCCGGAAGCCCTGCGCTTCTTCAGTCGTCGTCTCGCTCATCCGGATGCCGCGCTCCTTTGCGACGAACTCCGCGTTCACGATGTTGACCGGCACCTGCAGGATCGGGTCGAGAAGGCCCTTTAAGATAACGCGGGTGATGAACTTCGTGTTCGGCAGCGCTGCCGCCTCGCCCCCGTAGGTGATCTTGATCGACTCAAGCCTTCCTTCGATGAGCTGGATGAGAAGGCTGCCCATCTTCTGCGCGAGCACCGCGTAGGGCTCGACCAGCGCCTGCTGCTCTGCGGGGATCATCGGCGCGTTCACCACGTACTTCGCCGGGCCGCCCGATAGAACGCTGATGCACTGGTTTGCCACCGAGATGGAGACGTTCTTCTGCGCCTCGACCGTGCTTGCCCCGAGGTGCGGCGTCACGATGACCTTATCCAGCCCGAGGAGCGGGGAGTCCGTCGGCGGCTCCGTCTCAAAGACGTCCAGTGCCGCACCGGCGATCTTGCCGCTCTTAATCCCGTCCGCGAGCGCCTGCTCGTCGATGATCCCGCCGCGTGCGCAGTTGATCATCCGGACGCCGTCCTTCATGGTGGCGATGGACTTCTCGTTGATGACATGGCGTGTCTCCTTGATCAGCGGCGTGTGGACGGTGATGACGTCTGCCCGCCGGAAGAGTTCGTCGAGCGGCACCAGTTCCACGCCGAGGCCTGCAGCCCTCTCCTTGCTGATGAACGGGTCGTAGGCGATGCACTTCATCTGCATTGCCCTTGCACGCTTCGAGACCTCGATTCCTATACGCCCGAATCCCACGATGCCGAGGACCTTGTCGTTCAATTCGACGCCCATGAACTTGGAGCGCTTCCACTCGCCCTTCTTCAAGGATGCGGTCGCCTGGGGAATATTGCGCGCAAGCGAGAGCATCATCGCCATCGTGTGCTCCGTGGCCGCGAGAGTATTTCCTTCAGGAGCGTTCGCGACGATGATGCCCCGGCGTGTCGCCGCTTCGGTATCGATATTGTCGACCCCTGCCCCGGCACGGCCGATGAACTTGAGTTTTGCTCCCGCATCGATGACACGCGCCGTAACCTCGGTACCCGAGCGCACCAGCAGGGCATCGTAGTTCCCGATAGTAGCAACGAGTTGATCCTCGGTTAGCCCGGTGTTGACATCCACATCGGCAAATTCCTTCAGGATGTCAATCCCTTCCTCTGCCAGCGGGTCGCTGACCAGCACTCTATATTTCACAGTTCAACCCATATCTAGTTCGACATCATGTGTATTGATGCTTTTTCCTCCGAAATCTTATAAGTAATGGTGAGAAGTATATGTGTGGTGCGAGCATGAAGGAAATGCCCAACGTTCTGTGGCTCGAAGAAATAAAGAAGGAAGATATCGTCTCCGTAGGTGGAAAGGGAGCATCTCTTGGTGAGATGACCTCCATCGGACTTCCTGTACCGAAGGCCTTTGTGGTGACTGCCCAGGCGTTCCGCAGGTTCCTCGTTGAGACCGGGATCGAAGATGCACTCTTCCGCAGACTGGAGCGTCTGGACGTTGAAGATAACGGAGCCCTGGAATCGGTTTCCAGGGATGTGCAGGACCTTGTCCTGAGCGTCGGTATCCCCGACCACATCATAGAGGAGATCTCCGATGCATACGCCCGTATGGGGGCGGACGGAACGGTCGTCGCCGTCCGGTCGAGTGCGACCGCTGAAGACCTGCCTGAGGCCAGTTTCGCCGGCCAGCAGGAGACATATCTCAATATTCTCGGGGAAGTTGACCTCCTCGATGCCGTCCAGCGGTGCTGGGCCTCGCTGTATGGCGCGCGTGCCATCTACTACCGGGCAAAGCAGGGGTTCGACGACCGGAGCGTAAACATCGCCGTCGTCGTGCAGGAACTCATCCGGTCGGAGAAGTCCGGGGTTATGTTCACCTCCCACCCCGTTACCGGCGAACCTCTGACGATCGTCGAGGGCTCGTGGGGACTTGGCGAAGCCGTCGTCTCGGGCAGCGTCTCCCCTGATAACTATGTCTTTGACCTGCGCTCCGAACGGGTGGTCGACCGCCTGATCGCCGAGAAGGAGATCATGATCGTGCCGGAGGGCGAGCACGGGACGAAGATCGTCGATCTCACCGGCGAACAGCGGACCGCCCCGGTCCTCTCCGACGCGGAAGTGGCGCGCCTCGCCATGCTCGGGAAGATCGCAGAGGACCACTACAGCAATCCTCAGGATATCGAGTGGGCGATCGTCGGGAGCAACTTCTTCATCCTCCAGTCCCGGCCCATAACGACCATCCGGCGCCCGGAGATCCCCCGTGCCGGAGCGGAATCTGCAGGGAAGGGCAGGGGCGCGTTCGGCGTGATGCTGCTCGAGGGCCAGGGTGCTTCCCCCGGCATCGCGAGCGGCCGCGTTGTGATTGTGCGTGACGTCAAGGACACGAGCGCCGTCAAGGACGGCGATATCCTGGTCACCAAGATGACCAACCCCGACATGGTTCCGGCGATGCGGCGGGTCAGCGCCATCGTCACCGATGAAGGCGGCATGACCTGCCACGCAGCCATCGTGAGCCGGGAACTCGGGACACCCGCAGTCGTCGGGACCAAGAAAGCAACGAAGCTCCTCAAAGACGGACAGATCATCACCGTCGACGGGGAGAAGGGCACGATCTACGAGGGAGCGGTCAAGGCTCCGGCGGCAGCACCGGCAGCCCTGATGGCGGCGGCAGCGCCCGCCCAGGTCGTCACCGGCACGCTCGTCAAGGTGAACGTCTCCCTCCCCGAGGCCGCACAGCGGGCTGCCGCGACCGGAGCCGACGGCGTCGGCCTCCTCCGAATCGAGCACCTCATCCTCGGGCTCGCGAAGACTCCCGGCTGGTACATCGACCACGGCGAGGAGGAGGAGTTCATCGGCGAGCTCTACGGCGGCATCAAGACGGTGCTCGATGCCTTCCCGGGCAAGCCCGTCTGGGTCAGGACTCTGGATGCCCCGACCGACGAGTTCCGGAACATGGAGGGTGGCCAGGACGAGCCGATAGAGCACAACCCGATGCTCGGCTGGCGCGGCATCCGCCGGGACCTCCGGAGCCCCGATCAGTTCCGCATGCAGGTGGAGGCCTTCAAGAGACTCTGGGCTGCAGGCTATGACAACCTCGGCGTGATGTTTCCCATGGTCAACCACCCCGACGAGTTTACCCAGGCACGGACGATGATGAAGGGCTGGGGGGTCGATGTGGAGAACGCGACCCTCGGCGTCATGATCGAGATACCGAGCAGCGCCATCCTCATCGAGGACTTCATCAAGGCCAAGATCCGGTTCGCCTCGTTCGGGACGAACGACCTCATCCAGTACACGCTCGCCATCGACCGGAACAACGAGAACGTCGCCGACATGTACGAGCCCGAGCACCCCGCCGTGCTCCGGCTGATCGACTACGCGATCAAAGCCTGCCGCGAGCACGGTATCGAGTGCTCCATCTGCGGCCAGGCCGGCTCCGATCCGAAAATGGCTGCGTGGCTTGTCGGGCACGGCATCACCAGCGTATCTGCAAACATCGATGCGATTCCCCGTATCCGTGAGGCCGTAGCACGGAAAGAGCAGCAGATTCTCCTTGATGCGGCGAGAAGAAATGCGTGAAGTTGGATGCCCTGAGGAGGACCTCTTCTCCTTCCTCCTGTCGAGACGGCAGGAGGATCTCGGGTACCGCAATATTTTAAGTTCGATGTGCACGCCGCCCCATCCGGTCGCGGCCCGGGCGCATGCCATGTTCCTTGAGACCAACCTCGGAGACCCCGGGCTCTTCCCCGGGACGGCTTCGCTTGAGGAACTGCTCGTCCGGAGGCTTGGAACCCTGATGCACCATCCGAAAGCCGGGGGATATGCGACGAGCGGAGGAACCGAGTCCAACATCCAGGCGTTCCGGATCGCAAAGAAACTGAGACCGACAACCTCCCCGAATGTGGTGGTCCCGGCGTCGAGCCACTTCTCGTTCCAGAAGGCCTGTGACATCCTGGGCCTCGAGATGCGGACGGCGCCGCTCGATGGCGAGTTCCGGATGGACACGGAGGCGGCGGGCGATCTCGTCGACAGAAATACCGTCTGCATCGTCGGCATCGTCGGGACAACGGAGTACGGGATGGTCGATCCCATCGCCGCTCTCTCCGACATTGCCGAGGACCGGGACGCCTTCCTTCACGTCGATGCTGCATTCGGCGGGATGGTGGTCCCGTTCCTGGACCGGCCGGTCCCGTTCGACTTCCGCCTCCCCGGCGTCGATTCCATCTCTGTGGACCCCCACAAGATGGGGATGAGCACCATCCCGGCAGGCTGCCTCCTGACCCGGGACCCGGCGTGTTTCTCGTGCCTCAACGTCGATACCCCGTACCTGACGGTGAAGCGGGAGTGCACCCTCGCCGGCACCCGCCCGGGCGCATCGGTGGCCGCTGCCTTTGCGGTCCTCGAGTACCTGGGGATGGACGGCATGCGGGCGGTGGTTGCCGGGTGCATGGAGAACACTCGAAGGCTGATCGAGGGGATGGAGACGCTCGGGTACCCGAGAGCGGTGACACCGGACGTCAACGTGGCGACGTTCTCCTGCGATCGGGCACCTGCCGGCTGGCGGGTCTCGACGACCCGGAACGGACATATGCGGATCGTCTGCATGCCTCACGTCACCCGCGACGTGATCGAGGCATTTCTCAAAGATATGAGTGATACGAATGCTTGAACGCCTGATACATTCTCTGGAGACCTCCCCGGTCATGAAGCGGGGAGAGTACAACTACTTTATCAACCCGATCACCGACGGGGTGCCGCTCCTTGAGCCTGCGGTTCTCCGCGAGATCGGGTGCGCCATGGTGCGGTGCCTCGACCTCGAAGGCGTCGACAAGATCGTCGTCTGCGAGGCGATGGGCATCCACATCGGTGTCGCGCTCTCGATGATGACCGACATCCCGCTGGTGGTCGTCAGGAAGCGCTCCTATGACCTCCCCGGCGAGGTCGCGGTGCACCAGACCACGGGCTACTCGAAGGGAGAACTCTACTTGAACGGCATCGTTGCGGGCGACCGGGTCGTGATCGTCGACGACGTCTGCAGCACCGGAGGGACGCTTTCCGCTCTCATCAGCGCGATCGAGCAGGTGGGCGCCGAGATCGCCGACATCTGCGTGGTCATCGGCCGGGGCGACGCGGACATCTGTCGGCCCCTCAAGACCCTGGTCAAGATCGAGGTCTCCGAGACACAGGTGCGTGTCGTTGATACCTGTCTCTGATCTTATCGGGAGGCTCCGCGAGCGCGGGGCCCGGAGCGTCGCCCTCCAGTTCCCTGCCGGGCTTGCGCGGCAGGCCCCGGGGACGGCCACCGCCCTCCGCCGCGAGGGTTTTGATGTGATCGTCAGCGGCGACCCCTGCTACGGTGCCTGCGACCTCGCGCTCGATGCCCTCGCATACGCCGACATCCTGGTCCACTTCGGCCACGCGCCGGTCGAGCAGCGCCCGGACGTACTCTACGAGCCCGTCCGCTTCGACTTCGACGTCGGGGTGCTTGAGGCAGCCCTCCCGCTCCTCCGCGCCCGCCGCATCGGTCTCGTCACCACGGTCCAGCACGTTCACCTGATCGATGCGATGACGGCCTATCTCCGCGACCACGGCATCGAGGCAGTCGCCGCTCCCGGCGACGGTCGCGCACCGCTCGTCGGGCAGGTGCTCGGCTGCAACTTCACCGCAGCACGGGCGACGGGAGCGGACGAGATCCTCTTTGTCGGGACCGGGGTCTTCCACCCGGTCGGCATCCAGCTCGCCACCGGGGCGCGGGTGGTGGCGCTCGACCCGTTCACGGGCGAGGTGCAGGAGGTGGACGCCTCCCGCCTGGTCCGCCGCCGCGCCGCGGTAATGGAGAAGGCCCGGGATGCCGCAAGTTTCGGCATCATCGTCAGCACCAAGAGCGGGCAGCAGCGGATGAGCCTTGCCCGGCGGCTCGTCGCCCTCTCGGATCGAGCCTTCCTCGTCGCGATGCGCGAGGTCTCGCCTGGTGAGATGCTCGACCTCGGGTTTGGCGCCTACGTGAACACCGCCTGCCCCCGGCTCGCCTACGACGACCAGGTCCGGTTCCCCGTCCCGGTGCTGACACCGCCGGAGTTCGAGATCCTCTGCGGGGCCCGCGCCTGGGACGACTACGCAATCGACGAGTACCTCTCCCCATGAATCTTCGACAGCTTGAGATGCGGCTGGAACGCCTGGAGGGTTATGAGCGGCCGATAGCGCGCCTCGAGCAGTACCAGACCCCGGCGCCGGTGGCGGCCCGCCTCCTCCACCATGCCGCCATGCAGGGAGCGATCGAAGGGCGGCGGGTCTGCGATCTCGGGTGCGGGACGGGGATCCTCGCCTGCGGCGCAGCGCTCCTCGGCGCCTCCACCGTGACCGGCCTGGATATCGACCCGGCCGCCATCAGCGTTGCCCGGCGGAATGCAGAGATGCTCGGTGTCTCCGTCGAGTTCATCGTCGCCGATATCCGGGACCCCGATCTCGACCGGGCGGGCCTCGCCTGCGATACCGTCGTGATGAACCCGCCGTTCGGGGCGCAGAAGGCGCACGCCGACCGGCCGTTCATCGACCGGTCGCTCGAACTCGCGGCCGAGGTCTACGGCATCTTCAACGAGGGCTCAGCCCCGTTCGTGGCCACCTATACCGAAGGCCGGGCGACGGTCGAGGAGGTGATCCGGTGCGCGTTCCTGCTCCGGAAGACGTTTGCCCACCACCGCAAAGAACGAGTGGATATCACGGTGGAAGTCATACGGTTAAGACGGATCTGACATGCGTGACTGCTGATACAAAATCGGTCTGGGGGCTCTCCGCGGCCCACCTGGTGACCGACCTCTACTCCCCGGTCCTCCCTGCAATCCTGCCCCTCCTCATCGCAGAACAGGGCTACTCATTCTTCCTTGCAGGGCTGATCGTCACGGTCTACAACCTCACGTCATCGTTCGTGCAGCCGCTCGTCGGCTGGCTCTTCGATACGAAGGGGTTCGCCGTCCACATCAGCACGAGCGTCCTTATCAGCGCGATATTCATCTCCGTGATCGGCCTCTTAGACAACTACTCTCTTGTCCTCGCATCCGTAGCCGTCGCGGCGCTGGGGCACGCTTTCTTCCACCCGAGCGCGCTCGGGACCGTCAGCCGCCTGACACAGGATGCAAGCCGGGGCCGGATCACCTCCTACTTCGTCATCGGGGGCAACCTGGGCTACGCGATCGGTCCGATCTGCGCGGGTGTCGCGGTCGGCCTCATGGGCCTTCCGGGCCTCGTCATCCTGGTCATCCCCGGCATCGCGATGGCGGCGGTGCTCCGGCGTATCCTGCCCGCCCCCGAACGCCTTAAGGTTCCCGCAGCACCCGTCCGAAAGGAGCGGCCCGCGTATCGGGCGATCGCCCTCCTGGTCGTAGCCTCGGGCCTCCGGGCATGGGCGATATTCGGCTCGGTCGCTTACCTCCCCACCATGCTCACCCTGCGGGGCATCGACCTCGTGACCGCGAACGTGCTGGTCTCGGCCATGCTCATCGCCGGGGTCGTGGGGCAGCTCGTCGGCGGTGTGCTCTCCGACCGCTACGGCCGCAAAGAGTTCACGATCGTCGGACTTGTTACTGCCATCCCGCCGTTCATCATCTTCCTTGCGACCGGCGGTATTCTCTCGCTGGTCGCGCTGATGGTCTTTGGGTTCATCCTCTGGTCGACCTTTGCCGTCACCGTCGCCATGGCCCATGAGATGGCCCCGGGCAACGTCGGGCTCGTCTCCGGCCTGATGCTCGGGCTCGCGGTCGGCGTGGGCGGGATGGGGGTTGCGGCAACCGGGTGGGTCGCCGACCTGACAGCCTCGCTCCCGCTCGGTCTCATGACGATCCCGCTCGCGATCGCCCTTGCCATCCCGCTCTTCCTCGCCGTCCCCTACCCCTGGAAGTCCCTCGTGCGGAGCCGGGTTTCCCGGGGATGATCCTGCCCCATCCCCTTAAGTACCGGGAGTGCAGATTCATCCCCGATGGTCACCCGGTTCCAGCGCTACCGGCAGATCGCGGATGTGCTGGTCAAGTACGGTTTTGGGATCCTCGTCGAAGAGGTCATTCCCGGGGGCGAACGGCTCAGGGGGTTCCGGAAACCCCCTGAAGAGAAGCGATCGGTCTACGAACGTATCCGGCTTGCTATCGAGGAACTGGGGCCTACCTATGTAAAATTCGGCCAGATCATGAGCACCCGCCGGGAACTCCTCCCGCCCGAGCTGATCGTGGAACTGCAGATGCTGCAGGACCGGGTTGCCCCTGTCCCGTTTAAGGATATCCGGCCGGTGATCATGAAATACTGCCCGAACCTCGAGGACTGTTTCGATATCATCGAAGAGGAGCCGGTCGCAGCGGCTTCCCTCTCGCAGGTGCATCGTGCGGTGACGAAAGACGGCAGGGTCGTCGCCCTCAAGGTGCAGCGCCCGGGAATTGTCGACCTGATCGAGACCGACCTCCTGATCCTGCAGTCGCTCGTGACACGGGTGGATTCGATCTTCCCGGACCTGCGGGTATACAACCTGCGGGGGATGGTGGACGAGTTCTCGACCCAGATCCGGCGCGAACTGGACTTCACCCAGGACGGAATGAACGCGGAGCGCCTCGCACGGAATCTGCATAACGTCCCGTGCGTGAAGATCCCCCGCGTCTACTGGCAGATCTCCGGCCCCTGCCTGCTTGCCATGGACTATGTCGAGGGGGTGCGGATCGACGATGTGGAGGCGATCCGGGCTCTGGGTCTCTTTCCGGAAGAAGTCGCTGAAATCGGCTTTTCCGCCTACGTCCAGCAGATCTTCGTCGACGGTTTCTTTCATGGCGACCCCCACCCGGGCAACCTCCTGGTGACGGACCAGGGCGAGATCGCCTTTCTCGACTACGGCATCGTCGGCGTCCTCCGCCCGGAGAGGCGCCGCGTCTTTGTCGATCTCCTCCTCGCCATGACCCGCACAGACGTGGTCGGCGTGATCGCGGCACTCGGGAAACTCGAGGTGCATATCAGCCCGGCGGATCTCGACGCCGTGAAGGATGACCTCTACCTGGTCCTGCTGGATTACCGGGAGATGAAACTCGAACGGGTGAACTTTGCGGTCGCGATCCGGGGCATGACCGATACCCTTCGCCGGTATCATATCCGGGTCCCGTCCACCCTGATGCTGATGATGAAGGTGATCGTCATGGTGATGGACATCGGCACCCGGCTCGACCCGCATTTCAACTTCGATCAGCAGATTCGGCCCTACCTGATAGAGATTGCCGCACAGCAGCGGTTATCCCCGGATAACGTGACGGGTGCGGTGCGGTCTCTCGTGAACGCCGCGGAGGGCCTGCTTGCCATCCCGGGCAACGTAAACGAGACCTTAAAGACCCTCTCGGAGGGGACGGTCACGATCGAGCTCGAAAACCGTGACCTCACCGAGATCGTCGGCGTCATCGACCGGACGAGCAACAAGATTATCGTCGGGCTGGTGGTCGCCGCCGTCGTCGTTGGCTCGTCGCTGATACTCCGGATAGCGGATCTCCCGGTCCCCGGATACGTCTCGACCCTCGCCGTCCTGGGTTATGTGTTCGCGGTGATCGTCGGATTCTATGCAGTCTACAGCGCCCTCAGGCATGGGAGGATGTTTAAGTGATGAACGACGTTCCTCTGGAACGGAGTTCGAGCACCGTAAGGTGCGAGTTGCGAGTGACGACGCTCCATCGGGGCCGGTCCTCTCCCGGCTCCCGGGAGAACAACCCTCAAAAAGAAGTTATTCGGATTTCTTGAAGAACAGCCTGCAGTGGCAGGTATCCTGCTCATCGATCTCTTTCTCGTGGTAGATGCAGGGGCAGACGATGATCCGGTCTTTCTCGGGATCCCCGCTCCGGAGCCTGCAGGGGCAGTATGCCTCGCCGAACCGTTCTTTGTTCCGGGCGAGCCCGCGGAGAACGGCCGAGAGCTGTTTCTCGTCGACGTTTAAGATGTAACCCTTCTCCTTCGCGTACGCCTTTGCCCCGGCACGTGCTTCTTCGATCCCTTCTTCAGTCATGATAAAACTCCTATCGTGTGGTTCCCTGGCTGCCGTGCTCCTCAATATAGGCTATCATTGAGTTAAAGATTTTGACCCCGTCCTCCGATCCAAGCAGAGGCTCACTCGCCCGTTCGGGGTGCGGCATCATCGCAAGCACGTTTCCGGCCTCCGAAAGGACGCCGGCGATGTTCTCGGCCGACCCGTTCGGGTTGCTCTCCGGTGTCGTGTTGCCGTATTCGTCGCAGAACCGGAACGCGACCCGCCCTTCATGGTTCAGCCGTGCGATCACGTCATCGGGGGCGACGTACCGCCCCTCCTTATGGGCGATCGGCAGCCGGATCACCTCCCCCTCCCGGTAGAGGGCGGTGAACGGCGACGTGGCGTTCTCGACGCGGAGGTGGACGTGCCGTGAGATGAACTTCGGGTAGGCATTCAGCGTGAAGGTTCCCGGGATCAGCCCGGCCTCCGAGCTGATCTGCGCGCCGTTGCAGATACCGAGGACCAGCCCCCCGTTCTTCGCGTGCCTGATGAGTTCGGCCATGATCGCCGTCCGTGCAGCGATGGCGCCCGCCCGGAGGTAGTCCCCGTAGGAGAACCCGCCCGGGAGCACCACGGCATCGTAAGGCCGCTTGAGCCCGTCCTTATACCAGACGAGGTCCGTGTCGACCCCGCAGACGTCCGAGAGGACGTGATAGGTGTCCCGGTCGCAGTTGCTGCCGCCGAACTGCACCACAGCAAACCTCATGCCTCACTCGACCTCAATCGTGTAGTGGTGAATGACGGGGTTTGCGAGGACGTGCTGGATGGCACGCGCTTTCGGGTCGAGCATCCCCTCTTTGAGTCCGATGGTGATGATCACGTCGTACTTCATGCGGCTGTGCCTTCAGGGTGGGGAGAGTATCCGCTTCGCGACGCCGGCGTAGGTCTCCATGACATCCCCCTTACTGAAGCGGTAAACGTCTTTGTCGAGAGACGCGCGGGTCTCTTTATCCCAGAGCCGCATCGAGTCCATGCTGATCTCGTCGCCGACGACGATCTCTCCGCCGTAACGGCCGAACTCGAGTTTGAAGTCGACCAGGGTGATGCCGCGCAGATCAAGGTAATCCTGGAGCACCTCGTTCACCGCGAGTGCCATGGCCTTGATCTGGTCGAGTTCCTCGGGCGTTGCAAGTTTGAGAGCGTAGATCAGTTCGTCGTTTAACATCGGGTCGTGGTGAGCGTCGCTCTTGTAATCGATGACGATCACCGGCGGGTCGAGCGGTTCCCCTTCCTTAAACGGGTAGTTGCGCACGATGGATCCGGCCGCGACATTCCTGACGATCACCTCGAGAGGAATCATCGTGAGGTTCCGCACCGCAACTACGGCGGGCTCGATGCTTTCGAGGTAGTGGGTCCTGATCCCGTGCTCTTCAAGGTACCTGAAGAGGAAAGAGGAGACTTCCGCGTTATATCTCCCCTTGCCGCCCAGGGTATCCTTCTTCCCGCCGTCGAAAGCCGTGATGTCGTCCCGGAACTTCATGATGTAGACTTCCGGGTCATCAGTGCGATAGACGGACTTAGCCTTCCCTGTGTAGAGGAGGTCAACCTGTTTCATGGCGAAATCTCCTGATATGTGTTGTCGGGATAAATGATGAGGTTATGCACCATGACCCCGGCCTGACGCTGCGAGCCTGTCTGCGAGTTGCAGGATCAGGGGTTTTAACAGGGGGGAATACCATCCTTTCTCGATGTACTGCGGGTAGATGCAGAGCCGTTCGGAGAGGTCGGCGTCGCCGGCCACCCTCTTGAGTTCTTCGAGTTGCGGCCAGGGGTGCTCGGGGTTGACGTAGTCGATGGTGAGCGGGGAGACCCCGCCGAGGTCGTCCACGCCGCACCCGACAAGGTGGGTCGCGTCCGTGAGGTTCGGGGGTATCTGCACCGCCACGTCTGCCGGGAGGACCTCCCGGGCAAGGGCTATCGTCGCACAGATCTCGCTCGTGTCGGGCACCGGTACATCTTCCATCGGTGTCCCCGGCTTCGGGCAGAAGTTCTGCACGATCACCTCCTGGATGTGGCCGAACCGTGAATGAAGGTCCCGGATGACCCGGAGTGACTCCTCGCGGTCCTCCATCGTCTCGCCGATCCCGATCAGGATGCCGGTCGTAAACGGTATCGAGAGTCTGCCGGCGTTCTCGATCATCTCGATCCGGACCGCCGGATCTTTTCCGGGAGAATCCCTGTGTGCGGCGACGTCGGCCGTCGTCTCAAGCATCAGCCCCATGCTCGCGTTCACCTCGCGGAGCCGGTCGAGTTCTTCATAGGAGAGGATGCCGGCGTTGGTGTGCGGCAGGAGCCCCCGCTCGATAGCCGCAAGAGAGAGGTCGTAGACGTAGTCGAGGATGTCCGCGTAGCCGATCTGATCGAGCAGGGAAGCAAAGCCAGGCACTGCGCCGGGCCGCTCCCCGAAAGTGAAGAGCGCCTCCGTGCAGCCAAGGTCGGCACTCGTTTCCAGGGTTCGGATCGCTTCGCCGGGAGGCATGATGCACCCTTCCCGTACCGGCGTCCGGAAACAGCAGTAGCCGCAACGATTTGCACAGACTGTTGTCAGGGGGAGGAATGCGTTCCTTGAAAAGGTGATCACGCGGCGGTGCATGGGTAATATGTCGGCACCCTCTCACATGAACTTTCGGGAACGACTTTCCCGAAGGGAAAGGAGTTTGAGAAAACGCGAAGCGTTTTCGAGTAACGGCTTTCCGCCTCTCCCGGACCATTCTCCGCGCCTTCGCATCTTCGCGTGAGGTGCCAGCGTACGGATATAGCACGGCCCACGCGAAGACGCGAAGAACGCGAAGGAAGGTTCTATAGTGGTGGCTTCTCTACGAGACCTCCATAAATGCCCGGTTGCCGATGGGGAGATGCGATATGACCGGATGCGTAGCTCTCGATTTAACCCGGGCCTGCCTTTCCCCGACACATTGGAAACGATGCCTTTTTGATACTACCCTGACAACGATTCCACAATGTACTTTCACGCGCTCATCCCCTTTAAGCCGGTAAACCCCAAGACGCGCCTCTCCTGCATCCTCAACCAGGAAGAGCGGGAGGCGTTCGCCCGGGCGATGCTTGAAGACGTGATCGCCTCCGTGCTGAAGTCCGGGTGCAGTGCCACCCTGCTCTGCACCCACCCCTTCAAACACGAGAATGCGCTCATTGCCGTCAGGAAGGAGTCACTCAACGAAGCGATCAACTGGGCGCTCGGGCAGTTTCACTGTCCGGCGCTCATCATCATGGCTGACCTTCCCCTGGTGACGGCCGGGGATATCCAGCGGCTGATCCGCACCGAGAAGGATATGGCCATCGTGCCGGGCCGGGGCGGCGGGACGAACGTCATATTCTTAAAGAAGCCGAAATGCTTCCACGCCGACTTCTATGGCGCAAGTTTCCTCGATCACATGCGGATCGCAGGGGACTGCGGCTTCTCCGTCGAGGTGATCGACTCATTCCGGATGTCGACCGATGTCGACGAGAAGGAAGACCTGGTTGAGATACTCATCCACGGAAAAGGGAGAATGAGCAGGAAATACCTGGAGAACTCAGGGTTTTCCCTTGCCATCGACGAGAAGGGACGGGTCGGCGTGCAGCGCGACGCCCATGAAGAGACACTCTGAAGCGTCGATGGTGGCGACCCCGGCGTAGTCGCCGACAGGAAGCCCGATCCCCCGCACCACGGCAGCGGGGACGCACTCGTCCGTCTCTCCCATCACGAGTTCGGCTGCTGACGCGATGCAGTCTGCCACCGCCCGCTTCGTGACCTCGAGTTCACGGCCGAAGAGATCTTTTTTCCCGCGCTCGTCAAGCACCGAGGGGATGCCGGAGCACCCGATGGCGACCCCGCTGCACCCGAGCCGCATCGCGTGCGTCCGGGAGTCGATGACGATGACGCCGACGTCGGCCCCCGCCCGTTCAGCAATACCGGCGCGTATCCGTGCAGCGGATGCATCCGGATCGGCGGGGAGGAGGACGAGGGAGCCGGGCGGGGCATTGGAAGCATCGATCCCTGCGTTCGGGAGGAGGGTCCCGTTCTTCATGCAGAGCAGGAACCCCGGGATGCCCCCGACGACCTGGTCGCTCTCCCGGAGCACCACCTCGACATGGCGAGGGTCCATATGGTATTCTTCAGCGAGCCGGAGGGCTTTTGCCGACGGCTCGATATCGGCCAGTCTCGCGATCCGGCCTTCGGCGGTGGCCACGGCTGACTCTGCAACGACCACGATATCCCCCGCCTGGAAGCCGCGGCATTCTGAGTTTGCTGCGGCCGCGAGAATGTGGGTTGTCACATCGTCGCCGGCCCGGACCAGGGGGGTCGCAAGGCCGTATACATGGAATGATGGTGTCGTCATGCTTGCCTCATCTTCTCATAAACCCGCAGGAGGTCGGCGGTCTCCCCGACATCGTGGCTCCGCACCATGGCCGCTCCCGCCCCAACAAGCATCGTCGTGAGCGCGAGGGTGCCTGCGAGCCGGTCTTCGGGGACTCTCCCGAGCAGATCCCCGATGAACGTCTTCCTTGAGACCGCGGCGAGCACCGGGCGCCCGAAGGCCGAGAACGACTTAAAGTTCCGGCAGAGTTCCCAGTCGTCCTCGCTCGTCCGCTCCGGGACCCATCTCCCGACTGCGGGGTCGAGGACGTATTCGTCGATCTCAAGGCGGGCGCACCGGTTCACGACCGCCGTGAGTGCCTCCCGTGTTGCGGCAAGGCCAACAGCGTCGCCGGGCTCCTTGAAACTCGCCATCGCGAATACCGGCAGCCCGGAATCGGCGACTGCCCGCGCGTAGCGCTCGTCGGCAAGGCCGGCAATGTCATTCACCGCATGGATCTCGTGGCGGAGGCAGACCTCGAGCACCTCCGGGTGCCGGGTATCCACCGAGAGGGTGATCCCGGTCCCGTCAAGTTCCGAGAGGGCCGCATCCACCCGTGCTGCCTCTTCTGCGACGGTGATGGGAAGAGTGCCCGGGGCCGTGCTCCGCGCGCCGAGGTCGATCATGTCGGCGCCCGAATCAAGCATGGCCATGGCCCGGTCATAAAGTCCTCCGGCCGGTGCGTAAGAGCCCCGGTAGAACGACTCGGGGCTGCAGTTGATGATGCCCATCAGGCGGACCGGAGCGTCGCCGCCGACCCGGAGATGGTTTATCGTACAGTGTTGTTGTCGCATGTCCTCAACTTGGCCGCCCGGAAGGTGTTCTCCATCAGCGTCGCGATGGTCATAGGACCGACGCCTCCGGGGACCGGGGTTATCGCTCCTGCCCGCTCCTTCACCGCGTCGAAATCAACGTCGCCGCAGAGTTTGCCCTGCTCGTCGTAGTTGATCCCGACATCGATGACCGTCGCGCCTTCCTTCACCATATCCGGTCCGACAAACCTCGCTCTTCCGACGGCGCTGACGAGGATGTCGGCATTTCGCATCTCGTCCTCGATGTTCTTCGTCTTCGAGTGGCAGATGGTGACGGTTGCGTCGGCGTTCAGGAGCAGGGCGGCCATGGGCCTGCCCACGTCGATGCTCCGCCCGACGACGACCGCCCGCTGTCCTCTGGTCGGTATTTTATACTCCTCGAGGATCGTCATGATCCCCTGCGGGGTGCAGGGGGCAAAGACCGGATTCCCGGCAAGAAGCCTGCCGAGGTTGCAGGGATGGAACCCGTCCACGTCCTTTCCGGGCGCGACCGCATCGATGACGCGGGTGGTGTCTATCCGGGACGGGAGCGGCAGCTGGACCAGGATACCGTTGATATCCGGGTCGTTGTTGAGACGGGTGACCGCCTCGAGCACCCGCTCGGTGGAGGCGTCCTCCGGGAGCTCGATGCCGACCGATCCGATCCCGACCCGCTCGCACGCCCGGTGCTTCATGCGGACATAGAGTTTCGAGCCGGGATCCTCGCCCACGATGATGGTTGCGAGGCGCGGGTAGAGCCCGGACTCTTCTATCTCCTCTTTGAGGAGCTCAAGCCTCTTCTCCGAGACTGCTTTGCCGTCGAGTATCATGCTACTTCAGGGTGAAGGGGATACTTGCTCGCCAGAGCAATAACCTCTTCTCTCACTTCGGTGATCGCCTTCTTGGAGGTCTTGTCTCTGGCGATGTCCTTGACCACCCGGCCGATCCAGTGGCCGATCTGCTTCATCTCCTCCTCTTTCATGCCGCGGGAGGTGACGGCGGGGGTGCCGATCCGAAGACCGCTCGTCACGAAGGGACTGAGCTGTTCGCGGGGGATGGTGTTCTTGTTCACGGTGATACCCGCCTCGCCGAGCGCGACCTCGGCCGCAAGGCCCGTGAGGTGCTCGCCGTTTGCGGAGATGCCGGTCAGGTCGAGCAGGATGAGGTGGTTGTCGGTGCCGCCGGAGACGAGGTCGAGCCCTTCCTGGCTGAGGACATCGGCCATCGTCCGTGCGTTCCTGACGACCTGCCCGCAGTAGTCCTTATACGCGGGGGTCAGCGCTTCCTTGAAGCAGACCGCCTTTGCGGCGATGGTGTGCATCAGCGGACCGCCCTGCATGCCCGGGAAGATGGACTTGTCGATGGCGGCCGCGTCCTCTTTGCTGCACATGATGGCGCCGCCGCGGGGGCCGCGCAGGGTCTTGTGCGTCGTTGTCGTCACGATGTCGACGACGCCGACCGGGGAGTTGTGGTAGCCGGTCGCGCAGAGTCCAGCGATGTGGGCGATGTCGGCCATGCACCGCGCGCCGACGGCATCGGCGATCTCCTGGAATGCTTTGAAATCGATCTCGCGGGGGTAGGCGCTCGCACCGCAGACGATCATCTGTGGTTTGACGATCCGCGCTATCTCCTCGATGGCCGCGTAGTCGAGCGTCTCGGACTCGTGATCGACGCCGTAGTGGAAGATGGAGTACCAGCGCCCGGTGATGTTGACCGGCGAGCCGTGGGAGAGGTGGCCGCCCTGGGTGAGGCTCTGGCTCATGATCCTGTCCTTGTAGCCGAGGTAGGCGAAGTAGACCGCCTGGTTAGCCTGGCTCCCCGAGTGCGGCTGGACGTTCGCGTGCTCTGCCCCGAAGAGCTGACACATCCGGTCGCGCGCCAGGTTCTCCACGACGTCATGGAACTCGCAGCCGCCGTAGTAGCGCTTGCCGGGATATCCCTCGGCGTACTTATTGGTCAAGATAGAACCCATCGCCTCGAGAACCGCCTTGCTGACGACGTTCTCGGAGGCAATCAATTCCAACCCATTGATCTGCCGCAGGCGCTCTTTCTCGATGAGACCCGCGACTTCTGGATCGAAGTTTGCCAGACTAGACATGCAGAAAAAGGTTACTTTAGTGAGGTAATATTCTTTCTTTTATACGTGGCTGTCGATGACGGCGGCATCTTTTGCAACTGCTATTTATTCCCCTGCCGCATCCCGGATAAAATGTAATAATTCTTCATTGGGGGAATCTATAGTAATATTATTACGTAATTATTATCAAGGATTAATTTGAGGGAGAGTCATGGCGCAGAAAGATGCGAGGATACGGTTTCTTGAGCGAGAACTCGCGGAGCGCGAGAAGGAGATGGAGACGATGAAGGAGTACGACCAGCCGCCGGTACCGGAGGCGGAGGATGAGCGCCTGCGCGACCTGGAGCGGAAGATACAGGAACTCGAGGCCCGCGAGCAGCCGCCGGTATCGGAGGCGAGAGGAGAGCGCCTGGAGGCAGGGGAAGAACGCCTGCGCAATCTGGAGCGAAAGATGCAGGAACTTGAGGCCCATGAGCAGCCGCCGGTACCGGAGGCGAGGGATGAGCGTCTGGAGGCGGCCGAAGAGCATCTGCGCAACCTGGAGCGGAAGGTGCGGGAGCTCGAGGATGAGCAGCCGGAGGTATCGGAGGCGACGGAAGAGCGTCTGGTGGCAGCCGAAGAGCATCTGCGCAACCTGGAGCGGAAGGTAAGGGAACTCGAGGCCCTGGTGAAGGGCCTGATGGAAGAGGTTCTGGATGTCAAATCCGTGGCGATGAAGATCTCCCGGGACGGGGAGGAGCGCCGGAAGAAGCCCGTGATGACTGAAGAGAGGAGGACCGGGGCCACGCTCCAGTCAGAGCCCCGGGCGACCGCCGAATCCAGGCCCGTCCGTGCTCCCGAACCCCGGGCCCCCGTGCGGCCCGTCGAGAAGCGCCAGCCTGCTCCCCAGCCCGCGCCCGTTTTGGACGATGTGGATCTGGAACTGATCATGCAGAACGACGGGACACTGAAGCCTGAGCCGAGGAGATCCTCGGAGTATATCGTCGCCAGCCCTAAATTTGGGGCCGTCCCGGCGAAGGGTCGTGGAAAAGGCGGCAAGTCCCCCGAACGGACCCTCTTCGTCGAGCAGAAGAAGCGTCCGGTCGACGATGTCATCCATGCTGAAGAAGATGACACGGTCGACCTCGATCGATAGCGAAGGGAGCCTGATCCTTGTACATCACGCAGCTTGAGATCGACAACTTCAAGTCTTTCGCCAGAAAGACGAAAATTCCTTTTTTTGAAGGATTCACTGTCGTCTCAGGCCCGAACGGATCCGGGAAGAGCAACATCATCGACAGCATCCTCTTTGTCCTGGCTCTCTCGGGCGCCCGGGGGCTGCGGGCCGAGAAGTTGACCGATCTCATCAACGTCAACTCCGGGAAGAACACCGCCGAGGTGACGGTCACGTTCTCGGACGGCACGACGATCCGGCGCCGGATCAAGCGGACGGCGACGGGATACTACAGTTACAACTACCTAAACAACCGCCTCTGCAAACAGGGCGAGGTGATCGAGTTCCTCGCCAAGCTCGGGATCAAACCTGAGGGCTACAACGTCGTGATGCAGGGTGATATCACTCGCATCATGGAGATGAGCGACGGAGAGAGGCGGAAAATCGTCGACGAGATAGCAGGTGTCGCCGAGTTCGATCATAAGCGCGAGCAGGCGTTCTCGGAGCTTGAGGTGGTCCGGGAGCGGATCGAGCGTGAGGAGATCCTCTTAAACGAACTCGTGGCGCGGCTGGATGCGCTCCAGCACGAGCGCGAGCAGGCTGTGGAGCACCGGCGGTGGCAGGAGCAGCTGGAACACCTCGGCCAGTGCCGGGGTGCGGCGCTCGTCGGGCAGAAGGAGCAGGAGATAGGGACCCTCCACGGCCTGATGCACGACCAGCAGGCGGCGCTCGAGCGCACCTCCGGCGAGGTTGACGCTCTCCGGGCAAGCCTCGCGGAGGCACACGGGCGGCAGCATGCCGTCGACGAAGAGATCAATCGCAAGAGCGGCCCCGAGTACCTCGAACTCGTCGGACGGCTCGAAGAGGCGCGAGGCGGGATCAAACTCGGTGAGAAGACCATCGAGCGGCTGAAGGTCAGCCGGGACGAGAACCTCGAGACGGTCCAGCGGGTCTACATGGACAGCAGGCGCGCCGAGGCGAAAGTCGAGGAATGCGTCGGGCAGATCCGCAATCTCTCGATCGACCGGGCGAACCTGGCTATGGAACTCTCGACGCAGCGCGAGAAGATGACCGCGGTCGAGACCCGTATCGAGAGCGAGAGCAAGGAAGTCGAGGGAGTAAAGGACCAACTCTTCGCTCGATTGCAGGATCTCGAGAACAGAAAGGAACTCCGGGCGAAGATCCTCCGCGAACAGGATATCTTCATCGAGAAGAGCCGGATGCGGACGTCGGAGCGGGAACGCCTGGATGCACGCGTCCACCAGGTCGAGGAGGAGCTGGAAAATAAGCAGGCGCAGGTCGCGGATTACTCCTCCTGCATGGTCGACTGCGAGGGAGAGAAGCGCCGGATCGAGCGCGACCTCTCCGAAGCCGAGAGTACGCTCTTTGCACGGCGATCGGCACTTGAACGGCTGAAGAAGGAGATCCGGGAGAACGAGCAGAGCCTGATGCGCTACGAAGCGCAGCAGCAGGCGCAGGGCGATGCCGGCGGGAGGGGGATGGACTTTGTCCTCGGCATGGAGGGCGTCCACGGCACCGTTGCGCAGCTCGGGCGGGCACCGCCGGAGTACGCGACCGCGCTCGACATCGCGGCCATGGGCCGGCTCCGCTGGGCGATCGTCGATACCGATGCGGTGGCCACCGATGCGATCCGCTACTTAAAGGAGAACCGTCTCGGGCGGGTCACCTTCCTCCCGCTCAACAAACTTCGCCCGCCGATGCTCTCGCCGATCGAGGCGGACCCGGGCATCGTCGGGTACGCGGTCGACCTTCTGGAGTTCGACCCGGCGTTCGACCGTGCCTTCCGCGTCGTCTTCGGCGCGACGGTGGTGGTGGATACCCTCGATCGGGCGCGGCGGCTGATGGGCCGGTATAAGATGGTCACCCTGGATGGGGACTTCGTCGAGAAGAGCGGCGCCATGACCGGCGGCGCGCAGACGAAGAAGGTCCGCGGGTTCGGGGTGGCGGTCGACGACGAGATCATGCGGGTCCGTGCAACACTCGCCGGCCTCGAGGCGGAGGCAGGGGAGATCGAGGCGTCTATCGGCCGCCTTGCTGTGGTTGCGGAGGAGAAGCGGGCGGAGCGGAGTGCGGTTGAAGAACAGGTTGCGCGCTACCGCATGCTTGTGGAGGAGTTCCAGAAGCGCACCGAAGTGCTTGCGGGGGAAAGACAGACCCTCAGAGATACTCTCCAGGAGATGTTCGAGAGCGCGAAGACCGGTGGCGAGGAGCTTGCGCGGCTTGAAACCGATCTCGAGCGGACCGCCGGTGAGATCACGCAGCTCTCGGCAGAGGTTGACGACCTCAAGAAGAAACTCAACGACACCGAGATTCCCGTTCTCACCGAACAGTATGAGAGTTACCGGAAGTCCGTTGAGGATATCGAGCGCCGGCTCCGGAATAAGGACGCCGACATCACCGATGCCAAACGCGAGCGGCAGCACTTTGCGAACCGCATCGAGGAACTCGGCGCGGAGCGGGTTCGCCTGGAGGCAAAGAACCTGGAGATCGATGGTGAGATCACCACTACCCGGGAGCAGATCGAGAGCCAGCGCCGCCTGATCGTTCAGCTGGAGGCGCGCCAGAAGGAGTTCTCCGACGAGCTTGCCGATCTCCACGGTGAGCGGGATCAGATCCTCGGTGAGATCCGGGTGCTGGACCAGCGCTCTCTTGAACTGTCGAGTGCGATGGAACGCACCCGGATGCAGCTTGATGCCCTCGCGGAGCGGGAACGCACTCTGCTCGTGGAACTTTCGGTGCTCCGGGAGCAGGCCGGTGACGTGGAGACTGACCTTGACCTCCCTGCCATCGACGCCGGTATTGCGGAGGCCGAGCGGGCGCTAAAAAAGATCGGCGCGGTGAACATGCTCGCGATCGAGGAGTGCGACCGGGTCGCGACGCGCGTCGAAGAACGGACGGGAAAGAAAGAGGTGCTCTCGCGAGAGCGGATGATGCTTCTCGAACGGATCGAGAAGTACGAGAAGATGAAGTACGACGCCTTCACAACCGCCTTTTCCGCGATCGATACGAACTTCCGCGATATCTTTGCGCGGTTGACCGATGGGAGCGGGAGGCTGATCCTCGATAACGAGGATGACCCGTTTGCCGGGGGTATGACATTTGCAGTGCAGCCGCGCGACAAGAAGGTTCATCTTCTCTCCTCGCTCTCCGGGGGCGAGAAATCGCTTACCACGCTCGCGTTCATCTTCTCTATCCAGCAGTATATGCCCGCGCCGTTCTACGCGCTCGATGAGGTGGATATGTTCCTCGATGGGAGCAACGTCGGTCGGATTGCCGCTATGGTGAACGAACTCTCGGGAAGTGCGCAGTCGATCATCGTCTCGCTCCGAAAGCCCATGATCGAGCGCGCCGACCGCATCGTGGGCGTGACGATCCGTCCCGACAAGAGCACGTATGTGACCGGTGTGCAGAACAATGGATGAAGAGCCTGTCGAGATCCTGGTGGGCATGGCCGAGCGGGGAGAAGTCGATCCGTGGAACATCGATATCGTGGATGTGACGGATCGGTTCCTCGTCGAACTCGACCGCCGTAAGGAACTGGACCTGCGTGTCTCGGGGAGGACGCTCTTCTATGCTGCGTGCCTGCTGCGCCTGAAGTCGGATTATCTCGATGGATGGGACGGCGACGAGGCTGAGGATTCTTTTCCTGATGAGGGGGATGAGTCGTTTGCCGATCTCGGCTTCGACTTCGAGTCGGCCGGAGAACTTGAGCCGATGGGCCGCCTGGAGCGGGAGATCCAGCGCCGCTTAGGAAGGAAGAGTCTGCGGAAACGCCCGCCGGTCACGCTCTATGAACTCATCAAGCAGTTGAAGACGGCGGAGAAGGAGCAGCGCCGGAAGCAGCGGAGACGGGCTCCTGTGTTCCGCGAACCGGATCTCGACCTCACCGCCGGAGATGTGGTGGCGGTAGCGCATGACGAGGGGTATCAGAAGGCGGTCTCGATCGTGATGGAGGAGTTCCAGCGGGCTGCCCGGAACGGGGATACCCTGACGCTCGGTGGCCTGGCCGGGGCAATGGGGCGGACCCGCCGGGAGGTCTATATCCCGCTCCTGTTCCTGATGCTTGAGGGGAAGCTCGCCCTCTGGCAGGACGAGTTCTTTGGCGAGATATACGTCGGCGACCACGTTTGGGATAATGACGCCGGATAGCGCCTGCGCTGCTGGTCGCCCGGGCCCGGCGGGCCCGGGGCGGGTGCTGTGGGATTGGTGATTCTGCTGTTCTGGTGAGTTTTCCACAGGATTCTGGCAGGGAAAGGGTTCCTGACTCCGTGTGCGCTTTGCGCGCGTGGCAATATACCCCGCATTTTGTTTATATATTATAGCCTGTTATGGGGCACATCCGGGCAACTATGCAGTCGGATGTCGGTTCTCGGTGCGGGCCCGGGGTAAATGTATATATACCCCGGAGTCAACCTATTATAGTCAAGTTGGGGGCGTATCTCGTGCCTGATTCTGTATTCAAATGCAGAATGCGCGAGGCTCCCAACATCTATGGGGGTCCAAACCCGGTGCTTGGATCCGACGATGCAGGGGAATGTTTATATCTCATTGACGACAACATTGTAAGGCTGTGTTGTCGGGGCGTCATGCCGTGCAGCCCGTTTCCGGGTGGTCTGGTGTGTGGCCCTTCAACCGTTGTGAGGGCTCAAGTTTCGGCCTGGGTCTGATGCGGGTGGCAATGTTTATATGCCTGGAACTTCAATATATGTTCTCGCACGATGTATCGGAACTCGCGTAATGCGGGTCGTCTGATGCGATCGGGTCGGGAATATATGGTGGATTCCCGGTTCAAATCCTGAAGCAGGGACATAATGTTTATATGTGATGAATCACAAACATTATGTCCCGCGCAGGTGAATTATCACGGCCAAATTCCGGCCGAATTCCCCTGTATTCAGAAAAAGGACATGACGATTCGAGTTCTCAAACCTCGAATCTGATGCAGGAAGCAGATGTTTATATAGTTAGGAAATAAACATTGTTCTCCTGATGATGGAGAATCAACACGACCGCCATTGCGCGGGTTGATTCTGACGTTGGCATTGGCAATG
>PGYL01000027.1:23769-54637 GCA_002839645.1 Methanomicrobiales archaeon HGW-Methanomicrobiales-2 | reverse complement strand
CCCCAAGGCGGGGGTGCTCCGCGTTTCACCAAGGATCATCGGAAAGGAGCACCCCCTTGTTGTCGAAGGAAAACTCAACCCCGTCACCGTGGAGGCGGATCTTGCGGGGGAACTCACGTTCATCGGGAAGGGGGCAGGGTCCCGTCCCGGCGGACCGACTGCAGGGCGCCGCCGGCGCGGGCATGGTGGAACTCGCAGAAGGCGGCGCACCCCCCGCTCATGCACTCGTGATAGATCTCGACCTGGTCGCCGTCGATGGTGGTGAAGATCCGGCGGCAGGCACTCTCCGGCACCACGCTGCTCGCCGCGTAGCGGGCCGCGTGCCGTCCCCGCTGCTCCTCCGTGAGAAGGACGCATCCCTCCTCGATGAGACGGTTCACCCAGTCCTGGGCGGTGCTCCGGGGGGTATCGGTGGCCTCCGCAATATCGGCCACCGTAAAGGAGCCCCTCTCGAGCGTCGCCTGGCGCATCAGCCGGAGATACTGCTTTCTCCGTTCAAGAACCCTGGACATACCTGTCATGGATGTAGAGGAGGTCGCCGATAATGGCACTGGCGGTCTCCGTGGAACCTGCGCCCTTCCCGATGAACGTGAGTTCACCCGCAAGATCCGCCTCCACGGTGACGGCGTTGAGTGTTCCTTCGACAACAAGCGGGTGCTCCTTTCCGATGATCCTTGGTGAAACGCGGAGCACCCCCGCCTTGGGGACGATCTCGCCGATGAGCCGGATGGTGCAGTCCAGGTCTTCTGCGAGTCGCAGGGCGTCGGGCGTCAGGAGGGTGATCCCCGTCCTCTCCACGTCATCGAGCGTGGTGTGCATATCGAGGATGGTGTTCGCGAGGATGACCAGTTTGATCGCAGCGTCGATCCCCTCGACGTCGTAGGTGGGGTCCGCCTCGGCGTACCCGAGTTCCCGGGCCTCGGCAAGGGCCTGCTCGTAGGTGAGGCTGTCCTCGGCCATCCGGGTGAGGATATAGTTGCAGGTGCCGTTGAAGACCCCGTAGAGCCGGGAGATGCTGTTCCCGGCGAGCCCTTCCTGCATGGCATGGATGAGCGGGATCGCGCCGCAGACTGTCGCCTCATACTTCAGGAGGACGCCGTTTGCCTCCGCGAGAGCCCGGAGTTCAGGGTAGGCGAGGGCGATCGGACCTTTGTTCGAGGTGACGACGTGTTTTTTCCGCCCGAGGGCCTCCCGGATGTGGCCCAGTGCCGGTTCGGCGGTCTCCACGTTCGTCGGGGTCACCTCGACGAGGACGTCGTACTCCGCCTTCGTCACCACGTCCGCGGGGCTGATGCCCGGGGTGCCGCAGGAGTCGCCGTTCCCCTTACGGGCAAGCGCCGCCGCAACGTCGATCCCGCCGGCATCGATGATGCCGCTCCGCGAGTCGGCAAGGCCGGTGACGGTGATATTGAGGTCTTTTGCAAGGATTGCCCGGGCGATGCCCTGGCCGACGGAGCCAAACCCGAGTATGGCGATCCGCATCATGCATCCTCCAAAGGCTCGATGATGAGGAGTTTCTTCTGTTCCGCGACGCCCCTCAGGATCCTGATCGCCTTCTTCATCTCCGTCCGGGTGGTCGAACGGATGGTGATGCGGGCGGAAGAAGGGGCGTTGATCGCCGGCATAACGAGGGAGAGTTCCGTCACCTCTGCAGAGCCGGTCCGATCGATCCGGTCGACCGTGTCGGAGAGGTCCGTGTGCATTAAGTGGCCGATCATGATCAGGGTGCACTTGTAGAGGAGCCGCTCCTCTCCGATGCGCACGACGGTGACGCCCTGCTCCCGGAGCAGTTCGAGGAGAGTCTCAAGGCGTCCCTCCGGCAGTTCCAGCACGATCTGGACGTCCAGCGCTTTCGCGGCTGCCGAGGCCTCTCTCTGGTGAATGACCGCGATGATGTTTCCCCCAACGGCCGAGATCGGTTTAAGGGCCGCGACCAGTTGTCCGGGCTGGTCTTTCATCTCGAGCTTCATGGATACCTGCAAAACAACCCACCTGCTGAATGGTTGACCTGCCGGGAAGATAAGCCTTTTACCCCGGAACGGACCCCTCGACAGGAGAGCGCGCCGTAAAAAGAGAGGGGGACAGCGGCTCTGTTACCGCACCGACCCGGGCGCACCGGTGACGACCGTGAGGGCCCGGGCAAACTCCGGGAGGATCTCGGCGGGGATGCCCATGACGAGCTCGTCATCCTCGATGCCGGAGAACCGGCGCGAGCCGTCGCACCCGAGCGAGTAGTTGATCCTGCCGGTGAGATAGGGCTGCGCGGTCGCGTCCGCACAGACCGACTGGATCCCCGACATCGTGGACTCTATCCGTCCGCCGAGCTGGTAGAGCGCGGCCTGTGCAAGTTTCAGCATCGACCGCGGGTTTGCAACGATGATGACGACGTGCGGGTCAAACGGCGTCTTCTCGAGCGGTGCGTAGACTGTCGCATAGGTCTCGAGCTCCGGAACGTGCGGCACCTGCTGGATGGTCCGCATGCAGGCGGCCCAGCTCTCGAACTTGCCCAGTTTGTAGTAGAACTCTCCCGTGCGAAGGCTCTGCGTGAGCTCCTTCAGACCGAGGGCCCAGCCGCCTCCCATGCAGACGTGTTTCTCAGCGGTCGCGTAGAAGATCTCGCCGCCCAGACGGGCTCTGCTGATCATCTGGCAGTGGCGGACCGTCTCCTCGATCGGCCCGACCCCTTCGGGGATGCCCTCGGGGCTCTTTGCGAGTTTGACCGCGACCGGCGACCCCCGCAGATCGAGGGCAGTCTTGAGCGTCTCTGCGATCTCCGCATAGGAGATCTCCGTGCGCATCTGGTCTTCCATAATCGTGCTCACTCCTCTGCGGAGATAGTCCCCGTGGTCACTCATAAAATCTCGGTTCGGGGTATCGGCAGGGTCAGAGGTTGCGCAGTTTGTGGTTCACCTTCTCAAAGAAGGGTTTGCCCGTATGGACGAAGAGGGCGGGCTGTTGTGACCTTTTAACCGTTATCGTAGCCTCCCTCTCCAGTTCAAACGTGCTCTGCCCGTCGATGACGAGGTGCGCCGGCTTCTCGGTCTCAAGGGTGATCTCGAGGTTCCTCCCGGTGCTGATGAGGTGGGGGCGCGACGAGAGCATATACGGCGCGAGCGGGACGAGGAGGAACCCTTCGATCTGCGGGTCGACGATCGGTCCTCCTGCGCTCATGGCGTAGGCGGTCGACCCGGTCGGGGTCGATATAAGCAGGCCGTCGGCCCTGAATCGTTCTGCGGGCGTCCCGTCGACGTAGACGCCGAACCGGAGCATCTTTGCCGGCCGGTCGGTGACAACGAGCCCCTCATTGAGGGCGTCTCCGAGCCGTTTCCCGTCGACAGAGAGGCTGACCCGCATCCGGCGCTCGACCCGAAACCCGCTTTCGTGGGCGGTGAAGAACGCGTGGGCTTCTTCAGGTTCCAGGTCCGCGAGGAATCCCACCTCGCCCCAGTTGATCCCGAGGACCGGGACCTGCTTCTTCATCTGGTGGACGGTGAGGAGGACCGACCCGTCGCCACCGACGACCACGACCAGGTCGCCGGCGATCTTCTCGAACGGTATGCCTTCCGCACCGAGTTGCCTTGCCGTACCCTCTTCGAGAGCGACGTCGTGCCCCAGACCTTCGAGGTCCCGGGCGAGGTCTGCGGTATAGCGGAGTGCATCCGCATCGTCGATGCGCGATACCAGCATTATCTTCATACGCGGCTTACCTCAGGTATTCGATGACTTTGTTGTGCAGGACGCTGTTCGTGGCAACGAGGCTCCGCCCGGCGAAGACTTCGTCGGGGAAGACGAGGGCGTTCCCCTCGAGATCGGAGACCGTCCCGCCTGCCTCCTCGCAGACCAGCATCCCCGCCGCGGCGTCCGTGACGCGGAGCGTCCCCCGTACGTCGATAAACCCGTCGATACGGCCGCACCCGACGTAGCAGAGCTCGAGCGCCGATGCACCGAGGAGGCGCCACCGCCGGATCTTCCTGCCAATCTCCTGTACGCGGCCCGGGTCGAACTTCCGGCCATAGACGCTCATGGCGCTCTCTTCAAGGAGCGATACCCCCGAGACACGGATGGGATGCCTATCAAGGTAGGCGCCCCGCCCCCGGATGGCATGGAACGTCTCGCCTGTGGCGAGGTTTTGGACGTATCCCGCCTGCACGACTCCCTCTTCGGCATACGCGATGGAGAGGGCATAAAAGGGGATCCCGGCCACGGCGTTGTAGGTGCCGTCGACCGGATCGAGGAAGATGGTGCCCTTCTCCCCGCCCATGTCGGCGCACCCAAGCTCCTCGCTGATCAGGCGCCGGCAGAACGTATGGCGCGCGAAGTAGTCCACGACGATATCTTCTGCGACCTGGTCTATCTTCTTGGTGGGCGTGCCGTCCGCGCCCATCTTAACGTACTCCCCTGCTTCCGGCGTTCCGACCATACCTGCTACGGCATCGGAAACAGCCCCCGCCACGTCGTCACATGCCCGGATGAACTCCATCAATTCTCCTCGTCCCTTCCCTCATTCTACGGTGTATTTATGTACTGCAATCCAGATACATTAATCACGCGTTTATCGAGTGAGACAATATGAAGGAACAGACAGAAGTTGGGAAGCTGAAGGAAGGACGCTACGTTGTCGTTGATGATGAGCCTTGCAGGATTGTCTCCATCGCTACCTCCAAGCCTGGAAAGCACGGGGCGGCAAAGTCCCGCATAGACTGTATCGGTATCTTCGACGGCGTTAAGCGCTCGATCGTTCAGCCGGTCTCGGCAAAGACCTATGTCCCCATTGTGGAGCGGAAGATGGCGCAGGTCATCTCGATAGCCGGTACAGCCGTCCAGCTCATGGACGTCAAGGACTTTGACATGTTCGAGCTCACCGTGACCGAAGATCAGGTCAGCGGTCTCGAACCGGGCAAGGAGATCCAGTACATATCATCCATGGGCAAGAAGAAACTTGAGTGATCTGTTCTGGCTCACAAAGACGGGCATGCACGAGCTCGCCCATCTCCATTTTGCGGATGCTGACGCTTCATACGAGAGTGCCCGCTACGCCGTCTTCGGCGTACCCTACGACGGCACGACGTCGTTTAAACCGGGGACGCGGTTTGGCCCCCGGGCGATCCGGGAAATCTCGCTCAACTTCGAGTCCTACGAGCCTTCGACCGGGATCGATCTCTCTTTAATCCCGTTCACGGACCTCGGGGATCTTGTGGTCTCCCGGCTGCCGGAGGAGGTTGTCAGGCAGGTAGCGGATGTCGCCGGCGATATTGTCCGCGACAACAAGGTGCCGGTGATGCTCGGCGGCGAGCATACCGCCACGGTTGGGATGGTGGAGGCCGTAGAGCCGGAGGTCTATATCGTCTGCGACGCGCACCTGGACCTGCGGGAAGAATTCGATGGGACGCCCTACAGCCACGGGTGCGTCACCCGGCGTGTCCTCGAGATGGTCGAAGATGTCGTCATCATAGGCGCCCGGAGCGGTGATTCCGAGCAGTTCGAGGTTGCGGCGGAGAGGACACAACTGTATTCCGCCGATACGGTGCGGGAACTGGGCATCGGCGCCGTCCTCCGGGAGGTCCGGGAACGGATCGGCGGGAAGAAGGTCTACCTCTCGATCGATGCCGACGCGATCGACTGCTGCCTCACGCCCGGCCTCGGGACGCCCGAGCCGTTCGGGATGACGCCGCTCGATATCCGGGAGGTCGTCCGGACCCTCGCACCGCACGCTGCGGGCTTCGATTACGTCGAGGTCGCTCCGTTCGATTCCGGACAGACGGCAGCGGTGGCGGCGCAGATCGTGCGGGAGTTCATCGCACGGCACTGGGCTGCCGGACGGTGAAGGCCCGGGATCTTTTTTAGCGCGTCGTCTTACCGCCGGCACCATCGTCGAAGGCCTGCAGCCACACCACAACACCGGAGTTCAAGAGGTGCAAGAAAGCCCCGGGTTTAGCCGTAGAAAGTGTCAAATCGGCTAAACATGACACCCTCTCTCGAAACACCGGACCTGGTATCGCCACTACATTTATTGTATCAAATCACACATCTCAATTAATTCGGGGTGAATGTCATGTTAGTCGAGTTCAAAATATTCTATTACGATGAGGGATGGACCGCTCGTGCTACAGATCACGGCATCGTCACCCAGGGAGAAACTATCGGCGAACTTGTCGATAATATCATAGAAGCAACAGAGCTCTACTTCGAAGACGAGATCGGACCGGGAGAACAGATCACGATCACCGTTACGACCGAACCTGTACCCAACTTCATCCTTGAACTCGACGAGACCGCCGCCGAACCACTTACTCAACAGTTCGAATGTCAATTCACGGTCGATCGCAATGTCAAGGCGACCGGTTGTTAGTGGATTCAAGACCGTTAAATTTCTCGAATCTCTCGGGTACACGTACCTTCGACAAATAGGAAGTCATGTCCAGATGGTTACCCAGAAAGGTGACAAGACGTTCCCCTGCACAACGAACTAAGAGTTGGAACACTCTATTCAATACTCGACGAGGTTTCAAAAGCAACAGGGATACCTCGAAACGAATTGATTGAAGCGATCAGATAATATCTCCATTTTCGGTTTTCTCGTGTATATACCGACTTCAACCGGTAGCCGGCATATAACCGGGAATCGTTCACTCACCCCCTTCGTTTCCCGGCTCATGAACTACCATGGCCTCGGGCGTGAACTCATCGCCGGTACCCTGCTGACGGCCGGCGGCAGCTTCATCGGATCCGGCAGCAGCCGGGTTCGGCGCGCTCTTCCAGTAGCGGCGCCGCAGACCTTGGCCATCACTCCGGGAGGAGGTGGTCCCGGAGCATCGCCCGGACCAGATCCCGGTAACGGTTCACAGCCGGAAGGTCGTCCTGCAACACCCCATAGACCTCGTCCAGGTTCAGCCGGCAGTAGAGGTGAACCAGGACATTCCTGAATCCTGCGAGGTCGGAGAGCAGGATCCCGAGGTCTTCCGGGATAAGCCCCTCATCACATAAAATAGCAAAACTCTCCCGGTAGGTCTCAGGCCGCCGGGAACTGCAGGTCGCGACCAGATGATTGGCGATGTCGATCGACGCCTGGATGCTGACGAGGAGCGCGTGCAGCACCATGTTCCGCTTGTCCCGGTCCGACCTCAGATCGGCGAGAGTGATAGACCGATAGCGCTCCCAGTCCCCGGCTGCCTCGTCCAGCTCCCGGAGGTGACTGAGGATCCCTTCATCCATATCAGGTCCTCGTGAGTAGAACCCGGTCAAACCAGTCGAGCGTCTCCGCATAGTCGAGGTACCGGGAGAGCACGCCTGCCTCGTACCGGACTCTCCTCTCCCGGTCGCGGGAGAATACAGACCTGCCGCTCTTGATGACCTCATGCTGGAAGGAGATGGGGGCGGTGTTGAGGCCCTTTACGTCAGCCTCAAAGCGGTAGCCGAATCCTCGCTCGAACTCCCGCTCGATCCGCCGTGCGAACCGCATCGCCTGGTATGGGGTTGGTTCTCCGGTGACGAGGATCGCCACATCCACGTCGCCAAAATCCCCCCTGCAGAACGAGCCGAAGACGTATCCCACCTCTATCTCGTCAAATCCGGCGAGGACCGTACGGATGGTGCGGAGAACCTCTTCTTTCTCCTCCGTCCTCAGCAGATGGCGCCGTCTCATACTGTCGTACATCTTCCCGCATCACATATCATCCTTTCCTGGCTCCCGCTCACCAGCAGATTCCCTCCTTTCCCGTCGCGGGGTGTCTCCCCGATCGACCGGCTCGCGGCGGCAGCCGGTGGGGTGCCCACACAGACAAGTGTAAGTTGAAGATCTCCAGCCGGGGGGTTGGAGGATCGACTTGCCCCGTTGTGTCTCCACTCAATCTCTCGCACCAATGGTGCGATTTTTTCAGACCCACGAGATCGAGGTGCAGACGGATCCGAACAATCTGCTCAAAAATCGGGGCCCGGCTATTGAAAAAGCGCGCCATGAGCCTTCGACTCATAACTCAGGACGTATTCTTCCGGGGCATATAGTTTTGTCATTTTCTTAGGTTGTTTCTTCAACCTGACGACCCCCTCTCTTCCCCGGGTTTAGCATTATCTATATAATATTATCATACATATGTCACAACCACCGAGATGAAAACTATGATCGTCGAGTTTAAAACGTATTTTTGCGACAGATGGTGGGGCGCACATGCTACCGAACACTCCATCTATACTCAAGGAAAAACCGTCGGTGAACTCATCGATAATATTATAGAAGCAACAGAGCTTCATTTCGAAGAGGAAATCGAGAAGGGCGAACAAATTACCGTTTACACCACACCTGAATCTCCGGAAGAAACGACCCCTGACAAGCCACATCTTAAGTTTAATTACAAGGTCGATATCATTGCCAAGACGGCCAGTTGTTAGTGGGTATCAGGTGATCAGAATGCTCGAATCCATCGGGTATTCTTTTCTTCGCCAAACCGGAAGTCATGTCAGAATGGGAAAACAATACGAAACTGGCATTAAACCTATCACCATCCCTCTCCATAACGAGTTAAACGTCAAAACATTAAACGTCCTCCTTAACGATATCTCCAATCAAACCAACATTCCCTAAGAAAAATTACTGGAAATGCTCCGGTAACCTTTTGTCATTTTTGTTTTCCCAAGCAGATTTTATCGGGGGGTGTTTCCGGTAGGGATACCCTCGTTTCCCGTCCTCCGAGTCCACCTGCTTGGTGTCGATGCAGTCGGTGACGAGGGTGAAAAAATCCTGCTATCTTGGAGTCGATATACGCAAGGTGGGTTACGGACAGCCGCTCCTGCTGGTACTCCATCGAATCATCGAGCAGGAATTCATCCCGATCGGCATGGCCGCAACTGAAGGATGATAGATCCGAATCTTTCGAAAGAGGCGAAAAGCGGCGTGACCGAAAGCCGGGCAGCCTGGTTATCGAGTGCGTCGTCGATCAGGAACTCCGCCAGATCCGGCTCTCCGCACCGGAACGATGAAACATCGAAATTTTCGTTGAGAAATGAAAAAGGGAGACGATCGAAGGGTATTTTTGCGGTCACAATCGCATCTCGCGGGCGAGGATGGCGGCTTCGCGGATCAGCTCGCGCCGTCATCGGTGTCGGGGGGGTGGTCCAGATAGCGCTGGAACCGCCGGGCGTCTTCCCCCTCCAGGACAAGCCCAAGTTCGATCGGTTTTGCTATCTTTCTTCCCTCTTGATACGATAAAATACCCCGGAGTACCTAAAATCGGTTTCCCTCGGGTCAGGTTTCCTCGCCGTTCTTCATCACCATCTTCGCCCGGGCCTCGAGCGGGATCGTCAGCGCCTCCGGGTCGTTCGGGTTCAAGATAACCGCTTCCGCCTTCTTGATGACCAGATCCCAGAAAACGACATCATACGTTAGAGATTGGAGGGGGAAAAGCCGCCGATGCCGGGAAACACCCTTTGAAGATCTCCAGCCGGTGGTTGGAGAATTGACCTGCTCCGTTGTGACTCCACTCGATCTTTCGCACCAATAGTGGCGAGTTTTTCAGCAACACCCACATCGTTGTCCCCCAGACTGTTCTTCTTCGAGGTTATCACCAGCTATGTTGGTTACGATGGAGCATGCGAGCGCCACATGCCGGATGTCCGCAATTGTCCACATGCCGCTATCTGGATCGGGGGCTGAATTTTTGGTTTTTGATAGTTACGCTGCAGGATATGGCTTTTACGCTGCTTCCTTCAGTCCAGGTTTTGTCCGGAATTGTCCGGAATTGTCCGCAATGACCGGAATGAAGGATTGAGTAGATACTGCCGTAGCCTCCCCTCCCGTTTCACAACAATTATGCCCATCTCAGCAAGAGCAGAAAGATCTCGCCGGGCTGTCCGCGTGGTGCATCCGTAGACGTTTCCATACGCTTCTGTCGATGTGGAGTGATGCGACTTGAGGTACTCTATGACTCCACGCTGTCGTTCGTTAAGCAATTCTGGGTTTTCCAGAAGCGTGTTGAGCGTCGAACGTGTAAAGGTGACGACAAAATCACTTCCGGTCTCTTCAAACTGCGGGTCCGGAAGGCCATCGCGTTTGCATGCGGCGATCATACTGAGCGTACCCGAACCCCACTGCTCGATATAACCGGCAAGGAACAGGAGCTTCGCGAGGGTCTTGTTTCGCGGCCGCGAGGCATGTTCGACTTTTAGGAGATCCACCGTGACACCGTCCGGTAATTTACCCGGGCTCCAGATCTGCACCCTGCTATCGAAGAACCGGATCTGAACGTTGCCTGAGGCGATGTAATCACGGTGGCAGACGGCATTGATCACTGCTTCCCGCAGGGCATCGGACGGATAATCCCAGTGTTCCTCCCGCTGCATCTTCCCCGGAGTAACCCATGCGGCTTTCGGGACAGTTTCTTCGATGAACTGGCCGGCATTTTCGATGACCTGATCTATTCTGCCACGCAAGATACTCATGTTAAGGTAGGTGCTTGATATCTCTTCGCCTTTGAACCTGGCGCAACGGACTTCCGACTGGACGAAAAACCGTTGCGGGTCTTTCCCGAAGAACAACATAGCAGCATTGGTCGGTAACCCTCTGCTGAGCACGCCAAGTTTATCAAGCGCCTTCTCGACAGATACGGTTGGATCGCCATCAAATCTCCGCGCCCGCTCTGCCCGCTCAAGGAACGCCCTGACCGAAGCGGCATCGATATCATCGAGATCTCCACCCCTGCAAGGCTGATCATCCCAGGGGATTGCATAAGCGTTGAGGATCATCCGTTTCAGTTCATCCGGCGGCATGACACGGTTCTCGGTCCCAACCCGCATGTACGCGATACCATCAAGGAAGTACGGTTTGTTCATCCCCTCCGGGACCGCGATGACGATCAGGGATTTCCCCTGCTCTTCCAGAACATGGATATCCGGCGAAGTCTCCGGCTTTATCCGGGAGGTGATCTGCTGAGAGAGTTTGCGGAGCGAATGGTCGGTGGGATCAACACCTACAATGGCTCCGGAGTTCGCCCTGCCAAACGAAATGATGCCCCCATGGTGGTTGAGAAATCCACAGATCGACTTGAGCGCCGGATCGATGAGGGAGAGGGATTTTTTGAACTCCATCGTGTCAGATTCGTGAATGATCATGCGATCGTCACCCCACTGTAGTTTTTTCTTTACAATAACGTCAACTACCCCACCATTTTGGACGAAGGCTTCCCGGGCATCATCGTCCTCCCCATCGGGAGCAGTTATCCCCGCAGCATACGATAGAGTCATGTAAGACCCCCTCAGATATGAAGGTAGGCCATGCAGGGTGAAAATTAAGCCAAAGAAGAGGTGCTGCTCTCATCCCCCGGCGTATGCCGGGGATCTTCATGCTCGATGCCCGCCCGCAAGTCCGCGGAGGAAAAACCATATTAATTCTAACTTTAGCAGGTAGCCCGGAAGGACAGAGTCCAGGCGATTTGCCTATCAAGCACTCGAACGCCCATCTCCCGGGCCCGGGCCAGAACCCGGGCAGACCAGATATCCCGGTTCAGCTCAGAAAGCCCCAAACTGGCACTCAACGTAAACTCTTCATGTGCTCCATCATCACCGGCGGCGCCAGCCCGGGCTCAGAACCCTTACGGATACAGATGCACCTCCGGAAGGAGGCGGGTACACCGTCACCGTACCGACCCTCGCCCGTGCTCGCGTCACCTTCGGGGAGACCGTCGAGGAGGCGATAGCGATGGCGTGAGAGGCCATCGAACTCTACCTTGAAGACCTCCGGGAGAAGGGTGAGGAGATCCCCACTGAGGAGGGATTGCTGGAATACACTCTCACCATCGAAGCCTATGCCTAAACTTCCGGCCCTCACGGCCCAGAAGGTTATCAGGATTCTGACGAAGAAGGGATTCGTGCTGGACCGGGTGAAGGGGAGCCATCATCTCTTCTATAACCCGGAGACGAAGCGCCGGGCCACTGTTCCGGTGCATGGGCGGAATCTTCCGACCGGCACGCTTCTGGAGATTCTCAAGCCGGCCGGGATCGAGCGGGAGGAGATCGAGGATCTTTTGTAAATGGTTTATTATTCCGGGCAGGCAAATGCACTTTGTACTCGCGTGAACGCGCTTGAAGGGGAAAAGCCGCCGATGCCGGGGATCACCTTTTGGAAATCCCTGGCCGTTGAAAAATCGGCCTGCTCCGGGTATCACCGGCCCCCACTCCCACAATCAACCTCCCGATATCGTTGTACAGGCCAATCGGCTCCTCGTTGGCCGCCTTGAGCGCCTTATGCACTTAGATACGCCTCCGGCACCTGGATCTTTACGTGGTAGGCGTCGATGCACCGGGTGTTGATGACGAAGTAGTAGTCGTGGCTCCCTTCGTAGAAGGTGTGTACCCACTGCTCTTTTTTGAGATCGGGCTTGCCCTTCATGGCGATGAATTCGGGAAGGCGGAGGGTGACGATCTTGATCAGCCGGTTCGGGTCTTCGGCATCCATGACCTGGCAGTTGAAGAACGGGATCTCATCGTTCGTGGTCGTGGTGTCCGAGTAGTCGAGCCGCCACATGGGGAACGGGACCCGGACGATCCCGGTGGTCCCCGACCATTGCCCGTCGATCGTCGCGTAGGTCACCCACCGGGTGGTGCCGGGTGCGGTCCCGGACGGCGGGGTGGACATGTTCAGGCGAGTCTCCTCAGACGGGATCTGGTAGGTCGCGGGATCGATGAACCCGATCGTCTGCGGTTTCCCGTCCCAGGTGGGCACCGGAGTGGGCGTCGGCACCGTGGTTTGGGGGGGCATCGATGGTGTCCACGCCGGGGTGACCGTCGGTTCCGGTTCCCACAACCCCGGCAGCTCGCCGGTCGCCGCCGGCTTGATGACCAGGGCCAGCACGAGGACGATCCCGATAGCCAGAATGACGTAGATGAAATCCTGTCTGTTCGCCATACTTTGCTCCCGACCCTTGAGTCCCGTCTGCGCGGCCCCCCCGGACCCTCGTCCTCCGGCAGAGGACGGATACAGATCTTTTCGCGCGTGGAAACGTTATTTCCCAATTCGGCGACAGACCGCACGGATTTTCAGGTACAGGTATCGTTGCACCTCCGGCTACAAATACTTGCCTGAGCCCGATGGCGGCGGATAAACGGAGGTCTATACGCAGCCTTTATCAAAACACGCAATTTTCAAATCCCTCTCCCATTGGATATCTTTATATGTAGCGTTATGTATATACTCCAAAGAACCGAATTAGTCTGAATGAGGCGCTCGTTCGGGCTCCGGTAACAGGAGGAAACGTTTCATGAGTAAATTCGTAAGAAACGAAGATGCATTTACCGGCCTCGAGGCGGCGATCGTCCTGATCGCGTTCGTCGTCGTCGCGGCTGTGTTCTCGTACGTGGTGCTCGGCGCCGGGTTCTTCACAACCGGCGAGGCGCAGAGGACCGTGCATACCGGCGTGGGGCAGGCAACCTCGAACCTTGAGGTGTCAGGGCCAGTGATCGTGAAAGCTTCAGATACGACCAATCTAGGCGCGATCAGCTTTTTCCTGCAGCTTGCTGCCGGGGGGACACCGGTGGATATGAAAAAGGTAACTTTCACCGTATCGACGACCGAGAAGTTGGAGACCTTCACGTATGCTAACGTAGCCAGCGATTGGTACGTGGATGGCAAGACGCAAACAGGCGACAACGACATGCTCGACAAATTCGAGATGGTGCGGATCACGATCATGACCAACGCCACTGCAAGTAAAACGTTGCCCCCCATCAACACGAACGACCGGTTCACCGTTGAGGTAAAGCCCGACATCGGTGCGGCGCTCCCGATCAACCGGATGGCACCGCCGGATTTCCAGCCGGGTCATAATTACGAGGTCTATTGAGGTGAATGAGAATGATGAAACTGTTTAAGAATGAGGATGCATTCACCGGGCTTGAGGCGGCAATCGTCCTGATCGCGTTCGTCGTCGTGGCCGCGGTCTTCTCGTACGTGGTGCTCGGTGCCGGGTTCTTCACAACCGGCGAGGCACAGAGGGTCGTCCACACAGGCTCGCAGCAGGCCAGCTCCAGCCTGGAAATCATTGGTAACGTCTATGGGCACGCCACCGCAAGTTCGAGTTCGATGGTCCTTACATCCATAGAATTCACTGTAGGGAATACAGCAGGCGGTACAGCGATCGATATCAGCCAGATGCTGGTCACGTACACCTGTGAAGGGATATCTGATGTCATAGAATATGAAAATTCCACTAAGGGTTGGGCTGTCAAAACTACGTACAATGATATTGGCACCCCAAACAATCTCCTTGAACCCGGTGAACAGTTTGTCCTGGAGGTAAAGGTTCCTACGCCTGCGGTAAACAAACAGTTCTCTGTCAACCTTCAGCCAGCAGTTGGTGCGGTCTACCCAATCAAGTTGACTGTGCCGCCGAGCCTGGATACGGTAAACATTCTCCACTAAACTCTTTTTTCGGTGTTAGGCCAACCGCCCATGCCCGGTAGTTTCCGCCTGTAGTAGAGCCCAGATCTACCAGGTACTCGTTGCATCTCGGCTATTCCAGGAGTTACAGTGGAACGTCTGCCTACCGATATCGAGACGGCATAGAATCCTAAACGTGGAGAGAAGGCCGCCAAGCCGAAGATGATACACGTCCACTCACTCAAATACCGGTGCTCCAGGCTCAATACAGATATATAACTTCTCGAACTCCCGATATGCCATCAGTCGTTGCTCGAAACCTATGATTTTCTCAAACTCGGTACGCTCGCAGCTCAGTATATCGCACCCAATGGCGCTCGACCCGGAGTAACCTTAACGAACTCCGGTCACCTGTTTGCAGTGAGATCTGAGTATCCCGCAGCCAAAGGCAGGGCACACCACAGCAGCACCTGTAAAAAATCTATAAGGTACAGCAAAAAGGATGCCGGGGTCTTATGGGGGCACTACCTCGTTAACCCCGATGCAGTGCTGGAAGAGCGTCTCAACGAGCGGGATCCAGAGCGGGTAGCCGTTGAACTTCGCCACGGAGTAGAGGAAGATCATCATCAACTGCCATGCGAACGGGACGGCAACAAGGAGGAGCAGAGTCCCCGTGATCCATGTCTGCGATATGCCGAACCGCTTCTTCGCCGCGATGAGGATGAGGGTCGTGGCGAGCAGTACGAACGTGATCCGGGTGAAGAACAGCGTGTAGCCGGCGTACTGGCCGCCGTAGGGCTGGATGAGCATCATGGCGATGAGCAGCACCGGGGCGGAGACCGCGATGACGGCGGCCAGCGAGAGCGCCCGCCGCTTCGGATCAGTACCGCCCAGGCGTGATACGGCGTAGGCCCCGAGCAGCCCGGCCGGGAGGTAGAACGGTGTCAGGTACCGGATGTCAGGAACGATGCCGTTGCTGATATTGAGCCCGTGCATCGACCGGAGATATGCTACCCAGACTGCGATACCGACAACGACGAGGAACACGATGATCTGCCGGTCCGCCGTGGTGAACCGTTCGGGTCTCCTCCACAACAGGATGGGCAACACAACCAGCGCGATGATGATCAGCGGCGAGACCGCGACGAGGCTCATGTTCCCGGATGCCGGGGCGAAGAGGATGCCAAAGAGGTCTCCCGGCAGGGTCGACCACGACGATGTGAACTGGGCGGTGACCATCGAGAGGAATCTTGCGACCCCGTCTGACGGTGCCGGGACTGCCTGGATGACGTCCCCGATCACCTCGGCCGAACCGATGAAATTTCCGTCAGACCCGCCACGCCAGACCCCGCTCTGGTAGACGTGGAACGAGGGCACCAGCGGGTTTCCCGTCACGCAGATGTTGTTGATGAAGAGCGGCACGGCCCCCGCGAGGGTGGCGAGGGGTATGCAGAGTGTTTTTATCGTCTCCTTTGCCGGCCCCCGCAGGAGGCCGCGGGAGACCTGGAGCCCGACGAAGTAGAGTGCGGCAAAGAGAAAGACCGCGAACCCGACCTCCGGCCGTGCCCAGGCGAGCAGCCCGATGAACCCAAACCCGAAAGCAGCGTCCCGGAGGTTGCCGCACCGGATGTAGCGCACCAGAAAGAGGAGGACTGCTGCCAGCATCGCTGCCACCAGCATGTGGTCCTTCGCGTTTGCCGCCCAGAAGATGTAGGATGAGCAGGAGATGCAGGCGATCGTCCCGAAGATCGAGAACCAGGTGTCCTCGAAGATGGTCCTGCAGGTGAGGTAGACCATCACCGCGAGCGCCGCAAAGAGGAGGTGGTTCGTGAAGACTACTGCTGCAACTTCAACGGGGGCATCGGGTGCAGTGAACGGCCACGGGTAGTAGAGGAGCAGGTTTGTGAGGAACCCGACGAAGCCGGCTCCGATGGCGAGCCACGTCCAGCGGATGCCCTTCCAGCGCGTCCACGCGGGGCGGTACGCCTCTACGAGCAGCGCCATGGCGACCGGGAGCATTGACCAGAGGAGCACGATGGCCAGCCTGAACTGGTCGCCGAAGAGCCCAAAGAACCAGAGTGCAGGAAGCGAGAGGACGGGGAGCATCATCGTGTAGCCGAGGAGGTTATGGTGGGCCTGCATGTAGGGCCCCGGGGTGCCGTTCTGGAACGTGCCGTACTTCCCTTCGTTCACAGTAACCTGGTGACCTTCACCGAGCTGGTGGAGCTGGTTCACCGTGATCCACTCATCGTTCAGGAAGAGCGCCGGGTTTGCGAACGTTATGATGAAGAAGAGCGCAAAGAGGAAGATGAGCACCGGAATGAGATTTTTGCTCATGAAGCTGGATATCGCTCCCCGCTCCGGCTGCCCCTGTGTCTCCTCTGCCCGATCCGGCTGACACTTCATTGTTGACCCTCGTCGTGAACTCATTGTAACCGTCCGAATATTGCGTAAGGAAGAGTTTATTTATGGATTAGTTATTTTTAGGCTCGTCAATTTTTATATCTTCGTAAAATATCCGACTGTTAGAAAAGAAGTACTTATAGGGAATACCGTGTAGCAACAGGAACGTGGCACAGGGCGTGGAAACATCATCGGAGAGCTCCTGACCAGCAGTTCTCCATGGTTGGACCCAGCCGGGATAGGGTCCCCCTCCGCCCACCATTTCCTGTCTCCGGTTGACATCGGCCATACAAGATTGCTGCCCCATCAACAGACCTGATCGAGCTCACCATTTGACCGCCATCCCAAACCTCATCATCCCTTCACCCCAACCGCTCCATAACAACCTCCAGAACCCACTAAAGCGACCGGAAAACTAATATAATCATGGCAAAAATTTATTAACTATGATAATAATATAACTCCTTATTATGGTGGGGGTAGACCAGGCTCAAATAGACAAAATACTCTCCGGCGCGTCCTCCGAGGACCCGGAGGCCCGTCTCGATACCCTCGAGAAGGAACTGGACTTCGTCAAGACCTCGATCAAGCGTCTGCTCATCGACCTCCGGGAACGGATGAACGAACTGGACAACCCGTTCACCAGCACCGCCGGATCCTACGCAGGGAGCGAGTTCAGGCCGCGGGCTGTCGCCTCGAACAGTGAAGATACGGACGATGAGATGCCCGCGCTCGATCCGCTCTCCGTCGGTCTTGACTTGAAACCGGAGAAAGCAGTGCCGGTGGGCCTGGACGACGGACTCTTCCCGGTCGACCTCAGAGCGGCCTGCCTTCCCACGGACAACATGGCTGCTCTGCCGGAGGCAAAGTCCGGGGGGAAACTCAAACTCCAGAAGGTCCACCAGCTCTTCGGATGGGTGCACCAGGGATGCTCCAGGTACGGGCACGAGCACATGGCAATCATGATCGATGCCTACCTGTCCATGGGCTACATCAACGAGGAGGTCTCCGACCAGATCCACGAGATCATGCGGATGGCCCCCGAGACCCGGGGCGACGTCCGGGATATCGGCCCGAACGAGTTCGTCTCGGAGCTCTACCTCCTGAACCGTATCCTCGACCCCGAAGACGCGACGCTCGACCGGGACATGATCGAGGTGCTGATGCTCTCCCGGCGCAGCCCGGGGGCTCAGGACGCCGGGAAAACCTCCTCACAGGAACGGGACGCCGGCGATACCTGGATTGAGTTGCTGGATAGGATATGATGGATGTCGAGCGAAACCTTCACCACCGCGATGTTCCTTATCGCCGCCATCATATCGGCCGGCGTCCTCATTAACGCAGTTTTCCCGGTGATCTACACCCTCTCAGGTACGATCTCGTCATCCTCCCACAAAGTGGACGAACGGTTGAGCACGGATGTGAAGATCGTCACGACGTATGCCAGCGGCGAGAATAATAATGCCCGTATCTGGTTAAAAAACATCGGTGCCGGCAGGATTGCCGACGCCAACGTACGGCAGGCCGATGTCTTCCTCGGCGGCCAGGGCGACTTCATCCGGTTAACGCGATCGGAGACGCTCACGAACGGGACCTGGACCTACGAGATCCTGGAGGACACCAACGACTACTGGGACTCCGGCGAGACCCTCTATATCGAGGCGCAGACCACAAAGGTTCCCTCCCGGGGAGACGTCGTCTACTTCCAGTTCGTCCTCCCTACAGGGCTCTACCGGTCGACCACCTTCACCGCGGGTGATTAACCATGAGTGCAGGTCCTCTCATCGCATCCGGAGTCGGCATCCTCCTCCTGGTCGCCACTGCCTACATCCTGATCGGCGGCACTCTCGTCACCACGGAGGTGATGGTCGAAGCGCAGAGCAACCTCGCCACCTACCAGGAGGCCCGGATGCGGACGGCGATCGCGATCCAGAACACGTCCATCGCCGACTCCGCCCTCTTTGTCGAGGTGAAGAACACCGGGAGCGAACCGGTCGTCGGGATCCCGTCCATCGACGTCTACCTCCAGAGCGGGGGCGTACCGGTCTACATCCCCTACGGGAACTGGAGTAACATCCCCTACGGGAACTGGAGTAAGGTGAACATAACCCCCGACGAGGTCCACCCCGGCGAGCTCGACCCCGGCGAGACCCTCAACCTCTCCGTCACGTACCAGGATATCAGCCCCACATGGGTTCAGGTCGTCACCCCAAACGGGGTCTCCAGTTCGGCATACATAACGGGTGAATAAGAATGGCCAGAAGCGAAGGAGCAGACAGCAGTAATTCTCAGATGCCCGACAAGACGATCCTCTCGACCGGGAACTCCGAACTCGACAAGAAACTCGCCGACGGCCTTCCGCTCTCGTCTCTCAACCTCATCGAGGGTGAGAACGACACCGGAAAGAGCGTGCTCACCCAGCAGATCGTCTGGGGGGCCTTAAAGCAGGGGTTCAACGTTGACCTCTTCTCGACTGAGAACACGAGCAAGAGTTTCCTCTCCCAGATGGAGTCGATGAGCCTGGATATCTCCGACTACTTCGCCTGGGGTTTCCTCCGGGTCTTTCCCATGCACGTCGTCGGGTTTGAGTGGACGAAAGAGAAGATGCAGGGGACGCTCGAGCGGATGATCCACTACATGGAGCAGAGCAGAGCAGACGTGATCGTCATCGACTCGCTCACCCTCTTCACCGAGTACGCCAAGCAGGACACGGTCCTCACCTTCTTCACCAACTGCAAAAACCTCGTCGACCACGGCAAGACCATCCTGATCACTCTGCACACCTACGCCTTCGTCGAGGACTCCCTTGTCCGTATCCGCTCAATCTGCGATGCCCATCTCTTCATGAAGAAGGCGCTCGTCGGCGGCAAGTACGTGATGATGCTCGAGGTCGTCAAGGTCCGCGGCGCACGAAAGACCACGGGAAACATCATCAGTTTCGAGGTCCACCCCGGGTACGGCATCAAGATCATCCCCGTAACGGTCGCGAAGGTGTGAGAGATGGGATCGGCGCTGGAAGCAACGGTAACCCTCCCCTTCGAACCCGAGTTCATCGACGAGGGAAACGACTGCTACAACAATGTAGAGTCCTGTGCCCTCTACCGGATGCTCCCGGCAAACGCCCGGGATTACGTCAAAGCGAGCCCTCACCTCCTCGAGTATCTCCACATCCTGCCGGTCAACACCGTCGGCATCCCGCTCTTCCTCTCGGAGCTGAAGCGGGACTTAAAATCGATGGAGAACCCGAACGTCATCTACCCGGTCAACGACACGACGTTCGTCCACATCTTCCCGGACCCAAACGATGTCCGCAACTGGTACATTCCTATCGAGCCGTCGTTCCTTCACTCCGTAAAAGCGATCCTCCCGGTGATCGAGGAGAAACTGATCGATATGATCGACGTCCTCGACGAAGAGCCGGTGACCGAGAAGGCGCGTATCGAGGTGCTCAAAAACTTTATCCAGCAGTTGGTGTACGTCCAGCTGCCGGGCGAAGAGATCAACGAGTCCCTGATTGCCGGCGGGATGGAGAAAGACTGGAAGAGCCGGATCAAGACCTTCCTCACCTCCGAGATCGGTGCATCGGCAAAGCCGCAGGTATCAGGGCATCCCACGCTTGCCGACGGGCGGATCATCCTCTCGCAGCAGGAGTACAAGGCGCTCGAGTACATGATAATCCGCGACAAGATCGAGATGGGGACCCTCAAACCGTTCCTCTCCGACCAGTATATCGAGGATATCACCTGCGACGGCGTCGGGCCGATCTTCATCGAGCACAAGATCTTCAAGGGCTTAAAATCGGTCGTCGGGTTTCAGGACTCCAAGGAACTCGACAACTTCGTCATTAAACTCGCCGAGCGGATCAAGCGGCCGCTGACCTATAGAAACCCCATCGTGGACGCGACCCTCCCTGATGGCTCGCGTATCAACATCGTCTACGGGACCGAGATCAGCAAGCACGGGAGCAACTTCACCATCCGTAAGGTGAACGAAGTTCCCCTGAGCATCCTGCAGGTGATCGAGAGCGGGGCATGCAACTACATGATGGCCGCCTACCTCTGGGTCTGCCTCGAGTACGGGATGTCGATGTTCGTCTCCGGCGAGACCGCGAGCGGCAAGACGACGACGTTGAACGCCCTGACGACCTTCCTCTCACCCGAGAACAAGATCGTCACCATCGAGGACACGCCTGAACTGACGGTCCCTCACAGGAACTGGACCCGTGAAGTCGCGAAAGCCAAGGGAAAGGGGGAGGGCGAAGGCTCGGAGATCACGATGTTCGACCTCTTGAAAGCTGCCCTCCGTCAGCGCCCGAACCAGATCCTGGTCGGCGAGATCCGTGGGGTGGAGGGGTCCGTCGCCTTCTCCGCGATGCAGACCGGCCACCCGGTGATGAGCACCTTCCACGCCGCGTCCGTCGAGAAACTGATCCAGCGTCTCTGCGGCGACCCGATCAACATCCCAAAGACCTACGTCGATAACTTAAACCTGGTCATCATCCAGAGCGCCGTGAAACTCCCCCACGGCGGGACCGTGCGGCGGATGCTCAGTATCAACGAGCTCGTGGGCTATGACCCCGAGACCCAGGGGTTCTCCTTCATGGCGGCGTTCGTCTGGGACCCTGCGACCGACTCCTTCACCTTCACCGGGAGAGGGAGCAGTTACCTCCTCGAGAACAAGATCGCAACGATGCTCGGCATCCCCGAGAACCGGCGGGCCGACATCTACGATGAAGTCGATAAACGTGCCAAAATTCTTGAGCGGCTCCATAAGGCCGGGTACACCCAGTTCTGGGACCTCTTCCATATGACCACGAAGATCAAGAAGCAGGGGCTGCTCACCATCGAGGTGTGATGTGTTCGAGGATGTGGCCGACCGGTTGCGGGAAGCTAACCAGGGGAAGATTCCGTTTGAGGAGCAGATTGCATACCTCGCCAACCTCCGGACCTCCATCCTCGAGAACAAGAAGATGGAGCAGGACCTGCTCCTCATGTACACCTACATGGCCGCGATCACCACGTCGGCCGTGACCCGACCCGAGATCTTCCAGTACACCTCCGAGCGGTTCGAGTACATCCCGTCGCGCTACATCGCAAAGGTGCAGCGTCTGGTCGTCGGGTGGGGCCAGAGTTACGCCGGGGGGCTCCGGGCGGTCGCCGAGCGGTGCCGGAACAGAACCCTCCAGAGCATGCTCAACCGCTACGCAAACTCCATCGACTCCGGTGTCCCGGACGACGACTTCATCGGCACGGAACTCTCGAGCATCCGGAGCATCTACCGGAACACGTTCGAGCAGGGGATCGAACTCCTCAAGAAGTGGGGCGACGCCTATATCGCGATGCTCCTCTCGGGAGCACTCGTCGCGATCATCATCATGATATCGGTGGCTATCTATGCTCCCGACGGTATAGATTCGGCACTGAACTCCTCGTACATGATCATCTTCGCGATATCGGTCTTCGGTCTCGTGATCATGTACCGGGCCGTCCCCGACGACCCCCGCACGCACGCACTTACCGGGGTCTGTTCAAAAGAGCAGGGCATCATCAGGAGACTGGAACGCCGCGTCGTGCTGATCGTCGCCGCAATCGCGCTGGTGCTCATCCTCGTCGGCGCCAACGCCGGTATCATCTTCCTGCTCGCCGGCCTGCTCCTGATGCCGCTCGGGGTCATCGGCTACATCGACGATGCCAACGTCGTCAACCGCGATGCCGACTTCTCCACGTTCATCCGGAGTCTCGGGTCGATCATGGGGGGGAAGGGTATCACCACCGCCGATGCGCTCCAGGAAGTGGACCGAAAGTCGCTGATCTATCTGGAGCCGTTCATCAACTCGGTCTCGTCGAAGCTGAACCTCGGACTCGATGAAGCCGGGAGCTGGAAGAAGTTCATCGGGGAGACCGGGAGTTACCTGATCTACAAGTACATGAACATCTTCCGCGACGCGGTCGCCCTCGGCGGGTCTCCCGATCAGATAGGAAAGATCGTCGGCTCATCGATGCTCGAGCAGGTGCTGCTCCGGAGCAAGCGCGATATGATGGTGAAGGGGTTTGTCGTCCTGCTCGTGCCGATGCACGGGGCGATGATCGCGATCTTCGTCTTCCTCTTCGAGATCCTCCTCGCCATGTCCCGTGCGGTGACCGAAGTGATGGATCACTTCGCAGAAACCTCGGCCGCGCTTTCGGGGAATTCGGCCTCGATCGGGAGTAGCATGGGGTCTTCCTTAAACATCTTCGTAAACTTCCCCGAAGACACGATGCGAACCTACGTGGTGACGATCCTCTTAATGCTGACCATAGCAAACATCCTTGCAGGAAAGATTGTCATGGGCGGCGACCGATACCTGTACTACTTCTTTGCAAGCCTGCTCTGTGTGGTCACCGGCGTCATCTACATCGTTGCACCGATCGCAGTGAGCGTATTCTTCAGCATTCCGGCATTTGTGGAGGTGTAATATGAGAGAAAACCTGCGTCGTCCGCTTTTGTTTCTGATCACCGTCGGTACAGGCTCCCTGATCATCCTTGTCGATGCTCAGGTCGAGGTCATCGTCGCAGGCACCGTGCTCGCGGGATTTCTCGCGCTCGTTGTCACCGGGACCCTGGACCTTGCCGAACTGAAACCCTCGAGGCTGCGCTCCGCGTACCGGGAGCGCGGGGAGAAGAAGAAAGAGGTTAAGGCAACGGACGCGAAAAAACAGGATCAAGCAGCAGAGAAACCCTCCTCGACCCGGAAACCTTCATCCGCCGGGATCAACCTGCCCGGCATGCTCGGGACCCTCGCGGCATCGATTCGGGAGACGATCGCCCACGCCCGTGCTCCTGAAGGTGAGAAAAAGAACAAGATCGATAAGCTCGATGCCATGCTCGACCAGGCGGTCGACGGCGCAGCCCCTGGACCGTCCATGACCCCGGTCCCGCCGAAGGCCGGCGGGGGCTCGGTCGACCCCCTTGCCTCACTTGCGGACCTTGACCTCGACTCGCTGGAGGGCTTCGACCTCGATGGCGACGTATCCGGTTCCGGGACGACCCTTGAGTCCGACCGGATCTCACTCCTCTCCGGGGAAGATACAGACGCCATAGCGGAGATCCTGAAAGCGCATCAGAGCGACCTCGATGGCCTCGAACTCACCTCCGGCATCGATCCCTCCGGCGGTACTGGCGACCCCATCCTGCCGATAGCAGCAGATGTCCCGGAACTACCCGGAGGCGACGGCATGCCGGATATGAGCGCACTTAGTGAGGAACTCTCTGCGCTCGACGGCCTGGATTTTGGTGAGATCGAGATCGAGGGCGAGGAGGAAGAGGTTGACGAGGAAGAGCCCGTCGCCGACGAAGAGGTCCTTGAAGGGGTAGAAGAGGAGACGAAAGAGAATTTCGATATCGTCTCCTTTGCGTCCGGCGGCACGGTCGACGACGACCTGATCACCGCACTCAAGTCCGACGCAAAGAAGAAGAAGTTCGTGGAGGATGTCAGCCTGGTCCGCGAGTTGCAAGGGGAGCGATACCATGCAAAAGACCTTGTTGTGGAACTTGAGGATATCCTCGCGACGATGAAAGCACAACGATGATGGTATCCTGAGGAAGACTAGTAGAGAGGGGGTGACGGAGACAACGATGAAATCGGTTCCGGTAAAGGTCGAGCACGAAGGTAAGTGGGTCCCGGCGACGATGGGCATCGGTGAGGACCGTTTCCGCATCGATGCTCCTCTCAATAAGGAAGTTCTCTATAAATCCGTGGTCGATCTCGAGGAGAAGAAGAACCAGGTGGTGGTCACCACCGGGGCGAATGGAGAGTCAGTCTACCATATCGCATCGGTTGAGAAGGTTCTCGCGGTCTTAAAGAAGTTCATCATCACGCAGGCGAGCGGCTACCGGCTGAACGCATTCTTCATGTCGCCCGCAGTCCGCGGGGGGGTGCTCATCCAGGACGCCCAGTGGGAGAAAGGAGCGATCGCCGTCATGAAGACCGGCATCTGGTTCGTCAGCCAGGAGAGTCAGGTCTGCATTCCCCTGGGGGACATAGCCGGCATCGAACTCACATCCCGCGAGATCCAGGAGAAGGATCTCAATGTCGTGAAGATCGATCACCTCGGCGAGAACGAAGTCGTGACGAGTTTCGTCCTCTGCCCGATGACGACGCTTCAGGTCCTCTACAACTTCCTCAAAGAGGCAACATATGGCTCCGAAGTCAGCGAGGAGATTGACCCCCTGACCGGGCAGGTGGGCATGCTGGTCTATAGCGGGATGGATTCGGGCACCATCGAAAACATGCTCAAACTCTCGCATAAAGAACTCGATGCCATCTATGAAAAGCTCCTCGGCATGGGGCTTGCCGAAGTGCTCTACATCAGAAAAGAAGTGCAATTAACCGCAAAAGGTGTCAGATACATCACAGAAACAGTAAAATCACCAATGGATTAATACTATTTTTTCTTCGGAATAAGAAGGCATATATAGCGTATTTTCCAAATAGTCACTGAGTGGTGTCTGATGGGGAGAATTCTGATCGTCGATGATACAATGTTTATGAGAACGCTGCTGAAGAACATCCTCTTCTCCGGCGGGCATGACATCGTCGGTGAGGCGGCGGACGGGGCCGAGGCTGTTGCCAGATACCGTGAACTCAAGCCCGATCTCGTCACGATGGACGTGGTCATGCCCAAGGTGAACGGGATCGAAGCGCTCAAGGCCATCAAGGCCGCCGACCCTTCGGCAAAGGTCATCATGTGTACGGCAGTCGGTCAGGAGCAGATGGTCAAACTCGCCGTCAAGAGCGGTGCGAGAGGCTACATCGTCAAACCGTTCCAGGCCCCCAAGGTTCTCGAAGAGATCAAGAACGTCCTCAGTGCATAACCATGATACGGGTTCTGATCGTCGATGACTCACTCTTTATCCGGACGATCCTCCGGGATCTGCTTAAAGACAGCCCCGATATAGAAGTCATCGGGACAGCGGTCAACGGCATCGACGCCCTCGGGAAGATATCGGAACTGAAGCCCGACGTCGTCACCCTTGACATCGAGATGCCCCGGATGGGCGGTCTTGAGGTGCTTGAAGCGCTCAGGGAGGAGAGAGCGAGACCGAAGGTGATCGTCCTGAGCACATTGACGTCGAGGCAGGCCGATATGACCCACCAGGCACTTCGACTCGGGGCGGATGACTTCATGCTCAAACCGAGGGATGTTCCAAACGTCAGGGGTATCGAGAGGGAACTCATCCAGAAGATCAGGAACCTTGTCTCTCTCCCGACGATTGTAAGACCCGCCGCGGTCCGCCTGAGCGAGGCGGATACAGTGGTGCTGATCGGCTCTTCGGCCGGAGGACCGCCGATGCTTGATGCGCTCCTCTCCGCGCTCCCGCCGGACCTGCCTGCAGCGGTCGTCGTCACCCAGCATATGCCGGAGGGGTTCACTGCATCGCTCGCCGAGCGCCTCAGCCGGGTCTCGCCCCTGCCGGTGAAAGAGACCGCCAACGGAGACCTCCTCCAGACCGGAGCAGTCCTGATCTCAAAGGCCGGGTTCCACTCCGTCATATCGCGGATCGCGTCGGGTGCCGGGAGAAACCATGGGCGGATCATCCACTCGACCGCTCCTCGCCTGCATGCGGTCCGGCCTGCCGTTGATACGACCTTCACCTCTGCAGCGCACGTCTTTGGTCCGCGCACCGTCTCCGTGCTCCTCTCGGGGATGGGAAACGACGGCGGTGAGGGAACCCTCGCGGTGAAGACCGCAGGCGGCATCACGATGGTCTGTGCCGAAGAGGACTGTCTCGTATACGGGATGGCGCGATCGGCCCTCTCCAGGGATTGCGTCGACCGGGTGGTTCCACTCGCCAATCTTGCACATGAGATAGCGCGAGCAGTCAGTCGGCTTGAGGTGAATCATGTTTGATGAAGAGGGATACCGGAAGCTGTTCGTTGAGGAGTCACGGGAGAACCACGAGAACATCGTGAACAATCTCCTTGCTCTTGAGAGCGGGGAAGACCAGCAGACAGCCATCGATGAGATCTTCCGATCGGCACATACGCTCAAGGGGATGTCTGCATCGATGGGCTTTGATGCGATGGAGCACCTCTGTCACTCGATGGAAGACGTCTTCTCGCTCATCCGCAACGGCCAGCGGGAGGTGACCGCATCGCTCACCGACCTTCTGCTCACCTGCACCGACACGATCGAGGGGATGCTGGATGCTATCGAGGCGGGAGGAACTCCGTCCGACGAGCAGTCCGGGAGTCTTGTGCAGGAACTCCGGGCATTTACCGAAGAAGAGTCACCGGATGGGCCGGAAGTATCTTATGATGCAGTCCCCACTAAAACCCCCGTCGAACCGGCTGGCGAGGCCGACGGTCGTCCGGTCTACACGTTAACGGTCGCCGTCGACCCGTCCAGCTCCATGAAGGACATCCGGGCCATGCTACTCCTGCAGAACCTCCAGGAGATCGGGACGATCCTCTCGACAACCCCCTCGCAGGAACTCCTCGAGGACGGGAAGTTCGACGGGCCGTTCGAGGTCCTCATCGAGAGCGAGGCAGGGGAGGACGCGCTCAGGACTGTTGCTTCCGGCACCGAGATCTCCCTCCTTGCTCTCTCCTTCTCGCAAGCGCCGCTGACAGTCCCCCCAAAGGTGGACGAACAGGTCCAGACACCCGAACCGGCCCTCGAATCGCAGGCCGCGGTGCCGTCGCCACAGGTTCAGAGGGCGGCGAAGAACGAGAAGAGCCGGGAGATCAAGAATATCCGCGTCGATATAGAGCGGCTCGATCGGATGATGAATCTGGTCGAGGACCTCGTGATCAACCGCGGACGGCTGGAACTGATCGCGAAGAAGCACGGGATCAAGGAGTTCGAAGAGGCGCTCTCCATGGTCGGCCGTTCAGTCTCCGACCTCCAGAACCTCATGATGGGGATCCGGATGATGCCGCTCGATCGCATCTTCAACCGCCTTCCCCGGGTTGTGCGGGACGTCGCGAACCACGACGGAAAGGAGGTGGAGTTCTTCATCGAGGGCGGCGAAACCGAGCTTGACAGGAGCATGATGGACGGGCTCTCCGACCCGCTTCTGCATATCATCAGGAACGCGGTGAACCACGGCATCGAGACGCCCGAGGTCCGCCAGGCCAGCGGAAAACCGGCGAAAGGGTCGCTTCGGCTGACGGCAAGGAGGGACAAGGATAACGTCGTCATCGACATCGAGGACGACGGTGCCGGCATCGATCCCGAGAAGCTCCGGAAGAAAGGTGTCGAGAAAGGCCTCATGACGCCTGAGGCGGCAGCGATCGCAACGAAAGACGAGCTCATCGGCCTGCTCTTCGAGCCCGGGTTCAGCACGGCCGATGCGATCACCGACATCAGCGGCAGGGGTGTCGGGCTCGATGTGGTCAAAAAGACGATCGCATCGCTCAAAGGAACGATCAAGGTCGAAAGCAAGGTAGGCACGGGAACGAAGTTCGAGCTGGTGCTGCCCCCGACGATGGCGATCATCGACGTCATGATGGTCCATATCAACGGGATGCGGTGTGCCATCCCGATCAGCAACGTCGTCGAAGTGGCGCAGACGAGACTGGAGGCGATCCACCGGATCGGCAACAGTGAAGCGATCCTGCTCCGTGACCAGACTCTTCCCATGCACCGCCTGGAGGATATGTTCGGCCGGGCACAGAAGGGCGACACGCTGGTCGTGCTGCAAAATAATGGCAGGAAATGCTGTATTGCTGTCGATACCGTGGACGGCCAGCAGGAGGTGGTGGTGAAACCGCTCTCCAGAATTGCAGGCAGCTGTCGCGGGATCAGCGGGATCACCATCCCCGGCGACGGCGATGTCGTGCCGGTACTCGACGTAAATACAATGATTTAGAGAGGTTTTTCATGGAACTAGATCCAATTCAGAAAGATGCGCTCTCAGAGTTTGGCAATATTGGTGCAGCGCACGCAGCGACGACCCTATCGCAGATGCTGATGAGTCCGATCGAGATGACGGTACCGGAGGTGCAGGCCATCGATATCGCCGACCTGCACAACTATATCGGCGACGAAATATCGGCCGTCGTCGTCTTCCAGATTCAGGGAGAGGTCGCGGACGGAGGGTATATCGTCGTCAGCATGCCCCGGGAGACCGTCATCCAGCTGACGAACCAGATGCTCGGCACCACCGATACCGACCGTGAGCTCAACGAGATGGACCAGAGCGCCGCAATCGAGATAGGCAACATCATGATATCGGCTTTCCTCGATGCGACTGCCGAACTGCTGGGTATCGTCATGCTGCCGTCTCCCCCGGCTCTGGCCATCGATATGGCGCATGCCGCCTTTGAATCCATCGTCGCGCAGGTGGCCGGGGACGTGAATGACGTCCTGATCTTCAACACCGAGCTCACGAGCGAGGCACCGCCCGTCTACGGGAGCATCTACATGCTCCCGAACGCCGAACTTACGCACCAGCTGTTCAGCATGCTGGCACGTCTGATGGAACCGCTCTCGTAACCGGCCTCCGCGATACCATGGAGAACAATTTTTTTGGTGAAGAGACGGCCGTAATCCTGGGTCTGGGTGAACACCGGGTCGGGACGCACCCGATGGGGACGATCGGGCTTGGTTCCTGCATCGCGCTCATCCTGCACGACCGGCGGAAGTCTCTCGCGGGGTTCGCCCATATCATGCTTCCTGAAAGCCGTGGGAACCTCGATCGGCCCGGTAAGTTTGCGGATACCGCCACAAGCGTCCTCCTCGAAGAGATGGAGAGGCTCGGAAGCACGAAGTTCTCGATCACCGCACTCGTCATCGGCGGTGCGAGTATGTTTGAGTTCTCAGCCGGCTCCCTGAATATCGGCGAGCGCAACACTGCCGCAGTCAAGGACCTGCTCTGTGAACAGGGCATCAGGATTGAGCATGAGGAGACCGGCGGAAAGGTCGGGCGGTCCGTGTATTACTGGCCGGAGGGGAAGGGGCGCCTCATCATCAAGAGGTCGGACGGGACATGTATCGCACTCTGATCGCCTTGATCGCCCTGTTATCTCTCCTCATTCTCCCATCGTCCGCTCTTTACATCGAAGTGCCCGATTATCATTCAGGCATCGCGTCCGCCGGGGTAAAGGACGCGATCAACGGCCGGTACGGGGACGTCATCTTTGCGACGGATAGCGGCATCTCCGTGTACACAGAGAACGGCACCTGGTATTCGGTCAACGCAAGGAATCCCGGGGAGACGCCTTACGGTCTGCTCGCGCCTCTCGAGACCATGGTGACCGCGATCGCCCTCGATGCGGAGGGCCACCTCTGGATAGGGTATCCAAACGGGCTCCAGATCGGAGACGGGACGGGATACCGTGTCATCCAGGACCAGCAGTTCCTCAAGAACCGCAACATCAACTGCATGGTGCGGTGGGGGGACGAGATGTGGATCGCCACCGGACGGGCGGGCCTCCACCGCTACCACGGCGATGGATGGACGTGGTACAAGCCTGCCGGTCCCGAAGGCCTCGGGTCCTACACCGTTGTGAGCATGGTGGTGGATGCCGCGAGCGATGCGCTCGTCATCGGGTCCGAAAACGACGGAGTCCGGGTGCTCAAGGATCGGACCGGGGAGGTCCGCTTCGAGGAGGTCACCTGCCGTGGTGAACGGCTCAGGGGGATTGCCGAGGTGCGGGTCGACCCGTTCGGGGGCGTCTACCTCTTCAACCACACGACGGTCCTCCGGTATACCCCTGATGCGGGGGTTACCCCGGTCCTCGGTGCCGGGGACCTGAGCATGTTCCCGGTCGTCATCAACGATATCGCGGCAACATCCACCGGGATGCTGTTTATCGCGTCGGATAACGGGATCTACGGGTGGAACTCGTCGGGTGTCGCCCTGCATATCACGTCGGGGGACGGCCTTCGCTCAAACGTCGTCAAGAGACTCTTCGTCGATGCTGACGGGCGGTGCTGGTTCGTTGTTCCCGGGAACGTGGGGTATATCCCGCCGATGACGGGACCCACCACCCTCGATCTCTCCGCTGTTCCCGTGCCGACACCGGAGGTCGCCGTGACTGTCTCCGGCAGTACCCCGACGCCCGTGGAGGCGTCCGGAGAGACTGCCGGGATGCTGGAAGAGATGTGGGCATCTTTC
>PGYL01000027.1:0-23721 GCA_002839645.1 Methanomicrobiales archaeon HGW-Methanomicrobiales-2 | reverse complement strand
GCGGGCGGGGGGGGGGGGGGGGGGGGGGGGAGAGGGGGGGGGGGGAGGGCGCCCCGCCCCCGGCCGGTCGGGGGGGGGGGGGTTCCCGGGGGGGGGGGGGGGGGGGGGGGGGGGGGGGTGCCCCCCCCCCCCCCCCCCGTCAGCCCCTCCCCTCTATGGCGATATTTCCACGGTCCAGTGTATCGGGCTTTTTTCGCACCGCTAAAGTTTCATCAATCTTGTCAAAAGAGATAAGCAGCGATCACAAAAACTTCGTGCCAGTCCCAAAATCCCTAAAAACGGAATTGCTTGGCCGTCCACTTCACGACTTCGAGATCTCCGCGTAGTAGTATTCCCCGGCCGCGACCTGTTCCCGGTCCAGGAACGACCCCGGTTTGTTGATCCGCGGCCTCCCGGTCTTGTCCCGCCGGAAGGAGATCCCGAGCGCTTTTAAGAACCGGTTCATGCCCGGCGCCATATCAAACGGCCCGGCGGCCTTGCCGTGCAGACCCGGTTCGCCCTCGAAGACCAGAATTCGGTCGCTGATCATATCGATCACGTAGATGTCGTGGTCGATCACGAGCGTGCTCGCGTCCCGCCCTTCGGCGTGCTTCCTGATCATCCTTGAGATCTTCACCCGCTGCTCCACGTCGAGGTGAGCGCTCGGCTCGTCTAAGATGTAGAGGTCGGCGTCGCGCGAGAGGCAGACTGCTATCGCCACACGCTGGAGTTCGCCGCCGGAGAGCGTGTTCACCGGGGCCTGAAGAAGTTGTGCAAGCGAGAGAGGCTCTAATATCTCGTGCTGGTAGAACGAGGTGTCGAACTTCGTCGTCGTCTGCCGGAGGACCGCTTCGACGGTCGCCTCCGAGTCGCCTTTAAGATACTGCGGCTTGTAGGATATCCGCACCCGGGTATCCATCGCCCCGGTATCAGGGGGGAGCACCCCCGCAAGGAGCTGGGCGAACGTGCTCTTCCCGATACCGTTCGCCCCGAGGACCCCGAGGACCTCGCCGCTCCGGATCTCCCCGCCGTCGACGGTGAGCGAGAACTGTTCGAAACGCTTCGTCATGGCCGGGAACGCGAGGAGCACCTCCCGGTTCGACTCGGCGGCGTGGGCCCGGGTATCGAACGTCACCGCATACGTCCGGATCCTGACGTTCTCCTCCGGGAGAAAGCCCTCCAGGTACTGGTTGATCCCTATCCGGACACCCTTCGGGTGGGTGATGACACCAAAGACCGCCGGTTCTCCGTAGGCGATATGCACGGTATCGGCAAGCATATCGAGGATGGCGAGGTCGTGCTCGACGATAACGACCGGCCGCTCCAGGGCGAGTTCCCGGATCAGGTTCGCGGCGGCCATCCGCTGGTAGACATCGAGGTACGGCGTGATCTCGTCGAGGAAATAGAAGTCGGCGTCGCGCGCGAGGCAGGCGGTGATCGCCACCCGCTGCAGCTCGCCCCCAGAGAGGGTCGCGATCGGCCGGTCGATGACCGCTCTGAGCGATAACTGGTCGATATAGTAGTCGAGCCTGCCGCGCTCATCGGTGGTCTTGAGGAGATCGCGCACCGACCCGGTAAAGACCTTCGGGATCTGGTCGATGTACTGCGGCTTCACGGCGACCTTCATGTTCTTCTGCGAGAGCATCTGGAGGTAGTCGAAGAGCTCGGTGCCCTGATAGAGGTCGAGGACATCCTTCCAGGACATCTCCGCATCAATCCGGCCCAGGTTCGGGACGAGCGTGCCCGAGAGGATCTTCACCGACGTGCTCTTGCCGATACCGTTTGGCCCGAGGATACCGGTGACCTTCCCTTCGATGGGGATCGGGAGGCCGTAGAGGGCGAAACCGTTCTGACCGTAGCGGTGGATCGGCTGGTCGAGTTGTTCGGGAAGGTTGACGATGTCGAGGGCTTCGAACGGGCACTTCTTCACGCAGATGCCGCAGCCCACACAGAGCTCCTCGGAGATGATGACTTTCTGGTCTTCGCCGATGACGACGGTCTCGTCACCGGTCCGGACACGCGGGCAGTAGATGATGCATTCGGTACCGCACTTGGCCGGATGACATCGATCACGGTGTACAACAGCAATACGCATGGGCGATCACAGAACGCTGGTGGTTAAGAAAATTGTCCAGGTCATGAACCAGAGCGCGAACGTCATGAAACTCTGGTAGAACCAGTCTTTTTTGTTCAGTTCCATATAGTCGATCCGGATGAGCATGAAGATGTGCTTCTGGAAGACGACGCCCGCCATCAGGAGGAGAATGCCGATGATGGCGTTTTCCTGGAGCCCACTGACCGGATCAGGGGTGCCGGAGAGGTAGAACGAGAGCCCTCCAGCCAGGATGCCCATGAAACAGGCTACAAGCGTCCGCTTTATCCGACCTCTGTGCTCGACCTGTTTCTCGGCACGTGTCCGCGGCCGTACCTGCTCAACCTCTGCTGCTACCGCATTATCGCTCATCGTGACACCAGTGTTACGTCATTCCTGAAAGGGAAGTCGCCCGGGGACAGCGGCCCGGCGAAGAACGGGCTCCCGGCTACCCACCGGATTGACGGAATTACTACATTATAGGGTTTTCTCCGGTTATAAAGGTAGGCAACTCCCGCCGGACGGTCTCACTCGATCCGGTATCGCAGGAGTGCTGCAGCGCCGCCGATTGCCGCGAGACGCTCTCCAGGCTCGAACTCGGTGCTGAGCACCACGACCGATGCGTTGACGCGCTCGGCCTCCCTGATGACGTTCGTAGCCCCCTCGTCCCGGAGCAGGGTATCGGAGACGAGCACCGTCTCCGCCGCACCGTAAGCAATTGCCTTCCCGACCTCATCGAGACCGTAGGCGACAGCACCCCCGGTAGCGACCCGGTGCAGGACTTCGTCCATCAGCCTGACCTCGCGTGCGAGGTGGAGGTCGCCGAGGAGCCGCTCGAGGACTCCCTGCCCGATGACCTCCTGCACGGCCCCCCGCCCGATACGCCGCGTCTCGACGACGAGCATACGCTCCGCGAGGTCGGACGCACGGGTTTTCACGTAATTCGCAAAATCGTCCTTCACGAACCCCGGGCCCGCGACGACCAGGGGGCCGGTGACCGCGGCCAGCACCTCAAGCGTCTTCTCGAAGAGCACCGACCGGGTGCCGGTATCGGTACCCTTGCTGCTCCCGGCCACAACAGTGGTCACCCACTCGGGGCCGAACTGGCGCAGGCGGTAAACCTGCGCCTCCCCCTCCTCGACGCTCACGACGTGGACCACGCCGTATGCGGAGGCATCGACGGCCCGGCGTATCCGCTCGCAGTCGACGGACCGCCACTGTTTGATGACCGAGATCTCGAACCCCGCTTCCACGTTCAAGGTGTGGTGCGCGGTGACGTCCACTCCGCTCTCAATGATCCCGGCGATACGGAGGCGGTTCGTGTGCTGGTGGAACTCCACCTTCTCGACCCGGATCCCGAGCCGGACCGGCCGCTTCTCCACCTTCTCCGGCCGGAGCTTATCGGTTGCCGCCTCCACGCTCCGGAAGGTCGTCGCAAAGACGAGATCCCCCGGCCCGACCAGGTGGGAGAGATGCCAGATGTCGTCGAGCGTCTCTGGAAAGAGGCGTATCTCGCCGAACTTCCCCCGCATCTCCCGAACTTCAGCCTTCATGGTTCCACGATATCGGAGCCCCCCGGCGGGACGAATGCGGCGACCGCCTCGGTGTTCAGGGCGTTCTTGAGCCCTTTCCACTCGTCTTCCGAGAGTTTATCCCTGAGTCCCCGGACAACCTTCTTTGCGGTGTCGTTCGGTTCGAACTGTCCCGGACGAAGTTCCAGCCATACTTTCGCACGCCCGGTGACGGCCCCGGGCGGGCCGCCGATGACGGCGACCTCGGGCGCCATCGCAAGACCGATCGCCACCCCGAGGGGGACGTTCTTGAAGTACTGCCGCTCTCCCCGGACAATGAAAGCGCCCCGGGCCACATACTCGCCGGACTCAGGCGTCTTGCTCACCTGGTCGGGTCGGGCGGCGTAGACGTCCGCCGTGAAGTGCCCGGCCTTCCAGGCGTTGGAGTAGGATGCGGCGAACTGCACGGCCTCGTCAAGATGCCCGGTAGCCCCCTTCACGATGACGACGCTCCCGCCGTGGACGTCGGCGTGGACGAAGAGATCCCCGCCCTCCATGTATTTCTTGACGAGTTCCTCGTTTTGGGAGGCGTCCCGGCCGCCGATGACGAGGGTCCCGTCGGTGGTGGTGAACCAGCGGAACCGGTGGTACCACCGCTTCTTTAAGAGGGCGAGGTTCTGTTTATGCCGGGGCTTCTCGGGGACCATCCGCTCCATCGCCGCGAGTGCGCCCGTCTTCTTCTTCTTAAACTTCTTGATCAGGTCGTAGTAGCGGCCGAGGTTCTGCTCCATCGTCTCGTGGACGTAGACCTTCACCCGCTCCTCTTCAAGACCGAGTTCCACCGCCGCCTCGGCAGGGTGGACCGCACGGACCATCTTTGCCGTCGGGTTCTCACCGTTCGATTTGAGGATCTGCTCGATCTCCTGCCACGAGCGGCTTTTGCTCGCCTCGTCGAGCGTCGTTAAGATCCCGGCAACGGGCGTGTAGTTCTCGTAGAGCACCTCCACAACCCGTTCATACCGCTCGATCTTCTTCTCAAACCCCTTGATCGCCTCCGCCTGGCGCCGGCGGATCACCTCTGCCTGGGAGAGGCGGGGTTTTTCGGAGACGGCCTCCTCCTTTTGACCCGTCACCTTCGGGTAGAACGCATCCAGGGCCTCGCTGAAGGTCGCAAACCGCTCGCGAACCTCTTCACCGGCAAGCACCACCGGCCAGCACCCGGACGGCGTTATCACCGGCTCGCGGCGCCTCCCGACGTCGGCCATCAGACTCTCGAAAGCGGCCCGGATCGCCTCCCCGTCCACCTCTGCGGCGGCGGCGCCCTTATCGACGCCTGCCACCCGGCAGACCTCTTCGGCATACGCGCCGCCGAGCATGCACCCGACGGCAAGCGTCCGGACGATGTCGCGATCGGACTCCGTGAGCATCTTCTGGAACTCAGCGGGAGGGAGCGCCGAGCAGTCGGTCCCCTCGAAGGGGTAGACGACACCCGGAATAATCTCGCGGGTCTTGAACCGGTGGTGCCAGAGGGGTTTGATGATCGTATACTCTTCGTTGCAGAGGATCGTGTTCCCCTCATCGAAGAGTTCGAAGATGAGGTGATAGGTCGTATCCCTCTTGCCGATATCGATGCTCATGGTGCGCTCGAGTCCGAGCTGGCGGATGCTGAGCACCTTCCCGCCGTCGAGATGCTTCCGGAGCAGCATCGCATAACTCGGCGGGTTCTTTGGGGGTGTGGGAAACTCTGCGGTGAAGTGGGCACGCCGTCCCATCTCCACGAGCAGCAGGTATTTTGCCCGATCTTCCCCGTTTAACCTGATACCGAGGGTCTTCGCGTCGAACTGGTAGATCTTGCCGATCCAGAGCGGAAGGCGATCGGCAGCCTCCGCCACCAGCGCCCGAAGATCGACCCCGCTCATTCCCTGTAGTGTCGCCATTGGTTCCAGAATACATTCGGCCCGGTACCTAAAGAAGGGTACTGCCGGCGTCAAACACTCTTCAAAAAAGCAAAACGTGAGAGCGGGGGAGATTACTCCTCGGACTCTTCCATCTCTTCGATCTCAGGGAACTCGGGCGCATTCTCCGGCGTGGCCGGGCGCGAGATCGTCTCTTTCATGACGACGTCGTTGATATCGGGATAGTTCTCGAAGATCTCGCGGACGAGGGTGCCCCGCCAGACCATCCAGCGCCGGTCGTATGCGATCGCGGGAGGAAGCGCCAGTTCGGCCACCCCGTCGGCGATGCTGATCCCGATGTCGGTCCGGCCCGAGAAGAGCTTGATGAGACCCTGGATCTGTTCTACCGGGTCCTCGACCTTCTCGAGGATCGCGTAGGAGTAGGTCAGGGTCTTCCCGGCAAGCGGGTGGTTGAAGTCGACGACCGCACGCTTTCCGATGACGTCGATGACGACGCCCTCGCGGCCTTCAACCTCGATCCGCGTCCCGCGCTTGGGCTTCTCGCGGAACTGCGAGGTCGGGACGGACTTCATGCCCTCTTCCTCGTGTGCCCCGAACGCCTTCTCGGGCGGGACATCAACCACTCCCTCGGCGCCGACCTCTTTGCCTATCAGTTCGTCCTCAAGGCCGATGATGATGTGGTGGCTCCCCAGGCGGACGGTGACCGGACCGTACTCCGCCCGCGGGTTGTAGATCCCCTCGTCCTTTGCGTTCTCCTCATCCGTTGTATCGAAGATATTCTCACCGGCGCGGCCGGTGTATCTGAGCCTGATAAAATCTCCTTCTTGAAGTGCCATGCCAATCACCTTGATAGCAGATGCATTACGGTCCCGGTACGCCTCCCGTACCGGTCCGCCACATGCCTGCATCTCGTTGTCCCACTTTATTTGGATGGAATGGTATTTATCTTGCGGGGGTAAAGGGGCGGAGCGGGAAGGCCCCGGCCTTCAGGCCGGGGATAAAAGCGGAGCCGCCCTTTGTCATACTCCCAGAAAGATTACAGAAAACCCTATCTCATTACGATGCCTGGTAATACTTGTATGCTTCAAGCCTACAAGTATCGGATGTATCCGTCAGAGGAGCAAGTTCCGCTCCTCATGCAGCACATTCATGCCTGTCGGTTTGTCTACAACTATTCTCTGGAGCAGAAGATCCGGGCATACAAACAGAATGATCGAAAACTCTCCTGTTTCGACCTGAACAATCGTCTCCCCGACCTTAAGGAAGGACATCCGTGGCTCACGGAAGTTAATTCTCAGTCTCTCCAGAGTGCAAACAAGAACCTCGACAACGCGTTCACCCGGTTCTTCAGGGAGAAGAAAGGATTTCCCCGATTCAAGTCAAAGAAGAACCCGGTACAGTCCTTTCAGATCCCGCAGCATTACCGTGCGGACTTTGATCGGGGGAAGATCAGATTTCCGAAGATCGGAGAAGTTAGGACGGTCTTTCATCGGGTCTTCACCGGAAAGATGAAGTATGCCACTATCTCTGTGACTTCGACCGGGAAATGGTTCGTCAGTATCCTTGTCGATGATCGGAACCCCGATCCAGAACCTGTGCCCTTCTCTCGTGACACTACTCTCGGAATCGATGTTGGCTTGATAGATTTTGCAACCTTCTCGAACGGCGAGAAGGTTGCGAATCCCCGATACCTGAAAAACTCTCAGCAACGCCTGAAAGTGTTACAGCGCCGGGTATCGCGGAAGAAGAAAGGGTCGATGAATCGGCAGAAAGCCATCAAAAAACTTGCAACGTGCCACGAAAAGATTGCAAACCAGCGTAATGATTTCCTGCACAACCTCTCTTTTCGAGTTGTGAGCGAGAACCAAGCGATAGCGGTGGAATCGTTAAACGTGTCTGGGATGCAGAAGAATCACGGTCTGGCTCAGAGTATCAGTGATGTTTCGTGGAGTTTGTTCTTCACGATGCTGGAGTACAAGTGTCGGCGGTATGGGAAACCGCTCCTGAAAATCGGAAGGTTCGATCCGTCCTCCAAGATATGTAACCGTTGTGGGTATATCAACCGCGATCTAAAACTCTCGGATCGAGAGTGGGTCTGTCCTGATTGCGGCGTCCATCATGACCGCGACATCAACGCGGCGATCAATATCAAGAAGTTCGCCCTGCAAGAGCAGAATCTTGTTGGTATAGTATAACAGGCGCGGAACGCGCCGTTGAGCCTGTGGACTTGTCTCAAGAGAGAAAGGATGAAGCAGGAAGCCCCGCCCTGAAGGGCGGGATAGTTCACACTGTCTACCGGACACCCCGGCGGGCAGGCACTCCTGCAGAAGGCCGACCGGTGTCGGAAACTGTGTTCTGGCCCCCTACCCTTCGGAGAGGCGCTCTCTCCCGGGGGAGGCCCCCCGCCCAAATGTTGAAGTAGGCTCAAGGCCCGGAGGAGGCCGAGGATCATGGATGAGGTTCGCTCTTAACCTGGCTCGCATATGAGGTGCAGGAACGCTCCGGCGGGCTGGATTCCCCCGTCCTCAGGGGCGAGGTCTTTGACCTTCCGGGGATGATCTTCTCTGCGTTTCGTGACCTCTTAAAAGACCTGCAACGGTCCGCCGCTTCCGCGAGGTTTGGGAATACCCCCGGCACTGAGGGCATCAGAGAGGCGATCCGGTATGCCGACGACGTCTTCGAGAAGTATGCCGCCCCGGTGGAGCCGGTCGGCCTGCTCGCGAAGACCGGCGAGGAGATCATCGGTGTCTTCGCCCGGTCGCCTGAGGTCGGGTATGACCGGGTCTACCAGGCGTTCGAAGAACTGCTCCGGGAACTCGGGAGGCTGATGGAGGGGACCGGTCGTGTTGCGGCAGTACTGCTCGACGACGTCCATCTCGCCTCGAGCCTTGACCGCCGCCTTCTACGGGAGATCATGCACGACCTCCCGCCCGGCATCCTCCTTGCCTTCACCTGCCGGACGGGGAATGCGACCGATCCCGGGTACGTATCGATGCAAGAGGGGATCCGCGGCCTCGGTTTCTCCGAAGTGCCGCTCCCCGGGATGCAGCGGCACGAGATCCGGGAGATGGGGGAGAGACGATTCGGCCTCTCCATCGACGATGCAGCCGCCGGTCTCCTCGAGGAGACCTCGGGCGACCCGTTCAGTCTCATGGCCTGCTTCAACGCCCTGCATCACCGGGATCGTGCGCCTACCCCCGAGAATATCGCAGACTTACTCGCCGGAGCAGAAGATCCGGCAGAGCTTGCCTTTTCCACGCTCCCCGGTCCGGGGAAGGCATGGGCGAAGGAACTCTCTGTCTTAAACCCCCCGTTCCCGGTGCCGGTCATGGCCTGCATGCTCGATCTCCAGGGAGCGGGCGTGACGCTGATGGCAGACCGGATGCAGGAGAGCGGCATGTTCCGGAGGCTCCCGGGCGGGGAGTACGCCTTTGCGCATCCCCTCCTGCAGGAGCACTGCAGGCGGAAACTCTCCGATGATGCAAAGGCGGCGCTCAACGCCCGTGCGGCAGACTGCTTCGAGCGTTCGCTGCACCGCCTCTCCGGCAGGCTGCATGTCCTCCTCTCACTTGCCTGCCACTTCTTCCACGCCCGGGAGTATGGGAAGGCGGCGGACCTGAACCTGGAGCTCGGGCTCCGGTTCTACCGCCGCGAGGATTACGATACGGCTCTGATGCTGACAGAGCGGGCGATCGTCTCTGCGGAGCATCTCGGGGACGGCGCTCTCCGCACCGCCGCAGAGCAGCAGAGAGACCTGATCCGGCAGAAGATCGCCAGTCCGATCCGGGCCGTGCAGTGAGGATTTATCACTGCTCCGGAGAGACGATCTGACGCGATTGGCATGCTCGAAGTAGAAGCAAAGTTTGCGGTCCCCGACCTCGAAAAAGTCAGGGCCCGGCTCGATAAGAAAGAAGTGCAGATGACCCGGAGACAGCAGGAACGCGACGTCTACTACAACGCCCCCCACCGGGATTTCGGGGAGACGGACGAGGCATTAAGGGTCAGGTACGACGATACCGGGTTTACCGTGACCTACAAAGGGCCGAGGGTCCGGGTCGGGAGCACAAAGGCCCGCGAGGAGTTCAACCTCGTGGTGGCTTCGGGCGAAACCCTTGAGACGATTCTCTCGCGTCTCGGTTTCCGGCGGGCCGCCACGGTCTCGAAAGTTCGGGAGTTCTACGAGATGGGGGATGTGACGGTGACGCTCGACGACGTCGAGGGGCTCGGGACGTTCATCGAGATCGAGATCCTGACAGAGGATGATAGAGAAGATGCTGCAGACAGGATCGGCGTGGTTGGAAAAGAATTGGGTGTAGACGGTCCACCGATCTACACCTCGTATCTGGAGATGCTGCTATCTACACAGCGATAAGGTCGATATGAATATCTTTTGGCTCCTTCCCAAAGTGGATGATAGCACCGTAGCCTTCTGAGGCGGGTCCGGGGTTGACGACGGTGACGCCGTCGACTTCGGTGATGCCCCGTGCCTCGTGGACATGGGCGCAGCAGACGAGGTCGAATCGGGTCATGTGCTTTCTGATGCTCTGGCTTCCGACGTGCTCCTCGCCGACGAGATCCAGCGCCTCGTATGGTGGGGCGTGGCAGAGCAAGACGTTGTGGACATTCTTGTCCATGTGGTTAACGATCCGGGTGAGTTCTTTATCAATCACTTCTTCTTTCAGCTCAAACGGCGTGTCGAAGGGGGTCTTGTTCGAACCCCCAAGACCTGCGAGCGTGATCTTGCCGATGGCCATCCACGAGTTGTGCAGACAGACCGCATCTGAGCGTTCAAGCACGTCAATGATCTCGCGGGGGTCGCAGTTGCCGGGGATTGCGAAACATGGTACTTCAAAGTTGGAGAGTACCGAATCTACAGGCTCAAGTGGACCAAAGTTGGTGATGTCGCCTGCAATGATGACTGCATCGTAGTCGTAGCTGAGAAAAGCGTCAAGCTTTCCGTAGTTACCGTGCAGATCTGCTAAGAGTAGCACATCCGTCATGCCTATAGGTGAGGAGTGCGTCTAAAAAACCTTATCTCATGATCCATCCATGAGCCCGTTATTCTGCCCCCGAGAGCCAGTTTGCCAAGAACCTTTTCTGTTTCCGGAAGGAGCCCCCGTGGGCGGCTGTTTGCGAGCGGGGTCCCGGGCAGTGGCATGAAGATGTGGATGTGCGCCTTCCCCACCCGGGCAACCAGTTTCACGAGTTCGAGCGTCGCGCGCTGATCGTCGTCACTCTCGAACGGCAGACCGAGGATAAAATCAACGACCGGGACCAGCCCTTGCTCCCGGCAGAGGTCAACGGCACGGATGACGTCCTCCACGGTATGCCCCCGGTGCAGGCGGCGGAGCACCGCATCGCTCCCCGACTGGGCCCCGAAGTGCAGCCGGGTGTTGGCGCAGTGGTCGAGGATGAGCTCGACGGACTGCCGCGTGACGCATTCCGGGCGCACCTCACCGGGGAAGGTGCCAAAGTAAATCCGGCCGTCAAGGCTCTTGAGGAGCCGCTCCACCTTATCCAGCCGGAGGTGGATGCCATCCGAGCCGTAGGCGAACGCGTTCGGGCTGACAAACCGGATGTCGCGGAACCGCGCGGCGTACCGGGCAATCTCGTCGACGGAGCGATGACGCATGCACCGCCCGAAGAGGCGGGGCGTCTGGCAGTATCCGCAGGAGAACGGGCATCCCCGGGTGATCTCGATGAACCCCTTGATCTCCGAGAAGGGTGGGTAGCCATCAAGGAGGACGGTGTGGCGGGCGGGCGTGTAGCCGGCGGCAGTGGCGACGCCGGGAGGCGGATCCCTCCCCTCTTCGATGGCAGCAAGGAGTGCCGGGAGCGTGTACTCGCCTTCCCCGACGACGACGTAGTCGGCATACTCCGCCACCTCACGGTAGCAGGCGGAAGCGTGGGGCCCTCCGACAATCGTTATGCAGTCGGCTCCCGCGATCTCGTCGCGGTAGAAACGTTCGTTGATGGAGTTCAGACTGTAGCAGGTGATGTCGGGAAGTGGTCCGTCGGTGATCTCGAGGTGGTATCCGTTACCCTCGCAGGCCGCGGAGAGGACGGCCAGGGAGTTGTTCGCCGGGGATATGGCTCGCCAGTTGACGTTCATGGGTGTAAGAAAGATCCTCGTCTGCTCTCCCGTCGAGAGAACGGGACCGGTCAGGAGCGGTCCCGGTGCTGACTCTCCAGCGGAACCGATCGTTCTCTGGTTCCGCAGAGTATTTCAGTATACCATCTCTTCAAAGAAGAAGATTAATCTGACGTTGCCGACGAAATACTAGAAGGTACATGAAGATCACCGATTTCATGAAGATCTTTTCGAGCGAGCGCCGAATTGAGGTTCTGGATGCACTTCTGCGGCAAGAGTCCAAAGATGAGATCAAGAAACATATTCCGTCCTCGACCTATGCTTTTACCGTCAATCACCTCAAGAAGGTGGGTTTTGTCAGGGAGGCTGACGGCGAGGTCTCGCTGACCGATAGAGGGCACGCCAACCTCGTCGTCTTCAAGCGGTTCAAGGAGAGCATCGAAACCCTCCGGATGCTCTACGAAGTCTTCCCGGACCATCTCATAGCTTTCCCCGACGAGTTCACTCTCCGTCTCTGTGAGATCCGCGATGCCAGGGTTATTACCTCAGAGCCGTCCGACATCTTGAAACCACACCGGGTATTTACCAACTATCTAAAGAATACCCGGGAGATATACGGCGTCTCCCCGATTCTCTTTCCCGATTACACCGAGTCTTTCAAGACCCTGGCAGAGAGCGTTGAGACGATCTCACTGGTGGTCACACAGGATGTCTTCGATATCGTCTCGACCTACCCGCTCGGGAACTACGACAATATTGAGATATACCTCACACCGGAATCCCCCAGGATCGCTGCCACCGTCACGGATACCTTCCTCTCCATCGGGTTCTTCTACAAGTCAGGAAGTTATGACTTCACCCGGGACCTCATCGCAACGTCTCCCGAAGCGATAATATTTGGAAAGGATCTTATTCGCCATTACAGGATGCAATCCCGCAGGATCGTATAACCGGTATAGAGGATCCATTCCCCGTCCACGAGCGCGTTTCGAAACATCTCAAACCGGTTGCAGTAGGCAACGATGTAGAAGGCGCTGTGAACCGAACTGATGAGCAGAACGTCGAGACCGGCGATGATGCCTGTGAAATATGCACCAAAGACTACCACGTGGGCGACAAGGCTGAGACCGAGCAGCAGGGCGGTGACCTGCGTCCGGGTCAGAATGGTTGGGATTGTCAGGATACCCGCCATTCTATCCTTATCGACATCGCGGACGTCATAGATGACGGTATTGACAAAACTTTTGCAGAAGAAGAAGAGGCAGACCAGCACGATCGGCAGGGTGACGGCGCCAAGGAAGATCAGGATGCCAAGCGACCAGGTGAGAGCGACGATGCAGTTTTTTGTCCCGCTGCCCCCCTTCAACCGATAACCCCCGATGCCCTTCGCATACAGGTACGCAACGAGGAACGGTATGACGAGGGCGGGGTTCGGGTAGAGAACGAATGTGCCGACCATGGCGATGAATGCTGTCAACAGGAGCGCTTTTTTAAACCCGCTTCCCCGTTTATCATCCTCCTTATTCTCCACACCGCGGTCGAACGCATAGGCTGCATATGCGATGAGTGCGGCGGCGGCAAATTCGGCGATCGGTACATGGTTTCCGAGGAACCCATACGCGAATTGCAGTTTGAGGGCTCCTGAAAGCGTAACTACAAATATCGAGATGATAAGATGCTGCGCTTGCATAGTGTACACAATCCGGGATGGCAAAATATTCCATTCTGATCGAAATTGTACAGTACCCTTGTACAGGTGCAGAGAGGCTGTAATTATTCAAAATAACTGTATTTTTTCCTCGGAACCGTAAGAAAACCATTTATATCGGTTATTTTAAAGTATATCCCGGGGAGACAGGTGCATTACTCCGGGGTAGCGGGTATGAATTGCAACACGACCGGTAAGCAGAAATCGGAACGCGATCGGGTAGCCGAGATGCTGCTTTGTCTCAGCAGTTGCGGCGCACAGGGCGAATCCTGCGCTACGGCGGCAGCATCTGCCCGGGACCTCCTGGCGCTGCTGGTCGACTGCCAGGAGGATGGAATCGTATTGATCGGCCCGGATCAGACGGTCGCCGGAATTAACAAGGCCATGGAGGGGCTCTTTAGGGTGAGTAGATACGAAACGATCGGCATGAGTGCCGTGGAGTTCATCTCCCTCTGCATCTCCCCAAACCTCCTGGACGGCGAAGATTTAAAAGACGATTTCATCGTATCCTGCTTCTTCTGTGAGAATATTCCAGCAAAGCGCTACTGCATATCCCGTACTCCGGCTGGAAGGGTCTGGGTGGAGTACTCGAGCACCGTGATCCCCGACGGACCGAACCAGGGGGCGCGCCTGGATACCTACCACGCCAGCCCGGATTTCGGCCGGCTGGAGATGGGTCTTTGGGAATACCAGCAGCGGTATGCCTTCCTGGCAGCCATCTCTTCCGACCCGGTCATATCCCTCGATCCCGGCCTTACGATACTATCGGTGAGCCCCCCGGCAGGGCGCCTCCTCGGGCATAACCCGGACGATCTCACGGGAAAACACCTCTCTTCCATAATGGCCCCTGATTCTATTGCCGAATTCCAGAAGGCCTGTTTCCGGGATCGCGTCTCCAGAGGAACGGCGGGGCGTTCTGATCCGGTCGAGGGCGCGCGCACGATGGAGGTGAACCTTATCGACGCACGAAATCAACCGATTGCCGTGATCTTCGGATTTTCGCATGTTGGGGATGGTGAAGGCAGCCTCACCGGGCTCATCGCGGTTGCGCATCCGAAGACCGACGACGATCTGTGGCGGGAAGCCTGTTTCCAGATCGACGAAAAAATTGAGCACCTCGCATGCCTCGGCGATCGCATCAGGAACCCGCTCACCGTCATCGTTGGTCTTGCCGATCTGCAGGACAACGAGGTCACGCAAAAGATCGCCGAGCAGGCACGGATCATCGACGGGATCATCACGGAACTGGACCGGGGGTATGTCGCATCGTTAAACGTCAGGCAATTTCTGAAGAAGCACTATCGCCTGGGGGACGATGCCGGGTTTGGGGTCCCGCCCCTTCCCCGCGCAGGAGTCTCACCCCCGAGACCCGGTTCGGCCGATGGTACTTCACGCCGGTCCGGTTCGTCTACAGACATCTGAATCTGTTCTGCCGTTCGATGCACACCCGGGCGGCGGTGGAGAGGATTCCGAGAAGGGGCCGGATAGTGAACGGAGGAAGGAGGAGGCGAAGCGGCAGATTGTCCTCCAGGATAGGCAGCCGGAGGCGGCATCGCCGAAGAGCGGCCCCCTTTTCCCTTTATGTTCGGATTATTATGTAGTCACAAGAATTAAATACTGCCCGGCCTCTATTGGCTCCCTTGCCGTGGAACAGCATGTTCCACAATCCTGGAGATGTGATGCAGATGAGAGGAGCTACCACAGAGATGGGGGCACGGAATATTGTACGGGGAAAGGATCTTGCTGATTATTCGGTCAGGAACCCACGGGGCGAAGACCTCGGGACCATCAAGGACATCGTGATCGACACCAACGAAGGCCGCATCGCCTACGCTGTTCTTTCGTTTGGGGGAATCATGGGACTCGGCGACAAACTCTTCGCCGTCCCCTGGGAGGCTCTGCGGTACAACGCGACCGACGACTCGTTTGTCCTTGACGTGCCTAAAGAGCGGCTTGAGAACGCCCCGGGGTTCGACAAGGACAACTGGCCGACGACCGCCGAGCGTGAGTGGCTTACCGGCATGTACAGCCACTACGGATATGCACCCTACTGGGAGCGCCGCCAGGAGCGGTGAGCCCTCCAGAAAAGCAGGCATCAGGCCGGCTTCGGACTCGTGTGCAGAGCCGGGCCCGTGGCCGGAGGCGGTTTTTTTGGAACCCTGGCAAGCCCGGCTGCACCCGGCGAACAGTATATATGCCAGGGCACGCATGCACGGGACACGGTAATTCCGCGGGGAATGGCAAGACAGCAGGGAGCGACGAAGGGGGTTCACCCACGCACCCGGCGCAGAAGTCCTGCCCGTCCCCGCTGATCCGGGGGCATGCTGGTATGCAGAACGTGATACTGAGAGGGAAGAAGACCATCCGGGAGATCGACGTGAGGGGTAAGCGGGTTCTCGTCCGCGCCGACTTCAACGTGCCGCTCGACGAGGACGGCGCTATCGCTGATGATACCCGCATCCGGGCCAGCCTGCCGACGATACGCTACCTCTGCGAGCGGGACGCACGGGTCATCCTCTGCTCCCACCTGGACCGGCCCAAAGGCGTAGTCGAAGAGCGGTTACGCCTCGCCCTTGTGGCAAACCGGCTCTCCGTGCTGCTTGATCGGCCGGTCGTCACACTCCAGGACTGCATCGGACCGGAAGTGGAGAGCGCGGTAGCCGCAATGAACGGCGGGGATATCGTTCTCCTCGAGAACCTCCGGTTCCACCCGGAGGAGAGGGCCGGCGACCCGGCCTTTGCGGAAAACCTCGCCAGCCTCGCCGAGATCTACGTCAACGATGCCTTCGGGGCCTCCCACCGGGCCCATGCATCGGTCGTGGGTGTCCCGGAGCACCTGCCGGCGGTGGCCGGGCTCCTGCTGGAGAAGGAAGTGGACGCCTTTACACGCATCCTTGAGAACCCTGAGAGGCCGTTTGCCGCCGTGATAGGCGGGGCCAAGGTGAGCGACAAACTGGAGGTCCTCGAGAACATCATCCCCCGGGTGGACGCACTCATCATCGGGGGAGGGATGGCGGCAACGTTCCTTGCGAGCCGGGGGTACGGGACCGGCGCGTCGCACGTCGAGACCGATCGCCTGGATGCCGTCAGAAAGCTTGAGGAAAGGGCGACTGAACTTGGTGTCCGCCTCCTCCTGCCCCGGGATGTCGTCGTCGCGGAGAGGCTTGAGGCGGGTGTCCCGGTCCGGGTCGTATCCGCAACAGAGATCCCGGACGGCTGGGTCATCGCCGATATCGGGCCGGAGGCTGCCGACGAGTTCTCCCGGGAACTCGGCGGTGCGCGAACCGTCGTCTGGAACGGCCCGATGGGGGTCTTTGAGATCCCGGAGTTTGCGGAAGGGACCCGCCGGGTCGCCGCAAGCCTCGCCAACCTCAGTGGTACCACGGTCATCGGCGGCGGTTCGACCACGGATGCGGTGCAACGGTTCGGGCTTGCCGACCAGATGACCCATGTTTCGACAGGCGGCGGGGCCGCGCTGACGATGCTTGCGGGAAAACCGCTTCCGGGCGTCACGTCGCTCGATGATGCAGGGACCCCATGAAGCGCATCGGCATCCTGACAAGCGGCGGCGACGCCCCCGGGATGAACGCCTGCACCAGGGCGGCGGTGCGGACCGCACTCGCTAACGACCTCAGTATCGTCGGGATACGCCGGGGGTATACCGGGCTCATCGCCGGCGACGCGATGCCGCTCGACCGGGCGGCGATCAGGAACACCATCCACCTGGGCGGCACCATCCTCGAGACCTCCCGGAGCCCGGACTTCTACACCCGCGAAGGGAGACTCAAGGCAGCGGCGGCCATCGACCGGATGGAACTTGACGGCATCGTCCTGATCGGGGGCGAGGGGACGTTCCACGGCGCAAGCCTGCTTGCGACCGATGCAGATACAGCGGCACTCGTGGGGGTGCCGGGGAGCATCGACAACGACGTCTACGGGACCGACTACTGCATCGGGTTCGATACGGCGGCAAACTGCGCAGTCGAGGCGATCGACCGCATCCGCGACACGGCCCGGTCCCATGAACGCCTCTTCTTCATCGAGGTGATGGGGCGGACAGCCGGGTTTCTGGCGCTTGAAAGCGGCATCGCCGGCGGCGCCGAGGAGCTGGTCATCCCGGAGGAAGAGGTCTCGGTCGCCCGGATCAGCGAGCGCATCAAGAGGGGGTTTACCATCGGCAAAAAAAGCGCGATCGTGGTGGTGGCGGAGGGAAAGACGCCGGGAATCTCTTTTTCAATCGCACGGGAGGTCAGTGAGCGCCTCAACTTCGAATCCCGCGTCGTCGTCCTCGGGCACCTCCAGCGGGGTGGGCCGCCGACGCTGCGCGACCGGGTGCTCGGGAGCCTCCTCGGCGTCGCCGCCGTCGAGGCGCTGATCGAGGGCCGGAGCGGGTGCATGGTGGGAGAGGTCGGCGGAGACCTTCGATGCACCCCGCTCGAAGAGACCTGGCAGAAGAAGAAGCCGCTCAACGAGAACTTATTGCGGATATTTTCGTTCCTCTCGGAATGAGCGGAGTGGACGGGGCCGGAAGTTCCCTCTCCCCCCACCAAAAAAAGGGTAGGACGTTGAAGACTACCCGGGTGAATAACGTGGATGTATTTACTCGCGAGAGTTTCGATGCTGTGGATCCCCTTATTTATCCATGACGGCGACCAGTCTGCCTCTTACACCGCCCTCTTTGAGTTTTTCGAGACCTGCCGGGATATCATCGAATCCGATCTCGGTGACGTCCGGTTTGAGGTCGCCCGATGCCATCATCTCATAGACGCTGGCGATATCGTCGACGTTGCCACCCTGGCTGCCGAGGATGGTGACCTCTTTCGTGATCAGGGACATCGTGTTGAGGGTGGTCTCCAGTTTTGCCATGCCGACCAGGACCACGCGGCCATTGACCCCGACCGCCTCGAGGGCATCTGCAGTTGTCTTGCCGGCCCCGGCAAAGTCGACGATGACGTCCAGGTCGACGTGCTCGGCGACCTCGCCGATCGACGGGTATGCGGCCTTGCACCCGAGCTTCATGGCCTCCTCCCGTGCGGCGGGGTTCCTTGAAGCCGCGTATACGTTGGCGCCCTTGAGGACGGCAACCCGGGTGCCGATCTGGCCCAGACCACCGATGCCGATGATGCCCATGTTGATGCCGGGCCTGGCACCGCCCGCCACGGCTACCGCATGGTGGGACGTCATCCCCGCATCCGTAGCGGCGGCAGCATAGGTGAATGACACATTATCGGGAACCGGAACCAGCATCTCGGCCGGAGCGGTCGACTTCGTGGCGTACCCGCCGTCCCGGCCGTATCCTCCGCCATACCCATCTTTGGTGGGCATGGGGCAGACGCCGACTCTATCTCCCACCTTATAGCCGGTGACGCCTTCGCCGACCTCGGTGATGACGCCGGCGTATTCGTGACCGATGATGAGCGGATACTTCATCAGCGCCAGCCACTTCTCATCTTCCAGCGCGCCGACGTCCGAGTGGCAGAGCCCGCTGGCTTTCACATCGAGCACTACGTAACCGGGTTTCGCAACCGGGTCGGGTTTTTCAACAAGTCTCAGCGGTTTATGGGTGTAGGTAAATTCCCATCCTTTCATGGTACTACTCTCCTCGTGCTCCATCCTGTCCGGATGTACAGTCTTACGATCCAGCACCTATCATCACAATTCCCGCCCTGCTATCCGGTCATCCCATGACGTTTCCCCGGCGGCCGGGTTCGAGCGAAGATGCTTGACCGCCCCTGCCATCGCCGGGGCGCGGGGTCCAGCCCGTGTGCCCGCCCGGCAGGGTTTTGTTCGTCTACTCTACCTTACCACGCAGACCAGCCGGCATCCGCCGGGACGACTGCGCCGTTGACCAGGCTCGCCTCGTCCGATGCGAGGAAGAGGGCCAGGTTCGCGATCTCCTCGGGCTTACCCATACGCGGGTTGGCCCCGACGCCGGCGGAGACGAGTTCCATCCCCTCAGCATGGCTCTGGGTCGTCTGGGAGAGTTCGACCATCTCGGTTGCGACGTATCCGGGCGCGATGATGTTCGAGCGGATGCCCTTTTTGGCGTACATGTAGCCGGTGTTCTTTGCGAGCCCGAGAACCGCGTGCTTGGATGCCGTGTAAGCGGCCCCGCTGTGCCCGCCGTGGGTGCCGCCGATGGACGAGACGGTGACGAAGGCGCCCTTGTTGAGCCCTGCGGCGTCGCCGGGGTTCTTGAGCATCTCCGGGATCGCGGCGCGGAACATGTACATCGGGCCGTCGACGTTGACGGCAAAGACCTGCTCCCACGTCTTATCGTCGAGGTCTCCGACCGGAGCCACCCTGTCCAGGCTGCCCGCGTTGTTGACGACGATATCAAGTTTGCCGAACTCTCGGACGGCGTTCTGGATGTCCTCTTCCTTCGATACGTCACCGGAGACGGCGATCGACGTGCCGCCTTTTTTGGTGATCACCGGGGCCGGACATGAACACGGCTTCACACCCGGGAGGTGGCGCCTGTCCCGCCGGGATGGCAGTCGTCTATCGAGTCCGGGATGCATGCGATAGAGTGATGCGTGCCTGAGTATCGAGGGCGCGATTCGCGGCTATCAGACGGCAGGGGTTCTTTCAAGTTGGAATGTCGGGAGGAGAGATACCTCTCCCGACAGGGCGTTTCAGGACGGCCTCTAGTTGGGAACTATCCTTCATGATCCTTAAATGTTGTCGTGTTGCCAGAAAAACCGCATTCGCCGCAAATTCAATCAAGGTAGCCGGAATGAGATAGGATCCCGATAATTGCGCGGTCTGAGGGCCTAACGCTTGTCCGGCGCTCAGCTGGAGCGATGAGTTCTTTTTAAGCACAATATCTGGCTCTATAAAATTGTACACCATTCAGGGAGGGGTGAAGGGGAATTGAGGGCGTTCCCGGGCACCACCCAGCTGCCGAGCTCCAGAGGGTGAAATGCATGAAAAACCGTGCTTGCGGGCGGCATTCACCCGGAGGGGAGCCCGGGGATTCGATCGCAGATCGCTCCCGGTCCCGGCCCCTCTTGGTGCGCGCCTCATGACAGCATGGCAGGGCCCCCGTCGCGGCATGCCGTCCCCGCCGTTTTGAAGAACAACCATGGCGATGGGTAATAAGGGAGCCGGAGCGCCGGGATCGAAGAAAAAAAGGGTTAGACGGACTTCTCCCAGCCCTGGCCCATATCGATGAGGGGCCGCACTTCAGTGACCTCGAACGTCACTGAGGCATGGATCATCGCCGCCGCATCCTCACCCGCGGCTCTGGCCACCTGTTTCCGGTAGGTCTCCAGCGTCTCGCCGGAGGTCGCGTACTCCTTCATCTTCAGGTAGACCCGGAGCCCCTTCCAATCCATAAACGCCTCTCCCTGCTCCACGATCGTGAAGACGGCGTTCGGGTTCTCCTGCAGGTAGGTAAACGTGCGGTTCTTTCCGAGCCCCATGACGACGGTCTTCTCGTCGACCATCATCGGTGAGCCGAATATTGCCGCATCGACCTTCCCTTCCTTGTTTGTGGTGCTCAGGATACCGATTCTCGGCTGTTTGTTGAAGTAATCCACCAATCTGGCTGACATGGTTATTCCCCTGTTTGAACCCAGCCTTATCGCTTCTACTTATAAGGGTATGGGTGCGGGGAGCCCGCCGGGGGTGCAGTCTTGGAGCACGACTCTCTTCTACCACCCTAAATCGACAGGAACTCGCCGGGAGCAAGGCTGGTGGCGAGCATCACCAGGTTGATCTCGCGGTTCTCGGTCCAGGTGCCGGCCTCCTGGTTTCTATCGTCCATCCAGAACCGTTCGATCCTGTCGGCGAGCGGCACGTATTCCATGAGGGCTTCCACCCGGCTGAAGAGGTCCGGGTTCTCCCGGGCCCGCTCAACGAGAACTCCAGCGCCCGTGAGGCCGATCGAGAGCCCGATCTCCCGGAAAGCGAGGCGGAAGTCCGCCGGATACCGGAGTGTCCTGCCCCCTGCAAAGGCAGCGAGGCCGGCCAGGGCTGCGTCGAGAACGGAGACCAGCAGGCCTTCGTACGCAAAGCCACCCCGGCCCATCAACTCCACTATCCTCCCGGCGTCGAAGAGGAGACCGCCGATGCCGAGCGGGTCGTCCGTGGCCAGGTTCCCACCCCGGCAGATGCCGGCCATATCGGCGATCTCGGGCGAGAGGTCGATCCCTGCCGCCGCCTGGAGCTCGCTGTAGGTGACGAACCCGTCGAGCGGGTCGTGCTGGCCCATGGCGGGGACGAGAGGACGGGAGAGATCGACGCTCATCTTCCAGTACATCCTCTTTCTGCCGCCAGGGGAGGTGTAGGCGAACGCGGCATGGGCGATCTTTGCAAGCTCCACCGCCCACTGCACGTAGACCGGGTCTCCGGTGACCCGGCTCACCCGGTTGAGCGCGTGCATCCACTTCGTCAGGTAATGGTAATACTGCCCGTCCCGGTCCCACTCGAGCTGCTCGTCAAACGGCTCATCGGGCCGGCGCTCGGGAAGCGGTTTTCCAATCCGGAGACCACCCCGCGTCGGGTGCGCCTCGCCCTCCGCTTCGGGTAAGCCGCTGATCCAGCCCGTGCGAGAGTCGTCGTCGCGGTGCCGACCGAGGATGTGGTGCACCTGGTCGACGAGGCGGAGGGCGAGGTCGCGGTAGGCCGCGTCGCCGGTCCGGCGGAAGAGTTCGAGGTAGTTGCAGACCGCGTAGGCGTCCGTCCAGAGGTAGCGCCGCGGGGGGGCGATCGGCGGGTCAAGTCCGGTCAGGCCGGCGAATTTCGTCATGAGGTCCCGGACGGTTGCGGTATTCGTATCCTCTGTCATCTCTCCCCCTCCGGGTGATGGCACCAGCGCACACACGGGAGCATCCCTTTCCGGCTCTTATCGCGCGGCGCCGGGGCCGGGAACCATCCTCCCCCCGGACTCAGGCCGCGGAGGCTTGATCCCGAACTCCGGCAGGATGACATCGTGCGCGAGGTTGATGAATTCCTGCTGTTCCGGGCCCACCTGATGGATAACAACGCTGTCGTAGCCCATATCGACAAATTTGCTCACCTTCTCTACGATCCTCCGGGGGTCGGGCCCGCAGAGGACATTCTTTGCAACATCGTCCGGCGTCACCATCTGCTGCAACCGCTCAAAATGCGTCGGAGTGGGGACAATTCAGTTCAGTCCCCCCTTGTTGGCAGCCATGGGGAACCACCCGTAGGCCGTGCGCTTCGCCTCGTCAACGCTTCGGCCATAGCAGACCGTGGTCTCGATCATGCACGATTTGCCTTCGCCGCCCGATGCGCGGAACGTCTGGATGACCTCCTCGGGCTTCTGCTCGAAGTGAATGAGCGCGTCGCCGATCTCGCCGGCCACCTCCGCCGACATCGGGCCTTCCGCCGAGATACGGATCTGGGGGAGCTGCTCGGGCAGTTCGTAGATCTGCGCGTTATCGAGGGTATAGTACATGCCGGAGTAGTCCTGCATGCCGCCCTTCCAGAGCAGCCGGATGATGCTCACCGCTTCGCGGAGCATATCGAGCCGCACCGGCTCGGACGTCGGAAAGACGTCTCCGACGATATGCTCGTTTAGACTCTCGCCCGTCCCGAGGCCGATCTCGAATCTTCCCGGCATCATCGTGGCGGCGGTTGCGGCGGCCTGCGCGATGATCGCCGGGTGGTAGCGTATCAGCGGGCAGGTCACGCCGGTAGTGACCTTGACCCGCGAGGTGGCCTGCGATACCCCGCCGATGGTGCACCAGGCGAACCCGGCGCGCCCGTGGTTCGAGATCCACGGGAGGTAGTGATCGCTGATGCTCAAAAACGAGAACCCGGCATCCTCGGCCAGTCTTGCGTTCTTCACCAGTTCGGGTGCACCGTGCGACTCCGTGAAGAGTTTATAGCCAATCTCGACCATTTCATCTCTCCTCTCTCAGGTTCCCCGTCCCCGGCACGGAGGTGCCACGGGTATAGACGGCGAGAGAGAACATCACCGGGCTTAAACGTTGTGCCGGCCGGAAAAAAGTGGGGTTGGGAGAAGTTCAGTAGCCCGTCGCATAGTAGTAGCCGCCCTCCTCCCGGACGCGGACCGGGACGCGGAAGAGTTCGCCGACGGCCCCGTCGGTCAGCACCTCCGCCTTGTTGCCATCCATCCGGACGGCGCCGTCCCGCATCAGGATGACCCGGGAGATCTCCGGGATGATATCGGGGAGACTATGGGTCACGAGGATGATGCCGGTGCCTGATTGGGCGATCTTCCGGAGAGTCTTTCGGAAGGTGTGGAGCGCGTGCAGATCGAGGCTGTTCGTGGGTTCGTCGAGGAGGAGGGTCCCCGGGTCGTGTACCAGCGCCCGACCGATCAGGAGCCTGCGTCCCTCGCCCGAGGAGAGTTCGGTCATCGGGCGGTCCGCGAGGTGAGCGATCTCGAGGAACTCAAGGATCTCATCGGTCTTCTGCTCCATCGCGGGGGT
>PGYL01000026.1 GCA_002839645.1 Methanomicrobiales archaeon HGW-Methanomicrobiales-2 | reverse complement strand
CGCAAAAGTTCCCCGCAAGCTGAGATGCTCATACTCCGCAAACCGTGCCGAAAGGAGACGGTGGTCGCCGTCGTTATTCCCGAGAACCCCGATCATGGGTGATTGCAGGTTCGCAAGCCGGGGGATGACGAACGGCGAGACGTAATCTCCGGCATGGAGCGTCAGGTCTACCTGTTCCCGGTTCAGCTGCCTCACGGCCGCATCCACCATCTGGAGGTTGTCGTGTGTGTCGGAGAGGATCCCGATGCGCATATATGCACTCCTGACCGCTGTCACGATATATATGGCTGTGCACCGTCCCGGTGGGGCGGGCGGTGCCGGGAGGCATATCACTCCGGCCCTTCGACACGCGCTGTTACGCACAACACCCTGGAAAATCCCGGATACTCAGGTATTATCCGGCTATTTGAACAGGAAAATCTATATTTAACTATTATCTGATACTGGAGTAGGAGCATACTCCGGGGATGCACCGGGTCCGGGCCTTGCCCGGTCCGGGTGCCCCGGGAGCGCTGAAACCATGGACTTTCAGAGGTACAGCATGTGGGCATGTGTCAAACATTCTGACGGCAGAACAGAGGAACGAGAATTTCCTGCAGGGATATATATTGAGATCGGGGACATCCTTGAAGACGGATCGGTTGTCGTCGATCTCCCGTACCCAGACGACATCGACGACGACGCGGAAGCCCTGGACCTCTACGACGACTGAACCGGGCAGGCAGGCTATCGCCGGAAAGAACCTGCAGCACGCCGCATCGGCTGAACGTTCGCCCCTTCCATCTCGCCGAGAGCAAACGCGTACCTCGCCCGGATGGTCGGCGGAAGGTCGCTCTCCGGTATCGAGACAAAACCGTATGCCGCGTAGAAGTCGACGAGGTTCCGGACCGAGTGCATGTACAGGATGTCGTGCTGGCACGCCTCGACGAGTGCATCCATCGCCCTCCGGGCATACCCTCTTCCCCTGAATCGAACCGGGGTGAAGACGCCATCCACCTCGTAGCCATCCGGGTGCCGGCGACACCGGGCGACGGAGACGAGGGTATCGTTCGCGAAGACCCCGAATATCCGGTCAGTCTCCGGGTCTGCCTTCAACCCGTGGTAGTCGATCCAGATCTCCTCGGCGAGCGCGAACTCCTCGCTTCGCAGTTCCCGGACCTCTATCTGCAGGTGGACCGAGACCGCCAGCACCAGCACCGGCGGCTTTACGCATTCGAGGACGGCGCTTGTGACGCTCCCGAGCGGGGCGCTTCCTGCGGCATCACGCTTCCCGATGCGCGGGATGATGACTGCGGAGGCGCCTATCTCGTCTGCTACGGCACAGATGGTGCGCGCCGGACTCCCCGACCGTACAAGCGCCTCTATCTCACGCCCTCCCGGAGAAAGAGCGTTTTTGAGAGCCGCGAGCCGGCCGCCTGCTTCCAGCTCCGTCTCCTGTCCAGGTTCGACGACGTGCAGGAGCACCGCCGTCCCGTCCCCGGCAGGGTCTTTTAGGACCGAGCGGACCTGGGGCGTCAGAGCCGCGAGATCGGTCGGCACCAGCAGCCGCGTAAAGAGCGGCGGCCTGCCCCCTCCCGACTGCGGGACGATCAGGACGTGGATCCGGGTATCCCGGAGCACGGTGGCCGCAACGTTTCCTGAAAAGAGGTTCCGGAGCAGGCCCTGGTCCCTGAGACCCATCGCGATCAGGTCGACACCACGCTCGGCGGCGGCCCGGAGTATTCTCGTTGAGACAGATGTCCCGTCATCCTCTGCTATCGCCACCTCCGCAGCGATACCCTGCCGCTGCACCAGTTCCTGCATCCGGCGGAGCGCCTCGTCGACCGGATCCCTGCCGGCCGATGTCAGGGCATGGAAGAGGACTACCTCGTGGACGCCTGGGATCTCGCCGACCCGCTCCGCCATGGCGGCGGAGGCAGCTGAGAAGTCTGTCGGGATGAGCACCTTTGGAAACATGGGGTTCTACCTCAGACTATCCGGTACCCGCCCGGGGGGACGTGTATTACGAACCGCGCCCCCTTACCGGGTGTCCCGGTCTCCCGGATCGTCATATTCGTGATGGCAAGGATCTCCCGGACGAGGAAGAGCCCGAGCCCGCCGTTGATGCCGACGCCGTACATAAATATCTTCTCTTTCTCCGCCCCGGGAACACCTACACCATCGTCCTCGACGCAGATCGAGAGCCCGTCATCTAAAATCCGGTAGGTGACGACGACCTGCGACACAGTCTTCCCGTGGCGGGCAGCGTTCTCGATCAGGTTGGAAAAGACCCGGTCGAGCATCGGGTCGGCGAAGACCTCGAGCCGCTCCACCCAGGGACGGACCGATATCCCGGGGAGCAGCAGCGACGACGTCACCTCCCGGATTACCTTCTGGACCGGTTGCCAGTCCGGCGGCCGGAGACCAAGGTCCTGATAGTCCCGGCTGATCTCTGCGCGGCGCTGCACGAGCCGGGCATCCTCTTCCAGGCTCTCCAGGTGCCGGCGGACAGCCGGGTCGTCAAACTCCCGCATCCCCCCGGCGATCCGCCCGAGGAGCCCCGATATTGCCGCCGCGAGATCGTTCCGGGTGAGCCGTCCCAGCATGTTCAGTTTGGCGTTCGTCTGGCGGAGCGCATCCTCGGCGTTTTTGCGGGCGGTGATATCGACGAGCGTGACGATGATCCGCCCGCCGGGGAGTCGGCCGCCCGAGACGAGCACCTGGACGGCAGCCCCGTCGGTGCGGCGGAGGGTCGTCTCAAACTCGTAGACGGTGTCGTTGCGATTGATCTCCGACTTGAACGCTTCCCAGGCGCCGGGGTCGTCGAGGAATCCGGTGACAGGTTCTCCGATCAGGTCCTTCGTCGTGGAGCCGAGGAGCGTGGCGCCCATGTAGTTGACTTCCTCGATACGCGGCCCGGCCTCCCCCGGTGCAACGAGGAACGTTCCCGCCTCCGAGTTATCGAAGATCCCCCGATACCGCTCTTCCTGATCCCGCAACCGGAGCGAGAGGGATGATACGACGGCGCCGACGGCGACGAAGACCACCGCACGCGAGAGTGCTGAGACGACCAGTCCGACGTCTCCGGCGAAGGGCAGGGTCATCGCCAGGTATCCGAGGGCGAGAGCGAACGAGAAGACGATACCGCGGCGGGGGAACCAGTAGGCGGCAAGCACGATCGGCAGGTACAGCAGGTGCGGGAGGACGACGGTGATGCCGGCAAAAAGCCCGCCGGCGTTTGCGGCGAAGACAATGAGAGTCGATGTTGCGAGCAGGAGGAGCCGGGTATCCCCTGACCGGCGGCGCCCGGAGATCAGGCTGCCCGCCCCCGAATACGAATACGGAACGCAGCCGGTTCTCCAGAGCGCCGGGCAGGGGATACCGCTCCACGGCATGCTCTCAGCATAATCTCCACAAGGCGCTTTGGCTTTTGGCCTTTAAAATGGATCTGATCCGGGGACGGCGTGCCCGGTGTCGGCGGCTCCCTGTGGGCTCCTGCCCCGGAGGAGAACGAGGGCATGCAAAGGCATATGCCATCCGTTCCGCTATTACTGATCGGAATAATCCGGGAACAACCATGAAGATCGCACTCCTTCAGGTGAACACTGTCGTCGGCGACCTCGCCGGCAACGCCGACAGGATAGCGGCAGGCGTCGGGGAGGCGTCTCGTTATCGGCCGGACCTGATCGTCACCCCAGAACTCTCCCTGCCCGGCTACCCCCCCCGGGACCTGCTGCTTGATGCAGGGTTTATAAGGCGGAACCTTGCCGTCCTGGAAGATCTGGCTGCCAGGCTTGCCGATGCACCGCCGGTGCTCGTCGGTTTTGTCGCGCCGAACCCCGCCGGCATCGGCCGGCCGCTCTTCAACGCCGCTGCCCTTCTCCGGGGCGGGGCAGTAGAGGAGACGTTCCACAAAGCCCGTCTCTCCTCCAGTATACTCGATGAAGGCCGCTACTTTGAGCCGGCGGCAGGAAGCCCCCGGATCCTCCGCCTCGGTGGGAGAACTGTCGGGGTCTCTATCGGCGAGGAGGTCTGGTGCGGCGGGCCGGCACCGGAGGTGATCGTGAACCTCCGTGCATCGCCGTTTGCCGTCGGCAGGCAGGCCCTCCTGGAGGAGACGTTCTCGGGGATCGCGAGGGACCGCCGGGTCGCAATCGCCTCGGCAAACCTCGTCGGTGGAAACGACGACCTGGTCTTTGACGGCCGGAGTTCTGCCTTCAGCACCGACGGGACCCTCATCGCCCGCGGGGCGGCCTTTGCCGGGGATATCGTGACCGTCGATATTGCCCGCCCCGTCCCGCAGGCGGTCGCTCCCGACGATCCGGCACCCGAATCGGAGGTCTGGCGAGCCCTGGTGCTCGGCACCCGTGACTACGTTCACAAGTGCGGTTTTACATCGGTCCTCCTCGGCCTCTCAGGCGGGATCGACTCGTCGCTCGTGGCCGCCATCGCCGCCCGGGCGCTCGGGCCGGAGAATGTCCTCGGGGTGCTCCTCCCCTCCCCCTACACCTCGATAGAAAGCATCGAGGATGCCCGGGAACTTGCAGAGAATCTCGGGATCAGGACATACTGCCTCCCTATCACTCCGATGATGGAGGCGTTCGAAGGGGGCCTCGCAGGGGTCTTTACCGGGCTTCCCCGCGACACTACCGAGGAGAACCTGCAGGCCAGGATCCGGGCGGCGGTCCTGATGGCCCTCGCAAACAAGTTCGGCTCCATGCTTCTGTCCACCGGGAACAAGTCGGAGGCCGCGGTCGGCTATGCCACCCTCTACGGTGATATGGCAGGGGGGCTCGCGGTGATCGCCGACGTCCAGAAGGCGATGGTCTACCGGGTCGCCCGGTGGCTGAACGCACAGCGTCCCGTCATCCCCGGACGGGTGCTCACGAAACCACCCTCCGCGGAGCTCCGGCCCGGCCAGACCGACCAGGATATCCTCCCCCCCTACGACATCCTCGATGCTATCCTCCACCGTCACATCGACTGCTTTGAATCGGCCGACGAGATCGCTGCCGCCGGGTATCCTGCAGAGACCGTCCGGGAGGTCCTCCGGATGGTCCGGCAGGCGGAGTTCAAGCGGCGGCAGGCTGCGCCGGGGCTCAGGGTGACCGACCGGGCCTTCGGTATAGACTGGCATATGCCGATCGCCGCGAAGCCCTGGTGGCAGTGATGGCGGCGCCCCTCGCCGGCGACCTCTCTCTAATCTACAACGCTCTCCTGGCGGCGTTCGGCCACCAGCACTGGTGGCCGGCAGAGACGCCGTTTGAGACGATGATCGGGGCGATTCTTGCCCAGAACGTTGCCTGGACGAACGCGGCGCAGGCCGTCCGGAACCTCGACGCCGCCGGGATGCTCGATCCGCACCTGCTCGCCGGGGCGGATGCCGGTGAGATCGCCCGCCTGATCGTCCCGTCCCGGTTCTACAACCAGAAGGCGGAGCGGATCCGGGAGTTTGCCCGGGTCTACGTTGCCGAGTTCCAGGCGGACCCGGCGGCGATGGCGGCCGTGGAGGCAGAGACCCTGCGCAAGCGCCTGCTCGCTCTCCGGGGTCTCGGGAAGGAGACGGTGGACTCCATCCTGCTATATGCCTGCGGAAAGCCGGTCTTTGTCGTCGACGCCTACACCCGCCGGATATTCTCGCGCTACGGCCTCCTCCCCGAAGGGGCGTCCTATGACCATATGCAACGCCTCTTCGCCGACAACCTCGAAGAGGACGTAGCGCTCTTCAACGACTACCATGCCCAGATCGTCTTCCTCGGAAACACAATCTGCAGGAAGTCGCCGCTTTGCGACCGCTGTCCCGTCCGGGTGATCGGGGGAACGCTCCGGTGCGCCCGGGGGCAGGCGTGAAGTATGTAAGGTATCTTTTTCCTCGAGCATGTCCCCATGCAGTGGACCGTGATGGCTATCGCCATTGGGGGTGGGGCTGACGGGGAGAGGGTCTCCCCCTCCCCTGTCTCGCGCAACCATTCGCACATCTCATCAGCCCCACCCCACCCGGCCTCCGGCCTCCTCCTCCGCACCTGCGGTGCTCATGCTCCGGCCCTATGGCCCGTCACACCCCGCCCCTGAGGCGGGGGCAGTCATGGCGACATTCGGGGGAAATCCGTGCCCCTGGAGCCGCCGGCGCCGGGAGAAAACCGATGCCCGCTCACTTCTTCCGGTAGATGTTCAAGCCGATCTTGATATCCTCGTGCCCCGGCAACGCGACGTTGCCCTCGGTTGAGGCGATCGTGATCGACTTCCCGCTCTTCGATACGCCGAACTCTTTTCCGAGATCCACGCGCAGGGTGAGGACATTTTGCTCAATCGTCATATCGATGTTCTTCATCTGTTTAGTAGATGCAGTTCCCGCGGATATACACTTGCAGGTACGGCAGAGAGACAACAAACACTATCCCGGCCCCCGGCCAACAGTACTATCACATCGGACTCCGTGACGCAATGGGTGCAAAGCACACTGCTCTTGAGAAATACTTCGGCTATACGTCGTTCCTTCCCGACCAGGAAGAGACCATCGACGCCGTGCTCGCAGGGAAGGACGTCCTCGCCGTCATGGCGACCGGGAGCGGCAAATCCCTCTGTTACCAGCTCCCGGCCCTCGTCTTTGGTGGGCTTACGGTCGTCGTCTCACCGCTCATCGCCCTGATGAAGGACCAGGTCGACGGCCTCCGGGCAAACGGCATCAGGGCGGCGACGCTCAACAGTTCGCTCGGCTACGGGGAGCAGAAGATCATCGAGCGGGTGATCCGCGAAGGCCGCATCCGGGTCCTCTACGTTTCGCCGGAACGGGCTGTGCAGCCGTTCTTCCTCTCGCTCCTTGCCCAGTCGGACGTCAGGCTCATCGCCATCGACGAGGCGCACTGCATCTCCATGTGGGGCCACAATTTCCGGCCTGAATACCGCCGGCTCCGCGTGCTCAAGGAGCGGTTCCCCGCGGTCCCCGTCATCGCCCTGACCGCGACCGCCATCCCCGCCGTCCGAAACGACATCGTGGTGCAGCTCGCTCTCTCGAACCCCGCCCGGTTCGTCGGGAGCTTCAACCGGAAGAACCTCACCTACCGGGTGGTGCCGAAGGCCCGCTACTTCCCGCGGCTTGTCGCATACTTAAACGAGCACCGGGAAGACGCCGGCATCATCTACTGCTTCTCCCAGAAGGCGACGGAAGACCTCGCGGAGAAGCTCCGGGGCAAGGGTTTCTCGGCCCTCCCCTACCATGCCGGCCTCCCCGACGCCGTCCGCGCAGAGAACCAGGAGGCCTTCTCCCACGGCGACGCTTCGATCATCTGCGCCACCGTCGCCTTCGGCATGGGCATCGACAAACCCGACGTGCGGTTTGTCATCCACACCGACCTCCCGAAGGATATCGAGTCCTACTACCAGGAGACCGGCCGGGCCGGAAGGGACGGGGAGGCGAGCGACTGCATCCTCTTCTACAGCCGGGGCGACTACAACACGATCAAGTACATCATCGAGAAGGAATGCGTTGATGCGGCCAGGAAAGACGCAGCCTACCGGAAAGCGGGGGCGATGCTTGACTACTGCGAGACCACCGGGTGCCGGAGGAAGTTTCTGCTCGCCTACTTCGGCGAGACCTACCCTGACGAGCGGTGCGGTGGATGCGATCGGTGCGAGACGCCGGTGAAGGTCTTTGATGGGACTCCTGTCGCATCGACGATCATCGCCTGCATCCACGAGGTCGGGGAGCGGTTCGGAGCAGCCTATATCGCAGACGTGCTCTCCGGGTCGAAGAGCGCGAGAATCCGCGAGAACGGGCACGACGCCCTCCACGCCTACGGCTCAGGGGGATACACCCGCGACCAGTGGCTGCTCTTCATCCAGGAACTGGTCATGAAGGGGTTCATCACGTCTACCGGCGGCCGGTACCCGGTCCTCATGCTAAACGACCGGAGCCGGGCGGTGGTCGCGGGCGACCTCCCGGTGCCGCTCACAGAGCCGCGTCCGGAAGGCGTCATCGCCCCGGAAGTCGAGGACGACTACGACGAGACCCTCTTCCTCCGCCTCCGCCAGCTCCGGAAGGTCGTTGCCGACCTCGAGCACGTGCCGCCGTTCGTCGTCTTCCACGACCGGAGCCTCAAGGAGATGGCGAAGTGCTACCCGGGCACCGGCGTTGCGCTCCTCCAGGTCTACGGCGTCAGCGAGGGGAAACTGCAGCGCTACGGCAGGCGGTTCCTCGACGCTATCGATAAGCACTGCGCCGCGCAGGGGATCGGACCGGAGCGCCGGAGCGGGTGACGTGGCGGCCGTCCCGGCATTCTCCTGCCCTCGCAGTGGCGGTGAATAACCAGACGAAGGGTTGCAGTCGTCGCATTCCCGGTAGCGCCGAAGAAAAACATGCTTCTGGAACGAAGATCGGATCAGCCCCTGCACGGAAAATATAGTAAGATTAATATATATTTTACGATATTATCCATTCATCACAGGCAGAAGGTGTATCAGTCACCCCATCGACCTCCAATTCACAGAAGAACAACTGAAAATGCAACAATCCCGGGGCTCCTTTTACCATTCCAGAAGAGGCCAGACGACATCCATAGCTGCTCCGATCACCCACACACCACAACTCGAACGCTCTTGAGCCACAGTCTTCCGACACACTCGCTGCCAGGGCAAACTGCTTAAGGAGTTGACATGATGGGAAAGAAGAGCAGCATTCTGGTCTTCATACTGCTGTCCTGTGCACTGGTGGCCATCGCCGGTGCCGCCGCAGTGGATATTTCCGTGGTATGGAATACAACGTATGGAGAGCCAGGTGCAAACGACTCTGCATACTCGATCGTTCAGGCTTCCGGTGATAGAGGATACCTCTTCGCCGGCGAGACCGGGTCGTTCGGTGCAGGAGAGACAGACGCCTGGCTGGTAAATCGGACCGGATCGGGCGATGAACGATGGAACAGGACCTATGGCGGTCCGGAAAAAGATACAGCCCGCGCACTGATCAATACCTCGGACGGGAATCTCCTCTTTGCGGGGACACTCACCTATGTCACCGAAGAGAACCGGAAGGATACCGATGCCTGGGTGATGAAACTCACTCCTCTGGGCGAGGTCCTCTGGAATGAGACCTTCGGCGGACCGGACGTCAATATCTCGGCGTTCGCTGCTGCCGGGACATCGGACGGCGGCTATATTATCGCGGGTGAGACAGCGATGTGGGGCGAACCGGATACCGATGCCCTGGTGATCAAACTCAACAGTTCCGGATACGAGGAGTGGACCCGGACCTTCGGGGAACCGGGACGCAACGATTCGGCCTACGCCGTTGTTGAGACCGGGTCCGGTGAGATCGGTGTTGCAGGAAGCACGGAGTCATTCGAGTCGTTCGGGACGGATGCATTCATCCTGAAGATCAACTCCTCCGGAAACGAACTCTGGAACGTGACCTTCGGGGGGCCGGAGAACGATACTGCTCGTTCGATCGTCCTTGCTCCGGACGGAGACTTCGTCTTCGCCGGGAGTTACATGAGCCGGACCACCCCCAACACTACGGAAGACGACGCCCTGGTCGTCAAGATGGATCCAGACGGAGAGGTTGTCTGGAACTGGACCTACGGAAACCCAGACGAGAATGAGTCGGCCGAGACGATCATCGCCACTCTCGACAGCGGGTATCTCTTTGCCGGCAGGAGCGGGAATCTCTCTCTCGACAACAACGCCTGGGTCGTGAAACTCGATAGCCTTGGGGCCGTTGAGGGCGACCTGACGATCGGGGGCGTGAACCCCGGTGATCGGGCCGCATCGGTCATCCAGACGGCGGCATCCGAGTACGTCTTTGCCGGGACCTTCAACAACACGGAACTGAACGGCACGCAGGAGACCGATGCCTGGGTCGTGAAACTCGCAACAATTGAGAAGACCGTGACGCAGCCGCCGGCAAAACCGCCGAAGCCGCCGAGAGTCTGCCCCGTGCAGTGTCCCACCCCGACACCGAAACCGAAACCCGCACCAAAGACCGGGTGCATCGGCGATATCGTCTGGAACGATACCAACGCAAACGGCATTCAGGACAAAGGCGAGAAGGTGATACCAGGAGTCAACGTCACGCTTCTCGATGCGCGGCAGCGGACGGTCGCCAACAAAACAACAACTTCCAGGGGGTACTCCTTCAGCGGTCTCAAACCCGGCGACTATTACGTCAGGTTCAGCCTCCCGCAGGGCTACGCATTCACCATAAAGGATGCCGGCCGGAACGATAGACTGGATAGCGATGCAAACCTGACGACCGGCAGGACCGACAGGATCACCCTGAAGGCAGGAGAATGGCAGTGCTGGTGGGATGCCGGGCTGATCAGGCAGCAGGCACCGCCGGTGGTGAACACAACCGCAAACAGCACTATCAGCGGTTTCGTCTGGAACGATACCGACGGTAACAGCCTCCAGGGCGCAGGAGAAGAGGGCATCGCTGATGCCGGCGCCGGGCTCTACCGCGTAAATGAGACCCTCGTTAACTCAACAACAACGGATGCGAACGGGACCTACAAGTTCAATGCCTTATCGGCAGGTGACTACTACCTGATCTTCACACTACCGGACGGCTTCAACTTCACATCGATGGACCAGGGCTCCGACGACGCTCTTGACAGCGACGCCGACCCGGCAACGGGGAGGACAGAGAACATCACGCTCGCCGAGAACGAGACGCAGCCCGACTGGGATGCCGGGGCGAACGTGACGACTGTTATAGGACCAGTTGAAGAGAACGCCACCATCGGCGACTTCGTCTGGAACGACACGAACGCGAACGGCCTCCAGGACGAGGGCGAAGAAGGGATACCCGGGGTACGTGTGTGGCTCCTCTACGAGAACGAGAGCCCGGTCACGGATGCGGCCGGAGCCGCCGTCGAGACCACGACTGGTGAGGAGGGATACTACACCCTGCAGGGCGTGGTCGGCACGACCTACATCGTCGAGGTCATGCCGCCTGAAGGATTCACCTTTGTTGCGCCGGACGCCGGTGATGACATGCTGGACAGCGACTTCTTCCCGGAGACCGGCCGGACCGGGCCCTTCGAACTGACAGGAGAGGACCTCACCCGCGATGGACGCGAACGGGATCCGGGATGCCGGCGAGATGGGTCTTGCGGAGATTGCGGTGACCCTCATTAACGCGAGTGGTGCGGATGCCAGGACGATGATGACGGATGAGGCCGGGGCCTACCGGTTTACTGATGTTGTCGCCGGGCCCTACGCCGTGCGTTTCACGCCGCCGGAGGGCTACACCTTCAGTCCAGCAGGCGGGGACAGCATCGCCGATCCCGCCACCGGTACGACGGCACAGTTCTACCTCGCTCCGGGCGAGGAGCAGACTGGCTGGAACGCGGGACTCGTGCCACCGGTTGCGGAGGAGGAGGTGACGCCAGAGGAGGAGATAACACCGGAAGAGGAGATAACGCCAGAGGTGACACCGAAAGAGGAGATAACGCCAGAGGTGACACCGGAAGGGGAGATAACACCAGAGGTGGCACTGGAGGAGGAGATAACACCTGAAGAGGAGGTGACGCCACAGGGAGAAATAACACCGGAAGGAGAGATAACGCCGCAAGGAGGAACGAATGAAAGCGGCATTCTGTATGGGTAGGCCCGCCTGGAGAGACTTCCCTGCCCGCGGGCGAAACAGCACCGGGCGCTTCCGGCGCGGGGATCGTGCAGGGAACGGTCCCTGAGCCGGGAGGCCGGTGCCGCCCGGAAGTTCCCACCCTTTTTTGCATGTGCTCTGCGGCAGACTGCTCAAACACCCAGGACTGGTCCTGCAGCACAGTTCTAAACTCGATGTCTTAATGAGCATGGAACGCCAACGCGCAATGTCACGCATATGCGGCTCATTTCATGGAACGTGGATCTCTTTCGCTCCGGTACCAAGAGCGTGGAGAAGAAAGTCGAGGCGGTCTGCCAGCACTCCCCGGACATCGTCGCCTTCCAGGAGGTGACGGACCGGGCCCTGCCGCTCTTCCGGGAGGAACTGGAGAACTTCGGGCTGCTCTACTCCGTCGACAGCCTTGCGCTGGTGGAGATTGCGCGGGTGGCGTACATGGCCGAGCGGTTAAACGATCTCCGCGCACGGGGTACAAGCGATCCGTTCCAGTTCGCGTACAGCGTCTCCCGGCTCAACGAGCAGTGCTCACCCCCCGGCGAAGCAAAGGACTCCGGATGCCTGATCGCGAGCAGGTATCCCCTCACGCCGCTAAACCCGCTCGAATTCGACATCCCGTGGAGGCAGCGGGTGGTCTCCGCCGTCGTCAGCGCACCCGCAGGTGAGTTCGAGGTCCACAACGCCCATGTCCCCACGGCGATCGGCACCCGGAGGAACGAGATCGCCAAGGCAGAGACACTGGTCGGGATCTACCGGCGCCTTGCCGTCAGGTCGGCGAGACCGCGGATCCTCTGCGGGGACCTCCACATCCCGGAGGCGGAACTCCCCGACGGGACGATCGTTCCCTTCTACCGCGATATCCTCCCGGACGGGACCTATACCACGATAACCGAGAGTGACGAGTACCTCGGGCGGCCGAGGAAGTGGTGGTATAACGCCGAGATGAACGTCCTTCCCGGCCTTGCGGAGTACGACCTCTCCGACGTCTTCCGGAGGCTGCACGGCTACCAGGCGAGGGAGTACAGCTGGTGCCCCGACCGCGGGCCCGAGGATGTCCCGAAGTGCAAGCGCTACGACCACATCTTCGCGTCTGCGTGCCTCAACCCGACGGCGTGCTGGTACCTGCACGACCTGCGCGGGCAGGGGTTGAGCGACCACTCCGCCGTCGTGGCGGACTTTGAGCCGTGACCGGTCCCTCACTCGCCGTGGAGCCCTCCGCAGACTGTGCCGGGTAAAGCAACATGCCACCGGACTCAAAATCCCCGGGGCAACCATCACATCCCTTTGTTCTACAGGACCTATATAAACCTGTAATCGAGAGTCTGTATTGGTGGAAACTGATGGTTGCACTTACTGAAGAGATGAAGACGGCGTTTCGGACGATGAAGGCTTTCCCGGTCGCTACAGCCTCAAAAGACGGGTGGCCGAACGTGGTGCCGATCGGGTTCGTGGAACTCGTCGACGACGAGACGATCTGGATCGCGGACAACTTCATGAAGAAGACACTTGCAAACATCCGGGAGAACCCGAAGGTCTCCGTCTACGTCTGGGGGCCCGAGACGAAGGGCTGCTTCCAGGTCAAGGGCGACGTCGAGGTCCGGTCCAGCGGGCCGGAGTTTGAGAAGATGCAGTTCACCGTCCACTCGAAGATGGCACAGGCACCGGCAAAGAACCTCCTCATCATGAAGATCCGGGAGGTCTACGAGTGCTCTCCCGGTCCGAAGGCCGGGGAGAAGATTCTGTGAACTACCCCGCCCTGAAGGGCGGGGCTTCCTGCTTCATGGACAACACTTGCGTCACAGCGATGTGACGTAGAGGTATTATCTCCACAGGCCCAAAGGGCTGTTCCATCCCCACGCGGTGGATATTCACCGCAGCATTGTAATCTCTATCGGCAACAAACCCACAGTACGGGCATTCGTGGACTCTCTCGGAGAGACTTTTCTTCACGATGCTTCCGCAGTTCGAGCACATCTGTGTCGTGTCGCGGGGATCGATTTGAATGAACGTCGTACCAGCGCTTTCAGCCTTGTACGCGAGGTAAGAATAGAATCGTCCCCATGAAGCATCGTGAATACTCCTGCGAAGCCCGCGAGATTTACCCTTCTCTTTGAGATACTTGATATTTAGGTCTTCAACGCAGATCGTTGCATAGGTGTCAACATACTGGCGGGAGAGTTTGTGCAGGAAATCTCTCTTCTGGTTCGTGATATGATCATAGACCTTCTCCAGTTTCCTCTTTGCCTTCTTCCAGTTCTGCGAGAACCGTTTTTTCCGAGTAATGCTCTGCTGCAACTTCTTGATCTTCTTCAGCGAGTGCTCATGGAACCGGGGGTTCTCGATCACTGCCCCGTCGCTATCGACTGCAAACGAGTTCAGACCGAGATCGATCCCGACCGATCGTCCCTCTCTCTTCGGTTCGGAGGCCTTCTGTTCCGCCTGAACGATCACATACCATCGATCCCCTGAATGGGTGATCAGGACGCTCTTCACCTTCCCGGTATACGGTCGATGCATGGTGAACGGAAGTGCTCCGATCTTCGAGAACGTGATCGTGCTCTGTTCGCGGTCGATCTTGAACCCGGACTGATTGTAGTTGAGCGTCCGATACCGGAATGCGCTCTTGAACCGGAGTTTGCCAATCTTCCGTCCTCTCTTCTTTGTCTGGGAGAGAGCGGCGATGTTGCTCCAGAGGGTATAGTTGACCATCTGGAGCACTTTCGAGTATACGCCCTTCAGAAATGGATTCTCATCTTTCAGCGTGACGATCCGCGCCTGTGTTCCGCGCATCGTCGGAGTGAGCCCGTGCTCCCGCGCGGTAGTACATTCTTCGAGAAGTGTGTTGTAGAGCCACCGACAGGTATCGAGCGCCTCATGCAATCGTGGTTCTACGGTTGCATCCGGATATGCCCGATACTTGTAGGAGATAAGCATAGGCACTGTAGATTCTTTGGATGACGAGATAGACGTTATCCTTGCGGCGTGAAAGTGAATTGGGAAAGGGGCGCCGCTTTCATCCCCGGCCTGAAGATCGGGGACTTCCCGCTCCGTCCCCTTCACCCCCGCAAGTTAACTTTTTTGGAATCCTGCCGGAATCTGCCATGGGCAATATCCACGGCCTTCTCCCAGGTTCTCTTGTGCCGCAGGTAGCGCCTATGTAGGCGATCGACAGAACCGTTTGGGTTCGTGAAAAGTCCCGTACAGTGGACCGTGGAGATATCGCCATGCACTGCCCCCGCCCCAAAGGGGCGGGGGAGGAGGCCGAAGGCCGGGTGGGGTGGGGGTTGTAGACATCAGCTTAGGAGTGGAGACAGGGGAGGGGGGATGCTCCCCCCTCCCCGCGAGCCGCCTCCCCCAGTGGCGATAGCCAACGAAAATCTGTGTATGGATATGCTAATCACCAACCATCTCCCGTACGTTCGCGCACCGTCTCGTGGATGGGCTGCCTCCCGGTTCCGTACATTTTTCCCGCATCGGAGCCAACGCTTCCTTAGGAAGTGACGGAAGAGTGAAGATCGCTGCAGTTGTGGGAAGTCCGCGGGGGATGCGGAGCAGGACGAGAAGGCTTGCAAGCTTCGTGCTTGCCGGGGCTAAAGAAGCCGGTGCCGGGGTTGACCTCATCGATCTCGCCGATCTGCAGATCGTCCCCTGCACCGCCTGCGAGAGTTGCAGCCTGGACGGGACGTGCGTCTTTGCCGACGATTTTTCCGCCGCGTACGACCGGATGCTGGACGCCGACGGGCTGGTGCTCGCCTCGCCGGTCTACGTCGACAACGTCAGCGGACAGATGAAGGTCTTTATCGACCGGCTGGCGGACGCCATTCACTACCAGAACTTCGCCGGGAAATACGGCTGCAGTCTCGCGACCACGCAGGAATCAGGAGGCGACGCGGTCGTCGACTACCTGAACCACGGACCCGGCGGCAATCGACCGGGCAGAATCGGCAGCACGCGATCTCGGGCGGCAGCTCGTCCTTGTCATCAGCGATCGGCCGCGATACCCTGACCAGGAGGCCGAGATGGCGGAGAACCGGAAATATTTTGCCGACATAGTGCGGGCGAACCGGGACTGGCGACCGGACGGGTACGAGCGGTGGGTGCGGGAGGGCTGGATCCGGGAGGAGTGAGGCGCCGGCTGTGATGGTCTCAAGCACTATCTTTCTCGCGTTTATAGAGCAGGTTTACGCATAGGCTCCGGGAGAATAGGGGGCACGCTCTGCATGAAAAGAGATCAGAAAAAAGGTGCCACGCTTTCCGCCGCGGTTCGGATATAAACACTGAGCGCCGGGAGGGAGATTTGAACTCCCGAGGTGCCAGGCACCAGTGGCTTTCAAGGCCACCGCCTTCCCGGACTAGACTATCCCGGCTCGCCGTTATCTATTAGTCGGCGGATAAAAAAAGGTTGTTCATCCCCGACGTGCCAGGACGACCACGAGGAGCGCGAGGAGTGCCAGCATCACCGGGACCGGCGCAGCCTGGGCGGGGGTGGGGGTCGCGTCCCCGAAGAGACCGGGCGCGGTCTGGCTCACCCTGACCGAGTCGGCATTCGAGGCCGAGACCTGCACCGTTCCGCTGTCGTTGAAACTCATGGGGTAGACCTTGACATAGACCGGGCCTCCCCGTGAGGCAATCTCTGCGGTCTCGGGCTCGAGCATACCCTTTTCGTTCACTTTGCGGTGGTTGTCATCCTCGTCGATATACTCGACCACCCAGTCGATCCCGGCCGAGGTTGCGATCGTCACCGTGCCGCTCCGGGTGTCGACCTCGAAGTACGCCGGGGCGGAGCGTGTGGCGGGGGCACTGGCCGATATCATCGCCTGCGTCGGCGTCGGACCCGGGGTACCGGTCACCACAACTACGACGCTGCCGATGTAGCCTTTGGCGTCGGAGAAGGCGATCTCGTACGAGCCCCCGGCGGAGATGGGCACTTCCGTAGAGAACGCCCCGTTCTTATCGGTCGCGACGTACTTCGGCCCGTAGACGACGGCACCGTCGTGGTCGACCTCGATCTGGACGCCCGCATCACCAAGATCCGCGATCGTGCCCCGGAGATCGAGGGTGCCGTCGAAGTCCTGGTTGAGCGGAGAGGTTATCGTGAGACTCCCGGACCGGTCGACCAGGGTGACCATCCGCTGTTTCGTCGAACTGCCCCCGAAGGTGGACAGCGTAGGATCGATGATCTCGATCGAGTATGTCCCGGCTTCAAGACCGGCGGTCTCGAATTCCGCGGAGAACGAACCGTCCTCCTGGACGACGATCCTCTTGCGGTCTATCTCGGTCTTTGTGTACTTGGCATGGTACAGGACAACCTCCGTGCTGAACCCGGGGTTGAGCGAAGGCCTGGGGAGCCCCCCTACGGTCGTGGTGCCGGTGACTTCGAGCGGTTCGCCGACGTATACCGTCTGTGGAGCACTGATTGCGACGTACGCGGCTGATGCCGTACTGACGAGCATCATCGCAGCGATGAGCGTCAGCCATGCGATCCTTTTCATACCAGTACATCAACGAATATGAGGTATAATGCTATCCAAATTGACTGAGAAGCCGCTGGCGTCCTGGCGCGGGAAAGACCTTTATGAAGGGCAGATCCTCGATACGCTGACGGTTATCTTTCGGAGTGGCGGGTGTTCCTGGAACCGGTGCCGTATGTGCGGCTACCGGCACGAGCGCTACCCGGACCTCCCCCGGGACGAACTTGCCGAACGGATGATCCGCCAGGTCCGCTGGGTGAAAGAGAATTTCTCCGACGAGGACTATCAGGTGCTCAAGATCTTCACGTCGGGGAGTTTCTTCGATCCCGACGAGGTGCCCCCTATCGTCCGGCGCGCCGTCGCGGAGGCGTTCCGGGGCAAGGTCGTGATCGCCGAGACACGGCCCGAATACGTCGAGCTTGATGCGCTCCGGGAGTTCCGCGAGGGCATCGATACCGGCACCTGGACACGACCGCTCTCTGTTGCCGTGGGCCTTGAGACCACGAACGACCTCATCAGGGAGAGGAGCATCGACAAAGGGTTCTCCTACGCCGATTTCCTCCGTGCCGCAACGGTTGCGCACGCCGCCGGCGCGGGCATGAAAGCCTACCTGCTGATGAAACCGCCGTTCCTGACCGAGCGCGAGGCGCGCGACGACATGATACGCTCCATCAAGGACATTGCCTCCGTTGCGGACAGCATCTCCATGAACCTCTGCACCGTCCAGAGCAGGACCGAGGTCGAACGGCTCTGGAAACAGCAGGCATCCCGACCGCCGTACCTCTGGAGCGTCCTTGACGTGCTGATCGCTTCACCGGTGCATATCCTCTGCGACCCCGTCGGCGGCGGGCAGATGAGAGGGCCGCACAACTGTGGTGCCTGTGACGGCCCGATCGTGAAAGGGATCGGCGACTACTCGCTGACCGGCGATGTCGGGCTCCTGCGTGCCTTAAAAGAGACGGAGTGCGGGTGCAAAGAAGAGTGGGAGTTCGTGCTGGATCAGGAAGAGCCGTTCTGTATGCCGCTCACCCGCTAGCACTTCTCCTGTTCCTTCAGCTGCTTCTCAAGCAGGGGGAGGAACGTTCCCGCATCGCTCACGACACCGATCGCCTGCGTCGTCCCCCGGTCCATCAATTTTGTCACCGATGCGGGGTTGATATCGACGCAGACGGTCTTGACGTATGAAGGGAGGCAGTTTCCCACAGCGATGGAGTGGAGGAGCGTCCCGACCATCACCACCATCCCGACGTCGTGGATATGACGGCGCATGGCGTCCTGCGCCTCCACGACGTCCGTGATCGTGTCGGGGAGGGGTCCGTCGTCCCGGATGGAGCCGGCGAGCACGAACGGGATGCCCTTCTTCACGCACTCGTACATGATCCCCCCGGTGACGACCCCCTGGTCGACCGCGTTCTTGATAGACCCGGCACGCATGATCTCGCTGATGGCGCAGATGTGGTGCTTGTGGCCGCCGGTGATGAGCGTACCCGTTTTGACGTCCATCCCGAGCGACGTGCCGAAGAGGTTGGACTCGATGTCGTGAGTGGCGAGAGCGTTGCCTGCAAAGAGGACATCGATGTAGCCTTCACGGATCATCTTCGCAAGGGCGTCGGCCGCTCCCGTATGGACGATGGCAGGGCCGCCGACAAGCGCGATCTTCTCCCCCTTCTTTTTCATCTCCAGGATCTCGTGGGCGATCTTCGCGATGATCGCCTCGCTCGGCCGCTCCGACGAGACGGTCCCGTGCATGAACTCAAACGTACTGACCTTCCTCGGCCGCTCGGGGTAGACGACCCGGACCCCGGCCTCGCTGACGACGACGGCGTCGCCGGCCTTGATCTTCGATATCGGGGTGCAGAACGCGCGCTTCTCCTTCTCGTCGACTACAATATGGCAGTCCATCTCGATACGCTCGACAGGCAGCCATTCGTCCTGGTATTTTACGAAGGTCGGGTGGTTGGTCGTCGAGTAGAACCCCTTCGGAAGGATCCGGTCGCCCTCTGCCGGTACGAGGGTGACGTCGCTGATCTCGGGGGTGCGTGCGCCGAGCCGATGCAGCTCGGAGAGGATGGCGCGGAGTTGCCAGTCGGTGGGCGCCGCCACGCGCAGCCGCGCGTAACTGGTGTCCGTCTTCTGCTTCCCGACATTGAACGTGAGGATCTCGAATTCTCCCCCCATATCCATGATCCTATCGAACACGAGAGTCATGATGCCTGAGTCGATGATATGACCCTCTAGTTCGATTTCCCGGCAGGATTCCATATATAGGGATTGGTGATGGTCCGATAATACAGTTTCCCCGCGTGCCGGCTGCTGGTATCCGCTCTCCAGAGCGTCACCTCCGCCTGCCCGGATCGGTGATGGCGAGCAGCCCCGGGCGGGCATCGCCGCGCACCGGCCCCGAGGGTGGGAAAAACTTCGGCGCTCAAATTTCGGCCTTACTGAGACGCTCTCAGGAGAGTCATCGGCTGCGTCCCAGACACGGATTTCGAGGGGGTATCGCCATGACTGCCCCCGCCCGGGGGGCGGGGGAGGAGGCCGGAGGCCGGGCGGGGTGGGGGTTGTAGACGTCAGTTGACGAGTAGAGACAGGGGAGGGGGGATGCTCCCCCCTCCCCGTCAGCCCCTCCCCACATGGTGATAGTCCCACGGTCCACTACACCGTGATATTTTCCCGTTTTGATTACTCTGTTTGCCTCATAGCGAAGATCTTCGACCTTCACTAACTCCTGTTGTTCCGACAGTTGCACCTCGCACCTTAGGTGCTTCTTCCTTTCGGCGGGGCTGAAAGTCTTCAATCGTGCAGGAGCATGGCCCCGGCACAACCGCAGACCTACTCATCCAACTTTCGGCAGAGGTACTCCTGCACCAGCGCCAGTTCTTCGCGCGTGTTGATGTTGAAGGCGAGCCTCCGGTCGCGCAGGAGGAACTGCAGTTCTTCCTGGGGCCCGTCGAGATCGCCCGCCGTCAGGATGTTGATCCCTGCAGGGCAGGCCGGCGTGCCGTCGACCGTCTCCGTGTACTGCGTGCGGCAGCCATGCTCTTCGCAGAGAGCGCGGGGCACCCACGTCGAGCATGCCGGCACCCCCGCCCGGCGCCAGGCGTCCTCGATGGCGGCGATGATATCGGGCGCAAGACAGGGGAGGTCGGATACGCAGGTGAAGAAAGGCGTTCCTTCTTCCCCGAGATCCGCCGCCGCCGCATCGATATCCTCGACATACCCGAGCCCTTCGGCTTCGTAGAGGAGGATCTCCCTTGCCCGGCACCAGTTTTTGGTGAACGGTGTTTTGTGCGAGGCGACCACGACGACCTCGTGCCCTGCGGACGAAAAGGCATCGATGACGTAGGAGAGCATCGGTCTTTCGCAGATGGTAACGAGCGGTTTCTCGCCCATCCGGAGCCGGGACCCCTCTCCCCCGGCCATGATCAGGGCAAGCATGCTTCGAGCGCCTCGATGAGTTGCCGGTTCTCCTCGTGGGTCCGTACGGCCACGCGGATGTGACGGAGAAGCCCAAACGACCTGCAGTCCCGGACAAGGATGCCGCGGGAAAGGAGCCCCGCGACCAGCACCTCCGCCTCCATCGGGACCTGCAATAGGATATAGTTCGCAGACGGAGGCTCGTACGTGAGGCCAAGGGTATCCAGGCAGCCGGAGAGCCAGGTCCGTTCCCGGGCAATTTTCGCTCTCGACTCTTCGAGCCTGTCATAGTGCCGGAAGGCCTCGATCGCAAAGGACTCGGCGAACGCATTCACGGTCCAGGGAAGGCGCACCGTCTCTACCTTTTCGATGAGTTCGGGCGTGCCGAACCCGTATCCAAATCTGATGCCCGGCACGCTGAAACTCTTTGTCAGGGAACGCAGCACAAAGAGGTTCTCATGGGAGACGTCGACGACGCTCTGGCGCGGGTCGGAGAGTTCGATGAACGCTTCGTCGAGGAAGAGGCACGTTCCCTGCCCGGCGACCGCGGCAAGCAGGTTGAGGACTTCGGAGCGGGCATACAGTTTTCCGGTGGGGTTGTTCGGGTTGCAGAGGAATAAAACAGCGGCCCCGTTGCCATCGACAGTGCACCGGGCACCGGCAAGCCTGACCGCCATCGCATACTCGGCAAACGTCGGGGGGTTGATACAGGCGGTATCTCCGTTCCCGAGCATGGCGGAACAGAACGCGCGGATCAACTCGACGGATCCGTTGCCAACGGTGACCTCTGCCGCATCGCGCCCGAATGTCCTGCCGATCACCTCTTTGAGTGTCTCATACCGGTCATCCGGGTAATCTTTCAGTATCGAGAGATCCGGCTTCCAGGCAATATCCGGAGGATATGGGTTCACATTCGCGCTGAAATCGAGCAGCTCGCCTCTCTCCCGGGTGCGATGCCAGCGCACCCGGCCACCATGTTCCGCCTTTTTAGGGAGATTTTCTCTCATGTCAGTGGCAACCCTTTGAGGATACGTTGTCGGCCGCTATCCATAAAACCGTTATGTCGGGCAGGAATTCACATCGGAAGATATATATATAATACGGATATTATTATGGCTTATCTGATGCAGTCAGACGAAAAGATTACGAATGTCTGACAAACGGCAGACAAGAGGCTGCTAAATGTCAGATATGAGTGATTGAAATGATGGATCGGATAACTATCAGATTGCCCCGGCAGCAGGTTGAGATGCTCGAGAGGCTGGTGGAAGCTGGCGAATTCCCCACAGTATCGGAGGCTGTGCGGTATTCAGTCAGGGGGCTTCTCGAGAGGCATGGAAACCGGGTTCTACGCGAGGCCGACCAGATTTCATTCAAAGTTTAGGAGGTAATATTGATGCAGACGATCATCAACGAGGCGTTAAAACATGCAGAACGGGAGAAATTCCTGAAGACGGACTCGGCGGAGGAAGATGACATCCTCGGCCAGCCGCGTATTGTCATCGTAGGATGCGGCGGTGCAGGGAAAAAAACGGGCAACCGGCTGTACCACATGCAGGTCAACGGTGCGGAGACAATCGCCATCAACACGGACAAGCAGCACCTGGATATGATCCAGGCCGACAAGCGAGTGCTCGTCGGCAAGTCGCTCACCAAAGGCCTTGGAGCCGGTGGGTTCCCGGACGTCGGCAGGCGTGCAGCCGAGATGGCCCGACCAACCCTGGAGACCCTGCTCTGTGACGCAGACCTTGTCTTCATCACTGCCGGTATGGGCGGAGGTACCGGTACGGGAACAGCCCCCGTTGTCGCGCAGATAGCCAAGGAACAGGGGGCCATCGTCGTCGGTATGGTCAGTTATCCCTTCCAGGTCGAGAAAGCCCGGCTTCTTCGTGCGGAAGAAGGGCTTGAATTACTCTCGGCCTCTGCCGACTCGGTGATTGTGCTCGACAACAACCGCCTCATCAAGTACGTGCCGAACCTCCCGCTCGGCCAGGCATTCTCGGTGATGGACCAGCTCATCGCGGAGACCGTCAAGGGTATCAGCGAGACGATCACGGAGCCTTCGCTCATCAACATCGACTACGCAGACGTGCGTGCCATCATGAGCAAGGGGGGCGTCGCCGTAATGCTTGTCGGCGAGAGCAAGCAGCAGAACAAAGCCGAGAGCGTCGTCCACGAGTGCTTGAACCACCCCCTGCTCGACATCGACTACCGCGGAGCAACGGGAAGCCTCATCCACATCACAGGCGGCAACGACCTGACCCTCCAGGACGCCGAGGAGATCGCGAGCTCTCTGACCTACGAACTCGACCCCCATGCGGACGTCATCTGGGGAGCACGGGTCAACAGCGATTATGAGGGAAGAGTTCGCGTCATGGCAGTCATGACCGGCGTAAAAAGTGCACAGATCCTCGGAAGTCACCGCACCTACGAACCGGCAACACAGCGATCCGGCGCACCTGCCGGCAGGCGCATTGCCGGGGATGCCCCGAGCGGGCACCTCATCGACTTCCTCTAATACTCCATACCCTCTTCCCATACCTTTTTGGTCAAAACCGCCCGGCGGCGGTGTGCCCTTCGCACCCCCTGCGAAATACTTAATAGTACAGATGACGTTTGAATTATAGACGTTCTTGTATAATCCCTCCAGCACGGGGTGTATTGTGCAGGGCGCAGAACCTGCGGGTCTGCGATTGCCAAGTACCGAGGTTGAACACATGAGCAGACAGATGAACGACGGTCTCGATTGCCGGGTCCGGAAACGTCTTTTCTTGTGGTGTAGCCGCTACATAAGCCTCGGGCATCCCTGCAGCGCAATGGGAGCGGTCCCCGCTGGTGGGGATATGAGACAGGTACCGAATGTCGAGGATTGGTAGAGAATGCTGAACGATCTGATTGAGAAGAGAAAAAAAGTCCTTGCGGAGTCTGAACAACACAAAGACCGGCGCAACGAGTTGAACGCGCTTGCCAGCAAAAACGCCCGCGAACGCAACACGTTAAATACGCAGACCCGCGAATTCGTCGAGGAGGCCCAGCAGCACAAGGAGCAGCGGGACAAGATCAACGAGGAAGTCCAGGCGTTAAAAGACCAGAGGAACGATTTCAACGACAAGGCAAACACGCTTTTCGAAGAGATCGAGTCCTTCAAGAAAGAGCACGGCAACCTCCAGAACCGGGGCATCAAGGAACTGCAGAAGCAGATCGAGCACCTGGAGTTCAAGCAACAGACCGAGGTCTACAGCACCGATAAAGAGCGCGAACTGATCGACAAGATCAAGCAGCTCAAGGCGACGGCCAAGGACCAGGAAGCTGAACTCGAGCAGAACAAGGAGATGCGGACGAAACTCACCGATGCCCGTGAGTTTCGCAGGCTGGCCTCGGACATCCACAAGGAAGTGACCGAGAAGGCCGAGGCTGCACAGCAGCACCACGACCTGATGGTAGAGTCCTACCGGAAGGCCGACAAGTCCCGCGAGGAGGCCGATTCTGCCCACCAGCAGTTCGTTGAAGCCCAGGAGTCGGCGGATGAAGAGCACAAGCAGTTCATCACCTGCCAGAAGGAACTCCGGGATTATGACAAGGTGATCTCGGGTCTGCGGAAGAAGACCAGAAAGACCAAAGTCACCAAAGAGCAGAAAGCCGTCAGGAAAGAAGCGGAACGTGTCTTCCAGATGTTCCGTGAGGGTGAAAAGATCACGACCGACGACCTGCTCCTGCTTCAGCGTGCAAAACTCATCTAATACTTTTTTACCGGCCGCTGCAAATTATTTAATAGATTCGAGGAGATGTCTATTCAATGGTAAAAGAGCGGACGCTCGTCCTCTGTGTCGATCGCGACGATGATCTCGGGTTCAAAGCCCGGATCGATGGCCCCATCGTGGGCAGGGAGGCATGCCTCCACGCGGCGACATCACTCGCTCTGATTGATCCCGAGGACTCCGACATCAACGCGATCTTCGAGACGATCAAACTCTATGATGAACTCACCGGGCGGGGGGAAGAGGTTGCCATCGCCGTCATCTGCGGCAACCATATGAACCTGCTCGAGGGAGATCGGCGGGTAGCGTCCAGTCTCGATACAATCCTCTCCACGACAAATTCTACAGCCTGCATTCTGGTGACGGACGGTGCTGAGGACGAGTATGTCCTGCCGATCATCCAGTCCCGGGTGCCGGTCAGCAGTGTGCGGAGGGTCGTGGTCAACCAGATGCCGAACCTCGAGGGGACGTACTACATCCTCAGGCGTCTTCTCGACGATCCAAAAGTCTCGAAGATCGTGCTCGTACCGCTCGGTCTTGCCATGCTCCTTTACGCAGTCGGATACCTGCTGGGATACCCCGAGGGCGCAACCATCGTCGTCGTCGGTATCATCGGGACCTATCTGCTCTTCAAGGGTATCGGGATCGACGAAGTCTTCGGGTATCTGATCAACTCGCTCCGGACGTCGCTGCATGGCGGCAGGTTCACCTTCGTCTCATACATCACCGCAATACTGCTGGGTATCGTCGGCGTTGTCCTCGGGCTCATAAGCCTCCTCGAATACTATTCTTCGTTCGGCATCTTCTTTCAGGTCCTTGCGTTCATCTACGGCTCGATCGCCTGGTTCACCGCCGCCGGCCTGGTTGCATCGGTAGGAAAGATCATCGATGTCTTCTTAAACGAGCGGGAGGCAATCCAGCGGGTGGTCGCCCTGCCGTTCTTCGTGCTGGCGATAGGGACCATCGCTTACGGTGCAAGCATCTACATCCTCTCGATCAGCGACATCGCCGGGTTTCCTATAACGACCGACGTCGGTGTAAAGTATATCATCTTCGCGACAATCGGAGGCCTCTTCTGCGCCTTCTTCGGCGTCTACCTCCAGTCGTTCCTGGGAAAGTGGGTGGACGATCGTGAACCGGTCCCGTTGAAGAGAGAGGCGTAAGACGCCGGACCCGGACACCTCGTTCTATTTCTCGACGACGTAGCGGATGAAGAGCTTCGGCCGGATGCCGACCATATAAAGGAGCATCACCAGGATATATACGGCGCTCAGGCGATACTTCCCCACCCGGAGATAGCGCCGCGGCGATACGGTGATGGGGCGGTCGACCTGGACGAGCCTCCCGTGCCGGCGCGCCGCCCGCGAGAACTCCACGTCCTCCAGGTAGGGAAGCGGCTCGTATCCGCCGATCGCAAAGAAAGCCACTTTTTCTACGAATATGCCGAAGTCCCCAAAGAAGGTCTGCGTCCTCGCTGCCAGCAGGTTCCCAAACCGGCTCGTCAGGCGTAGCAGGGGATCGCGGCTCGCGAACGCGTGATAAAATCCCCCGCCAATCACCCCCTCCTGCTCCAGTGCCCGGCGGATCGCCTTCGGGGCATCCGGCGGTATCCTGCAGTCGACGTGGAGGAAGAGCAGAACGGCCCCCGTGGCGTGCCGGGCTCCGGCGTTCATCTGGACGGCCCTTCCTGGCGGGGAGGAGAGCACACTGAGGCTATGGGAGAACGCGCTCGCTGCCGCTTTGAGGGCTCTGCGTGTATCGTCCGTGCTCCCGCCGTCGACGACGATCAACTCGACCGGGTCCGCGAGATCGTCGATGTGGGCCAGAAACGCAGCAATGTTCTCCTCTTCATTGAGCACCGGCGTGATGATCGAGAGCATATGCAAAAGCCCTCCCGTGGAGGTCGTATCTCCGTCAGCCACTTATATGATGATGCTCATGATGGGGTGTGTTCCGCAAGGCTGCCGCCACGAATGAGAGAGGACGGAATGTCGATACGGCCATCGCCCGGGGCTGCCTTCATCCTGCTGTGGGAGAGACGGTGCGATATTTCGAGGAAGAACGGGTCTATTCCCTGCAGATCGAGTCGACCCTTGCCTGCCCGCAGAGATGCCGCTACTGCTACGCTCCTGGCGATCCCGCCCGGGTCAGGGAACTCTCCCAGAACGATATCGCCGCTGTTCTCGCCTCGGCGGCGACGATGGACGTGAAAGCCGTCGACTGGCTGGGGGGCGATCCCCTGGTTCGCGAGGATTGGTACGATCTCGCACTCCTCGCCCGGGATCTCGGTTTTGTCAACAACATCTGGTCGAGCGGCATCCCGTTCGCCGACCCGGAGGTTGCGGAGCGCGCTGTCGCCACAACAGAAGGGGGTTTCATCTCCGTGCACCTGGACACCCTTGACCCGGCCGTCTACGCCCTTCTTCACGATGGGGATGCGGGGAAAAAGATCCAGGCTATCCTTCGCGGCATCGAGATCCTTCAAGCCTCCGGCAAACCCGCGGGCGAGCTTATCAACTGCATCACGTTCGCACGGCCGCTCGCCGGGGGCGACCTTGTCAGGACGATGCGGTATTTCGGCGAGGAGGTCGGGATGACGATCTGCCTGACGCAGATCTGCACGGTCGGCGAGGCATGTCACCGTCAGGAATGGGTGCCGACGCCCGGGGAGATCCGCGATGCCTGCCTGGCACGGGACGCGATCTGTTATCCGGGTTCGTCCCACTCGTTTGGGACGATGGACGTCAACAAATTCTACTGCGGCAGCGTGGTCTGCGTGACGGTGGACGGCGACGTTACGCCCTGTTCGGTCATCCGGAAGGGATTCGGCAATATCAGAGACCGGCCGCTGCACGAGATCGTCAGCGATCACAGGAGCGAACTGTTCTTCTCGGGGATGAGGCAGCCGGGCCCGGACTCTTCCTCCTGCACCCAATGCGAGCAGAGTGCCGTCTGCTGGGGATGCCGGGCGACGGCGTACTACGAGACCGGCGATCTCTGTGGACCCGACCCAAAATGCTGGCGGGCAGCGTCCCGGGGTGAAAATGCTCGATATCAGCATCGGTGACGTCACGGCCGCCTACGAGGGGGCCGTCGGCATCATCTGGGAGATGCTGATGGGCGAGCAGATCCATATCGGCGGCAAAGAGGAGACCGATGCGCTCGCGAGAGTAGCAGGGGTGAATGCGGGCACGCGGATGCTGGACGTACTCTCTGGTCTCGGAGGGCCTGCCCGGCACCTGGCACGCACCTACGGCGCGATGGTGGTTGGCCTCGATGCAACAGAGCGGATGGTGGACGAGGCGGTTGCACGCACGGCAAACGATGGTTCCAGCGATCGCGTCACCTTCCTGCTCGGAAATGCCCTCGATATGCCCTTCGCGTCAGGGAGGTTTGATGTTGTCTGGGGGCAGGACTCCTGGTGCTATGTGACCGATAAGGACCGGTTGATACACGAGTGTCGCCGCGTGGCTGCACCCGGCGCCACAATCGCCTTCACCGACTGGATACAGACCGGGCCCATGAGCGATGAAGAGTGGCGCAGCCTCAATGGCTTCATGCTCTTCCCGTATATGGAGACCCTGAACGGGTATGAGAACCTGCTCTTACGACACGGATTTTTCGTGAAGGAGTGCGAGGACCTCAGCGAGGGTTTCGCGTCGCAGATGCACCGCTACCGTGATGCCCTCGCTAACGACCTCGCGGATCGGATCGTCGAACTCTTCGGGGAGGACACCTTCTGGGACATGGTGCGCGGCATTAACCTCTGGGCGAGAGCCGCCGACGAGGGAAAGGTTGGAAGGGGCCGGTTCATAGGCAGGAAACAGTGATGCAGGCTGCTGCTATTATGGCCCGGATGCCGGTTCCCGGAAAGGTGAAGACGCGGCTCGTCCCGCCGCTCACACCTCTCGCGGCAGCATGGCTGTACGCCGGATTCCTGCAGGACGCGGTCGATCGGCTCGCCGGCCTCGATGAAATCCATCCGTTCGTGGCTTACACGCCTCCTGCTGCAGAAGGCTTCTTTTCCCGAATCGTCCCCCTGGGCTTCTCCACGCTCCCCCAGGCCGGCGAAGACCTGGGTGAACGCCTTGCCGGCATTTCAGAAGCGCTCTTTTCCCGGGGGGCAACGGCGGTCGTGCTCTGCGACAGCGATAGTCCGACCCTTCCCGGCCGGTACATCAGGGAGGCATTCTTAAGGCTCGGCAAGGCCGATGTCGTCATCGGGCCGTCCAACGACGGCGGATACTATCTGATCGGGATGCGGAAGTTCACCCCCTGCCTCTTCTCCGACATCCCCTGGAGTTCGGCCCATGTGACGCAGCGGACGGTCGAAGCCGCCGAACGCCTGGACCTCTCGGTCTCCCTCCTCGAGCCCTGGTATGACGTCGACACGGCGGCCGACCTGGACCGCCTATGCCGTGAGGTCGCGGCATCGCCAAAAGATGCTGCCGTCGCTCGCCACACCCGCCATGCCCTGGTGGGGATCGGGTTGCTGCCGCAGGCACAGGTGGGCGGCCGCAACGCTCAATGCCGTACCTGAAGCAGGACCGTCTTCACGGTTCACGCAAAATAGCCGAGTCCGCCGGGGAACTCACTGACGTTCTCGTAATGGTTGACATCCTGCGGGGTGATGACGGTGAGCGAGGGCACGACCACGCCGAACCTGTGCGCGGGGAACCAGTAGGACCCCTGCCCGTAGTCGTCCGAGGCGTTATTCACACGCACCTCGATGCGCTCGAGATCGAGACGCTGAACACTGGTGTCGTTGAAGTTCAGTATATCGAGTGATTTCTGCTTCAGGTCGGATTTTCCAAGAAGGAGAACGAGGAACCCGACCCCGCCGTCTATCGTATAGTTCATGGTGACGACGGCATCCGCTTTCTCCAGCCGGACAGTGACGTCTTTGACCGTGATATAACTGTACCGTCCTTCACCTGCCGCCAATGCAGGAACAACGAGAGCAGATATCAGCATCAGCACCAGGCCGACCGTCACCCACTTCATTGTACAGTACTTATCAGGGGAGTCATAAAGCCTTTATGGTCGATCCGGAGCCAGAATGGCGATATATCGGGCTATCGGCCCGATCGGTCCCCTCAGGTCGGCTTTTTCGACGTCTCCGCCAACCTGCACCGCGACACGCGGGAGTACCGGCACCATGGGCGATCCGCCGGGAAAGGACCGTCCAGATCTACTCGCCGCCCGCTACGCTCCCGGCCGAACTGCTAAAAAAAAGTGTTCTGGGACTCACTTCGCATGAGTGAGGACGATCTCGATACTTGATACGTTTGTCTTGCCGGTATCTGTGTCGATCATCTCGGTTGACGTGAAGATCTCTTTCTTGTTCACGTTCGCCAGGAACCGGTTGAGCGCGATCTCCGCCGTATCGACCGCCCGTGAAATTGCCTTTCCCCGGGCCTTAATTGCAACTTCCTCCGCTCCGTTGTTGAACTGAGTGACCACCGCGAGCACGTAGTTCATGACCGGTTTGTTTCCCACGAATACTGTGTTGTCCTTTATCATTAGCCCACCTCGTCTAAAGGTACTTCCTCGAGTATATCAGTTCTGCGTTGAGGACGGATGCGCCTGCAGCCCCACGAATGGTGTTGTGGCCAAGCGCAACGAACCGCAATCCTTCCCGGATTCTCCCGACGGAGACTGTCATGCCCCGTCCACGGTTACGGTCAAGCCGTGGCTGCGGACGGTCGGACTGGTCGAGGAGCTCAACTGCCTTTGCTGGCTGTAAAGGTAGATTGCTGAAAGGTGACTTAAAGGTTGCGTAAGCTTTTTTCACTTCGGCAACCGACTCCTTCACGTCGATCCAGACTGCAATGGTGTGTCCGTCGATGACAGGGACCCGATGGCAGCTTGCACTCACGCTGAATGGGGCCGGGATCACCTCGGATCCGTTGAACGTCCCCATGATCCGCACGAGCTCGGTCTCTATCTTCTCCTCCTCAGAGCCGATGTAGGGGATGACGTTGTCGTAGATGTCCATGGCGGAGACGCCGGCAAACCCGCCTCCCGAGATTGCCTGCATGGTCGCCGCTCGCACGTCATGGAACTCGAACGACCGGAGGGGTGCAAGGGCCAGAGTAAGGACGATCGTCGAGCAGTTCGGGTTGGTCACGATGAACCCGTCGCGTCCGCGGTCGCGCTGAATGTCGATCAGACCCAGGTGATCCGGGTTGACCTCCGGGATCACCAGCGGGACGTCGGCGTCCATGCGGTGAGACCGGGCGTTGCTGCAGACGGCGATCCCCGCATCGGCGATATCCGTCTCAAGGGACGTCGCCACATCGGCAGGCAGCGCCGAGAAGACCAGATCGCAGTCCTTCAGGCTCTCGACGGTTGTGGGAGTGACGACAATGTCGCTGACGTTCTCCGGGTACGGCGCATCCAGGCGCCAGTTGACCACCTTACCGTACGGTTTTCCTGCACTCCGCTCAGATGCGGTCAAGGTCTGGAGATGAAACCAGGGATGATCCGCCAATAGCTGAACGAAGCGCTGTCCCACCGCCCCTGTGGCACCAAGCACTCCTACGTTAATCATAGACAAAAATATCTGTAGTGTTGGTGGTATTAAAAGAGTAGGTTTCTTTATTCCATCGAGATTGCTTCCGATGGGCACTCGTCGACGCAGGTCTCGCAATCGACACAGAGATCGACGTCGACTTTAGCTTTGCCGTCTTCCATGCTGATCGCGGCAGCGGGACAGACGTCCACGCAGGTCTCACAGGCGGTACACTTCTCAATATCAACAACTGCTGGCACTTTTGTTCCTCCAACCTTACATTAGTGTATGAGTGCATTAAAAATAAATTTCGCCCCCGGCGATCTATCGGGGGCGTTTTTATATCCCGAGGACTTCCTGCATCGTGTAGATGCGCGGTTCCCTGCCGGCGACCCAGCGTGCGGCCCGGACCGCGCCCTGCGCGAAGATCGCCCGGTCGTAGGCGCGGTGGGAGATCTCGATGCATTCAAAGTTCCCCGCAAAGAGAACCGCGTGATCGCCGACAATGTCGCCGCCGCGGATGGCGTGAACACCGATCTCGCCTTTCCGTTCCGTCTCGCCGACGCGGCCGTAAACCTTCTCGCGGTTCCCGAGCTCCTGGTCAAGGATCTCAAGGATGGTCTTTGCCGTGCCGCTCGGGGCGTCCTTCTTGTAGCGGTGGTGGGCCTCCGTGACCTCGATATCGTAGTCACCGAGCTGGCGTGCCGCTTCCCGCACGAGTTTCCAGAAGATGTTGACGCCGACCGAGAAGTTGCTCGATATCACCGCGGGGACATGCCCTTCGACGGTACCCCGGATCACGTCCCTCTGCTCGGGGGAGAACCCGGTCGTCCCGACGACGAGCGCCACGTTGTTTCTGGCTGCCGCCTTGATATTCTCGACCGCAGCGGCTGCAACGGTGAAGTCTATTAGGACATCGGGCCTTTTCGCCTGGAGGAATTCGTCGATTCTTGCCGAAGGGACTACCTCTGTTCCAAACAGCGTTCCCTCCTGCACGTCGATCCCGCCGACGAGTTCCAGATCGGGAGCCTCATTGACGATACGGCCGATCATGGTGCCCATACGTCCCAGGGCCCCGGATACGACTACTTTAACCATAGTTTACCAGCACCTTCCGAAGTTGTTCTGTCTTTGCTGCGTCGAGCTCGTCGAGCGGCAGCCGGACCGGTCCCGCGGCCATCCCGATGAGTTCCACAGCCTTCTTGACGGGGATAGGGTTCGTGTCGATGAACATCGCCCGCATAAGCGGAGCGAGTTTGTAGTGCAGGTCCTGTGCGCGGGCAAGGTTGCCTGCACGGAAAGATTCGTACATCCGCACCATCCGGGCGGGGTCGACGTTCGCGGCCACCGATATCACGCCCGCACCTCCTATGGCAAGGACCGGAAGGGTCATTGCATCGTCCCCGGAGAGCACGATGAACTCCTCGTCCCGCGTCCCTTCGATGATACGAGAGATCTGGGTGATGTCCCCGCTTGCCTCCTTGATCCCGACGATGTTCGGGTGCTCCGCCAGCTCGATCACCAGGTCGGGCTGGAGGTTCTGCCCCGTCCGGCCGGGAACATTGTAGAGGACGATGGGGAGATCGAGATCGGCGAGCTTCGTGAAATGCTTGATGAGCCCGGAACGGTTCGGCTTGTTGTAGTACGGGCTGATGACGAGCGCGCCGTCCGCACCCGCATCCTGCGCCGACCGGGTCAGGCGAACCGCCTCTGCCGTGTTGTTCGATCCTGTCCCTGCGAGCACCGGCACTCGCCCGTTGACGACCCCGACGGTCTCGCCGATCACCTTCTCATGCTCCTCGAACGTGAGCGTCGCGGACTCCCCGGTCGACCCACAGGGCACGATGCCGTTGACTCCGCGTTGTAGCAGTGATTCGATGTTGGACCGTAATCCTTCAATATCGAGACTCGCCCCGGAGTCCCGGTGAAAAGGGGTAATGATTGCCGGAAGGATTCCCTCAAACATATAGTGAGGTTTACCGCTTCCCTGTATTTATCTTTCTTGAGATGTACCCGGCAACTCTGTTCCGGACACCCTTGCTGTCAATCACGGCAACTTCACTGACGGCGTGTTTGTTTTCATCAAAGTCTCCGCTGAATCTGTCGCGATGCTTGACAATGAGTTCCTCGCCGAGGTTCTTGATATATGATGGCTTTATTCCCATGTGGACCTTCCCTTATAACTGTGCATACATAATGCGATTCGACAGTTTAAGAACATTTTGTGCGACCATGACCGGATCCTCCGCGAGGACCCGGATCATCGGTTCTTTCCCCATAGCCCCCCGGTCGTAGATGACGTCGGGCACGCCCTCCTTGCAGCAGAAGGCGACCCCCCAGTCCATCGTCCGCACCCCCGGCGGTTCTTTCGCCCTGTCAAAGGAACAGACCTCGAAGAGGAGGTTATCCAGTTCAGGGAGGATTGCGTCTGAGAAGCGGATGTTTGCCGCGCTCCTGACCTGCGGGTTAAAGTGCATGGCCGTGATGACGATCCGGGCTACGTGGCTGCTTGCCCCGAACGCGATCTCCCCGACGGGGTGGACCGCCTCGCCGAGCCTGACGACCCGGCCGAGGACACCTGCCACGTCGTCCTTGCTCCGCGCGTCGGGCAGGGCGTAGACGATGTTCATTCCGACCTGTGGGATGAGCCGGACGTCCATCCGCTCGACGAGCAGCGTTACGGCCTCTCCCAGACGGTCGATAACCCTCTCGCGGTCTTCCGATGTCATGCTGTATCCCTCGCCCCGGGTGCCATATATCTGTTCTGCTCAGGCGAGACCGATATCGCCGCGAACTTCCGTGAGCCCTTCTATTGCGAGACGGTAGAACGTCTCCATATCCATGAGGGACTCGATCAGCCGGATCCTCTCTCGATCGCAGCCCGCGGCGAACGACTTCTCCTTGAACTTCTTCTTCACCGTCCGGGGGGTGACCTCATCGATCGCCCCGCCCTTCACCAGGGCGCAGGCGAGGATCAGGCCTGACGCGCTGTCAGCCGCCTGGAGCGCAATCTCGACGGGCCGATCGTAGCCGGATGTGAGCAGGTGGTTGTGGCGCCTGACGATATCCGCGATCTCCTGCGGGACGCCGTTTTCAAGAAGGAGCCGGTAGCCCTCGATGCCGTGCCGCTCCATATCCCCTCCGACGATGTCGTAGTCGATGTCGTGCAAAAGACCGATCACCTCCCACGTCGGAGCATCCTCGCCGAGGTGCTCGGCGACCTTCCTCATGATGGCCGCCGTGGCGTGGCTGTGGACGACGTGAGACGGCGATGTCACGTAGCGCCGGAGCAGGGCCAGTGCCTCGTCTCTCTCCATAGCGAGAGGAGTTTCTCCCGCGCCCGGGATAAAGATGTGGGTCTCCCGGCCGGGGATAGAGATATACCTGCCCTTACCCTACCTCTGTACATGAATCTACGGGTTCTTGAGGTGCTGGCCGCATTCGGGTGCCTTGCACTGTTTGTCGTGCTGCTGGTGATGCTGCCCGCACTGATGGTGGGGATAGAAGGGCTTGCATACGTCTTCGCGCTGGTCGCCTTTATCGCCGCGCTCAGTACTGCAGGCTATCTGATCGATAAAAAAGCCGCTTAACTCCGCTTCTTCTTTATGTTTTTCCTGAGGCGGTAATAACTCAGGGGGTGGTTGACCCGCTCGCAGTCCTTATCCCGGTTGGCACAGAGCCCGAAGGTGCGCATGGTGGCGCACGACGGCGGGGTATACTCGGTGCCGCCCCGGCCGGAGATGTGCTCCACCTGGTACATCGTCATATCGAGGTCGAAGTCAGGGGCCCGCGCGAAGATCTCCGCAATCCCGGTGGTGGTCATGCCGACGGTATGGAGGAACGACGTGATGGCGAACCGGCCCATATGCGTCAGGTTCTCTCCCGAGGTGATCGCCTGGATGAGCGCGTTGATGCAGGGTGGGAACGCCTCCTCCTTGATCTCGCCGAACTGCTCGAGGACCTGCTCCTGGTGCAGCGCAACGATCTCTTTTGTAACCGGTTCAAGACGCTCGCAGATCCCGGACGGCACCCGGAGCGGCAGTTGATCGACCAGGATGACCCGGATCCGTTCCCGGATGAGCTCATCGATCTCGCCCGGCGCGAGGTTCACGCCTCCCTGCTGCACGTCCCTGTTGACGAGCCGCCAGCGTTTATCGCGCAGATGAGGCACCAGTTCCACGTAATCGGTGACCGCCAGGGTAGCGGTCGTGGCACTGATGCCGATGCTCCAGGCAACGAACCGGCGTATCTCCGGGTCCTCGGTCGCGAGGAAGAAGGATGCGCGTTCTGCTTCGTAGCGCGCAAGGCGGTCGATGAGCGATCGGTCTCCGATGCAGGAGACCAGCATCCGGGCAAGCGCATAACTCGCGATCTCAAACTCGGGCTTGAGATTCTGCGTGTTCTCGTCTCCAAACTCCCTCTTCGACGTAAGCGCAGCGATGACGCGCTCCTTTGCCCGCTCGAGCGCCAGAGCGCCCGGGCTGCTTGTGAGAAACTCTTCGAGCGACTCAACGTGCCGGCGGGCCAGCTGCTGCGATTCTTTCAAAAAAGGGTATTTTATGAGTTCTTTGCGGTCAAGTACAATATCCATCAATCGGCCTCAATCCGAGGAGCAAGAAGGTACTCGACGCGACCGTTGCCGTTCGCAATGTCAAAGGCAAACCGTACCGGGTGATCGATGCCGAGGTAGACCTCCACCTCATCCGCACGTGCCATAACCCGGCCCATATCCTTTAAGTAATCGATCGAGAAGAGGGAACGGGCCCGCACCGGGTTGAGCGCGACGAGCTGGTCTTCGCCGAGCGCGAGTTTGATGTGGTCGGTATCCCCCTCCGCCTCCATGTAGAAGGTCATGGTATCGGGGTCGATCCCGAGCGCGATCTTGTCGGAGATGACGGCAGCTGCTTTGATGGCATTGTTCAGCGCGTCTCCCGATATGATCGCCTTGCCGGGGAGTTCTATTCCCGGGGGATTTGGATCTTTCCGGATGGTGTTGACATCAAGGAGCGTGACCGAGTAGCGGTAGCCTCCAAAACTCAGTTCCAGTTTCCGCTCTTCATCGAGCAGACTGAGCGTCAGCGCGTCGCCTTTCCCCATCATCCCGATGATGTTCTTCATCTTTGCGATATCCAGGCCCAGTTCGCCGGTTGTCGCCAGGAAAGAATTGAACGCCGTGCTCTGGAGTTCCAGGGAGACCATGGCCACGTTGGCGGTATCGACAGAACGCGTCCTGATCAGGTCCTCCGCCGTGTGTAGGCGGCATTCCGTCACCAGTGCGGCGATCGCGTCGATGGATTCCCGAAATATTTCTGCATCAATCGTTGCCTTTAACATTGTGACCCCTTATTAAACTCTCGTCTAAAGTATATAATCACACTTGTAATTCAGCCAACAGGGCGATTATATGATTATAACCGGGTAAACGGCCCGTTTCCGGCCTGCATCACCGGCCTCTCCTGAAGGATAGATCTCTTACTGTAATAAACCTGTCCGCCGGGAGAATCAATAGGTGTTGGTCACATGAAATTAAAAAGAAGGCGGTTTGGGTCGCTCAAGAGAACGGGCGATCCTCGCACCCTGGAGGCACCGCAACCTCCCGGCAATTTTGCCGGAAGGTTCGATCAAAAAGAGAGGGTTATGCCTTCACCGGCACGGTGATCTTCTGCACTAGGGCGGCCCACTGATCCGGGGCCTCCTCCCGGGCACGGGCGAGTGCTTCCCGGAAGCGGGGGTCGTACGGGTTCCTGCCGAGTTCCTTCGCAAAAACCTTCTCCAGGATATCGACCGCGGCCTCCGGGGTCTGTGGCGTCCTGCACCCGGTGCAGAAGTGGTATCCCTCCTCCACCGGAGCACCACAAGTCGAGCAGGTCGGCTGCACGGCCGCCGGGATCTCGACCTCTGCCTCGTCGAAGGCCTCGCGGATCGCCTGTGCAACGTCCCGCTTGTAGTGCTGCAGGGCCTTGTAACTGTCCCTGCGCTCGTCGCCTGTCAGGTCGCTTTCAGCGAAGTCCAGACACTCCAGGACCGCCGAAACAATGGTTCCAAATCTGATATCTGTCATGGTTTTGTCTCATCGCCCGTGCGAGTCTGCCCTTCACACGAGCATGCCGCCGGGAGGGGTTGCACCTCCCCACCGCGTGACGGTCGGCAGCTCCCCTGCTCTACAGCCCTGGCTCGGGCTCCGGGTGCCAGACTCGAGTGAGGTCCTGCAGCTCCTCTTGATAGTCCCGCTCGACCGTCATCTCCTGCCAGCCGGTACCCTGGGTAAAGAGTTCTACGACGATCGCCGGCTTTCGGTGGTCGCTCTCCGGGCGCATGCCGACGAGCCCGATCGAGACCTCTTTCCGGTCCTGCCGGCGGAGGAGGATCTCTTCGACGGTGATCCGCCCGGCCGCATCCACGTTCGCCGTGAAGGAGGTAATGGTCGCGCCGCGGAGGTCCTCCTCGACCAGGCGCTCCAGAGCCCGCTGCACAGGTGCCGGAATCATGCGAAGCTCCGGACCAGGTCGTGGTCGATGGCTTCCCGCTGCACCTGGTCCGCATCGATGACAGGGCCCGGGGCGGAGAGCCGGGCGGCAGCCTGCTCCCCGGTGATCACCTTCTCCACGGCCTTGAGCGGGGCAGTCATGAGCCGCGCCTCGATCCTGATGTTGACCGCCTTGCGGGACCGGGAGAGCACGGCCGTGCCAGCGTTGCCGATGAACGGCTCCCGTCCGGGGTGTTCCTGCACGAACTGAACATCTACCACGCGACCGTTTAGCATCTTCGGAACGTCCGCGGCGGCGATCACAAGTTCACCGAGCCGCCAGCCGTCCACCTGCACCTGCAGGGCGTCGTGGTGCTTCTGGATTCTTCCAACTTGTTTGAGCATTCTCTCTCACCTGTTTACTTCTTTAGTTACTACAATAGTAAATTATAACTAAGAATATAAATATTTTGCTAACTAAGGTAGTTACTATGTCGAAGGAAGGAAAAGGCAAGATCGTAAAACTCAGCTCTGCACGAACCAGGTTTGTATCCATCCCGGCGGACGTGGCCGGCGACGACCGCTTCCCGTTCGAGACAGGCGAAGAGGTGCGAGTCACGATCGACGACGAGAAGAAGCGGCTTGTCATCGAGAAGAGCGAATAGCCTTTTCCGTCTGCCGTTCCGCTGCACGTATAACACTGTTTCTCTCTTTCGAGGCTTAGACTCCTCGAATAGAATAGCGTACCTTAAATCGGCTCTGTTAAGGTATGTAGTGCATCCAGAAGAATGCTAGAGGTGGAGTTACTCCAGCCACTCCAAGACTTAACGAGAGAATTTTATCACAGATCTTATAAAATTTCGATATTTCGGGATGAACCAAGCTGATAGAAGCATCACAGTGAGCGAAATAAAATACGCCGCGACAAGATAAAAGACATACTGGTCTGTCATGTGAGTCAGCATAATAAGAACGGTCCCAAAACCGTAAACCCAAATAACTGCAGTTAGTGCCAGGGTAAGGCGCATGCCGCCAAGCAGTAACCAGGGATTAGCCTGAATGTTATCTTGCTTTACCTCATCGATCCGGGATTGAACCACATTAAGGTATACCACGTGAGCCGCTGTGATGAACAGACCAACTATGGTCAATATCCAACCAAAATGTGCGAGATCACTGGGCAACGCAGCTGGCGAATACACAACATATGCCCAGTACAACATCGGAAGGACGCTGTTGATGTATTGTCCATTTCGATTTACTGAAAGCACAAAGTCCGGTAAAACCATATAGATTCTTTTTCGCGGGTTAGTCATAAATTTATAGTTGATATAGTAACTGTGGTGATATCCCGCCTTAAATCGCTTCTGTGAGGCTCGTTATCGAGCTCGTGACGGGGAAAGGAGTGTTGGGATCTACAAGCCCACCAGGTAACACCGATTGCAGACGCACCAGGGCATCCGGGAGCGCCTCCGGGAGGGGGGCGAGACCGCGGGTCATCTGCCTCTCCCCTTAAGCGCTCCGGCGATCTCGTTCTTCACCATCACCGCGATCTTCCGCTCGTCAAAGGTTTTTGCCTCTGCTCCGTTGACCTGCACATCAACCGGGACTGTGATGTAGTAAGTTGCCCCTCCCCCTCCTCCTCCGGTGCCAGTGGCGACCGGGGCGGGGGCCGGGATTGCCATAGCGGGCGTTGCCTGCTGCATCCCCGCGCCGAACATCTGCACGAAGTCCGATCCCCATCTCTGGGCGGCTCTATCGTTTGCGGCGATGTCAAAGGAGAGGGCGCTCTCGATCATAGACCGGATCCGGGCGACCGCCGACAGGAGCGCCGGGTACTGACCGTTCAGCCCGACGACAAAGTGACCCATCAGGTCAGATCCCCACTTTGGAGACCGGGCGACGAGGGTATCGAAGGACGTAGCGATCGAGGTCGTGGCGGCCCCCGTGGTCGCGGTCATCGCCTGCGAAGAGGTGGAGGTATTCCCCGCCATACCGCTCATACTCGCTGAGACATTCGAGGAAGTGATCGCAGCGGTCGCGTCGAGGTCCTCCGCTCTCTGTTGTAAGTCGAGGAGCTTCTGTGTCGCGTCATCGTAGCCCGGGGGCATTGTGAACTCCGGCAGCCCGGGGTACATCTCGCTGAGCCGGTCCGCCTGCTCGGAAGACCCGCTCCCCGCGCTCCCGAAGAGCCACGAGTCGAACCCGCCGATAGTGTCGGAGACGGTCCGGTTTGGGGTCGGCTGGCTGACGATCATACCTTCCATGAGCCCATCTTGGAACCCGCCAGAGGTATTCCACTCTGCCCACCGTGCCTGCAGGTCGGTACCGGCGGCGTCGAGAGCTGTGCGGAGGCTGTCGATCTTCGGGGCGAGGGCGTCACCCAGGAACGGGATGTTCTTGGTGATACCATCGATCCAGTTGAGGGCAAATTGTGCTCCCCAGAGCCCGGCAGATGCCGCCACAAGAGAACCCCATTCGACCAGGTTATCTTTCAGGTTTCCCAGAACGGTGATCGCGTTCTGTGCGAACCATCCGAACCACGCGCCTGCATCCTCGATCGCCTGGATAATGCCGGTCTTCCAGAGACCCCATGTGATGAGCCCACCCAGGAGAGCGCCGGCAACGACTGCGAGCCCGAGCGTGAGCAGTCCCATAGCGCCGACGAACGGCCCGATCGTAATATCGGCAAGGGCGACGCCGATCGTAGAGAGCGACCAGACGAATAACGCGATCGCGGGGATTGCTACGAGCAACCCGAGCCCGATCCCGGCGATCCCCCCGATCGCGTTTTTAATCGGCGTCGGGAGGCTCTCAAACCAACCGAGCGCATCCTCTAGCAGCCCATTGAAGGCATCAAGTGCAGGGCTCCAGGTCGCGCCTAACTCCTGCGCGAACATCGAGAAATAGAGCTGTGTCTCTGAGAGCCCGGCGACCAGATCGGGGGTTTGGGAAATGATCGCGGCCATCGCACCGCCGGCAGCGACACCGATCGCGGCGAGGGCTGTCTTATTCCTCTCCATCCACTGTTTTGTGATGCCCGTTTCCTTTGCGGCGGTCCGGGCGGTTTCCGATATCGCACCTCGGATCCGGCGCTCCGCGTCGAGGACCTGCTGGTGTCCCTGTGCGGCGTAGCGGATCACGAGGTCGGAGATAAGGAGGCTCACGTTCTCCCCCTCTGCAGGATACCCCTGGCTGCTTTGAGAGTCTGTTCTCCAGCCTGGCGCACCTGGATGATGCCGGATACCTTCTCCGCCACGGTGAGCGCTTCGGTCGTGGTGATCGCGCCGTCTGCATCCGCCGTCCCGGTGATCGTGACCTTAAAAACGGGCATCGTCGGGGTGCCTATGCGGGCATGCACGCGCTCAATGTTTGCGGTCGCCCATCCTCCGAGGTGAAGTGAAACGGGCTTTCCTCCTGCACCCTGCAGGGCGGCGAGGAGGGCATTGCCATTCTCGCTCAAAGTCTCGTCCGGTTCACCGGATGAAGTGGTGACGCGGATACCCTCGGGTGTGCTATCACACGCGATGGTGAAGAGGGTTGTTTCCTCTCCCCGGGCGAGGGCTTCCCGGATCTGCTCCGGGAAGTCGGACACCTGTAGGCTCATGCTGCCGTCTCCCATACCCGGAGTGCGTCGGCGCACATCCGGGCGATCTTGTCGGCGCGATCACGCACTCGCGGGATCCCCTCGTGTGTCCTCACGCGGGTCATGGTTTCCTCTGTCCGGATCGTGCCGTCCTCGGTGGCCATGCCGGTGACGGCGACGGTGAAGAGGGTTGTCTCTCCGAAGCGTGCCTTTGTCCACATGATTCTGGAGTGTAGCGATCCGCGACGGAAGGCCTCTGTAAGAGCCTCTCCCCCGCTCGCTATGGCCGCGAGGAGGGCGGTTGCTGCATCGCTGATCTCGTCGGTGGTATGGGGCTCGACGGTGATATGAGGCTGATCGTTCTGGATGCTGCACGTGACGGTGAAGAGGGGCCCCCTCCCCCCCTGTGCTAGGGCCGCCTGTATGGTGGGGCCGAAGTCGCTTGTCTGAAGGGCTGTTTCTGTCATGGTATCATCGATTCTGCCGGCGTAACCCTGCCGGCGGGGTGCTCAAAGAGCCCCTGCATCGTGGGCGAGAGGGTGATCGGGTCCCGGCCTTCCTCCACGGCGGTCATGAGGTCCGCCCAGGTGGAGATCCCCGGGTTCGCGTCCCGCTCCAGTGCTTCGAGCCTGCGCTCGATGCGGGCTCGGCTCATACCGCACCCGCCACAACTGCTTCGAGGTATCGATTCTGGTCGGCCTCGTTCGCCTCTCGGAACGGCACTATCCCGGCGGGGGTCTCGACGAGGTGCTCGTCGAAGATGCTCATGAGTTCATCGTCGCTCATGTCCTGGACGCCGCGGGGTGCCCTCAGTGGGGCATGCTCCAGCGACGCGAGCCTGCGGAGGAGGTCGCGCCTCATAGGTTCCGGTCCTCCTCGTCGAGCCGGATCACACGGCGGGGTCTCCTCGTCTGTGCGGGTTCGGGGTCGTCCCCGAAGAGGATCAGGGGTGTGCCGGCGTCGGCTACCTGTTCCAGTGCGGCAACACGCCGCTCAATGGTTCGTTTCATTTCTTCGTTTCCTCCAGTGCTGCAATTCTGCGCTCGAGTTCCTCCATCTCCAGATCCCGGAGCACCTGGTTGTGAGCGACGACGGCCTGCACGAGTGCCCGGGCGACTGCCAGGCGGGTCCCGTCGTGCTTGTTCGCCCGGAACCGGCGACCGGAGATCCGGCGGTGCAGCGTCCGGATCAGGTCGCTGTTGATGGCAAGGAGCTGCTCGCGGTCGATTTTTTCTTCAGTCTGTGCGTCGTTTCCGGTCCCGGTTGCCCGGGCCGCGGGCGGTAGGAGCGCGGTTGCACCTCCACCAAGTCCGTTATCTGCCAGTAAATCCGCGGTTTCTGTCATGGTAACCTCCCGGCAAATTTGCCGGAATGTTCGATCGCCGGAGGGGTGTCCCGGGTGCATTGTCCCGCCCGAAGCGCCGGCAAGACCCTCGCGGACCAGGAGACCTTCCGGCAATATTGCCGGGATGTGTCGATCGCCGGAGGGGACACCAGAGCCCCTTCGATGTGACATATCGGACATGTGAGATCGACCACCCGCAGGCGCAAACGGGAGGGGCGGGCCAGTCTGTAGAGTTCGGGCCGCCGGGAGAGGGGCCTATGTGGGGTGACATCGTGCCGGCATCGTCGCGCACGGTCGGTGGGGTGGCTCATATCCGGGTCACCACCCGGAGCACCCGCTTCTTCGCCCGCTCGGAGGCCTTGACCATATCCGGCAGGCAGATAGCTGCCAGGTTCAGGAGGGCCGTGACCTCCCACCAGGATCCGCCGTCGTCCTTCATCGAGAGCCAGGTCTCCACTGTGATGAGGGGGGCCGGGGTATCCTCGGGCATCAGGTGGGCGATGGCTGCAAGGGGCGTCTTCGTTTTCGCCGGCAACCGCTCCACCTCACTCTTCAGGATCTTGCAGATCTTCTGCGTGGTGCGCTCCCACTCCGGCAGACGGCCGTCTCTCGGGAGGGTATCGATCGCAAACCCGGTGCTGCCGGCCTCCCGGACGAGGGAGACCCGGGCCGCGTGGATCCGGAGGGGCCGGCCTTCGAGGATCCCCTGGGCGACCTCGGGCGGGAGGGTATCGAAGAACTGCTGCGAGGCGGCGGCGGTCACGACCACCACCTCGAAGTGTTCCCCAGTTTCCCACCTGTTCCTTCTGTTCCCAGGGCGGGAAACGCGAAGATATGAACTGCGCTTAGAGAATCGGCACCGGTACGGAGTTTTTCAAAAGTTGGTGTCCTTCGTGTTCCCACTTGCTGATCACGCGCGGGAACAGGAGAGCAACCGCCCGTTGTCCCTCTCTCTTTCGTGTTCCGGGAACATAAGATATAATACATAAATATATTATATAATATATCTAATAATCTGGGTTCTTTTAGGGAAATACGGTCGTTCCTTCGTGTTCCCATTTCGGGAACAACTCGGGAACAATCAGGGAACATCTGGAACACTTAGACCGCCTCCGGGATGTACTCGGGGTCCTGTTTCCAGGCGTCCTCGTCGAACCGATAGAACCCGCTGTAAAGGGAGATATCCGGCCTCGCCTTGATGACGATCAGGTTCCTCTGCCTACGAACCGTCTCACCGTCACGACCGAACCCGGCGGCAACCTCTTTCCGAACCGTGGCTCCGGGAACCTTCCCGAGTAAACCGCCTTCGTCGACACCGCGATCGGTGCGACCGTAGAGGAGCCGGCGCACGTGTGTGCGGGTTCCTGACCGACTCCGGCCGTCCTTGCCACACAGTTCAATCAGGTCGTCCTCACCGATCTCCCCGCCACGAGACGCGATGACATGCCAGAGCCGGAGCTCTTCCTTCGTGAGCCCGAACTTCCGGGTATCCTCGTTAGTCTTGAAGAGGTTTGCCGCCGTCCGCATGTCGGCGACCGTTGCCGTCAGGGTGATAACGCTGTCTTCGTCGGGTTCACTCCGCTCTCTCTGCGCGAACCGGAGCGCCGCGACCGCCGCGACAAAATCCGTGAAGTACCGCATGATACGGCGGTTGCTCCTGTCCTCGAAGGCCACGTGCCTGAAGAACGGCATTCTAATCTTAAACAGGTGACGCTTCACCTCCCGGATCATCGCCCGGCATACGAGCACGTCGCGGGAGACCGGGTAATCCTGCTCGCCTTCGATCGCCTTCCGCTTCAGGAACGCTTCATACGCCGCGTCTGCCTGGTCGTCTACCTCGACGCCGATCTTGAACTGCCGATCGTTCAGCTGGTCATCGCCCTGGTCGCCCAGGCTCGTGAACAAGAACACTGATCGCGGCGGGATCGTATAGACCCGGGGCTGGAGCTTACTATCCACTGTCCGGTATTCCGTCTCCTCTTGGAAACTCGACATGCACCGCTTGATCAGGTCGGTCATCTCGTTATTCAGGGTCGTGTCGTCGGAGAACAGGACCATCCCGGGCTTCAGGTCCGCATAGAAGAGCGCTTTATTCGAGAACGTCCCTTCGATCAGGTACTCGCGGGGTATCAGGTGCACGGCCGCCTTCGCGCCGGAAGTCTTCCCCGTGCCCTTGCTCCCAGTCAACGCCGGTTGCACTCCCTGTGTGCTCACGCAACACTGAGAACCCACCGCGACGGCGATCGTATCGATGACCTCGCGGTCGCCGCTGTGGAGCGTCTCGAAGGTATCTCGGAGCGTTTCCAGAGGGTCCCCGGACTCAAGGATATCTAACGCCTCCGCTGCGATATCGAGGGTTATCTCGTGGTCCGGGTCCCCCTCTTGAGGGGGTTGTGTGACCTCGTAGCCGCGGGCCTCAAGCGCCTTGAACACCTCCGGCCAATGCCCCCGCAGGCAACCGCGGCCGGCATCCTGACACTGGATGATCCCCTCGGCAACCGCGAGTGCCTCCAGCGGGCCGCCACCCGAGTTGCACCGGCGACAGGTCCATGCGTTCTTCGAGAAGTTGATCGCCAGGTTGGTCCCGGTCTCGCTGCCATGGATGGGGTGGCCGCCGACGATCTCCTCGCCCGAACGGGTCGCCCCGGTCGGCATCAGGAACTCTTCGCACCGAAGCCCGAGCCGGTCGGTGATCGTGCCGCCGGACTGCTGAATCTTCCGGGGCGTTGCTGGCACCTCCGGGGCGGCGGGTCGGTTGCGCTTGCACTTCACCTTGGAGAAGAACATCGTGTCGAGATCCTCGATCGGGATCTCCTTGAGCGGGCCGTCGCTCGCGATCTCATAGGTCCGCCCGGATGGGTGGATGGAGCCGGGGCCGACGACGTACGCCCGGCACCCGGAGCCGTAGATCTCCCCGAGATGGTCGCCGGTCTCCGGGTCGTAGAAGGGGATCTTCTGTCCATCGAGCCCACTGCACCGAAAGTAAATGTGGAACTTGGGACCTTCGCCCCCGGTCCGAACCGTGAACGTGCTCAGGAAGACCGGAAGAAGATCCTGCATCCGCACGGCCTCGTCTGCGTCGAGGATGCAGACTCCGCCAACAGGCATGACGCCATAGTTGCCGCCCGCGGTAAGATGCTGCCGGAGACGGGGGTCGTCGTGAGCATAGTTGGCAGTCTCCTGCCATCCGGGCTCTATCGCCCCTTTGTCCTTCGGCCGGACCTTGATGAACCGGCAGCCGGCGAGAGTGTTGGGGATCTGGATCATAGGCGCTGCACCCTTCGGCGTGATCTCCACACGGAAACCGGATGCCTTCGCCGCTGCGAGAGGGTCCTCGATCATGCGTCCCCCTTCACGAGTTGGAACCGGCGGTTCTTTAAAAACAAGCAGCCCCTATCACCTTTGCGAGGGCACGGCGCGTTTGACAGAAGATACCCGCCGCACTTTGTACAGTCTGTCTCGCAGAGCGGGGCCTCTGGGTCGATTGCCTCCGCCGGCGTTTCTGACGATATACCAATGTTTTTATATCGTGCAGTCGATGAATGTCCTAGCATACGTCGATCCTCGTGTGTCGCTGAGGGGGGCCTTCGTCGGGGCCTTCCTCGAATCCTTGTTCTCGTCGCTGTTTTCGTTCACGCACCACACTCCCATATCGAGCATGATCGCGCCGATCCCCGCGAGGACTGGGTTATTCGCCTCGAATACCTCGATCATCTCCCGGGTTACCTGGCGAGGGTTCTCTTTCGTTGCCGGCGGAATTTTCATAGCCCCTGGAGACAGAGAGATAGTCACCGGCTCGCCTCCTTCATGGGGTCGCGCTGGAACTGGTGGGAGGGGCGGACCGTTGGCGCGTGATCGCCCCTCTCGCTCTCGATTTCTTCTAACTTCGCTTCAAGCGCATCTCGGAGAGTACGAGACATGTTAATCCCGGCCTCTTTTGCACGCTCTTTTAGCGAAGCGTCGATTTGGAGGCACGTAGAGGAATAGATCCGGCCTCCGCTTATTCGAGTAGACATGCAAGGGTGTATAGGACGGGAAGGTATATAGGGCATTGTCGTCCATATAGGATAGGAGTATTCCTAGTATGTCTCTGTCGAAAACCCAGCGTGATGCGTTACATAAAATCGGGCTCGCTCCCGGAACCAATGCATTCGCGATTGCAAAAGAACTGGAGCGCGATCAGTCCGGGATAAACAAGATCTGCAAGATGTTGCACAAGAAGAAGTTAGTGTCAGTAACTAAGGGCGAGAATGTCAAAACAGTTCGGGTCAACGAGCTGCGGCTAACTCTCCTGGGGTTCGCGCTCGTCGTAGATACAATGTACCGTGGGTCGTCTGTGGATGCCGACGGCCGCGACCCATCTCCAGAATACCACAGTGAGTTCTCCTCCCTCTTGCACAATAACCAGGATTTACACGAAGCGCTCGATATTTTTGCAGAATATTTCTCCTTCGCGACTGAGGGCAATACTACTGCTTTGAAAAGCCATTGGGCAACTCGCCCGTTGTGGGCCGCGTTGGAGAGACATACCCGTGCGTATGAATTTGTGTCCACGTACGCCTCCGACACTGAGTTGGGGAGAGAGAACTGGGACATCAAGATCTATGAATCGCTATACCGAGATCTCTTTTTCAGACTATGGGATCAGTTCACGTGCTATGGTTACCACGAGGAGGAGGTGGATTTCTTCTCAACCGAGCTGGCGCCACGGTTCAAGGAATCTAAGGGGCGGTTTTTCATCTTAGACGAGATGATACAGCGTGAATCTGAATGCGACCGATTAAAGACCCTGAGATCCCTGATATAAAGATTATATCTTCCCTCTTTCGCTCATCATCGCCTTAATCCGCTCGTCCACCAGCCGCTGCAGGGCCTCCGGGGTAGCGCCCACATCGGCCTGCATCGCGTTCATCGTCGCAATCTGTCGCTGTATCTGGGTGAGTTCCGCCCGCAGTGTGATGTTCTCCTCCTTGAGTGCGTCGAGCCGCCCGCCGACGATCACACCTGCCAGGTCATCCGAGACCCCGACACAGAGGACCGGCTCGGCCTGTACGTAATACTGCCGGAGTTCGTCGAGGCTATACCGAACATACGCATCGCTCAGATATCCCTCGTGACCCATCATCAGTTCCACCGCGTCCACGGGGATCCGCTGCGCTGCCGCGGTCCGGAAATACTTGCGGCACTGGTGCAGGTGGATCTGCCGGCGGTTGGTCTTCGAGTCTCGGTCGTCCACCCCGGCCTTCTCCAGGGCACCCCAAAAACTCGCCTGGCTGGTGGTGGCCCGGGCCGGGAAGATCAGTCGGGCTTCCTCCCCGGACCGCGGCCGGGCCTCTTGCCCATGATACTTGAGCAGCCCCTTGTCCCGGGAGATGAAGGTCGTCCGGGGGTCGCCGGACTTGGTGATGTCCCCGGGGATCTCGATCCGGACCGGCTCCTCGTCGAGGTGGATATCGGCCATCGTCAGATCCAGAGTCTCCCCGATCCGCGTCCCCGAGCTAACCATTGTCAGGAAGACCGCTCGCACCTGCAGGGGCATGAACGGCAGGATCTTCTGAATCAGATCTTTGTTGAACGTCGCCTCGCGTGTCCGTGCCCGACGCCCCTTCGGCCCGCGCCGCTTTGTCATCTTCCAGAGGTCGTCGTCGATGATCACCCCGTTGAACTTGAAGAACTCCTTGGCGACAATGAGCCAGAACTGTGCTGTTTTCGGCGGAGTCTTTGCTGCGTTCAAGGACGCTGCGAACCGCTGCAAGTCAACCGCGTGGTTATACCCTCCGGTGAAATAGTCTTCGGCAAGTTCCTCGTACCGGTGCCCCTCCTCCTGAGTCGCGTGGTGCCCTTTCCGGACCGGGCCATAGACGAAATCCAGGTATCGTCGAATTGCACCCCGATATGCAGACTGAGTCCCGGGGTTCCCCTGGAGACTGACAAAATCGATTATCCGACCGCTCGCAGGCCTCATAGAGGATAGTATGCAGTCTGGTTATAATACCCTTTTCATTCAGTTAAGTGGATGGTAATCACACTTTTCATTATAGTGCTTTACGATCAAGACCGGAAGCCCATGGCGCCTATCGTGGGAGGGGTCACAGCAGACTCCGGTCGCCCGTACTCCGCAACCGTATCATTGATGATTAACGGCATCAAATACTATCCATAATCTCCTTGATAATGCTTGATGGGTCAAGTACATCTGTCAGCCTCAAGTGGAGGGTAATCTCGCAATGGGTTCTCAATGGTCAAAAGACAGCGTCTATAAAAAGGCGATGAAGGCGGGATACCGGGCACGGGCCGCCTACAAACTGCTGGAGATCCAGCAGCGCAACGATATCATCAGACCCAGTGATAACGTCGTCGACCTCGGGGCGGCGCCGGGCAGCTGGTTGCAGGTGCTCCGCGATCTGACCGGAGGGAAGGTCATCGGCGTGGACCTCAACCCGATCGCGCCCATCGGAGGCGTCACCACCATCGTCGGGGACTTTACCGATCCTCTTGTTCAGGAGCGCATCCGCGAGGAGGCCGGTGGGATCGTCAACATCGTGGTCTCCGATGCCTCACCGAAACTCTCCGGCCAGAAGACCTACGACCAGGCTCGCGCAATCGGGCTTGGCGAGGATGCTCTGGCGTTTGCCTGCACGCTCTTAAAGCCCGGCGGCAACATGGTAATAAAGTCGTTCCAGGGCGAGCTCTTCGGGGAATTGATGGCCGAGGCAAAGAAGCACTTCTATTCTGTCCGCGGGTATCGGACGAAGGCGTCACGGAAAGGGAGTGCCGAGACTTACATTATTGCAAAGAACTTCAAAGGAAGATGCGATGATGCTGAAGGACCCGTATAACCGGACTGTGAGCAACCTCCGGATCAGCCTGACCTCCCGGTGCAACCTGCGGTGCATCTACTGCCACGCCGAGGGTGAGGTGCTCCCGAAGGAGCAGATGAGTGCCGAGGATATCGCCGAGCTGATGCGTGTGGGCGTGCAGTTCGGCGTTAAAAGTATCAAGTTCACCGGCGGCGAGCCCCTGCTCCGCCGTGATCTTGTCGATATCATCCGCTCGGTGCCGCCGGGCGTCGAGTCCTCCCTGACGACGAACGGGACGCTGCTTGCCGCAAAGGCTGCAGAACTCAAAGAGGCCGGGCTTGCCCGGGTGAACGTCAGCCTCGATACGCTCCGCCCGGAGCGCTACCGGGCCATTACGGGGAAAGACTGTCTCGCGGACGTTCTCGCCGGGATCGATGCGGCGATCGAGGTCGGACTGACCCCGGTCAAGCTCAACATGGTGCTCCTCGACGGCATCAACGAGGATGAACTGGACGATTTCATGGCATTCGTCCGGGGCAAAAAGGACCTCATCCTGCAGGTCATCGAGTTGATGGAGTTCAACGAGTGCAAGTTCCACGGAGACGTGGATAGCGTCGAGCGGGACTTAAACGATCGGGCGACCCAGGTCGTCACCCGCAGGATGCACCACCGGAAGAAGTACTGCCTCGACGGCGCCGAGATCGAGGTGGTCCGCCCCCTCCACAATACGGAGTTCTGCGCATTCTGCAACCGCCTGCGCGTGACCTCGGACGGCAAACTCAAGCCCTGCCTCCTCCGGAGCGATAACCTGATCGATACCGCGGGCAAGCACGGCAAAGAACTGGAAGACGCCTTCAGGGAAGCCGTCAGCAGACGCAAGCCGTTCTTTGTGTAAACGACGCGTGCCCCGTTAGGGGCAAGGCAGAGTTCGAGAAAACGCTTCGCGTTTTCTCATGCTCCTGCCGTTCCGGCAGTCGCAGTGCACCCAAGGAATACTTTTTGTACCACTCTCCCCAATAGGAGAGAATATGCTGGAAATAAACGAGTATGCCCGTGTCATGCAGAAATTGTACGGTAAATCACTGATCCTGGAGAGCCCTACCGATTTTCATCCGGTCCTGAACTTTTACTTCACCGATGCCCTCGCCCACATCGACTTCACCCTCGGCATCCTGGCGTATAACTACATGTCGCCCCGGAATATCATGAGCATGGAGTATATGCGCTGGCGCGTGGATGAGGCGAAAGTCGGGGAGCGGGCATACTTCCCCGGGTTCATCAACTGGCTCAAGACCGAGCATCCGGAGATGTTCGAAGAACTCCCGATGCTCTGGAGCGGCGTCTACGACAGCGACGATCCCGCCCAGTACCGGAGTTTCCGCATCGTACTCAACCCCGAAGACAAGAGTGCAATCCCGGCCAACTACCTCTCGACGTTCGTCGACGAGTTCTTTGACCCGAAGTTCATCAAACAGCTCTATGGGACCTCGGCGCTCGCCCGGCTCTTCGACGAGTACGCGCGGAGCAGATCTGCATAAGGAGCCTGTACATGGATGTCGCCCGACTCACTTCATCGCTTATCCGGATCAGGAGTGAGAACCCGCCGGGGAGTACGGCCGACCTGGTCGCATTCATCGGAGAGTTCCTCGACTCGCTCGGGGTGAAGAACCGCACCGTCTCGTATCCGGGCGGGCGGGAGAACCTCGTCACGACTGAGGCGGACCCCCGGCTCCTCCTCTGCGGCCACGTCGACGTGGTCCCCGCCATCCCCGACGACTGGACGCACGACCCCTGCAGCGGGGAGGTTGCCGACGGCTACGTCTGGGGGAGAGGCGCCACCGACATGAAAGGAGGGTGCGCCGCCCTCCTCATCGCCTACCGCGACCTCCTCGAGAGCGGGGTGGAGCCGAAGGCGCAGTTCGCCTTCGTCTGCGACGAAGAGACCGGCGGGGAGCACGGCATCCGGTCGCTGCTTGCAGAAGACCTGCTCCTGCCCCACGACTGCCTGATAGCCGAACCGACGCCGGCGATGAGCCCGGCGGTCGGCCAGAAAGGCCTCTATCGGATCGACCTCTCGTTCCACGGCAGGCCGGGCCATAGTTCCCTCTATCCCCTGGTCGGGAAGAGCGCCATCATGGCAGCGTTCGACCTGGTCGGCTACCTGCAGGAGGTCCACGCGCACCCGTTCCCCGTCACCGAAGACCTGCAGCCGCTCGTCGCACAGTCCGCCCGGATCTTCCGCGATATCTTCGGGATCGAGGGAGGGGACAACATCCTGACAAGGCTGATGTTCAATCCGGGGCGCATCGAGGGCGGTGAGAAGGCGAATATCGTGGCGGAGCAGTGCCGGATGGAGCTTGACATCCGGGTGCCGTGGGGCTGCTCCCTTGACGACCTCAGGAGGAGCATCGCCGAACATGCCCCGGATGCCACGATACACGAGACGGATGTTGCCGAGCCGACGCTGACGTCCCCGGATGCCAGGGTTGTCCGGACGATCTGCGGTGAGGTGGAACGGGTCTACGGGACGGTGATGCCGTTCCTCCAGTGGGCTGCAAGCGACGCGAAGTACCTCCGCGATAAGGGCTTCGATGTCGTGGAGTACGGGCCGGGAGAGATCCCGACGCTGCACGCGGTGGACGAGCGGGTTTCAGTGGAGCAGCTCAATAAGGCAGTGGACGTCTACCGGGGCGTCATCCGGGCATATTCTCTCTGAGCGGACGGTCCGTTCGATATCAATCGACACCATTTTTCCCTTATCCGGAAAGGAGGGAGCCCCTCCGGTCTTCCAGAGAGCTTCCCGCTATGCCCCCCTCCATGTATAGTGCCTGTTCGCCGCATAATTCCAGGCAAACGCGATGAGTATTCCTGCAAGGTTTGCGATGGGGTAGTAGACCCCGGCAGCATCTGCGAGGAGATAGAGGATGGCCAGATTGATGGCGAGCCCGCCCATCGAAACCACCTGGAACGACCAGAAGCGCTGGAGACTCCGCCCGGTTCTGAGGCCCTTTGCGGACCGAAACGTCCAGACGTCGTTCCAGACGAAGTTGTTTATGATCGAGAGTTCGATCGCGATTGCTGCAGAAACGAGGTAGTAGAGGCCGGCAACCTCGGTCAGGGCGTAGAGGAGCCCCATGTTGACCAGGATCCCGGAGAGCCCGACGAGTCCGAACCGGACGATCTTCGTCCACTCGCCATAGACCGGGCCGGCCCGGCGCGTGACCGAGAAGCGGATGATATCGGCGCACTGCCGGAGGTAATCAAGAATGGTGTCCGGCCGTAGTTTGCTCTCCCCCTCCTCGCGGTCCTTGAAGACGAAGGGGATCTCGACGACCGAGCGCCACCGGCCCTTGCCAAGGACTTCCATCAGGATCTTGTAGCCCCGCGGTGTGA
>PGYL01000025.1 GCA_002839645.1 Methanomicrobiales archaeon HGW-Methanomicrobiales-2 | reverse complement strand
GAGAGGAAGGGGGCCCCCCCTCCGGGGGCAACCTCCGGGGGGCCAAATGTCCCCCCCCCCGGGACCCCCGGCCTGCCGGTGCCCCCCTCCCCGGGGCCCCCCCCCCCCCCCCCCAGGAGATCCCGGGGTTTTTTTTGGTACCGCCACTTCTCGGTCACGCGAGGGTCGCCGGGAGGGAACGTGACGAGGCTCTCTGTTGTGGCGATGGTGTAGGTCATGCTCCCCATATCGATTGCAGCGAGATCGGTCGCGGTCTCAAGGTCGAACTCCACAAAGTCGAGCAAGCCCGTGGCATCCAGTTTGGCGATGACCACGGACCCCGGGCGGAGGGCCGACCCGGCTTCGCCGAGAGCGGCATGCATCACCTCCTGGCTCTTCTGCGACGTCGTCATGCCCACTCCGAGAACGACGTATGCGAAGACCGATGCAACGACAATGAAGGCGATGAAGACGATGGCTGCCTCAAGTCCCGTGAAAGCCCGATCGCTCCTCTCTTGGGGCATAATATTTGCGAGTTGATCGCGCTTCGATTAAAAGATGCTGGTATCTCCCGCGGGGTGCTGCTACAGGGCCCCGGGAGACCCCCGGAGAACTTATTTATAGCATGGCTTTTTATGAGGGTAACAGAATGACGTCTGAAACCACCGCAGGCCTTCTCGCCGGTTCCTTCAATCCCCGCACCATCCCGCCGGATTTAGTGAGCATTTACCCGGGGATCGCTCTCGCCCTCTCGTTTGGCCTCTCGATCGCCGTCGTCCCCCTCATCGGCCTCGCGCTGAACTACGCTCCCCGGGGAACCCGGCTCGATCCTATCGCCGTCACGCTCGTGGGATTCAGTCTCGTCATTGGTCTTATCGCCTATTTCCGGCGCCGCCGCCTGCTCAAAGAGAGTCGTCTCCAGGTCCCGGCCGGCACCTGCCTCGCCGCGACACGGGAGGGGTTCTCCGGTAGTTCCGCGTCCCGGGTCTTAAGCATCGTCCTCGTTGCTGCCGTCCTCGTGGCCATCGCAACGACGGTCTTTATCGTGGTGACGCCAAGAGACGGCGAGAAGTTCACCGAGTTCTACATCCTCGGACCGAAGGGGAAGGCAGCCGATTACCCAACCGAGTTCATGGCCGGAACACCGCAGACGGTCATCATCGGGATCGGGAACCACGAGTACCAGGATATCACCTACACGGTGGAGACGTATGCCGTCGAGAGCAGGTTCAATAACGCGACAAACGAGTCGACGGTCGTCTCGGCGACGCCGCTCGACCGGTTCTCCGTCACGGTGCCGCATAACCAGACCGTAGAGCAGCCTTACTCCTTCCGGGTCGTGGATTCGGACGCGAACAGGCTCGAGTTCCTCCTCTTCAAGGAGACGCCCCCCGTTGACATCCCCGACAGCAGCCTCACCGAGGCCGCTTACCGCGACCTGCACCTCTGGCTGCGGGTGCATTGACCGAAGAGAAAGTTACCTTCAAGGATTTCGTGAAGCAGGATCGCTCACGAGCCTGGAGAGGGGATAGCCGGATAACCTCCTAAACCAGGCCGATTGAGACGCAGGAGATTCCGCCAGATATTTATCCATTAACGCGGCATATAGTTGTTCGAGGTACACAGATGAAACGCGGAATTCTGGTCGCCTCCCTTCTGGTCCTGACGCTTATCGTGGCCCCTGCCGGAGCTTTCAGCGCAGACAACCTTCTGATAACCGTGGACGAGGACGGGAGCGCAAACATCACCTTTGAGTATACCATCTCGTGGATCGAGAGGATCGCCGTCTTCTTCAAGATCGCCGAGCCGGAGCAGGAACTGAAATCCGCGCTTGAGGAGGCGCTGGGGGTTCCCGTAACGGTGACCTCGGCAGAGAGCGACAACGCTTCGTTCCTGGTCCAGGACTTTGCAAAGGTCAAGAGCACCGATGAGGGGAGCGTCTACACGACACCCGGACTCGACTTCACCAGGGCACAGGAGATGCTCGACAGTTACTGGTTTGCGCCGCTGGTCGAGGCCGACTTCTCCCCGGAGCTGACGGTGGTTCGGTTCCCGGACGGCTACGAGGAGACCTTCGCAAACCAGAGCGCCATTCCGGCACTCTCTCACGCACTAGCGTGAGCGGGGCGCTCTCTTTTTTCGCACGAAGAATCGTGGTTTGTCGGCTCTGTTGAAACCCTGTTCTGATTCGATGATCTGAATTGAAGGGCGTGTAGCAGCCTGGAGCGTGAGCACCACTTAGGTGCGGGTGCTGGCAACAGCGTAACCGAAGTAAGGAAAAATTGCCATGCAATGGGAGTATGACTATCGCCATTTAGGGGAACGATGAACAAGCCCAACGCAGTGGACCGTGGGGATATCGCCATTGGGGGAGGGGCTGACGGGGAGGGGGGCGTACCCCCCTGTCTCCGACCCTCAAAGATCCACACTTGTCGCCCCACCCCGCCCGGCCGAAGGGCAAGAGCTGGAGAAGACCGAAGGTCTTGGACTTGCGATGGACGTGACGTCCGGAACATGAGCACCGTCAAGGTACGATATCCCCTTGAAATCCGTGCCAAGAGGGATCGCATGAGCCGGGTTGCCAGCAACTATGCAGGCATCACGTCCCTCGCGGGTCGAGGGGCACACCCGGATCCATATTTGCCAATAAATGTCCCGCCATCGCCGGAAGCCGCAGCTAGCCGGGGCCGTAATCTAAAAAAAAGGAGAGAGATCTTCCTTACTCGAAGATGTTGAAGATCTGGTCGCTGCCGGTGTCGGAGAGACGCTTGCGTTCCGTCTTCTCCTCGACGAGCGCGAGTACCGGGAGTTCCATGTCCACACCGGGGGTGTGGCCGAACATATCCTGAAGGTCGACCTGCAGCGCGTGCATGAAGAGCGAGTTCGGGATATCCATCGCGCAGTGCTCTTCGCACTGGCCGCAGTTGATACACGAGTCCGATATGTGGGCGTAGCGGATCAGGTGGAACATGAAGGGCGGCGGGACCTGACCGGGCTCGACCAGGTAGGATTTCTTCGTGCTGCACTCGACGCAGTAGCAGATCGGGCAGCTCTCGATGCAGGCGTAGCACTTGATGCACCGGCTCGTCGCGTCCATGATCTTCTTCAAGCGGTCCTTGCCTTCGCCGAGTGCCTCGAAGTCTTTCGCCCGCCACTTGTCGCCGAGCTTTAACATCGCGTTCTCGACCTTGCCGCGGATCTCGATACCCTTCGGGTTCGCAGCACCGGTCTTGAGGACTCCGGCCTTCACGGCACCGTCCAGCAGGTTTGCACCCTTCTCGGAGCAGACCTCGACGAACGTGGCCTTCCCGGCCTGATCACCGATGACACCCCAGTTGCCGCAGGCGAGATCCGCCTGGCGGGGGACCTTCATCTTGCACCGGCGGCAGTTGGCCCGGCGGCCGAACCCTTCTTCCTCGAGTTCGTCCATCGAGATGCCCTTGTGGCCGCCTTCATACTCGATGATGAACTGGCCCTTGTCGATCTCCTCTTTGTGGACCGTATCAGGGTCGACCCCGAACTTCTCGGCGATCATCTTCCGGGCAGCCACGGGGCTCACGGAGCCGCCGCAGTTGAGGCCGACCATCAGGACGTTGTCCAGGTTGATCTGGTTGCGCTTCGCGAGTTCGTAGAGGCCCATCGTGTCGCAGCCTTTCACCGGGACGGCGATCCGCATATCTTTGGCGCCGTCGAGGTACTTCTTGACCAGCTTCGAGAGCAGGAGCGTCCCGCAGTGGAGGGATCCTGCAGTCTGTGCGATCTCGGCGGGGTCGGTGATGAATGTGGGGACGGCATCGTAGATGTCCTGTCCCTTCTTGACGGCAAGGACAGCGTCCACCATGCCGGACTTGAGCGCGTGTGTCAGCAGAGCGGTAACCGCTCCACCACACTCGCCCTTCTCCTGACAGGCGGCGTCGGCTGCCCATGCGTAGAACATATCTCCTTTTGCTGCCATGTTCAGGCCTCCGTAATCTTCTCGACCTTCACAGCACACGCCTTGAACTCAGGGATCTTGGCGATCGGGTCGAGAGCGTTGTTGGTCAGTGTGTTCGCTGCGCACTCGGCGAAGTGGAACGGCATGAACATGACGCCCTTCTTGATCTCGTCGGTCACCTTCGCGGGGACGTCCACCGTGCCACGGCGGGAGGTCGCACGGACCATTTCTTTGTCCTTGACACCGAGCGCCTTCGCGTCCTCGGTGTTGATCTCGATCCAGCCGGTGGGGACCTCGTTGTCGAGGGTCTCGGAGCGGCGGGTCATGGACCCGGTGTGCCAGTGCCAGATGCAGCGTCCGGTCGTGAGGATATAGGGGTACTCCGCGTCGGGAACTTCCGCCGGGGGTTTCCACTCGATCGCGTGCATGATACCCATGCCGTCGGGGTGCGAGAACTTGCCGATGTGCAGGATGGGGGTGCCGGGGTGTTCCGTGGTCGGGCAGGGCCAGTGGAGTGCTTCGGGCTTGCTCAACCGCTCGTAGTTCATGCCGTGGTAGGACGGCGTGACGGCGGCGACCTCGGTGAAGATCTCCTCGGCGCTCTGGTAGGGGAACTGTTTGGCGTAGCCCATCTTTGCGGCGAGTTCACTGATGATCTGCCAGTCTTCCTTCGCCTCGCCGGGCGGATCCTGGGCTTTGCGCCACATCTGGACACGCCGCTCGGTGGAAGTCTGGGTGCCGTTTCGCTCTGCATAGCAGGCGGCCGGCAGGACAACGTCGGCAAGTTCGGCAGTCTCGGTCATGAAGATGTCCTGGACGACCAGGAACTCCAGGTTCTCGATGGCGTGCTTGACGTGGGTCAGGTCCGGGTCGGAGAGCATCGGGTTCTCGCCCATGATGTACATCGCCTTGAGTTCGCCGGGCCTGTCGGTCAGGACATCCATCATGACGGTGACTTCGTAGCCGTTCTTTTGCTCGCAGATGCCGTCAGGGAAGCCCCAGGCGTCGGCGAACTTCTTGTGGGCGGCCGGGTCGATGACCTTCTGGTAGCCGGTGAAGACGACCGGGAGCGCTCCCATGTCGCAGGCGCCCTGCACGTTGTTCTGGCCACGCAGCGCGTTCACGCCGGCACCGGGCTTGCCCAGGTTGCCGGTCAGCATCTGGAGGTTGGCGGTCGACCGGACGTTGTCGACACCGACGGTGTGCTGGGTGATACCCATCGAGTAGAGGAGCGCACCGGGCTTGTTGGTGCCGAACCACTCAGCAGCGGTCTTGAGACTCTCGGCGGGGATACCGGAGATCTTCGAGACGTTCTCAAGGCTGTAGGTGTCCTTCATGACAACTTCCTTGAGTTTCTCATAGTCTTTGGTCCGGTTGGCGATGAACTCCTTGTCTTCCCAGCCGTTCTTGATGATCTGCTGCATCATGCAGTTTAAGATGGCGACATCACTGCCGGACACAAACGGCATGTAGAGGTCGGCCTGCTTTGCGGTCGCGGTGTAGCGCGGGTCGGCGTAGATGATCTTCGCGCCGTTCCTCTTGGCCTGCATGACCTTGCGGCCGATGAGGGGGTGCTGCTCGAAGGTGTTGGATCCGATGATGAAGACGCACTTTGAGTCGGCGATGTCGAGAATGGAGTTGGTCATCGCGCCGGAGCCGAAGGATGCGGCAAGGCCGGCGACGGTGGACGCGTGGCAGAGCCGGGCGCAGTGGTCGATGTGCCGTGACTTCATGACGCCGCGGGCGAACTTCATCAGCAGGTAGTTCTCTTCGTTCGAGACCCGGGCGGATGCAAGCGCCGCGAACTCGTCGGGCTTGTACGACTTGAACTTCTGCGCGATCAGGTTGTAGGCCTCGTCCCAGGTCGCCTCGACGAACTTGCCGTCCTTCTTGATGAGCGGCTTTGTCAGGCGGTCCGGGCTGTTCACGAACTCATGAGCGTAGGTGCCCTTGGGGCAGACCTTTCCCTCGTTCACGGGTGAGCGGCGATACGGTGCCGTCCCAACAACCTTGCCGTCCTGGACGACGAGGTTGAAACTGCATCCCGTACCGCAGTAGGGACATGTTGTGGCTACATACTTCAACGTCATATTTTTATCACCTCTATGGCGAACCGAGTATCTGATGTTAAGTTACTTAAATTATAGTAGTTAACTGAGTTTGCCCTCATCTTCGCAGGCAGGATAGACTGACGAATAACAATCCGCACCCATTTTTTTGAGTTTTTACACGAGTATTACCCATCAGAATACGGGTTTGCATCCCGATCGAGGTCAGGCAGAAGTGTTAAACCAATCTCCGGGGGGGTTCAAATTCTGCACGCAGAGTCGGGGTTATTGCCCCGGACGGATGTGAAAACGGCAGGGGTGAGCAGGAAACGGGCGCGCTCTCCGCAGCATCCCTCCTCCGGACTAAAACTGCCTCCGTGCCATCCATTCCCGGCCCGTTCCATTTGAGGGAAGAGGTTATTATTGGTGGACGCCTACACCTCAGGCACAGTTTGCACAGGGAGAGAGTTACCATTGTAAAAAAGACACTCCCGGTTCCGCCCATGCTCGCCGACCTGGTGGGAAACGCCCTGGCGTCAATGGACGGCGTGAAGTTCACCTACCTCCGGGCCTGCCCGTCGTGCGGCGGTCCGGTGACCGGGCATGACCTGCGGGCAAAACGGTTTGCCGTCCTGCTCGAGAACGGAAAGGAACGCACCATCCGGGTCTCCGTGAAACGGTTCTACTGCCAGCAGTGCGGCACACTCTGCTACGCAGACGCACCGTTTTACCCCGACACCCGCCTCGCATCGCCCGTCGTCGACCTCTGTCTCCTTCTGTCGCAGCAGATGCCCTTCAACCGGGTGGCACAACGCCTCCGGGCGATGGGGATCGTCGTCGATCGGGGGACGATCCGGAACTACGCCTCCCGCGACTTCGGCATGATCCCGGCAACCGAACTCTTCGGCCTCCTTCTACCGCTCTCCCTGTTAAACCTCGCCACGTTCAACCTCGGGCTCGAGAGCCGTCCCATCACAGGGGCAGAAGCGCTCGCCGCCTGCGGTTTCCCATCCGCAGGCCGGGCAGCGCCTCAAGACGGGGGAACGCTTAAAGAGCGGAATCAGCGGTATGACGAGAAAGAGAAAAAAGAACGGAAAACCGAGGATCGCTGAGACTGCCGTGATGGCGACCGACACCGCCAGCAGGAGAAGGGTCAGTCGCAAGCGTGGTGCCGTAGCGCCACCTCCCGAACCGCGTAGGCCGGCAGTGCATCCGAGACCTCCCCGATCTCCCCTTCAAGCGTGACGCCGCCGAGTTCACGGGCAAAGAGGTCCGCGCCTATCCCCGCTGTAATCACCCGCCCGGCACCGCTCCGGAAGAGTGCACGTCCCACAGCGCGGACGATCAGCGTTCGCTGGGCCTCCCAGAACTGCCGGGCGACCTGGGTGGCTCCGTCTCTCCCGATCTCTTCGATATCCGCGCAGACTACCCGGGCCAGCCTCCGGAGCGCCGCATCCCGGGTTTTCTCGCCGTTGTCCGGTGCAGGGCAGATGTAGTCTTCTGGAGCGATCTGGCCGAGCACAAGGTGCGCGTCGGCGCTTGCAGCGAAGTACTCGGTGCTCACCGGGGTTACCGTCCCGTCCAGCGTCACCGCCGAGAGAAGCGTGGCGACGTTCGTCCTGAGCATGCCGGTGTAGACGAGGTACTGCTTCTGCAGCCGCCGGGTGTCGGTCAGCCCTTTGAGGCTCTCGAAACAGTTCAACGGAATGATGTCGGCGGTGGTGCTCCCCACATCGAGGAGCACGGCATCGGCATACTCCTCTCGCAGGTAGTCGGCCGATGCCAGCCAGTTCGCGGCGGCAAGGGCCGGGACCGGTTGGGTATGGAACGCCGCGTCGGTGCCGTAGAAGGCGGCGTCGGGGATGGCCGCCCGGACGGCCCCGACAATCCACCGGACGCCTTCGATCTTGCTTGCAAAGCAGTCCGCCAGTTCACCGCTCATCACCACGGCCGCAGGTTCCGCATAGGGTTCGAGGAGTTCGGCGAGCGGCGCGCCCTGCCAGAGCGGACAGTAGTGGATATGCATGCCGGTGTCGTCGACGACCTTGAGGTTCGCACCGCCGATATCGATGCCGATCATAGCCGGCTGATCCTCCCGTCCTTATCGAACCGCACTCTCCCGGAGAGGTGCACCTCTGCCGGCGCTTCGCCGTGCGACGCTTTGATGAGGATATCGGCGATCTCCTCCTCCATGACGCTCGCGATCCCGACCAGGCTGGTCGTGGGTCTCGGGTTGACGTCGACGACGTAGATCTTATCTCCAGCGATGATGTCGATCCCGGCATACCCCTGGCACCCGAGGATGTTCATCGCCCGGACGGCGACCTCGACGATCTCTTCCTCGCGGTCGGGGTGGACGGGGGTCTCGCCCCCGAGGTACCGGACCCTCCCGTCGTCTCCGACGACGATCTCCTGCCGGTTGACGGCAAGCAGGAGCGGCGGGTTGCCCGAGTAGTACTCGCAGACGTTGCCGGTCACCCGGCTCCCCACGAGGCTCACGCTCAGCGTCTCCCCCTCGACGTAAGCCTGGGCGAACTCGCCGGCGCCCGGCTCCTCATCCGTCAGCCTGACTCCCTGAGCGCCGCAGCCCGTAATGGGCTTGACGATCCTCCTCCCTTCGCCGGCATCGGGGGGGACCGCCACCCCGTTCCGGGAGAGAATCGCTGCCGTCCGCTGTTTGTTGGCGCAGACGGCCGCATTCATGCTCCCGCACCCGACGTTGTGGGTGAGCCCTTCGAGGATCTGCGTATACCGGAAGAGGAGGCGGTCCGGGGCAATGACCAGCCCCACATCGCACCCCGGCGCGAGCCTCCGGATCTCGCCCTCAAAATCGGGCCGCTCCGGGGTCACCACCTCGTAGCCGCACCTCTCAAAACTCTCGCGTATCGCGGCGAGCATGGCAGCGCCTTCCGGCGCGAGATCGGGGTCGTTGCATACGGTGTATTCGGCGAGAAATGCCTTCATCGTAGTACTGGTTGGCTACTATAGATTTGACCCTGACGATCGGGCAAGTATTTGATGCGCACGAACAACCCATATAGCAAGAATGAAGCCGAAGATACTGCTCACCAACGATGATGGGATCACGTCCACGGGACTCTGGGCGGCATACGACGCGCTTGCGCCGATAGCCGACGTCCCCGTAGTCGCGCCTGCCCCCCAGCAGAGCGCCGTAGGACGATCGATCTCCATCTTCGAGCCGATACGCGCGACAAAGGTGACGATGAACGGGGTGCCGGCATACTCGGTCGGCGGGAAACCGACCGATTCCGTGATCATCGGGCTGTTTGCGCTGCACTTAAACCCGGACCTCGTGGTCAGCGGCGTCAATATCGGTGAGAACCTCTCCTACGAGTCCATCATGACCTCGGGTACCGTCGGGGCCGCACTCGAAGCGTCCAACCAGGGCGTGCCGTCCCTTGCCTTCTCGCTGCAGGTGGAGGACCAGGGCGACAAGTTCGACGACCCGTCGAGGGTCACGGACCGGTTCTCCGATGCAAAGCGGGTGGTCCGTGAGGTCTGCGAGAAGATCCTCAAAAACGGGTTCCCGAAGGGTGCTCACGTCATCAACGTGAACATCCCGGCACCGGTGCGCGGCGGCTACGAGATCACCCGTCTTGCCGAGAAACTCTTCTACACCGGCGTGGAAGAACGCCTCGACCCCCGCGGGCGCCCCTACTACTGGATCGACGGCCCGCTGCACGAGGATGCGGAGGAGGGGACCGACGTGCATGCGGTGCAGAAAGGCAACATCTCCGTCACGCCCATCACGCTCGACTGCACGGCGTTTCGTGCCACGGATGAACTCAGGGGCATCTTTGACGGCACGAATATCTGAACGGAAGGAGAAGAGTACGTCGTCAACTACCCCGCCCTGAAGGACGGGGCTTGTAACTATGGAGGATCACCATGTCACATCCACACAACCCTGATACCCGGATCGTGCTGGCACCGAAGCGCTGGCTGGTTGACAGCAGCCTACCCGGACGAGGTATACCCGTTCAGGCAATGTCTTCTCCGCAAACATCTGTGCCCCGCAACTTCAGCAGTTATCTCCGGTTCGGAGTGCCCATCCTCGAACGAGGTATGCGGACAGAGGTCTGCTCAAGTATCGACAGGAGAACAAAAGAATGTTATGGAGGGGCAATTCCTCCCCGGCCTGAAGACCGGGGTCTCCTTGCCCATTTAAGATGAATGCAGCAGAGCAGATAGCGTCGAAGCAGAACGCAGGGTATCGGGCGGCGGGGATGGTCGAGGACGGTATGGTCGTCGGCCTCGGCACCGGGTCGACGGTCTTCTTTGCGATGGAGCGGCTGGGCGAGCGGATAGCAGAGGACGGCCTTTGTATCGCCGGCGTTCCGACATCCTACCAGGCGGCCATCCGGGCACGCCAGTACGGTATCCCGCTCACGAGCCTTGACGAGCATCCCAAACTCGATATCGCCATCGACGGGGCCGACCAGATCGACCCGGGCCTGGTCCTGATCAAGGGGCGCGGAGCAGCGCTTCTCCGGGAGAAGTGTGTCTGCGACGCGGCCAAAAAAGTGCTCATCGTAGTCGATGGGACAAAGATGGTAGAGACCCTGGACGCACTCGTGCCGGTCGAGGTTCTCCCGTTCGCCTCGGCACCCGTCTTTCAGCGCCTCGCTCTCCTCGGCGGCAGCCCGATCGTCCGGGAAGCGGTGAAGAAAGACGGCCCGGTCGTCACCGACAACGGCAACTTCATCCTCGACTGTGACTTTGGGGCGGTTCCGGATCCCCGGGCCCTTGAAGCAGCGATAGCCTCGATACCCGGTGCGCTGGAGTGCGGGCTGTTTACCGCCTACGGAGAAAAGATAATGGTTATTGTTGGTGAGGAGAAGGGGTGCCGCGTCGTATCACTGCGTTGATATGCATTCGCGCATCTTCTCGATAAGGTCTAACTGGTGCCGGGCTTCCTTCTTCTTTTCCGTCTCAATCGTATCCATGATCTCGGTTATCGAACGGGAGAGCGTATAGATCTTCACCGGCCTCCCTTTGCTCTCCGACTTGCTCTCGCGAGTATCGATCCAGTCGCATTCCTTGAGGTAGCGCATGGCGATGCTGACTTCGGGCTGGCGGAGATCGGTGCCCCGTTCGATGTCCCGGGATGTCGCTTCCTCCGTGTTCGCAAGATATACGAGCACTTTGGAGACGTTCCTCTTGATACCGATGCCGATTAAGAGCTCGGCGAGTTCTTCATCGCGCGGCGTAAAATACCGTACCTTGTCTGACCTCATCCATCCACCATCAGATAGTATCTATTGTTTTAAATCTGACTATAAAAATATTATTATTTCAATGGGAGATCTTGCGATTATGATAGTTTTAAGAGAATGGATGAATCATCGAACGGATAAGATCGAACTTTTTTTCACCGGATTGTAGTTCCACCAGCAGCAAAGAGGGTGGTCTCCCGGGGAGAAGGGCCGCCGACCCGGGTGGTGCGGCAGGCGGGAAGGGGGCCCGACGGAGGGGTTCTGCACCCACCCGCCACTGCCGACCGCTTCCGCCTCCTTGCCCCCACGGTGTAGCCGCGAGGGACCGGAAGATGGCGGTCACGGCGTCACGCCGGGCGAGGTTCCAACCACCTGTCCGGGAACCGCCCGCTCACCTGCCGTGCCGAAGAAGTTCAGGGCGGCCCTTACGGAAACCTGATGGAACCGACGGCCCTTACGGAACTAGAAAAAGAATATTGTGCGGAGATCAGATGAGCCCGAGATTGGAGAGTTCGGAGAGAATCCGCTGTACCGCCCGTCTGGCATCTTCGGGCACCTTGCCGCCCGTGATGATCAGTTTGCCGGACCCGAAGAGGAGGACGACCACCTTTGGATCGTCGAGCCGGTATACGAGCCCGGGGAACTGTTCGGGCTCGTACTCGATCTTGTCCAGGTTGAAGCCGACGGCAATCTTATTTAAGTTGATCGGCGTCCCGAGGTCTGCGGATGTGACGATATTCTGGATCTTGTAGGTCGGGTTGTCGGGGATATCGATGTTGAGCGCCCGCAGCTGGTCGGCGAGAATCTCCAGGCCCCGGGAGAGGCTGTCGATGCTCTTTGCCCCGGTCAGGACGACCTTGCCGGAACCGAAGACGAGCGCGGCGATCTTCGGGTCCTGCATCCGGAGAACGACGCCGGGGAATCGTTTTTTATTGTATTCCGCGTCCTTCAGCTGGGAGGCAAGAGTGGGTAAATCAAGAGAATCAGTCACTTTCGCTGAAGCAACGATGTTTTCTATCTTGAGGGACTCCTCCGGTTTGTGCTCATTCATATTTATAACATATATAAAAGAGTATATAAAGAGTTGGTTGACTATTCTTCCAGGGTCGAGATGTCACCGGGGTCCATACCCAGTTCCTGTGCTTTTAAGACCCGTCTCATGATCTTGCCGCTCCGGGTTTTGGGGAGCGACTGCACAAATTCAATCTCGGACGGGATGGCGATAGGTCCGAGCGTCATCCGGACATGGTAGACGAGGTCGTTCTTCAGTTTCTCACAGGGCTCGCGGCCGTTCCTGAGGATGACGAAAGCCTTGATGGAGTTCCCTTTCAGGGCGTCGGGTTTGCCGATGGCGGCAGCTTCCGCAACCGCATCGTGGGAGACGAGCGCGCTCTCGACCTCCGCGGTCCCGATGTTGTGCCCGGCGACGACGATCAGGTCGTCGGACCGCCCGATGACCATGATGTAGCCGTCCTTGTCCTTCACCGCAAGGTCGGCCGCGGTGTAGCATCCCGGGATGGTGTTCCAGTACTTGCAGTACCGGTCGTCATCGTTCCAGATCGTCCGCATCATCGACGGCCAGGGCTCCCTGACGACCAGGAGGCCGCCCGTGCCCGGCGGGACCGAATTGCCCGCCATGTCGACGACATCGGCGACGACACCCGGGATCGGCTTTCCCGCGAATCCCGGACGCATGGGTTCGCCGATCATCGTGGTCACCATGTGCATCCCGGTCTCGGTCTGCCACCAGGTGTCCACGATCGGGCACCGGTCTTTGCCGATGTTGCGGTAGAACCATTCGAACGCTTCCGGGTTGAGCGGTTCGCCGACCGACCCGAGGATACGGAGCGACGAGAGGTTGTAGCGGTTCGGCCACTCTTCACCCACCCGCATGAACATCCGGATGGCGGTCGGGGCGGTGTAGAAGATGGTGACGCCATACTCCTCGATGAGATCCCAGTAGGTGCCCGCGGTCGGGTAGTCGGGGGTTGCTTCCGCGATGAGGCAGGTGGCGCCGTTCAGGAGCGGGCCGTAGACACTGTAACTGTGCCCGGTGATCCAGCCGGGGTCCGCGGTGCACCAGTAGATGTCGCTGTCCTTGATGTCGAAGACATACTTCGTCGTGTAGTAGGTCCCGACCGTATAGCCGCCGCAGGTGTGCACGATCCCCTTCGGGGTCCCGGTGGTCCCGCTTGTATAGAGGATGAAGAGCGGGTCCTCGGCATCCATCGGTTCGGCCGGGCATTCCCGCTCCACGCCGTCCATCAGGCCGTAGTAGTCCACCTCCATCTCGGGGTGGAGTTCCACGGGCTTGTCGGCGTCGCGCCGGAGGATGACGATCCGCTCGACGGAGGGCGCGTTAACGACCGCCTCCTCGACGATGTTCTTGAGCGGGATTGCCTTGCCGCGCCGGTAGGTGACGTCGGCGGTGATGACCACCTTTGCGTCGATGCCCGTGATACGCTGGTTGAGTGCGCTGACGCCGAACCCGCCGAAGACGACCGAGTGGATCGCTCCGATACGGGCGCAGGCGAGCATCGCGACGACCTGTTCGGGCACCACCGGCATGTAGATGCAGACCCGGTCGCCCTTCCCGACGCCGAGGCGCTTAAGCCCGTTTGCAAACTGGCTGACGGCCTGCAGGAGCTGGCGGTAGGTGAGAATCCGCTCCTCTTCCTCGGTCTCTCCCCGCCACATGAGCGCGACCTTGTTGCGCCGCTGGCTGTGGGCGTGGCGGTCCAGGCAGTTGTGGGTGATGTTGAGCTTGGCGTTCAGGAACCACTTTGCGTACGGGTACTCCCACTCCTTCACCCGATCCCAGGGCTGGAACCACTCAAGCTCTCTGGCGATGCTGTCCCAGAACCCGTCGGGGTCTGCCAGGAACTCCTGGTAGGTCCGGTTGTAGTCGCCTATCCAGGAGTGTTCCTTGCAGCTGGCCTCGGGAGTGTAGTACTTCGCCTCCTCGAGTTTGACGTTAAAGTTTTCACCCATCCGATTTCCCCTATTATACATTATTAATAATGTATATTGTATATCAACATTATGGTTGAAGGGGTGGATCCGCCCGGGAGGTATCCCCTGAAAATAGATGCCGGAACGGTACCGGCGGAGGTGGCGGCTACGGCGGAGTGTGCATATTCTGGCGATTTGCGGCGAATGGACGTCTTTGGAGCCTGCTTTTTGAGGTGTGGGGAATGAACAGGCATTGGGTGCGGCGCCTCATTTCATTCAGTCGGGTTGCCTGTCTTCTGACGGACGGCCCCAGCCTTTCGTATGGCACGCTTCACCACAAAGCAGGGCATCCCGGCAGAAGACAAGATACCCTGCACCCCCGGTTGTGGGGGGCACGCACATCTGCAGAGTTCACCACCCGGAAATGCCCTCACAGGGGGAACAGAGAGCGTGGACGCGGCGGGCCCGGAGACGCGCCCCGGTGAATGAAGGATAATGGCCGATAGACCTACAAGCTCAATCAGAAGGAAGAAGAGGCCCCGGAGGGGCAACGGAGGATACAGATCTGCTTAATCGTACTCGCGCCACGTCTTGCCGCAGGCGGTGCAACGGTAGAACCTGACTTCGCTCTCATCTGCCGCCCGCAACTGTCTCAGCCACCAGTATGCCGTTGTGCATTCGCACTCCGAGCATTTGACGGTCGCGGTCGGGAGGGTTGCAATCGTATCCTCTTCGTCGACGATGGTGATCTCCTTCTCCAAGCGCTTGTCTGTCTTCTTCAACCGGTCGAGGTCGTTGATCTCCCTGATATAGCCACACTTTTTGCATTTCAGCTGACCACCGGACGATATCATCAGGCCCTTGCACTGCGGACAGAACATCATTGTAATAAATGGTGTGCCGATCAAAATTAACCCTTGGTCAGTCAGGTGGCCGGGACTGCACCGCCGGAGACTCGGCCGGATCGGGCGCACAAATGCTTTAATGTCAGATACACCGAAAGGTAAAGGATGAAGGACTATCTGGTGCTGATCTCCTGCATCTGCTTTCTCGTCTTCCTTATCCCCGGGCGGTTCCGGAAGTACTTTGCCATCGGCGGGTGGGCAAGCATCGTCGGATATCTCTTTCTCGAGCTCCCGTACTACTTCTCTCTCAACAACTTCATGTATCCCGCGATAGCCGTGCTCTCGGTTCCCTTCCTCTACATCACCGCAAAGTACCTGCTCCGCGACGATCCCCGGGTGATGCAGCTCTCGACGATAGCGGCCGTGGCGTTCCTGATCTTTGCGCCCTTCGGCTACATACCCGCACTCGGGAACTGGCTGATTGCAGCAGTCTCAGATCAGACCGCCGCGGCACTCGCGGCAGTCGGGTATCCCGTGCACTTCAGTGACTGGAACCTTATGGAGCGCAACGGGTTCCAGACCGAGATCATCCTCGCCTGCACCGGCATCCAGAGTATCGCGATCATGCTCGGGGTTGCCTGGGGCGTGCAGTCGACGACGCGGCAGAAGATCGCCGGCCTCCTCCTGGTCTTCCCGACGATCTATATCTTAAACATCGTCAGAAACGTCTTCGTGATCACGGCGTACACCGAGCAGTGGTTCCCTTACCTCCCCACGATCGCCGGGAACGGCGAGCTCGGGTACGAGAGTTTCTTCTGGGCGCACAACGTTATGGCCGAACTGGGAGCACTCGTATTCCTCGTGATCCTCGCCTATGCCCTCTTCATGGTCCTCCCCGAACTCGGAACCCTCGCCGACAGCCTCTACCGGCTCTACCGCGGCGAGGTGGAACGGATCGTCCGGCCGAAAGCCGGGCCCTGAACTCCTTCCGGCGAGGACCCCGACCGGGTCCTGCGGGGACCGCAGAGCGGCCCGCCCCGACCACCCGCATGACCTCAAAGCGCGGGCGCCTGCCGGGTTCGGCTGGGGAGAACCCGGCCGACGATCCCGGTATCCTTTTTTACGCAGCAAGGGTTACGCTGCCGCTGCACGGCAAAAAGAATGAAAAAGGGAATGACCGGACCGTCTCCGTTCAGGAGTACTGCCGGTAGAGGTAGAAGATCCGCTGAACCGCAGAGAGGTTCGTGCAGACCGCGATGAGGAGCACCGCAACCCAGAGGTAGCCGGTCACGCCGCCGAGCACCAGCGCGAGGATCGTCTCGGGCCTGCCGAAGAAGCCGACTCCCTCGAGGGGGTCCTCGATCTTCCCGGCGATCCTCTCGGAATAGCCGATCTCCGCATACGTGACCGGCTTGATGAAGGTATTGATCAGGGATCCGGCAAGCGCCAGTCCCACGACGCCGAAATCGGCGATGGGCGGGACGTTTATGAGGTGGCTGACGATAGGGATGCCGGAGAACCCGACGCCGAGGATGATCGCCGCATCGACGTATTTGTCGGCGACCCAGTCGAAGACGGCCCCGAACTTACTCTCGGTATGGTTCTTCCGGGCGACGTTGCCGTCCACCAGGTCGAGGATCGCCGAGACGACCAGGAGCAGGCTGCCTGCGAGGAAATAGCGCTGGGCAAAGGCGAGTGCGCACGAAAAGCCGAAGAGCACGGAGAGTGCCGAGACCTGGTTCGGCGTAACGCCCAGGCGTATGAAAAACGACGCTATTGGCTCCGTATATTTGATGAATTTCGGCCGCAGAGAGGTTATATTCATCGCATAATTTATCAGCCCGGAAGGGGTTTAACCTTTGCTCTGGCGGACGGGGCCGCAACACCTCACCCGGAAGAGTGCATACGCTCCAGAATCACCAGATTCATAAACGCTCCCACCAGATAGATCACCGGGAACGAAGACCAATGCCAGATCACGATAGGCCGCACGTGCTCATGATGTCGGAGATCACCGTCGACGGGAAGCTTACCCTGAAGCGCGGGGCCTCCAGCAAGATTCTCATGAAGTATATGGCCCCCGAGACCGAACTCCTCCTTCACCAGACCCGGGCGGAATACGATGCCATCATGGTCGGAGCAAACACCATCAGGATCGACAATTCTTTCCTGACGGTCCGGCTGGTAGAGGGGAAAAGCCCGATCCGTGTCATTCCGAACAGCCGGGGGGATATCCCGCCGGATTCAAACGTCCTCGGATCGGACGCCCGGACGATCATCGCCGTCAGCGAGGCTGCACCGCCGGAGAAGGTTGCGCGGCTCCGGGCAGGCGGCGTCGATGTCGTTGTCGCGGGAGCGAGCCAGGTCGATCTGCCGGAACTGATGCGGGTCCTCAAAAGAGATTACGGCGTCTGCCGGATGATGATCGAGGGTGGACCGACGCTGAACTGGTCCATGTTAAACCACCGGCTCGTAGATGAGATACGCCTGATCCACCTGCCGTTTATCGTCGGCGGTGCCGATACCCCGTCCCTCGTCGGGGGCATGCATATCGAGACTGAAGAAGAGATGTTCCGGCTCTCCTTGAAACGCCACTTCATGTGCGGGAGCAACCTGGTCACGGAGTGGGACGTGCTCTACAGTCCCGCTCCCGGAAACTAATTTTTTTTGGCTAGATCATCATATAGGGGTCCGCCTTCATGTACTCCCGACAGACCGTCGTCGCGTAGTGGCCGGGAGGGAGCGTAAACCTGAGCCTGACGCTCGCACCGGATACGTCCGCCTCCACGTCGGTGGTGAGGCTGATCGGCCGGAGGACCCCGGCGAACTTTGTCGAGACGAACCGGGAGGCGCGCTCGAAATTCCCGGTGTCGATCTCCGATTTCTGCATCAAGTCCTGCAGGATCTCGTCCATCGGCCCGTGCGACACTATCGGTTCCGAGCCCGGGATGAAGAGAGCGATCCGGCACCGGCCGCGACGGATCTGCAGCAGGGCCGCCTGCCGGTTCCGCGCGGAGACGATGTCTTCGCGCCCGTTTGCAAAGAGCAGCCGGTCGCCGGCCTCAGGCTCGGTCAGCGAAAGGCCGGCTTCTATACGGGAGGAGAGCGCGCTGTTGAAGAGATACGACTGGAACGCGCTCACGAGAAGCGAGAGGAGCTTTGGCGGGAGCGCCTGAAGCGCACCGGCATAGTCGCCGGGGTTCGCAACGAGGTGGTTCAGCATCGCCCGCTCGTAGGTCATCTGGACGGGGAGGGCGGCGAGCCCCGCCCGTGCATCCCCAGTCTTTGCGAAGTGATTCCGGGCCTGTTGCGCAACCTCCGATTCCCGTGGGTATGACCGGCCGACATACGTGACCACGGCGCCTTCGTAATCGCCTTTGAGGATGCTCTCGCCGACGACGTGGGTGACCGGCCGGACGACGCCGAACCGCTGCAGCCCGTAGTAGTTCGGTATCCCGACGGACGCGACCTCCGTCGCCGCCTGCACCCGCGCCGGGAGATCCTCTGCGATGCAGTCCCGGATGGTGATATCGAACCGGTTGCCTGCGAGGCCCCCGAGGACGAGCGAGTGCTGCGACCGTCCGACGACCTCGAGTGTGATATCGGCAAGATGCACCTGCCCGACCGCTTCGGGCGAGACGTCATAGATGGATATGAACTGGGTGGTCACCGCGTTCTTGTCCTTGGTCCCCGCCCAGGCGATCCGCCGGTGGCTGATGCCGAGCCGCTTTGCAATCTCCTTGACCGCCCGCTGGAGTTCCCAGTTCGTCTTGGTGAGCCGGCAGATCAGGTACGGCCCATCAGGATCGCTGATCGGGAGCGGCAGCTCTTCGACGGCGAAGTCCTCATGACTTGAGCGGAGCCGCCCGCCGATACCGGGGGCATCGGAGGCGTAGTAGCGCATCCCGAGTTCCTCTTCGAGGGGATAGGGTGAGGGCATCATAGCAGGGAGAGGTCGCCGGTGATCCGGTCGAGGTCTTCGGCACGGGCGGGCCCGAGACCGAGCGCGGTCACGGTTCCCGGCGGGATCTCGGTCATCCCGGCGTCCTGGATGATCGATGCGGGGATGCCCGCCCGCTCTGCAATCGTCTTGAGTTCAAAGAGCTGCCGCTCGGTCGGCGCCTTCAGCACCACCTTCTTCTGTCCCTCGTCAAGCCAGGCCTTCCGCGCGATCTTGTCGGCCTTCTCGTAGGCCCCGATGGCGGCGTGGGCGATCTGTGCGCACTTCTTGCCGCAACTCATCTTGACGTCGGCGCGCACGACCAGGCACTGCTTCCACTTGAACTCCCGTATATCAGGCATTTCGTACTAGTTGGGGGATGATCCGTCAAATACGCAGCTATGGGGACGGGGGGCGGGGGGGGCGGCACGCGGCCGGCGTCGTGGGGAGGGATGGAGAGGGGGTTTGGGAGATTTGAATATCGCGCCCACCGTTCTTCAGGACGCTATAAACCCACAAACGGATTTCCAGTGGATATCGCGACTGGGGGAGGGGCTGACCCTCAAAGTTCCGCACCTGTCACCCCACCCCGCCCGCGCTTCGCGCTCCTCCCCCGCCCCGGGGGGCGGGGGCAGTGCGTGGCGATATCCCTCAAAATCCGTGCCAGGGCTTGCGAGGTCTGGAAGAATGCCGGAGGTTCCACCTGCATTTCGAACACCATCAGGCAGTCTGAGAGTGCAAGCGAAGTGAGCATGAGAAGACCAAAGATCTTCGAGAGGGACATGCTCGCTTACGACTCGACCCCCCTCCCCCACCCGCTCCCTTTTAAGTCACCAAACGTCCACTCTACTCAGGAACCGGGCCGCCGCCCTGCAGTACGGGGCAGGCAACCGGCACCGGAAACTCACGTGTGCGGGGCATGGTAATCTGGTCTGGGATGTTGTTGTTGTGGGCGCAGGCCCAGCCGGGAGTGCCGCGGCGCGGGCGTGTGCGGAGAAGGGGCTTTCGACGCTCTGTATCGAGGAGCACGGGACGATCGGCTACCCCGTGCAGTGCGCAGGACTGCTCTCCGCGTCCGCGTTTGCCGAGTGCGGCGTCTCGAAGAGATCGGTCCAGAACGAGGTGAGCGGCGCCCGCATGGTCTCGGGTCTCGGCGGAGAACTCCTCTTCGATGCACGGGTCACCAAGGCCTATGTCGTGGACCGGGGCCTCCTCGACCGGGAGATGGCAAAGAGTGCGGCGGATGCCGGGGCGGAGTTCCTCTTAAAGACCAGCGTATCGGGCGTCCAGGGTTCCTCTCTCCAGACCCGGGGTGTCCGCGGGCGCGAGGAGATCCCCTTCCGCCTCATCATCGCTGCGGACGGGCCGCGGAGTTCCGTCGCCCGCATGCTCGGCCTCCGGCGTTCGGAGATCTACCTTGCCGGGATACAGGCGGAGGTGCCGTGTGCGGTGGACCCGCGCTACGTCGAGCTGCACCCCAACGCCTCGCCCGACTTCTTCGGGTGGGTGATCCCGGTCTCGGCGACCCGGGCCCGTGTCGGGCTCTGCGCACGGGAGCACGCAAAGGACCACTTCGACCGGTTCATCGGCCGCTTTGGAGGGAACTCGCTCCACCTCGCGAGCGGGGTTATCCCGCTCGGGATTATGCCGCAGACCTACGGCCACCGGGCGCTCTTCGTCGGCGACGCGGCAGGGTTTGCCAAACCCACGTCGGGGGGCGGGGTCTACACCGGCATCCGGTCGGCAAAACACGCCGCTGAGGTCGCGGCGGCCTGCCTGGCGCGCGGCACGTTCGATGACGGGAGCCTCCGGGACTACGAACGGCGCTGGAAGGAAGACTTCGGGAAAGAACTCGATATAGGTATGAAAGCGCTCAGGGCGCGGCAGAGGATGACGCCCGAAGAGATCGATCGCCTCTGCCGGGCCTTAAACGACCCCGACCTCATCCAGACGATCATAGATCACGGCGATATGGACCGGCCGGGCACCCTGATCCGCAAACTTGCCCTGAAACCCGCATTGGTCAGGGCAATGGGCATACTTTTCGCATCAGGAGTACGTCAGATTCTTACGGGTTGATACAACCCTCGCGCTTAGTAATACATTAATACCTAAACGTAATACAATTCGTCAGGTGTGTTATGCATATACCTGACTTCATGTTCCCGGTTGCCCAGGGCCTCGTCTACTGGGTCATCGCTCTCATCTTCATCGTGCTCGCCCTGCGGTGGGCGCGGCACTCGATGGGGGAGGAGAAGGTACCATTGGTCGCCGTGCTCGCCGCCGGCATCTTTGCCATTCAGGCGTTGAACATCCCCATTCCCTGGGGAACCAGCGGCCACATGGTCGGTGCGGCGCTCGCGGCAATCGTCCTCGGGTCGCCGTTTGCAGGGGTCTTTGTCCTGACGCTGGTGCTCCTCGTGCAGGGTGTCATCTTCGGCGACGGCGGCATCATCGCGATGGGCGCAAACATCATCAATATGGGTGTCATCGGCGGCTTTGTCGGGTATTACAGTTATACCGCCATCACGAGCATGACCGGGAACTCATACGCCGCCGCGTTCGTCGCCGGATGGGCGTCCCTCTTCATCTCTGCAATCCTCTGTGCGGTCGAACTCGCCATCGCCGGAACGTTCCCGCTCGTTGCAGGACTCACCTTCATGGGGACCTACCACGCGGTCATCGGGCTCATCGAGGGAGGGATCACTGCGTTTGCTCTCTACCTGATCGCATCGGCACGGCCCGACATCCTCGAGCACCCGAGAGGGGTGAGCACATAATGGAGACGAAGCAGTTCGTCATGATCGGTATCGCGATCGCCCTCGTGATCGCCGTTGCCGCACCGTTCCTCGCGTCGGGAAACCCCGACGGTCTCGAGAGCGCGTTCTTCAGCATCCACGACGCAAAGCCCTTCATGGGCAGCGATCTGGACGAAGAGGCGGCGGCAGCAGCAGAGGAGCAGGCAGTCGCCGCGACCGGCAATGAGTTCTCGTTTGAGGCGCTCATGCCTGATTACAGCATCCCGGGCCTGGATAAGACCGGAGAGGTGCTTGCGGTCGTGCTCGGCACGCTCCTTATGCTGGCCCTGGTCTACGGTATTGCACGAGTGGCTGCACGGCCCGATAATTAAATACCCGGAAAACTCCCACTTTTTGATATCATGCACCTGGTCGAGACCCGCGATCTCACACATATCTACCGTGGCAACGTTCCCGCCCTCCAGGGTGTGAACTTCGTCGCAGAGAGGAAGTCACGCATCGCCGTCATCGGCCCGAACGGTGCCGGGAAGAGCACGCTTTTCAAGCATTTCAACGGCATACTCAGGCCCACGTCAGGCGAGGTGCTGGTCCGGGGCGAGCCTATCACGAAGGAGAACGTCCGTGAGATCAGGAAGTTCGTCGGGATCGTCTTCCAGAACTCCGACGACCAGATCTTCTCGCCCACCGTGGAGCAGGACGTTGCGTTCGGCCCGACCAACCTCGGCCTCGACGCGGCGACGGTCGCCCACCGTGTCGAGGAGGCCCTGCACCTCCTCGGGATCGAGGACCTGCGCGAGCGCGTGCCGCATCACCTCTCGGGCGGCGAGAAGAAACGGGTCGCTATTGCCGGCATCCTCGCGATGGAGCCGCAGGTGCTGGTGCTCGATGAGCCGACTGCGGGGCTCGATCCCCAGGGCGTCGCCGACCTCGTGGCGTTCGTCAACCGGCTGCCCGAGGAGTACGGCATGACGGTGATCTTCTCGACCCACCAGGTCGACCTGGTGGCGGAGGTGGCGGACTTCATCTACGTGATGGATCACGGCTGTATCGTGGCCTCCGGGACGGTCGAGGAGATCTTCACCCGGCCGGAACTGCTCGCCCGGACCCGGCTCGACGTGCCTATCGTCCCGAAACTGATCCGGTCGCTGCAGGAGAGCGGTGTCGCCATCGATATGGCCTACACCTACGAGGGGGCGAAGAAGTCGTTCCTCGACGCCTACACGAGAAGAGCATGATCGACGACCTCTACTATATCGAGAAGCACGCTTACAGGACGAGTATCGTCCACCGGCTGGACGCGAGGATCAAACTCCTCGTAACCCTCGCGGCAATTCTCGCGATCATCGCCATGCCGTACTCGACGAAGGTCTACGACCTCGGTGCCGTCCTCTTCGCTCTCGTTGTCGTCCTCTGGGCCGCATCGCGCCTCTCGCCGGTCGTCTATCTCCGCAGGCTCGCGCTCATCATGCCGTTCGGGATCTTCCTCATCGGGTTTCAGGTATTTGTAAAAAATCCATATTACGAGGTTTTCCACCCGATCGCGACATTCCCCTTCGGGATCGAAGTCTACGCGGAGTCGGTGCAGTTCGCCTCGATTCTCCTCGTGAAGTTCATCGTCAGTATCTCGTTCATCATCCTGCTCTCATCGACGACGAGGATGCAGGACCTCTTAGAGGCGTCGGGGAGGCTCGGTCTCCCCCGGGAGTTCACCCTCCCGCTCGGGATGATGATCCGCTACATATTCGTTTTCGCCGATATGTTCGGCAAGATCCGGTCCACGATGGAGACCCGGTGCTTTGACCCCCTCGACCGCACCCTCCCCTACCGCTACCGGCTCCGCCAGCTCGGCTACACGGTCGGGATGATCTTCATTCGATCGTACGAGCAGGGCGAGCGCACCTACACGAGCATGCTCTGCCGGGGCTACGGAGCGAACACTTCCCTGCAGATCCGGGGAAAGGCCCTCGGAGCCGGAGAGGTCTCCTTCTTTGCGGGTGCGCTCGCCCTCATCGTGCTCTCTACGGTTCTGATCTACCTGCGCCCTTGATGGGTACAGGATCCAACCTTTGCCGGGAGGGGCGTGCCGCCACGCCCGAAAGCCTCCGGTCTCCTGGTGGGAACCTCAAACGGATCGTTCATATCAATCAACGGTGCATAGGGTAATTATGCCCACAAAGAGCGAGTTCGGCAGAGGATTCGTCGTCAACCTGATGCTGCTTTCACGGCACTTCGGCCTGCCCCCCGAGAAAGCCTTCTTCGGCGCCGCGGATCACCTCAACGACCTTACGGTGCCGGAGCAGTTCCGGGGGACAGAGATCGAGGAGTTCATCGAACGTCTCCGCAAGATGGTGATCTGGCACCAGCCGGGCACCCTGGACAAGGAGGATGCGGCGGACATCAGGAGACTCCTCAACCGGATCGCGGTCGCAGTCGATGGCGAGCTTGGCATACGGGACGCCGATACCGGGAAATACGACTGAGAGAAGAGTGTCCGGAGACTGCTTATCCGGTGCGATACCCGACCTCTCCGGGCGCGCTCCCCGGAAGACTGTAACAAACCGTGGACAGGCAAGGCGGGCCTAAAACAAGAGATTTTTCAAAGCCATATAGTATAAGTGGTTATAAAACCCATATATATTGTGAGTTTTACTGTGATTCAGGACGCCGCTCGTTCAGCGGAGGTCACACATGACTGATACCTACGATGCCTCCCACATCACGGTACTGGAAGGCTTAAGGCCTGTGCGGGAACGCCCCGCCATGTACATCGGCAGCACGGAGACCCGGGGACTGCACCACCTGGTCTACGAAGTTGTGGACAACTCTGTAGACGAGGCCCTCGCCGGGTTCTGCGATCAGATCCAGGTGGTCATCAACCGGGACGGCTCGGTCTCGGTTGACGATAACGGCCGTGGCATCCCGGTCGACCTCATGCCCCAGTACGGCAAGAGCGCTCTTGAGATCGTCCTCACCGTGCTTCACGCCGGCGGAAAGTTCGATAAAAACACCTACCAGGTCTCCGGCGGTCTGCACGGCGTCGGCGTCTCGGTCGTCAACGCTCTCTCGAGCTGGCTCGATGCAACGGTCTTCAAGGACGGCAACGTCTATGCGATGCAGTTCCGGCAGGGTCTGGTTGCAAAGCCGCTCACCTGCCACCCGGAGACCGAGCATGAGATGGAGATGCGCTATGAGGAGCGCTACGGTGCCCGGAACGGGCAGCCGATCGACTACGAACGGCTCCGGGGGACCCGGATCACGTTCCAGCCCGACCGGTCGATATTCGAGACCGTCGAGTTCGACTACGACGTGCTGGACCACCGGCTCCGCGAGCTTGCCTACTTAAACAGCGGCCTTACGATCAGCCTCCGCGACGATCGCACCGGGGACTCGGTCACCCACCGTTTCGAGGACGGCATCAGGCAGTTCGTTGCCCACGTCGGCGAGGGGAAAGAGAGCCTCCACGACGATATCATCTACTTCCAGAAGCGCGACCCCGAGAGCAAGGTCGAGGTCGAGGTGGCCCTGCAGTACAACGACTCATACGCAGAGACAATCTACACCTACGTCAACAGCGTAAATACCCGGGAAGGCGGCACCCACCTCGAGGGGTTCCGGAGTGCCCTCACCCGGGCGATCAACAGCGCCGCCCACCGAAACAACCTCCTCAAGAACAACGACGCCCAGGTCAAGGGCGAAGATGTCAGGGAGGGGCTCGCCTCCGTCATCAGCACCCGGGTGGCGAACCCGCAGTTTGAGGGGCAGACCAAGATGCGCCTTGGGAACAGCAACGTCCGGGGCATCGTGGACTCGCTTGTGTACTCGTCGCTCACCGAGTACTTCGAAGAGCACCCCAAAACCCTCCAGGTGATTGTGGATAAGGCGATGACCGCTGCCCGGGCCCGGGAAGCCGCCAAGAACGCACGCGAACTCGCCCGGCGGAAGAGCACGCTGGAGTCGACCGGCCTCCCCGGGAAACTTGCCGACTGCCAGGAGCGGGACCCGGCCAAGAGCGAGATCTATATCGTGGAAGGAGATTCTGCCGGCGGTTCCGCGAAACAGGGGCGGGACAGAAAATTCCAGGCAATCCTTCCCCTGCGGGGAAAGATCTTAAACGTCGAGAAGGCGTCGGAGCACAAGATCTTAAAGAACGCTGAGATCCAGGCGCTGATATCGGCTATCGGCACCGGGGTCGGCGAGAGTTTCGACCCGGGGCGGGCCCGCTACCACCGGATCATCCTGATGACCGATGCGGATGTCGACGGTGCGCATATCCGGACGCTCCTTCTCACGTTCTTCTACCGCTACATGACGGGGCTCGTCGAGCACGGCTACATCTATATCGCCCAACCGCCTCTCTTCCGGGTCGCCCGGGGCAAACAGGAGCGGTACGTCTACCGCGAGGAGGAGATGCGGGAGATCGTCGCCGAGTGGGGCGAGAAGGGCGTCTCGATCCAGCGCTACAAAGGTCTTGGTGAGATGAACGCCGGCCAGCTCTGGAGCACCACGATGGACCCGGCAAACCGGATCCTCAAACAGGTCAAGATCGAGGACGCGATCTACGCAAACGACATATTCGAGAAACTTATGGGTGAGAATGTAGATGCCCGGAAGGACTTCATCCGCCGGCACGCAAAGGAGGTGAACAACCTTGACATCTGATCAGGTTGTCCCGATCAACATCGAAGAGGAGATGAAATCATGCTACATCGATTATGCGATGAGCGTGATCATCGGCCGCGCCATTCCTGACGCGAGAGACGGCTTAAAGCCGGTCCACCGCCGCACCCTCTTCGCCATGTGGGAGATGGGCAACACGAGCGACAAGCCCTACAAGAAGAGCGCCCGTGTTGTCGGAGACGTGATGGGTAAGTACCACCCTCACGGTGATTCGGCCATCTACGATACGATGGTGAAGATGGCGCAGCCCTTCTCCTACCGCCACATGCTTGTGGACGGCCAGGGGAACTTCGGGTCGGTCGACGGGGACTCTGCTGCCGCCATGCGATACACGGAGGCAAGGCTCACGAAGATCTCAGAAGAACTCCTGACCGACATCGACAAGGAGACCGTCGACTTCGTCCCCAACTTCGATGAATCGCTCCAGGAGCCGAGCGTCCTCCCGGCAAGGGTCCCAAACCTCCTCATCAACGGCACGAGCGGGATTGCGGTCGGCATGGCAACGAACATGCCGCCCCACAACCTCAGAGAGGTCTGTGAGGCGACCTGCCGGGTCATCGACGAACCGGGCGTATCCACGGAAGAGCTGATGCAGATCATGCCCGGCCCGGACTTCCCGACCGGCGGGATCATGCTGGGCACCGCAGGGGTCCGGGACGCGTACCTGACCGGGCGCGGGAAGTGCGTGGTCAGGGGAGTCGCGGAGATCGAAGAAGAAGGCCGGACACCGCAGATCATCATCACCGAGATCCCCTTCCAGGTGAACAAGGCACGCCTGATCGAGAACATCGCAAGCCTCGTCCGTGAGAAGAGGGTCGAGGGGATCGCCGACATCCGCGACGAGTCGGACCGGGACGGCATGCGGATCGTGATCGACTTAAAGAAGGGTGCCGCGCCCCAGGTGATATTGAACTTCCTCTACAAGCACACGGCGCTTGAGTCCTCCTTCGGCATCAACAACCTCGCGATCGTCGACCGCCAGCCCCGCACCTTAAACCTCAAGGAAATTGTCCATGTGTTCCTCAAGCACCGGGTGGACGTGGTCCGGCGGCGGACCGAGTTCGATCTCGCGAAGACGGAGGAGCGGAGGCACATCCTCAGCGGCCTCCTGGTCGCGCTCAACAACATCGACGCCGTCATAGCAACCATCCGGGCATCCGGGACAACCGATGAGGCCGGGGCAGCCCTGGTCGCGAAGTTCGGACTGGACGAGGTTCAGGTCGATGCGATCTTAAAGATGCAGCTCCGGCGGCTTGCGGCGCTCGAGCACCAGAAGATCCAGGACGAGCGCGATACCCTCGCGAAAGAAGTCGAGCGGCTCTCCGCTATCCTCGCAAGCGAGACAAGCATCCTCGCCGAGATCAAAAAGGAACTCGTCGATATGGCCGCCCGCTTCGGCGACCCAAGGAGAACCCAGATCGGGCACACGGCCGAGGCCTTCGATCGGGAGGACCTCATCGAGGATAAACCGATGCTGGTCTCGCTCACCTCCTCTAACTACATCAAGAGAATCGACCTCGACACCTACCGGAACCAGCGGCGCGGAGGTCGCGGGGTCATCGGTATGGCCACAAAGGACGACGACGGCGTTGAGAACGTCTTCGTCGCGAATATGCACGACAACCTCCTCTGCTTCACCGATCTCGGGAGGGTCTACTGGCTGAAGGTCTACGACCTCCCCGAGGGACAGCGGACGGGCAAGGGCAAGGCCCTCGTCAACCTCTTGAACCTCGAAGGAGAGGAGCGGGTGACCGCGGTGATCCCGGTCCGGGAGTTCCGGGCCGACCACTACCTCTTCTTTGCGACGACCGGGGGAACGGTTGCGAAGATGGCGCTCGACGAGTTCTCGCGGCCACGGCAGACGGGGATCAACGCCATCAACCTCCGCGAAGGCGATGCGCTGGTTGACGTGAAGGCGACCGACGGGAACCAGGAACTGATCCTGACGACGAAGTTCGGGCAGAGCCTCCGGTTCCACGAGGAGGCCGTCCGCCCGGTCCACCGCAACGCCATGGGCGTGCGGGGGATCAAACTCCGCCACGGCGATGCCCTGCAGGCGATATCCGTGGTCGAGGAGGACCACCTCCTCACCATCACGGAGCAGGGCTTCGGGAAGCGGACGGAGTTCGACGAGTTCCGCGGCCACGGCAGGGGTACGCTCGGGGTGCGTAACATCGTCGTCGATGCCCGGGGCGGCGGTGTCGTCGGGTCGAGAGCAGTCTCCGACGACGACGAGATCATCGTGATGAGCGCGTCCGGCATCGTGATCCGGACGAAAGTTTCCGAGATCTCGATCCAGAAGCGGGGCACCCGCGGTGTCCGGATCATGCGGCTCGACGACGGCGACCGCGTCATCGGGTTCACGATCCTGGATTCCGAGGAAGAGGGGGAAGAGGCGTAAGCGCCCGTCCCCTCTCTTTTTACACTCTTTTTCTGGATTTCTCCGCAGTCTTCATCCTTTAATTGACTGTTTTGATGCCCGGGACATGCCGACCCCATAGAGAAGCGTGTCGCACCATATGAGAAGTTATTTACACAATAAGAGAAGTACTCGTTACATAGTGGAAGCATGAAGCAACGAACCTATCTCATCTGCGTCGTCCTGGTGGCAATCGGCCTGATCCTCGCTCTCGGGTACGGCCTGACATCCGCAAACATGATCGTCCCGGTCGTCGCCGTCATCGCCGGCATCGGTATCCTGGCTCTCTGCCGCCGCAGCGTGACCGAGGTCACGGAAGACGAACTCTCGACGGTCCTGCACGGAAAGGCGGCGCTCAGCGCGCTCGAGGTGACCATCCTGGTCACTGCGATCGGGTTTGCCGTGCTGATGATCTTCTCGTTCACCGGCGGGACTGGTTCGACCCTGTCCAGATGCGAGAACGGGTCGATCCTGGTCGTCTACGGCGTACTCACCGCTCCTCCGGACCCGGAGTTTCTCTACAAGAACACCTACCTCATCCCCGACCCGGCGAACCTGACCATAGACGATATCGTCGCCCTCGACGATCTCTTTGCGGAAGGTCACCGCATCCGGGATACGACCCGCGCGTTCGGTGCAGCGCTCGGCGTGGTCACGGTGCTGCTGACTGCACTGTATGGTGCGTTTTTGTGGTACTACAACAGAAGGTATGGGACGTAGAACCGATGAAAAACAAGATCAAGGTCTTTCGCGCGATGCGGGACATGACCCAGGAAGAACTTGCCGATGCGATCCGGGTCACCCGGCGGACGATCAACTCCATCGAGCGGGGGAAATACAACCCCTCCATCGAGGTTGCTTACAAGATCGCGAAGGTCTTTAATGTCACCATCGAGGAGGTCTTCTGCTTCGAGGACAATGACGGCGAGGATACGGAGGCCGGGCGATGATCTGCTGCGACTATCTTACCGGGGTCTGCAACGGCGTTCCGGCGGTGAACGACGACCGCCCCGTCCATATCCTGTCTGTCGTTCCATCGTTAGGGCATAACCACCATCTCCGGAGGGGAAATATCTGCCTCATCTATAATGCGTTGACGACGAGCACGCCCCGGGGAGCCTTTCTGCACCGGGAACTGTCCCCGTAACGTGCCAGATCCCGGCACCCCGTGCCACCCCGCCCGTTCCGCGGGTTTTATCCAGCCAGGAGGCAACAGGGCGTGCGGATGAGGTGTCCATGATGTTTCGTACGACAATCCGGGTAGATACCCACGGGGAGGGGGAGATCGTCAACCTCACGCCCCAGATAGCGCAGGCGGTCGCCGAGAGCGGCGTGCGGGAGGGCCTTGCGAGCGTCTTCGTCGCAGGGTCGACCGCCGCCGTCACCACCATCGAGTACGAGCCCGGTGTGCTCTCGGACCTTTCCCGGGCGCTCGCGGTCATCGCTCCGGCCGAGATCCCCTACGCCCACGATGCGGCATGGGGCGACGGCAACGGGCGGTCTCACGTCAGGGCGGCGATTGTCGGCCCGTCGCTCTCCGTCCCGGTGATCGCCGGTGCGCTCGCGTGCGGCACCTGGCAGCAGATCGTCCTCCTGGAACTCGACGTGCGGTCGAGCCGCGAGCGCACAGTCTACGTCACCGTCGTGGAGTGAAACGCGAGGAAGAAGACGCACGGCGGGGATACTGCGGGCAGAGCGATAGGGTCGCCTGACGGGCAACCCGAGAATACGTATCGCTCTGCTCTTCGCCGGAATTGTTCAGGAAGAATTGGTTAATCGAGTGGTACCGTTTCCAGCTGCGATACCAGCTCCCAGATGCGGGTTCGTGCGTGAACCGGCATGTTCGGGTCGTTGCTGATCTCGTCGATCATGGAGATTGCGGTTGCGGCGCGGAGACCGATTGTCCGGGATTCGTCCTGGAGAACCGTTTTGGTCGCGTCTGCGACGCGCCTTATATTGCGTGGAATGGTGGAATCCTCGCTGATATTCTGCAGCATCTGGATGCAGATCCGTATCGTTTCGTCTGGACTTGCCATTGGATTTACCCCTCTATTATTAATGGCATCCAGACATATATAAGTTGATTAAGGAAGTTCGACGAAATGACGGCTGATCAGGCTGACGAAGTCATGGCCGGGTATCTCCTGAAAGGAGGAAAGATGCTCGCTAAATCCTGTAAGGTCTGCGGGTATCCCCTGTTTGAGTATAAGGGAGAGACACAGTGCGTGATCTGCCCGCTCGCTGCACCCGGCGGAACCCTTCCCGAACCGGAGCAGGCGGCTCCGGCCCGGCAGCCCGAGCAATCTCCCGCACCGGTCGCCCGGGAGCCGCAGGGCCGGGTCACCGAGGAACTCGAGCGGACGATCGTCCACCTCTGCGAGCGGATCAGGAGCGAGCAGAGAGCCGGCGAATGCCTGACCCTGATGACGGCGGTTGAGCGGGGCACAGAAGCCCTCGCAAGACTGGGTCAGCGGTAAGGCCTGCGGGCAAGATCCCATATTCCCTGCGCGGTCTTTTCTCCAATCCCGTGCACGGATGCCAGTTCCTCCGCTTCGGCATCGATGATCGCCTTGAGCGACCCGAAGTGTTCGAGGAGGAGCCGTGCACTCTTCATACCGATGTTCGGAAACGAAGCGAGTGCATACTCCTGCTCTTCACGGACCGAGCGGTAGGACTTCTTCGGATGCACCTTGTGCTCTCCCCGCTCGCTCCCCTCCCGTTGTGCAAGGATGTAGAGCATCTCGGCGGTGTCGTCCGCATCGCTCGTGCGCATCAGCGTGACCCCCATATCCACCGTGATAGCGGCAAGTGTGCCCCGGACGGCGTTTGGGTGGATGTTGCGCACTTCATAGAGGTCTTCCTCGCCCTCGATGATCAGGACGGGGCGCGGCACCGCACCGGCCATGGCCTTGATCTGCCCGAAGAGGTCCCGCTCGACCAGGGTGTTCATGAAGTCATGGGTGGTCTTCCGTTCGACAAGGATTCGATCGCCGATGGCGTAGTCGCCGAACTCGAGGCGCTCGAGCGTGATCGATGCCCCGAGTTCGTGCAGGCGCTCGGCGACCCGTGACGACGTCTCCCGGTCGTCGACGGTGATCGCCGGTCCCGGGGGAGCGAACGCAAGGAAGTCTATCTGCCTGGTGGCGGCCGGGATAGGCGGGACGGCCGGGGTGGGGGCGGGCGCAGTGCTCATGCTCTTGATCCCCGTCACCATCGCCCGCTCCCGTGTCTGGCTCACGTACCGGAACGTCTCGTCTGAGGTGCCTTTCGTCACCAGCACGACGATCGTGCCGCTGCCGCTCCTCCCGGTCCGCCCCTTCCGCTGGATGCTCCGGATCTCCGAGGGGACGGCCTCGTAAAAGATCACCATATCCGTCGAGGGGACGTCGAGCCCCTCCTCGCCCACGGAGGTCGCGACCAGACACCTGAACTCACCCTCCCGGAAACGGGCAAGGCTCGCGATCTGCTCTTTCTGCGAGAGCCCCCGCTCCGCATCCCGGGAGGCCTGGCCGACGAACCGCTCGCAGGCGATGCCGGCCGCGGTGAGCGCCTCGACAAGCGTCTGGACGGTGTCGCGGTAGGTGGCAAAGACGATGATCCGGCTCTGTGGGTGCGCCGCAAGTTGTGCCCGCACCAGTTCGCGGACGATGGCAACCTTGGGATGGAGTTCCTCCTTCCAGCCGCCGGAGACCTCGACGAGGCTCTGGTAGGCAGGGTCGCCGACGAGGCGCTTGCTCGCCTTGCTCCCTGCGCTCGATGCTCCTTCCGCACCGAGCCGGGCCAGGTAGAGTTTGAGCGCCCCGCTTCCCTGGGTCTCGACGAGCGAGATGGCGTGGCGGAGTTTCATGCACTCGGCGTGCAGGGATGCCGCGATGAACGCAGAGGGGTCCCGTGTCCGTATACGCTGCTGGATCTGGGCGTTTAAAGCGTTGAGCGCCTTCATCGAGAGTTTATCCGCTTTCGGGACGTGGAAGTTGAGGCTCGCGAGCCGGGTGAGGCGCGACTCCACGAGTCCCCGGAGGACAACGAGCGCCGCCTGCAGTTCTTCGGGCAGGTAGACGTCGACGTACTGGATGTCGCGCTCATGGATGTAGGGCCGGACATCCTCGTCGGTATCCACCCTTGTTTCGACCGCCTCGATATGCAGGTTGTTGCAGACCTCCTGCACCTTCACCTGGTCCCCTCCGGGAGAAGCGGTCATCGCGAGCAGCAGGGGCTTTTTTGCCGTGGTGCAGTAGTGTTGCGCTAAAAAGACATACGCATAGTTCCCCACCGCCCGGTGGCACTCGTCCACGACCAGCAGCACGACATCGGCGAGGCTGTACCTCCCTGCCAGGCAGTCGTTCTTGATCACCTGCGGGGTGGCGAAACAGACCCGGCACGCCTCCCAGGCTCGGGTCCTCTCCTCCGGGGGGGTGTCCCCGGTGAACATCACAAAATCGGACTCCTCCGGCTCGGACCCCTCCCGGGAGAGCATGAATTGCTTGAAAAAACGGAGATGCTGCTCGACCAGGGGTTTTGTGGGCGCAAGCATCAGCACTCTCCCCGGATGGGAGTAGAGGCGGGATGCCGCGACGATGAGCGCGACGGCCGTCTTCCCGAGGCCGGTCGGGAGGACGACCATCGTGTTCGCGTCAAGTGCGCGGAGCGCGATGGAGAGCTGGTACCGCCGGTCCTCGATGCTCTCTGGCCGGATCAGCGGGTGGGAGATGGAGGTCATGCCCTGAGTTCATGGAACGTGATGGTGCCGGCGATGAGTGCGGAGAGGGTCTCCGGCAGCCGCTCGACCGGCACACGGACCTGCTCCATGCTGTCACGGTCCCTGACGGTTGCGGTGTTGTCCTCAAGCGTATCGTAGTCGACGGTGACGGCAAAGGGTGTCCCGACCTCGTCCTGTCTCCGGTAACGCCTGCCGATGGCGCCGGAGTCGTCGTACTGGGTGAGGATGCGGCATCCGGTGAGCCGCTCGACGATGGTCTGCGCAATCGTATCGAGGCCGTCCCGGTTCATCAGCGGGAAGACGGCGACCTGGATGGGCGCGACCGCCGGCGGGAGCCGGAGCACCTTTCTTATCTCGCCCTCGACCTCCTCCTCGGCGTAGCTGTGCTCGAGAGCGACGTAGATCATCCGGTCGATGCCGTAGGATGGTTCGATGACGTGGGGCATCACCTCTTCGCCGCGGACCTCCACCTCTTCCTCCCGGATCTGGTAGAGGTCGGCGGAGATGAAGAACTCCTCGCCGTCGACGGTGACCCGCGCGCCGTCCTCTCCTGGGTCGGATTCGGCCAGGGCATCCGCGATCGCCTTCGCCTTGCCGCGGAACCGGGGGCCGAGCACGCCCATGTCGGCCACGATCCGCTTCTTCGCGACCCGCTGCGGTTCGTCGTAGGGCATGAAGACCGTCATCGAGGTGCCGGACTGCCCGGCATGCGAGCGCAGGTCGTAGTTGGTGCGGTCGGCGATGCCGACGATCTCCACCCAGCCGAAGCGGCCGGAGTAGACCTCGGCGTCCCAGCAGTCGGCCGCGTAGTGTGCCCGCTCATCGGTCAGGTGCTGGCGGAACCGGAGTCTCGCCGGGTCCACGCCGATGGAGGTCAGGATCCGGTGCGTGAGCGCGATGTAGTAGGCGACGTACTCGTTTGCAATCACCCCTTCATCCACGGCGGCACGCATCGTGATGGCGGCCGGTTCCTGGCCATCGAGCTGCCGGGCGATGGTGAGGAGGGGCGCTGCATACTCCGCGTAGCGCTGGAAGGCAGGATGGTTCTTCCGGTCGGGGTGGACGAAGATCTCGGCCTCAGCCTGGGAGAACTCCCGCAGCCGGATCATGCCCTGGCGGGGGGAGATCTCGTTGCGGTAAGACTTCCCGATCTGGACGGCGCCGAAGGGGAGTTTGTCCCGGTAGAAGCGCAGGAGCCGGGGGAAGTCGGTGAAGATACCCTGGGCGGTCTCGGGGCGCAGGTAGCCCTTCCGTTGCGACCCGGGACCAATGGTCGTCTCGAACATCAGGTTGAAGGCAAAGACGCCCGCTTCGCCCAGGGGTTTCTCGCATGCGGGGCAGGGAAGGTTACAGAGCGCTGCCTGGAGCGCCTCCGCCGGGAGCGTGCCTGCATTCTCGATGCCGTTATCTGCAGCAATATGATCGGCGCGGAGATACTCGCCGCAGTGCGGACACTGCACCATCTTATCGGCAAACTCCTTCACATGACCGGATGCGATGAAGATTGCCTCATTTCCTACGGTGGGACATTCTATCTCGTAGTAGCCTTCCTGGAAAACGTAGAAAGATCGCCAGAGGTTCTCGACGTTCCGCTTCATCATGGCTCCGAGCGGGCCGTAATCGATGAACCCGGCAATCGACCCGTATATCTCGGAAGAGGGCCAGACAAAACCACGTCTTCTGGCTACCTCCATGACTTTTTCGTAAATATCGCTCGTCTCGGCCATAGTCTTGCAGTACATTTGAGTGCCGGTGCTAATAAAGAATGGTCATCCCCTCGCGCGAGATCACAATTCTTCGAAAAACAGGCCGGATGTGGAGGTTTTTTTTCCGCGGTGGACGATATGCCGGAAGATATTGTCACATCTGCAAAAACGATCTTTCTGTTTCGACGGTTTATATGGTAAACTTTAAATCTTAGCGGTTGTAATGTAGGGAACGTTACGCCCCAATCGGGGGATAAACTATATATTCAAGGTCATCATGGGTGGCCTTCAGAACCAGACGGTGGAATACAGAACAGAGAGAGACTGACATGGCAGAAGATACCCGCAAGCAGCAGCTCCTTGAGCTGTTCACGACCATCACGAACAAGAAGACGATCGTTGAGCCGATGAGAAAGGTTCACGGTACGCTCCGGGATCGCGACGCAGTTGAGCGCGAGATCGCCCTGATCATGCGGGAAGTCCTCGATCAGGGGTACTTCAAGACCAAACTCGCTCCACGGCAGCTCTCCAAACTCGTGGTTGCGTACTACGACGGCAAGAATGACACCGAGATCGCAAGGGCGCTCGGTGATGAGAAGTTGAGCAAGACCGTGGCACGTGCCCGGGTCCGCCTCAAGCTCTTCAGGGAACTCGACTTCAAGATGCCGTTCGACCAGGTGGCGATGTCGGATCTTCTTGATTCAGGCAAGACCATGAAGGAGATCAGCGAGGAACTTGACGTGAGCCCTTCCACGCTCCGTGAGTACCGCCATGTGATCGAACAGCAGAGGGACACCACCCTGGATCCCTACCTGGAACGGATCCGGGATGTGATGGAAGACCGTGATCTCTCCGAGCTGATGACGCGCGGTGTCGCCAACGACGGCCTCTCCGAGGCGATCGACATCACCGAAGCGATCGATATGGGGGAGTTCTGAGCCCCCGGTCCCCCCTCTGTTATTCTACTCAACATTTTTTACCGTTCAGGCCGATCTCTTCTCCATGAGGTTGACCTGGCTTGGCCACGCATGTTTCTCACTCGCTGGATCGCGGACGGTCCTCATCGACCCCTTCATCCCGGAAGGCTCGCTCACCATGGAGCCCGATATCGTTGCCGTGACGCACGCCCACGCGGACCACCTGGGCATTACTGCGCAGCTGTCGAAGAAGACGGTCGCCATCAACGAGGTGGCGAAGTACCTGCGATCGAAGGGCGTTCCTGCCGAAGCCATGAACATCGGCGGCAGCATCACCGTCGACGGCGTCCGGTTTACGATGACGCCCGCGCTTCACTCGTCCTGGCTGGAGGACGAGGGCATGGGCTTTTATGGTGGTGTGGCCGCCGGGTTCGTCATCAAGATGGACGGCATCAGCGTTTATCACGCAGGGGATACGGCGCTCTTCTCCGATATGCAGCTCATCCGGGACCTCTACCGGCCGGACGTGGCGCTCCTCCCCATCGGCGGATGCTTCACGATGGGGCCCGACGAGGCGATGATCGCGGCCCGGTACATCGGAGCCCGGTTGGTGATCCCGATGCATTACGACACCTTCCCCATCATCCGGCAGAATGTGGAGGACTTCAAGCAGGCTATCGAGCGGACGACGTCGATCCGGGTCGCGGTGCTCTCGCCGGGGGAGAGCATTGAGATCGGTCCCGAGAGTTCCGGGGAGTGAGGCCTCCACACCCCGGGCCTCTCCACCCCTTGGGGTGGGGGCTACGTGGAGGGCAAGCCCCTCAAGCCTGAGCATCAAAGGTACAAATTGGAGACAGGGGAGGGGGGCACGCCCCCCTCCCCGTCAGCCCCCCCCCAATGGCGATACTCCCACGGTCCACCGTACCAGGACTTGTGACAATTTCTGGCCGTCCTGACAATTTCTACGTCGAAAATGCTTGTTCTACCACGCACGCTGCCTGAAAAGCACCCCGTCGCATACGCTCACCGTGACCGCACCAGCCCTGGTGCTCCCGGGGGCAGTGCGTGGCGATATGCGACGTTCTGGTAGGAACGGAGCTCGAGCACCATAGGTGCGCAGTCCCCCCCGAAAGCCGTTCATGAGATAGGAAGGTTATGGGACACACAAAGTCTCCTCCCCACAAGCAGACCACGAACACCCTTCGCACGCCCCGAACACCCCCCGGCAACTCCAACGTCAGCCCCCCCAGCCTCCAGGCTTCTCCGCCCTCCACCGGATCCTGCACAAGGTATATGTGATCTCAAACTGGAGTGGGGCCCGGATCACTCTCTCTAGTGAGAATATCCGGTTATGAGGTGATATGAATGGAAGATGACAAGATCTTCACCCCCGGCGGTAAAGAACGCATGCAGGCCAGCAGCGACCGGGAAAATGTCCCGTACCCCCGTGGTGACGGGAAGGTCAAACTGGTGACCTCGGACTGGCTGGCCGACCACCTGCACGATGGCAACCTGACGATCGTCGACGTCCAGCCGAACATACATGACTACATCCAGGAGCACATCCCCGGTGCCACCTACCTGACCGAGGGCGTCCTGCGGGTATCCAATCGTGGCTTCCCCGGGGCGTACAGCCCGACCGCCTGCATTCAGGAGTCGTTCCGGCGCGCGGGCATCGAGGCCGACTCGCCGGTCGTCGTCTACACCGGCAAGGGCGCGTTCTCCAGCGCGGGGGATGGGCTCGGGCAGACGATGATGGCCTATACCATGGCGAAATACGGTCACAACGCCGTATACCTCCTCGATGGAGGACTGGATGGGTGGAAGAGTCACGGAGGAGAACTCTCGCAGGAGTACCCCGCGGTCGAGCCGTCCAGGTTCACCGCCGAGATTCGCGACGACTACCCCATCGGGTATGACGAGTTCCTCCGGATCAAGGACAACGACGATGTGGTCGTGCTCGATGCACGTCCGGCAAAGGTGTATGAAGGACAGGGGCCCTGGCGGAAGGCCGGGCACATCCCCGGTGCCATCAACCTGCCCTGGAAGAGCCTGATGGACGATGCGAACCCGGCGCAGCTCAGGTCGAACGACGAACTCGATATGATCCTGGAAGAACACGGCGTCGACCGGAGCAAGACCGTCATCTGCTCGTGCGGGACCGGCCGGGAGGCCACAAACGAGTTTGTTCTCTTAAAGTGGCTCTACCTCTACCCGAGCGTCCGGATCTACGAGGGGTCGTTCACCGAATGGGTTACCCATCCGGAAAATCCCGTCGTAGAGGGGCCGAACCCGCGAGAAGCGAGAGCTGAGGCGGCGGCTGCACGGTAATCCGTAAACGCCCGGGCAACCGGCCAAAACCTTTATTTTCTCTAGTTTCATTATCGAAATTATTAAATATCACTGTGGACTAAATAGCCCTAGAGGGATCTGGATCCACACAAGACACTTCCCCCCTTGACGTCGTCTTTTCGTGCATCCTCTTCTCTCTAAACCGCATTATCGTGGAACCTCTTTTATTGTCCAATCTCTCCGACCCTCGTCGCCGTCCCACCGGTTTCTCCAGCAGCCGCGCCCGGCTAGCCCACTCCCGGGACGGAAGGGCGGTGCCGGATCATCGTTTCTCTCCTGCCGTTCTCGGAAAAACTTAAATTTCCTCATCACCGTTATACCGTTTTGATGAACGCTACTGTTGTCGAGGTCACGGCTCTGGACTGGGAGAGTGTCGTCGAGAAAGGGACGAAGCCGGCTGTAGTGATGTTCTACAGCTCAAACTGCCCGCACTGCCAGACAATGGAACCATACTTCCGTACGTTTGCGGAGCGCTACGGCGAGGCACTCCTCTTTGCAAGGCTGAACGTCGAGGAGAACAGGTGGATCGCCGAGCGATACGGCGTCCAGGGCGCGCCGACCTTCAAGTTCTTCTGCTCGGGCCGGCCCTTTGAGGAACTGGTGGGAGCGGTCTACCCGGCGATGATCGAGAAGAGGATCGAGGACCTCCTCGCGCATGGCGAAGAGTGCGTCAGGAGTTCCACGGCCATCGACTACGAGATCAGCGGCTACGCATGACCCCGGGCCGGAGTGCGGACCGGCTGACCGGAGGCTCATACCGGCGAAATATGTTTTCGGATCATGAAAAAGATCGTGATACACGTCAGGGAAGACGGGCACAAACAGGTAGAAGAGACTCTCGAAGGCCTTCACTACACGATATCGCTCGTGCAGGACGTCTACGAGATCACCATCTACACGCCGGAAGAGAACCTCGACGACCTGATCGAGAAGATCCAGGGCGCGCTGGACCTGCGGTACAACGAGAACATAATCGAGGTATCGACACCGGAGTTCGTCATCTCATCGCTCTTGAAACGTGCCGAGAAGAAGGTCGAGAAAAAGGAAGAGAAGACGCCGGTCGAGAAACTGCTTGACACAGTTAAGGATTATGGAACCCTGGATCTCGAAAAATTGTCGTTGACGTCCATCGCCGGGCTGGTGGCCCTCTCCGGCCTGCTCCTCGACAACCAGACGATCATCATCGGGGCGATGCTCCTCTCCCCGATCATGGGCCCGATCTACGGGTTCTCCGTCTATGCCGCGCTCGGCAGGATCGAGAACGCCCTGCGTTGCCTCGGCGTGCTGGCGGCGCTGCTCCTGGGTGTCTTCGTCCTCGCCGCAATCGCCAGTTTCCTGATCAACCTCGTCATACCGCTCACGATGACCGACGAGATCACCACGCGCCTCGTGGTGAACCCCATCTACACGATAATGGCGGTGCTCCTCGGATTCGCGGCGGTGGTGGCGTTCAACCGGGGCACTTCGGAGGTGATCGCCGGCGTCGCCATCGCTGCTGCCATCATCCCGCCGACGGTGGTGGCCGGCCTTGTTCTGGTGCTCCAGCCCATGAGCCTGATCACTACTGCGCTGCTGGTGGCCGGGCAGATCGTCGGACTGATAGCCGGGGCGCTCGTCGCCGTGACCGTGCTGAAGATCAAACCCCGGGATACCCGTGACCAGACCGTCGCAAAACGATATATGACCTGGTCGGTCGCAATGATCGTGCTGCTGATCGTCCTGCTCCTCTGGATCTGGCTGATGTGGAATTAGCGTGCGATCACCCCGGCCGCCCATCCCTCACCCGGGCCATGCTTACCGTGCGAATGGGTGCCGTTGGAGGCGATTATAGAGGTATATTGCCCTCCGATAAAATTCAATGAAATATATATAACAAAGAATGCATATACCCTCCCGGCACAAAAGCGTGTCAATTCATGGAGATCAGAAAGGTTCAGATCACCGGGGGCTCGTCGTACATCGTATCCCTGCCGAAACAGTGGATCAAGTCCGCAAACATCCAGAAGAACGATCCGGTGGGGCTGATAATACAGCCTGACGGTTCGCTCCTGATCACCCCAAAGATCAGCGGGGAGTCGACTCACCGGACCCGGGTCTTCGAAGTCGGTGCCGCGACGGACCGCACCTACCTGCTTCGCCTCCTCGTTGGGGCATACATCGCCGGGTTCACGGCCATCCGCCTCGAATCGAGAGGGCGGCTGCCGCCGTTTATCCTCCAGCTGGTCCGGGAGTTCACGCAGATGGCGATCGGGCAGGAAGTGGTCGGCGAGACGGACGCCTCGATAACCATCAAGGATCTCCTCAACCCCGTGGAGATGCCGTTTGAGAACACCATCAGGCGGATGCATCTACTGGCACGGGGCATGCAGCAGGACGCCATGGCCGCCGTACGGGGACGCGATGCGGCTCTTGCCGGGAATGCCGTCGTGCGGAAGACGGAAGTGGACCGGCTGCACTGGCTCGTTGCGCGGCAGCATAACCTCATCATGATCGATGCCGCCCTCTCGCGCCGGATGGACATCCCGGTAACCCGGGCGGCGTACTACTTCCAGGTCAGCGGGATCATCGAGCGGATAGCCGACCACGCTACCCGGGTGGCGCAGAACGCTCTTGGTCTGATCGACCGCGAGGCCGAAGCGGCAACGCTCGACCTCATGGAAAAGGCGAGCGCGCTTGCCCTGGAGATCTTCTCGTGGAGCATGGAGGCGTTTTACACGGGCGATATCAAGAAGGCAAACGCGACACTCCAGAGGGTGCGCGACCTTGAGGAGATGACCCGGGATATCACTGCCCGGGTGCTCCGGTTCGAGGCGGTGGCGGCGATCCCAACAGGGCAGATCGCAGAGAGTATCCGGCGGATCGGGGAGTACTCCGGGAATATTTCTGAGAGCGTCATCAACTATACCGTGGGAGAGGAGACCTGAGGCCCCGGAGGACCCCGGGTGATCCCTTTTTTCCAATAGAGAGCAAACGCTCGACAGGCGCATCTCTCCTGCCAGCGATACCATGAGCACCCTCATCCCGATCGTCGTCCTCATCATCGTCTTTCTCCTGATCGCGGTCCGCAAGATAGGCAACGTCAACTTCCGCATCTGGCAGGTGATGCTCCTTGGTGCTGCCGCCGTCCTGGTGACGGGAGCGATCACGCCGGAGGATGCGCTCGCGTCCATCAACCTCGACGTGATGCTCTTCCTCTTCTTCATGTTCGCGATCGGGGAAGCACTCGCCGAGAGCGGTTACCTCTACCACCTCTCCTTTCGCCTCTTCTCCCGGGCAGAGTCGGTCCGGCACCTGCTCATACTCATCCTCATCGGCGGCGGCGTCCTCTCGGCGCTCCTTATGAACGATACGCTCGCCGTCGTCGGCACCCCGCTGATGCTCTACTTCGCCCGGCGGCACGGCATCTCCCCAAAACTCCTGCTGCTCGCGCTTGCGTTCGCCGTCACGACGGGAAGCGTTGCAAGTCCGATCGGGAACCCGCAGAACCTGCTCATCGCACTCTCGGGCGGTGTTGCAAACCCGTTCATCACGTTTCCCCTCTACCTCGCCGTCCCGACGGCGATCTCCCTCCTGCTCGCCTACGGGTTCCTCGCGAGAGCGTTCCCGGGCGAGCTCAACGCTACGACCCCGCTGGTCCACCGCGAGGAGGCGATCCGCGACCCAACCCTCGCGGCCCTCGCCCGCCTCTCGCTCATCCTGCTCGTCCTCCTGATCGGGGTTAAGGTCGTCGCGGTCATGCTCGTCCCGGCGTTCGATATCCGGCTAACCTGGATCGCGGTCGTTGCGGCCATACCCGTCCTCGTCGGGAGCAGGCGGCGGTTCGAGATCCTCCGCCGGATCGACTGGCCGACATTGGCCTTCTTCGCCGGTCTCTTCGTCCTTATGGCGAGCGTCTGGCAGACCGGGTTCTTCCAGCCGCTCATCGAAGGGAGCTCGCTCGATCTCACCGCGGTCCCGGCGATCGTCGGGATCAGCGTCATCGTCTCCCAGTTCGTCTCGAACGTCCCCTTCGTCGCCCTCTCCCTCCCGGTCCTCTCGCACCTCGGGACCTCCACGGTGGGCATGATGGCGCTTGCCGCTGGCAGCACCATCGCCGGGAACATGCTGATCCTCGGGGCGGCCAGTAACGTCATCATCATCCAGGGTGCGGAGAAGGGCGGCGAGACGCTGACGTTTGGGGAGTTCGCCCGGATCGGTATCCCGCTTACCATCGCCCAGACGGTGGTGTACGTGCTCTTCCTCTCGCTCTTCCCGGCGTGATCAGGGCCGGCAGCACTCCATCGACCCGGGTTCGGCCCCGAGGTCCAGGGAGATCGAGCCGAACCTGACCGACGCGACGGCCCGTGGATCAAAGGGCGGCGCGAAGACCTCGAGCCGGCGCCCTCCGGGATGCATCGCCCCGGCGATGCCGAGGGCGAGCGTGAAGTTGTCGGGGTCGTTTAAGGAGACCAGCCGCCGTTCGACCCCGCGGGGGTTTTGCAGGTCGGGCACCCGGCCCTGGAGCCCGAGCCCCCGGAGCGGGATATCCTGCGATCGCGCATCGGCAAAATAGGCCGCGAAGCGTTCCTCGCGGTAGCGCCGCCGCCCGGCTGCAGTCCGGGCGACGGCCACCGGAGATATGGGGACCCGGTGGATTACCATCGCGGGATGCCGGGCGAAGTTCGCGAGCAGCCGCTCCAGTTCCCGCCCGTGCTGGAGGGCGACGATCCGGGTGGGACGCAAGAGGTCGATCATCTGGAACTGAAACTCGGCACCCACCCTGCCGGAGACGAGCCCGGGCGAGTCGATGACGGTGGCGCCGGCCGAACGTTCGGCGGCCTTCTCGACAAGGCGCTTTGCCCCTGTGAGCGTCTGGATGAAGTGGCCGCCCGGAGAGGTCGAGCCGACGAACCGGAGGCAGGGCTCTGACGGGCCGGGGTACAGGGCCATCCCCTCGGTCGTCGGCGGGCCGATCCGTGACTGCCCGGTGTCGCAGTCGACGTATGCCGTCCTCGTGCGCGTTGCCGTCTCGTCGACGAGGTAGCGGCAGAGCGTCGTCTTCCCGCTGTCCGTCGCTCCGACGACGTAGACGCGCTCCGGCCCGTCACTTTCGGCAAGCGCCGCGACGAGATCCTTCCATCCCTCTCCAATGCTGATCACGCTCGATGAGCCTCCGTAAGAGAACTGTTGGGGTTCATGGGTATAGTGCTCTTTGCTACGGCCACAGCTCCCCGGTCCCGGGAGAGGCTTTATCAGGAGTGCATCCTACTGGCAGGGCATGAATGGAACGGCAGCAACCACCGAGCCGGTGCCTGCAGCCATAGGCAGGACGTTTCCCACCCTCATGGCCACGTCGATCACCGGGAAGGTCGTCACGCTTCCCGACGATGCGAGAGGCGACGCCTCGCTCGTCGTCCTCGTCTTCCTCGAGTCCGCCTGGCCGATGGCGGAGTCCTGGAGCGGCCCTTTTGCCGGGGCGTTCACCGAGAATACCCGGGTGACGACCTACCTCGTTGCGGTCGTCGGCGACAGCCTCATCGGCGGGTCCCTTGCCGAGCGCCTCCACCAGGGGTTGCGCGGCGGCGTCCCTCCGGCGCAGCAGGACCGGGTGCTGACGATACCCGGGGATATCGAGCGGTGCCGGCGGGCTTACGCGATCGACGACCCCTCGCTCGCCTACATCTACCTCCTGGACGGCCGCGGCATCATCCGCTGGATGGAGAAGGGGACCGCCACACCGGAGGGGCTCGGTAGCCTGCTGGATGCGGCCCGCGCGATGCTCGAACCGCTCCGGGAGTGACTTACGGCAGTCTTCGGCGGCGTGCCGGCAGGATACCGGCGACGATGGCGAACAGGGGGCCGATCACGAGCCCCGCCCAGGTAACGAGGGCGAGAGCGCCGAGCACCACCATGACGATCCGTTCCCCGGTCCCGATCCGCTCCCGGAAAGCCACCCGGAGCGTCAGAACCCCGAGAAGAATGGCGATGAGCGCGAAGGCCAGGGTCAGGAGAATGGCGGCCCCGGGTTCAGTTCCCACAGCCGCGATAGCCATCTGCATCAGGGTCATGGCACCGCTCCCGATGAAGAGGAGACCTGCAGTCGCCCCGGCGAGCGCGAAGAGAGAGAGGGGTCGGCGCCGCCGGAGCAGCAGGACAGTTCCTATGGCGAGGACGGCGATCATCGGTGCGAAGATCAGGAGGAGAGGCTGTCCCTCGTGACGGTGGATGGCGACGACGTCGATCGGAACCCTGACCCATTCTCCGAGCGTGTAGGATTCGACGAAGCCGAGCGCGAGAGCATAATTTCCTCCCTCTCCGGACGTGTAGACCGCGAGGGTGTAGTCGCCGGCCGCCGGCGCCGGCATGTCCACCCGGGCCAGTTCGTAAAGTTTCGACGGCGCGAACGGCTCGTACTCCGGCTGTTCAGGAAGTTCTCCCGGCACTGTCATCGCGCCGTCGCCCTCCGGGACGCCGACATACCCCGGGACCGGGACCGGGCCCGAACTCCCGATACCCGGCCCCGCAAGCACCATACCGGGCACGAACCCGCCCGCACGCGGGACCTGGAGCGTCGAGTATATCCGCTCTCCTTCCTCCATCCGGAACCGGTAGTACCGGACGGCGGGGCCATCCGGCAGCCCGTCATAGACCACCCATGACTTCGCAGGGTCTTGTATGACGAACGCCGACTCCGGCGAGGAACCATCCTCGGCAAAGAGGGGGACGTGAGCGAGGGCAGGCGTCGCGGCCAGCAGCACGGCAAGAAGAACGGCGATCGCGAGGCGGCATCCGGGAGCCATAGCCGTCCCTTCTCCTCGCAGCCGATAAGCGTTCTGCACCCGGACTATTCCCGGTAAAAAATGGGTTAGAGGTTCTTTAAGGCGACGATATCGGTCACGCCGGTAAGTTTCCAGATGTTTGAGCGCTCCTCGGAGGCGATCGACTCGAGCGGCTCTTCGGGCTTGTGGCCGAGCGCGGCAAGGATATTCAGGGAGAGGTTGTGCGCCTTGATCATGTCCACGAACTTCTCCCTGACGAGTTTCTTCTCGATCGCGTCCTCAAGCTGGACCAGGTAGCCCTGCATCGTCACGAAGGTATAGCAGGAGAGGTCGCTTGAATACTTCTCGATCTCGACGGAGACATATGGGTGCTGCCGGAAAAGGTCGTTCTTCCTGCCGTACTTGGTCGCGAGGAAATAGAGAAACTTTCCGTCGAAGACATACAGGAACGGGGCGATATACGGGTACTTACCTCCCTGGAATGCGATACGGCTGACAAATCCCTCTTCGATGAGTTTGTCGTACTCTGCTTTATCCATACTCGGGATCTTCACGATCTCCATCGGGCATCCTCTTATCCCGGTAACCCGCGAGAGTACATATAAGTTTCCACAGGAGGGCGTACCGCCTCCCAAGAAAGAGAGAACACCCGGCAACTACGGCCCGGATGACGAGGATCCCCCTGTTTACGGCCCGAAATAGGGGAAACCTCTCCTCCGCAGGGCTCTGGCGCATCGGGAGGGGTTCCACGGGGTTTTCTGCCGGCAGCACCTGATCCCGGCCTCCCTGAAGAGGAATCCGGGTGGCCGATCCGCCGGCCCACGGTTGGCGGATATCCGTCGGTACAGGAAACCGTTTCTCCGGAGAGGGCTTTTTTTCAATCAGGCAATATAATAATATTTATATTTAAGAAACGAAAGAAAAATGCTGATGAGCAAACACCATGAGAACGCTCTAATTTTCTTAGGAATTGCCGTCTGCGCGGGATTCCTCCTCTCCGTACCTGCCGTTGCCGGCTCCGGCCAGGGGCTCATGGCGCTGGAGTCGGGAGAACTGTTATCGTTCTCCCTCAGCAATCTTTCGGTGGCAGGGAACGGATCTGAGCAATCCGGCGTTCCGACACTCCCGGACGAGGAAGTTACCCCCGATCCGGTCCCGGTAACCCCAGACGAGGAAGATACCCCCGATCCGGTCCCGGCAATCCCGGACGAGGAAGTTGCCCTCGATCCAGTTCCCACCCCGACCGATGCCGGGTTCCCCGACACCGGGACGGAGCCGATGACGTCCACAGAACCAGGGAACAACACCTCACCCGTCGCTCTGGCCCCTGCGGTCGAAGCAGTTCCCGACGGGGCCGGCAGCTACGACGACGAACGGCTGGCGGGGTTGATCGATACCGCCAGCATTCGCCTGATGCGGCTCTCGATGGAGCATGCCCATGCCCTCTACCTGCAGGATGCAGATGCCGCCGCTATAGCGGCAGACGACCTGCATGCATTCTCCGTCAGGTTGCTCGGCGAGGTGCAGCCGCTCCAGGTCTCTCCGGGACAGCAGCCCGTCAAGGACGAGTTCATCAGGACCGTGGGGGCATACTCCGCGGCAAGCGAGACCCTTCTCGGCCCGATGGATGCCGGCGGGGATGCCGTTCCGGCGGCCTTCAGGGATCTGGCCATAGCATCGGAAGGCCTTGAAACAGTTAGCCGGCAGGCCGGCGAGATGCAGCAGGCCAGCGCCCGTATCTCCCCGTTAAGCGCCGCCACCATCACGACAGCAGAGGCACCCGGTGTTTCGGCCGGCACCGGGCCGGTCACGGTCACACCGCCTGCGGCGGCACTCCCTCTCCTGGAGCGCCACACCTACGACGACCAGTCAGGTGAGAATATGGTCTCGCTGCTCGCGGAGTCCACCCGGACCGCAACGGTATACGAGGCGGTCCCTGCCAATGCGTCGACGGCGAGAGTCGAAGCCGGCGAAGGGCGCATGTTCCTCCTCGTTGCCGTCAAATTGACGAACCTCGGGCACAAGGGCGACTCCGACCTCTACGCCATCGAGACCCCCGGGCGGGACGCGTTCGTCCTCGAGTGTCAGGGATCGACGTTTGAGCCCATGGAGGTCCCGTCCTTCACCTCGCTCGGCGAGTCGTTCGACAGAAAGACACTCGAGCGGTATGAATCGCTGAAAGGCTACCTGTACTTCGATGTCCCTGCCACGCTCGAGGTCTCCGGGGCGACTCTCAGGGCGGATCTCGGGGATGCCGGCGCCCCTGCCTGGAGTCTCGGAGAGGAGCTCGGCAAAGAATCCGACGATGCGGGTGCGGTATAACCCGCACCGTCCTTTTTTCCATCTCTCAGCAGATCAGAGGTCGATCAGTTCCACGTTCCGGCTCACCGTATCCAGCACGGCGACGGTCGGTCGGCCGGTCAGGTAACCGCAGGTCTCCCCGGGGTTGACGACCAGCGTCGGCCCGGGAGTTCGGACCACCGCCTGGTGGGTATGGCCGTGGACCACGACATCAAAGGCCTTCCGCCCGGCGAGCGCCTGCAGGAGTTCGCGGTCATCCCCATGAAGCAGTCCGATCGTCA
>PGYL01000024.1 GCA_002839645.1 Methanomicrobiales archaeon HGW-Methanomicrobiales-2 | reverse complement strand
CACTGACGCCTCCACCGGGAATATCACGGCGTGGTCCTGGGACTTCGGTGACGGAGCTACCTCTTCTGATGCAAACCCAACCCACACCTACGCGAATGCAGGGACTTACACGGTTACCCTGAACGCCAGCAATGCCTATGGATTCAACGTCTCCACAATGACTGACGGCATCAACGTTCTCCCGGAACCTGTCGCAAACTTCACCTACGCTCCCGGCGAAGGGAATTCACCGCTGACGGTGCTGTTCAACGACACCTCTGCCGGGAACGTCACCGCCTGGCTCTGGGACTTCGGTGACGGCAACGCCTCCACCGACCGGAATGCGACTCATATCTACGAAGTCACCGGAACATACACAGTCTCGCTGAACGTGAGCAACACTTACGGGTTCAACGTCTCGACGACTACGGACGCTGTCCAGGTTCTCCCTGCGCCGGTCGCGGGATTCACCTACACTCCGGGCGAAGGGAACGTACCCCTCACGGTACAGCTCACCGATGTCTCCACCGGGAACGTCACTGCGTGGCATTGGGATTTCGATGACGGCAACGAATCGAGTGAACAGAATCCCTCACACACCTATGTGAATGCAGGCACCTACGCCATCGTGCTGAACGTCAGTAACGCGTATGGGTTCAACGTCTCCACGACCGCGGATGCCGTCAGCGTTCTCCCGGCACCGGCGGCAGGTTTCACCTACACCCCTGACGAGGGGAATGCTCCTCTGATGGTGCAGTTCAACGACACCTCTTCAGGGAGCGTGACGGCGTGGCACTGGAGTTTCGGCGACGGAAACACATCGAGTGAACGGGACCCGTCACATACCTACATGACAGCCGGAACCTACACGGTCTCGCTGAATGCCAGCAATGCCTACGGGTTCGATGTCTCTACTGCGACGGATGCTGTCAGTGTTCTCCCGGCGCCTGTCGCCGGGTTCGCGCTCGCTCCCTCTGAAGGAAACGCACCCCTGGCGGTGCAGTTCAACGATGCCTCCTCGGGCAACGTCACCGCGTGGGCCTGGGACTTTGGCGATGGGAACACCTCTGCCGAAGCGAGCCCAGCCCACACCTACGCGAATGCAGGGACTTACACGGTTACCCTGAACGCGAGCAACGCTTACGGGTCCAACATCGCCACGGTCACGGACGCCATCCGGGTCCTTGAGCCTCCGACCGCCGGGTTCACCTTTGCTCCACCCGAAGGAAACGCTCCGCTGAGTGTCCAGTTCAACGACACATCTTTGGGCAATGTAACCGGGTGGACCTGGGACTTCGGTGACGGGCGGACCTCTACCGATCCGAACCCGACCCACACTTACACAACCGCAGGGATCTATAGTGTTTCGCTGAACGCCAGTAACGCCTACGGGTTCAATATTTCAAGTGTGTCTGACGCGGTTCTCGTGCTTTCTTCACCAGCTGCGAACTTCACCTACACGCCGGACGAGGGAAATGCCCCGCTGATGGTGGCCTTCACCGATGCCTCTGCCGGGAACGTTACCGCGTGGCACTGGGACTTCGGTGACGGCAACATCTCCATCGAAGCGAACCCGTCGCACATTTACGCAGGTGCGGGAACCTACACGGTTACCCTGAATGCCAGTAACCCCTATGGGTTCAATGTCTCCACGGTGGCGAGTGCTGTTCGGGTACTTGAGTCTTCGAACGCCGGGTTTACCTACACACCAGGCGAAGGCAATGTCCCGCTGACGGTGGCCTTCACCGATGCATCGACGGGTAACATTACTGCCTGGTCATGGGACTTCGGGGACGGGAACACCTCCCCCGAACAGAACGCGGTGCATGTCTACGCGAGTGTCGGTGACTATACGGTCTCATTGAACGCGAGCAACGCCTATGGGTTCAACGTCTCTACGGCAACTGATGCTGTCAGCGTGCTTTCAGCACCTGTCGCCGGATTCACGTTCGCCCCGGATGAAGGCAATGCACCCCTGACCGTGACGTTCACCGATGCTTCCGCAGGCAACGTTACGGCATGGACCTGGGACTTCGGCGATGGGGACACCTCCACCGACGTGAACCCGGTCCACACATACACGAGCGCGGGGATCTACACGGTTACCCTGAACGCCAGTAACGTCTATGGGTTCAACACGTCTACGGTCACGGACGCCGCCCGGGTGCTCCAGGCACCGTTCGCGAACTTCACTCATACACCGGGCAGCGGCAACGTCCCCCTGACCGTAGCCTTCACGTCGGCCTCCACCGGCAACATCATGGCAACGGCGTGGAACTTCGGTGACGGTTCAACCTCCACTGAAACAAACCCCGGGCACACCTATACCGTCGCGGGCGCCTACTCCGTTACCCTGAACGTCAGCAACGCTTACGGATGGAACAGCGTGACGAAGCCGGATGCAGTCATCGTTACATCTCCCAGCCATGGCAAAGGAAGAGGCGGCAGCGTAACTCCGACGGGGGTCCCGACGCCAGTCCCGACCTCGACCTCTACCCCTACCCCTATCCCGACCTCGACGACAACCTCAACCCCGACCCCGGCGCCCGTCCCGGTCGTAGTTGAACTGCCCATGGACACTGACGGCAGGGTCACAGGGACCATCGAGATCGTCGCCTCGGATACCGTTGGTATGCTGACCATCCCCGGCGGCGTGCAGGCGTGGGATGCCGCAGGAGGGAATCTGCAGGAGATCATCATCGTGCCCATGGATACGGTCAACCTCACCGAAACGCACGAAGTTACTGATGACACCACCTCCGCATTCCTGTTCGGACAGTATGCCTATCGTGTCGAGCCCGACGGCGCGACCTTCAGCTCGCCGATCACCCTGACCTTCAACATCCCGCGGGATGTCTGGGCAACGCCCGATACGGCCAACATGTCTGTCCTGTGGCAGGATACGGCATCGGGAGCATGGGAGACTATTCCGATAGCGTCGATCGACGGAAATGAGACACACGTATGGGTTTCCGCTTCGATCACCCACTTCAGCATCTACGAATTCTTCATGCCCCGGATCGATCAGGCAACGCCCGCGGTGACGCCTGCTGAACCCACGATACCGTGGTTCCTGTTGGTCATCATCCCGATCGCGATCGGCACAGCCCTGTACATCTGGAGAAAGAAGAAGCAGGACCAGGGCCGGTAACTCTTTTTTTGGCGTGACCTTCATCCCGGTACAGAAAAGCCGGGCGGAAACTCCCGATCGATCTGCGGGAGCACGCTCTCAAACCTCGGGGACACGGCGCTTGATCCTGACCGGCAGATCAAGCGGATCGTGACCGGGGCCGGGTTCGTCGATATGCGGCACCTCAAGGACAGTACCCGGATCCGGCGGGCGAAACTCGCGGTGGCGTATATCTCGGGAACTGTTCTGGACGCATAAGCCGGGTTAACGTGACAGGTTGAGAGAGATGAACCGGTGGAGACGGTCTATGCGTCCTTCCCCAACCCTTCCCCGGCCCGCTCCCGGATCCTCGCCACCGCGTCCTCGGCGGCCCTCCGGGCATACCAGTCCTCGTCTTCGAAAAGGCCCTCGAGGGGCTCGATCGCTCCCGCATCCCCGATCACGGCCAGCACATCCGCCGCACGTTTTCGGACGTCGCCGTCCGGGTCGCCGAGTGCGGATACGACTTGATCCATCGCCGGGGTCCCTACGACAACGAGCGCCGCCGCCGCCTCCCGCCGGACGCTGTAGTAGTCGTCGTGGAGGAGGGCCATGAGCGCCGGGACCGCGCGCGGATCGCGCACCTCGCCAAGGACCTTCGCCGCCCGCCGCCGGATGCTGTCATCGCGATCGTTCAAGACCGCGACCAGCGGCTCGACCGCAAGCGGGCCCATCCGGGTGAGATCGCCCCATCGTTCCTTCGCAATCAGGTAGAGAGCCGTCTCTTCCCCCGGTCCGGGCGACCAGCCCAGACGGTCGAGGGCGTCCGCAACCCCGGCACGGACGCGGAAATGCCCGTCAGTGAGCGCACCGGGGAGAAACCGAACCGCCGGCTCACCGATCAGCACGAGGGCCATCACCGCACCCTTCCGGGCCGTATCGTTCCCTTCCCGCAGAACGTGCAGGAGCGGTCTGACCGCCGCATCGCCCATCATGCCAAGCGCCCGCACCACCACACGCCCCAGACGCCAGTCCTCCTGCAGGAGCGCATCGGTAAGCGGCTCGATTGCGCCCGGGTTCCCGATCTTGCCGAGCGTTGCGGCTGCTCCCATCTGGACCGCCGGGGGGGCGGCGCGGAGAGCCAGGACCAGCGGTTCGACGGCGGGATCCCCGATACAGGAGAGCGCCCGTGCCGCTCCCAGACGGATATGCCAGTCGCGATCCTGGAGAGCGTCGATGAGCGGTACTACCGCCGGCTCCCCGATCATCTTGAGCGCCTCGACCGCCTTTCTCTGCCCGCCATCCTGCTCGGTCCGGAGTTCATAAATCAGTCTTGTGACTGCAGGCGCACCGATCATGCCGAGCGCCCGTGCAGCACCCATCTGAATCGCGCTGTCAGGGTCGTTGAGCGTCAGGATCAGCGGCTCGACAGCACCGGGCCCGATCTCGGCAACCGAGGCCCACTGCTCCTTTGCAATCAGGTAGCGGACAGTCTCGCCCTCGGTCTCCGGCGCCCATCCGACCCTCCCGAGGACCTCCGCCGCACCCAGCCGTACCCTGTAACGCTCGTCTAAAAGCGCCACCGTAAGATCGGCGACGGCCGGTCTGCCGGTCCGGGTGAGCGTATCGATCGCCTCCAGGCGGATGCAATCGTCCGGGTGTCCCAGTGCCCCGATGAGCGGGGCGATGGCAAGATCCCCAAGGTTGACCAGCACGCCCCCGGCCCGCTGCCGAATCCCGGGGTCGTCGTTCCCGAGCGCCTCGACCAGTGCATCGAGGGAAGGCTCCCCCATCGTCGTCAGGACCTCCGCCGCAGCCTGCCAGGCATCAGGAAGCCCGAGCGCCGAAATGAGCGCACCGGCGGCAGGCCTCCCGATCCGGACCAGAACCCCGGCGGCTGCCGGGCGGAGCGTCTCCTCGTTCAGGGCACGGATCAGGGGCTCCACGGCTGCCTCCCCGATCCGCACCAGGGTATCGCCTGCAGACCCCTGATGAGCCTCTTCGCCAAGCAGGCGGATCAGGGGGGGAACCGCAGGGGCCCCGAGGCAGGCAAGCGACTCCGCCACCCCCGCCTGCACTTCCGCATCCGGATCGCAAAACCGCGCCATCAGGAGGTCGACGGCGGGGGCTCCGAGATCCACGGTCTCCGACCACCGCTGCAACGCGATCAGATAGGCGGCCTGCTCCTCTACCCCCGTGGGAACCCACCCGAGTCTCTCAAGGACCGTGGCGGCCCCCATGCGGGTCAGGGAGTACTCGCCGCCGAGTGCATCGGCAAGCAGCGGAAGTGCTGCGTCGCCGATTCTGGTGAGCGCAGCCGCTGCTCCTGCCTGCCCGTCGCCGTCCTCGCCGAGGAGGGGGATGAGGGCTTCTGCCGCAGGCGCACCGATGCCGACCAGGGCGTCGACGGCCTTCCGGTGAAGGCGGTCGCCCCCACTCCTGACGAGTTCGACGATGACCGGGACCGCCTCGGGCGCCCCGAGCCTGCCCAGGACCTCGACGGCGTTTTCCCGGGCCTCCCCGGTCTCTCCTTCAAGCAGCTCGAGGACAGGGGCAACGGCCGGTCTCCCGATGGCAACGAGCGCATCCGCCGCTACCGGGGCAACGGCATCGTCGGCGAGGGCATCCACGAGCGGCCCTACAGCCGTCGGATCGCCGATCTCGCCGAGCGTCGCCGCAGCTTCGCCGCGTATACGGTCGTCGTCGCCGTTGAGCGTCCGGATCAGGGGAACGACCGCCGGTTTACCCATCAGGGCAAGTTCCACCCACTCCTCCCGGGCAATCAGGTACCATGCCCGCTCGGTGTCACTCCAGGGTTCCCAGCCCATCCCGCACAGGATATCGGCAACGTGGTCACGGGTCCGGGACCGGCCGGAAGTCAGCGCCTGGATCAGGGACGGGACAGCAGCCTCCCCGAGCGCACCGAGGATCTCCCTGAGCGCTTCCTGTGCCTCCTCGTCCGTGTCGTCCAGAGCCCGGACGCACGCCTCCACGGCCGGCTCCCCGATCTTTACCAGGGCCATCGCCGCGGTGCTCCGAAGAGAGAGGTCGGAAAGCATCCCGATGAGCGGATCCACCGCAGCGAGACCGATCTCCGTGAGCGCCATGGCCGCGAGCGGCCGGACCTCATCACCTGCCCGGTGCAGGAGATCGACCAGGGGGCCGACTGCGGCCCCGCCGACTTCTCCAAGGGTCCGGGCGGCATTCCACCATGACTCCTTATCCGGAGACTCCAGGATGCGGATGAGGGGAGCGACTGCGGCCTGGCCGTAATCCGCGACATCAAGCCACGCCTCGCTGGCAATGAGGTAGCGGATCGCTCCGGCGTCATCGGGCGCTTTCCACCCGAGTTCCCGGAGAACCGAGGCAGCAGATCTCCGGATGCTCCCTTCAGGCGCGTCAAGGGCCTCAACAAGGGAAGGGATCGCCTCATCGCCGATCTCCCGGAGCGCGTAGAGAGCCCCGAACTGCACCTCGCCGTCATCGCCGGCAAGTGCCGTGATGAGGGGCAGCACGGCGGGACCCCCGATACGCACGAGCGTAGCAGCCGCCCCGGCCTGCGTCGCACTGTCCCCGAGCGCAGCGATCAGCGGCGGGATTGAACCTTCACCGATCAAGGCGAGGGTTTCGGCAACGCACCACCGTCTCCTGTCACCTGTAAGAGCGAGAGCCCGGATCAGGGGAGTTACGGCATCGGCTCCATGCTCTGCGATGGCATCCATGGCACGTCCGCGGACTCCGGCATCATCACTGCCAAGGTCGTCGATGAGCGACTTCACCGGGCGTTCCTGGTCCACGGCAACCTCACAGGCAGGGGTCGCAGCCGCCGGCTCGTCCTCCTGCAGGGAGGCATCGAATTCGAGAAGCCCGGACGTGGCGTCGACATCCCCATCATCGAACCCGAGCATTCGCATGAGTTCGTCATCGGTGAGGGAACCGGACAGCGGGGCAGACCCGTCATCCGGACGAACTCCCTCCGGATCGCTGGAGACACCGTCATCCGGGCTCTCCGGGAGCGTCCGGGCTCCCTCCGGTTCATCGGCGGGGAGGGCTGCACTCGCCTGGTCGGGGGAGTCGAGATCGTCGAGCCAACGGAGGGTATCCGAGATCTTCTCAGGTCTCTCAAGGACGCTCGTCACATCATCGGCCAGGGATGGCTCAATGGGCACACCGGGCGAGGAGGGTCCCGGCCCGTCCACAGTGGCGCTCTCTTCAGTACCTCTCCTCACCCAGTGCCTGAGGAACGAGAATCTGTTTGGCCCAAAGAGCCCCGGAAGGCACACGATGGGACATACAGCTTCGACCGTGGGGATTGATGGCATATCCGGCACCCCCACACCGAGCAGAAAGAGGAGAAGGCACCCGGCCCCGAAGATCGCCCACACTGGGGTCCATGACGCTGGAGAAGACGCACGACGACCATCAGGCCCGGGCGCGCACCCACCCGCAGATGCCGGCAACTCTGTCGCCACATCGTGCATTCCAGTTGCAGGATCAGCGAAAGAGTTGTCTGAGAATTCTGGTGGGTCCTCGGCGCACATTATGAGAACTCTACGTCTAAAAATTAAATATGTTTGTTTCCTGTGCCTTATCTAGAAAAGAATTTTTAAATAACACCTGTTTCAGGAGGACGGCGTCCTTCCTCGCCCGCCCCCGGACCGGCGGCACCCAGGTAGCGCTTGTACCAGACGAACCAGGGAGTATCAAGAACTCCGATGATGCTCTTGCTGACGACCTGCCCGATGATCAGGGGGAGCAGGGGAATCCCGGCGCTGAAGAAAGCGATGCTCACGAAGATGACGCTGTCGAGCGTCAGGTCGGCGACATCGGAGACCGCGCTCCGGAGGACGATGCGGTCGGGGTAGGCACGCTTCAGCCGGTCGAAGACGTAACAATCGAGGTTCTGGCAGACCAGGAACGCAACCCACGATGCGAGGATGATCCACAGCCCCTGGGTGAAGATGCTCTGCCACGCCATCTCGAACGCAAAGATCGGCGCCGGGGTCAGGGTGTTCGTCATGGCGATGAGGACGATAAGAAGGATCTGCGAGAGGAGGGCAATGCCGATGGCGACCCGGGTCATGGCCCGGCCATAGACCTCGTTGATCATATCGATCGCCTGTGCGACGAACGGGTAGATGAAGACAGAAGCAGGGGCAACGAATGTGGCGATACCGATATCGAACTCAATAAGCCGGGCCGCGATGATCTGGGAGGCGCCAAGGTAGATGATGTACAGGCCGGTCAGAGTGGCAAACCCGTACCCGGGAAACCGCCTGACGACTGCGGCACCTGCATAGGTCGCGATGGTGAGACTGATCACCCAGTATATCCAGACAGGCGGTATCGGCACGAGCAGAACTCCATTTAAGAGCAGAGGTTGTCGGAGGAGTGTTTATCCTCTGCCGTATTAACCCTCACCGTCGCCTGCAGGCCCGGATCGGCCTGTATCCAACCCGGAACAGCCGATCAGAACCCTTCGTTCATGATCCGGTTGAGCTCTGAGCGCTTGATTCGCCAGGAACCCCCGCACTTGACCGCGGCGATCCGATCTTCCCTGATGAACTCCCGGATCCGGCCGGGGGTGAAGCTCAGGGTCGAGGCAACGTCGTCGACAGTGAGCATCGCGTCGCCTGCGCTCTGGGGGTGGCCGCACCCAATCGTCTCCCAGTCCTCGTCCGGCATCATGATGGTGATGACCGGTTCGCCGTCGTCTCCCGGGGAGACCGTGGCTTTGAAGGTGAGGGTGGGGACGAGCCCGTTCTGGTAGAGGCTGACCTGAAACTCGAACTCCTCCTCGGTCGTCGTCAGGGCTTTGTCCCTGAACGCATGAAGGGTGTCCCATAAGTTCTCCGTGACGGTCTCCTGCGGGATGTTTGCAAACGGCACCATACTCTGCGTGGCCCGTGCCGAGACCGCGAGGGGGAGGGTGATGCCCATATCCCTTCCCATCCGGGTGATCTCGATCAGATCCCCGTCGTCGATAGCATCCTGCCGGGCCTTCCTCTGCTGCTCCGGGTCCGCCAGCCCCCAGGTGTCGGCTGGTGTCTGTAATCGCACTCTTCTTATCTCCATGGATCATATTCTCCGGGGTAATTTCGCGCTCTTCTATACCCCTATAGGGACACCGATCATAAAAGATTTACCAAATATTTCGCGAGATTTTGCGATTTCTTTAGCGCTAAAGGCTTATTATAAGGACCCCGGCAGTGAATTGCAGTCATAATTTTGCAGAATTCGGGGCACATTTCGAGGTAGAGCAATTATGAAGCGTATAAGTGCAAAAGAGCAAAGAATCAGACTCCAAACCCCGGCCGTGAACTCCAATCCCGGGAGAGGGGCCCCGAAAAAGCCTATATAGAAGCAGGGTGAGTCTTGAACAGTGATCTCCCCCGTGACGCCCGTCTCCGGCGATGCCTACATTACACTACTCGGACGCTCAACATGGGCGCTCGTCAACGCCTATCATGCAGTCCTGCGGGAGAAGGGGTTGCGCCCGAAACGGGTCTCTATCGTCACCGAAGAACCCTACGCGGGAGATGCATCGACCGCAGCCGAGGCAATCCGGATAGTCTCCGAGGGGTATGGGTTCGTTCCGGAGGTCCAGGTGGAGGTCCTGCCAGAAGCGGACTTTGTACGGGCGGGGCAGACGATCCGCTCGCTTGCCGGAGACCTTATCGGGCAGGGGTTCCATGTGGCGATTGATATCACTTCCGGGAGGAAGGTCACGGTCGCCGGGGCACTCATCGCGGTCACGCTCGCGGGACTTGATCTCCGGCACATCTACTACCTGGCCATGAAGAGTACCGACAACGTCGCAAAGCCGTACATGATGATTCCGCACCAGATCCAGAAGATCCGGGATATCATGGAGGATGCGGGGGTGAGGCCATGAACGATGCGATCATCAGGGAGGACGAGTTGCAGGTCCTCCTCAACAGTCTCGACGAGGTCCGGGTTTCGTACCCGCTCTTTGAGGGGGACTTCCTCGTCGCACGCCCCGAAGGGGCCGGCTTCCGGATCGAACTGCCCGCGTCCCGGGAGACCTTCCAGGGCTGGCTCGCCGCGTACGGACCGATGGCCGGCGAACTCCCCACCTACGCCGATCTCCAGGAGTGCATGTTTGCAAGCGGAATCGCACGTTACGTGAACCAGGCCGCTTTTGATGCGATGCTCGCATCCTACGGGCAGCTCAAGAAGACCGTCTTCTTCGGCCTGGATACGAACCTCTTCTACCACGGTTTTGCATCGAACAACCCGGGGATCAGTCACTCCTCTTACCTGATCGTCGATACCGTCCGCGATGAGATCGCGTACGCCATCAACCGCAAGTACCCGGCAAAGTTGATCGGCGAGATGACAGCACACGCGCCCGGTCACCGGGAGTTGATCGGGGAACTCGAGAACAAGCGGATGAAACGGTCCCGGAAAGCGGCTTACCTCGCACTGAAAGAGTATCGCACTATCCGCGACCGGGCGATGGAGATCGCGGCGCCGGGCCCCCACACGCATCTTTCCGAGGAGAACGACCGTAACATCGTGCGGGCGCTCCGGAAGTTCGAGGAGGAGCGGTATGCCCTCCCGGTTCTTCTCACCGCGGACATCTACATGGCAGACCTCTGCATGGCCGAGGGGCTCGAGTACTTCTACTTTGACCGCCCATACAGACAGGAGGCAACAACCTGCACGGCGCCGGCATTTCGGCGGTTGCTCTTTGACCTCGCCGCCGTCTTCGGGTTCGTCGGATGCAACGGTTTCACGATTTTCGGTGAGTACGGCGGGAAGGGCAACGATCTCGACGAACTGAAGGTGCGTTTCGGAGACGATGAGGCCTACCGTGCATTTACAAGGGAACTGGAGATATGCAGGCGACTTTCAGCACTCGGCATAACAAGATAGAGGCAGTCCTCTGCGACATGGACAACACCCTCTTCGACCTGGTGGGAGCGAAGCGGGAGGCATGCCGGTGCGTGGTCGACTACCTCGGGACCGGAGACCCGGAGACGCTTTTTTCGCAGTTTCTCCGCGGCATCCACGGGTTTGAGGATCATGCGAACATACGCGACTACCTAAACGATCTCGGGGTCTACGAGATAGAGACATTCGAGGTCTGCTGCCGCACCTACGAGGACGTGAAACTCGACCGGGTCACGGCTTACCCGGGCGTTGAAGAGACGCTCCGGTGCCTCGCGGACGCCGGGATCGGGCTCGCGGTCGCCACCGACGCGGAGTCGTTCCAGGCACGCCGGCGGCTTGAAAAGACCGGGCTCATCGATCACTTCGAGGTCGTGGTGACCCCGGAGCTGTCGGGAAGACGAAAACCTGAGCCCGACTCCCTCCTCTACGCCCTCCGGCACCTCGACACGGCTCCGGCGAAGGCGATGATGGTGGGCGACAGCCTGGTCCGCGACATCGCCCCGGGGAGGCTGCTTGGCATGGTGACCGCCTTTGCCGCCTACGGCGACTGGCGCCGGAGCAGCGTGGCGGATGTCCTAGCAGATATCGTCCTTGCTGAGTTTGCCGAACTCCCGGGCCACGTGGGCATTCCCGGCAGGTAGGGAGTCAGCAGAGTGGCGAAGGGGACTGCGATCCCGGCACCGGGAGGCGTGCTCCATGGACGATGATCGGCTGGTCGGTCTCCCCGACCTTTCCAAGAATGATTGCTTTTCCCGCCCGGGTCATCGCGAAGACCGGGATCGATGTCCCCGCCTGCAGGAGCGCGGTCTTCGCCGCCTCCTCCCGGATATGCTTTGAAGCGCAGGCGGTGAGCAGGTCGGCCGCGCCGGCCATCAGCGCCGCGTCTTCCCGCGAGATCCCGGTCGTGTGGACGCCGACGATCACAGTGTCGGGGAACCGTTCCCGGATAGCCGCCGCCTCGGCGGCCACGGCGGTGGTCACGGCGATCCGCCGGTGGCCGAGCGTTGTCGCCAGGACGACACCGGCCGCCTGGTCGATTGCGGCGGTCTCCGGATCGAGGACCACACCTCCGTTCTCCTCGATCCGTGCGATCACCTCCGGGATCGGGCTTGTCTTGACGAGCCCGGACATCCGACCGCCGATTCCCTGTATGAGGGCAGGGTTCTCTGCAACCAGGGTCCCGGCCCCGTCGGAGGCGATCACCGCAGCGTCAAGCTCTCCTCGCCGGATGGCGCTGCTCAGGAGTTCCGAAGCCCCGAAGATGACGAAGTCCGGCCCGGCAAGGACCTCACGCTTTGGCGTGCACATCCCGAAGGACCGGATACGCGCCTCGATGTTCTCGCGTATCGCCTCAGGCGTCATCTCCTCTATCGGGCAGGCAAACCGCCGCGCCAGCGGGCAGTCTTTTATCTGCGGCGTCCCGACCTCGACCACCCGGCCGTTCCGGATCACGACCCGGCACCTGCCGGCGGCTTCTATGATATGTTCGTCACGGTTGCTCATGGACATGCTCCTCAGCAGGGTAGGGTGGGTCGGGAGATAATAGTGCCTTCTCCCCGGGCCCCGGGTAAACGCTTATCAGATAGCCCTTCCTTGTGAGTGTAGAAGAGCTGATGACATACATACAGCAGGAAGCCGGAGTGAGGGGACGTGGGCCGGATCTGTAGCCCGTTCGTCGTGCTCGAATGCAGCCGGCAATGCGGCTTCTCCCGGATCTACAACGAGCCTACCGAAGAGCAGAGCACCGAGATCGCCGACTTAAAGATCTGTCCCGTCTGCGGCGCCCCTGTCCGGAGAAGGTCCTTCTGACAGCGGGGACCATGCCAGGGGAGCGTTACCGGGAGATCGACGTCGCCCGGGGCATCGCCGTCGTGACGATGATCCTCTTTCACTCCGCCTTCGACCTCAACTTCTTCGGCGTCCTGCCGCTGGACGTCTCCGGCGGGCTCCTCCGGATGCTCGCCTACCTGACCGCATCGACATTCATCTTCCTGGTCGGGGTCTCTTTCACCATCAGTTATGCCCGGGCTTCGCAACGGCTCGCCGGGCGTGACCTCGCGCTCAAGTACGTCCGGCGCGGCCTTACCATATTCGGCTACGGCCTCGTCATCACCGCCGTCACCTGGCTCTTCCTGCCGTCCGTCTACGTCGTCTTCGGCATCCTGCACTTCATCGGCATCGCAATCGTACTCGCGCCGCTCTTCGTCCGGTTCGACGCAGAAAAACTCATCCTCGCGAGCATCGCCTGCATCGTCGCGGGCTACGTCACCAATGCCGTTCCAGGGCCGTGGCCCCTCCTCTGGCTTGGCATCCATCCCGAATCATTCACGAGCCTCGATTACGTGCCGCTCCTCCCCTGGTTCGGCCTCGTCCTCGTCGGGATGGCCTGCGGGCATCTCTTCTACCCGGACGGCAGGCGGGGCTTTACGCTCCCGGTAGCGGAGCCGGCGTTCGCCCGGCCGCTCGAGCTTCTGGGCCGGCACTCACTCTTCATCTACTTCCTGCACCAGCCGGTTATCCTGATCCTGATCGCAGTCCTCGCACCCGGCGCGGTGACGGGGCTCCCATGAAGGGTTCGAGGACCGCCGGGAAGCGCAACTCTGCGAGGAGTGGGTCGCCGACAGAAAGCATTTGTCGATTGAATGGGAAATGATCAGGAGAGAAGACAGGGCGCCCGAAAGTTCAGCACGCGCTATCGCACATTCTCCTCCCGCCCCGCCTACGGCCATCCCGGCATGATCGAGACGATACCCGGAACGCCCATGAGCAACGTGAGTCCGGAATACCCGGATTGAGTGAGCCTATGACAGACACAGCATGGATCATATTCATCATAAGCATAGTGGCGCTCCTGGCATTGGACCTCGGCGTCTTCAACCGCAAGGCCCATGTCATAAAACCGAGGGAGGCGCTTCTGCAGTCCGCTACCTTCATCGCCGCCGCGGTGATCTTCAACATCGGGATATACACCTGGATGGGACCTCAGGCCGGACTGGAGTTCACCACCGGCTACATCATGGAACTGATGCTGAGCGTCGACAACCTCTTCGTCTTCGTCATCGTCTTCGCCTCATTCTGCGTGCCGAGAGAGGACCAGCACAAGGTGCTCTTCTACGGCATCTTAGGGGCCCTGGTCTTCCGGTTTGCATTCATCATAGCAGGCGTGGCGCTGGTGGAGACGTTCTCCTGGGTGCTCTACATCTTCGGCGCCTTCCTGATCTTCACCGCCATCAGGATGGTGACCAAGAAGGAGGAAGCAGCGGTCGAACCCGACAAGAACATCCTGGTCCGCGCGTTCCGCAAGATCATGCCGGTCACGAAGGGTTATGAAGGCGACAAATTTTTCGTCAAAAAGCCGGATGCGGCCGGCAAGCTGGTGACCTGGGCCACCCCCATGTTCGTGACCCTGCTGGTGGTGGAGACCACCGACATCATGTTCGCCGTGGACTCCATCCCCGCTATCCTCGGCATCACCACCAACTCGTTCATCATCTTCAGCTCCAACGCCTTCGCCATCCTCGGCCTGAGGTCGATGTACTTCGCGCTGGCGCACGTCATGAACGCTTTCTGCTACCTGAAGTACGGTCTGGCCGGCATCCTCAGCTTTGTCGGTCTCAAGATGCTGTTCGCCGACCTCTACCATGTCCCGGTGACGAACTCGCTCGCCGTCATCATCCTGATCCTGGCAGTGGCCATCGTCGCGTCGTTGATCAGGACCCGGCGCACCGGGACCTGTCCGGTGATGGAGGAGGTGCAGGCCGCGGCCTGCCCTGCCCTCCGGAGCCTCGGTGCAGATGACACCCCGGCAGAGACGGCACGCTCTTCATCAGAGATCATGGAGGCTAAGAAAGACGAGTGACGCGCCGTGGGGGCTTGCGGTTAAAACCGTTCGTGCCTGACTACCCGGATCTGGTAAAACCAGGACGGTGACCCGTTCGCAACCGAAAGGACATCGCCACCCTTTCCCCACTTTTATCGATGTGATCGAACTCCAGAACGTGATTGGAGAGAGAAAGCACCGTCAGGTGCTCTCCGGTCCTCCCCTCACCCGGAAAAGAGCGGGACGTCCGCAAAGGCCCGGACGTCAAAGACCCCCCGTTCCGTGACCCGGACCTCGGGAATGACGGTCAGGGCGAGGAACGAGAGGTACATGAAGGGGTTCGCGATTGCCCCGAGCCGTCGCGCATGCTCCTCGAGAGCCGCGAGCCGTCGCACGACCTCGTCGTGGGGGAGCGCCGACATCAGCCCGGCGCACTCGAGGGGGAGCGCGGTCACGTCGTTATTAGAAGCCACCGCGAGCCCTCCTCCAAGCCGGACCACCTCGCCGACGGCGCGGACGATATCGGCGTCACGGACCCCGACGGCGACGATGTTGTGTGAGTCGTGGGAAACCGACCCGGCGAGCGCCCCTTCATGGAGACCGAAGCCGTGGACGAGTCCGATGCCGGAGCCGCCCGCCCGGTAACGGTCGGTGACGACCGCTTTGAGGATATCGCGGCCGATGTCCGGAATCCCGGCGGCGTCCACCGGGCAGCGCAGGTCCCGGGTCGCGATCTGGCCGGGCACGATCCCGATCACCCGCGCCTCTCCCCGGCCGGTAAGAAGGATATCGCGGGGTTCCGGCACGCGGGCGTGCAGGGGGGCCGCGAGGCAGGCCGGCGGGCGGTAACCGGGGTCGATTACCTCGATGCCGCGCTTGAACGTCCGCAGGACGCGGAAACGGTCGGGGTCGTCGACGACGCAGAAGTCGGCGAGCCTCCCGGGAGCGAGGGCCCCCCGGTCGTGGAGCCCGAACCGTCCGGCGGCGGAGAGCGTGGCCATACGGAGCGCCAGTTCGACTTCGAGGCCTGACGCGACCGCAATTCTTACGCAGTCATCGATATGCCCCTCCCCGGCGAGCATGTCGGCATGACGGTCGTCGGTGGCAAAGCAGCACCGCGGCGCCGTGCAGGCGTCGACAAGCGGCAGGAGGTCCCTGAGGTTGTGCTCCGTAGAGCCTTCCCGGATCATGACGTACATCCCCCGGAGAAGTTTCTCCCGTGCCTCCGCGAGCGTTGTGCACTCGTGGTCGCTCTGGACCCCGGCGTAGATGTAGGCGTTCAGGTCCTTCCCGGAGAGGAACGGCGCATGACCGTCAACCACCGCGAAGAGGTCCATCTTCGCCCGGAGGTCCTGGTCGCCCGCGAGGACGCCGGGGACGTTCATCACCTCGGCGAGCCCGATGACCCCCTCCCGCCCCCGGAACCGGGCGAGGTCGGTGGCGGCAAGCACGGCGCCGCCCGCGTCGAGGGGCGTTGCCGGCACACAGGAAGGGAGCATGACGAGGATATCGAGCGGCGTCTGCATACTTTCGGCAAGCATATACTCGATCCCCGGCGCCCCGCAGACGTTGGCGATCTCGTGGGGGTCGGCGATCACGGTCGTCGTGCCGTGGCGAAGGACGAGCCGGGCATACTCGGCCGGTGCGAGGAGCGAACTCTCGATGTGGACGTGAGCGTCGATCAACCCGGGCACCACGTAAGCGCCCGAGAGGTCGTACTCCCGCGTCCCCCGGTAATCCCCGAGGCCTACGACATAGCCGTCCTTCACCGCGAAGTCCACGCGCTCCCAGGTGCACGCGAACGGGTTGAAGACCTCGCCGCCGGAGAATACGGCATCCGCCGGTTCAAGCCCCCGCGCCGCCGCAAGTCCGGTCGGGATCAGGCTGCTACCTCCAGGTCCCGGATGACAGACGATCTTCGTTCATTACCGACGAATACGGTCAGAAAGACCTTGTAGGAGCCAGGCTGCAGGTCGACCGGGATCGTGTATTCGTTCTCTCCCGAGTCGAGATTGATATACCGCGCTTCAGAGAAGGCTTCATGCTGTTCAAGCGCGACCACCTCCATGATCGTGACCTGGAGCACGGCGTTCTCAACGGGCTCACCGGTATGCTCCACATGGACCTGCAGGGCGTCGCCGCTATAGGTCACCTCCCCAAATGCCGTGGAGAGGCACCCGGCAGCCCCGGTGAGGACGGCAAGGGCCAGTATCAGAAGACTCACGTAGTTGCTGGACATTTGCTCAGAGTACCGGAGACCCGCATGCCGTACCTGCACGAGCACGGGCCATGTGAACTCTCCGGTCCTATAAATTCACCTCCACTCTGTTCATTCACAATTTTGGCTGCTATTATTAATATATTGTGAAAAAGACGGGCATTGCAAATGTTTCAGAGCCCGGGCCGATACAGGAGAACCGTACCAGGCCAGACAGGACTCACAGAGATCGCTCCGGAGAGGTGAGAAAAACCCGTCCGGATCCGTTCTTCCGGACAGGGGGCCGGTGGAGCGGCAGGAGCCCGGACATCCGGGACACATCATAAGGCAGCCGGAGCTGCCGACAGAGAGGGGCCGTGCTGCAGCGGATCTGGCCGGTACCCAGCCGCAGGGATCCCGCTGTCCCGGGATTGGTACGGGTGGAATCGGTAAATTACAGAATAGCCGACATTCCACTTCAGAGCAACATTTAATATATGCAAATTATTATAATTTAGTTAGAATGAATACAGCAGACCGGGATTCCCGCCTGTACCGGATTTTCCGGGAACTCCAGGAGAAGGGGCTGATCGACCGCAAGAGGAGGCTGGTGAGATGCACCTTCACAGTCTCCCTGCGGGGATGCCCGGCGCTCAACTGCATCCGTTACCGGCGTTCGTTCTACGAGAGAACCCTCTCCCGGGCCAGCGACGACACACTCCGGTTCGTTCTGCTCCACGAAGAGGGGCATGCTAAAGAAGGCTCTTCCTTCCTCTCTGGCCTCCCGGCCCTCCCGGTTCTTCTCTGCCTTATGCTCTTTGGGCATCCGTCCCTGCAGGAAGGGGGTCCTGGCGGTACAAAGTTCTTCTTCATTGCCCTCCTCCTCCTGACGATCTTCTTCGCCTACCGGACATATTATTGCCGCATGTGCGACGAAGAGTTCACCGCCGACCGATACGCGGCAGATGCGATGAGGTGTTGCTACCGGACCAGAGATCCCGGCGCCCTCCTCCAGAACCTCCTCTCCGGCCTGCTGGCCGGGACGTCGACCCCACGCCGCACGGGGTCCGGTTATCTTCCGGAGATGATCTCCGGGCTTTTTTATTCCAATCCCGACCATTGCCCATCCATCGCCGAACGTGTAGAGCGAGTCCGGGATGCAGCAGACCCCGAGGTTGGGGACCCCGTAGCAAGCCGCACAGGTAGCAGCCTCTGGCGCTGACATCTGCTCTTCAATCACAGGGAGAACTCCGGGGCGATGGCGAACGGCAGGTAAAACCTTCTGTACCCGCCCCTCTGATCCCGGAGAGACGTAATGGCAGATACAGGCAGAGTTTTCCCATCAAGGGTGCCGTGGTAATTTAAATGCGGAACCCACCCCACATATGCACAGTAGCATAAAAATAGGTTTAATAACCCGCATTTCACATAGTGGTATGAGGGGTGCTGGATATTACAATCGTAGCGTTCGCCCACCATAAGGGTGGCACAGGAAAGACGACGTCGTGCCTCAACATTGCAGGATATCTCCAGAAAGACGGAAAACGCGTTCTGGTAGTAGACTGCGACCCGCAGGCCAATGCCACCACGGGTCTCGGGGTCAACCCCGAGACCCTCGAACTGAGCATGTATGACGTTTTTATGAATGTCTTTGAGGGCTTTCCCGACATCGCAATAAACGATGTGATCGTCCCCACGGCAGCAGGAGTCGACCTGGCTCCGGCAACCCTGGACCTTGTGGGGGTTGAGCCCTACCTCTACGGTATCGAGGACCGGGCAGGGCTGCTCAGGGAGGCGCTCGCCCCAATGAGGGATACCTACGACTTCATCCTGATCGATACGCCCCCGAGCATGGGCCAGTTCGTCATCAACGGCCTCGTCGCAGCGGACCATACCATTGTCACCCTCGACCCGGGCACCTTCGCCCTCAGAGGCATGGAAGCACTGTCAACAGTCTTTGGCGACATCAGAGAGATGCTCGGAGAAGACGTCGCCGCAGATTTCGCCATTCTGACCCGCTGGAAGGGATCGGGCGACCCGTCGGCCGGAACGGGCGGTCTTGCACTCTTCCTGAAACGGATCTTTTCAGCCGGCCCCTCCGCAGAAGAGGAGAGGGAGAGGGCGCGGCTGAAGGCGTTTGAGTCCGAGGTCAAAAAAGCGTTCAAGCAGGTATTCACAGTCCCCTACTCACCTGCAATCTACGAGACACAGCAACGGGGGCTTCCCATCTCCCATTACGCACCCGAGAGTGACGCCGGCAGGGAATACCGGGCAATAGCAACTGCACTTCTGGAACGAGACGAGAAACATGATGAGGATGTGTATTAATGATCGATAAACCTGGAAGGAAAGCACTATTTACCGGGCCGATCGTGCCGGGAACGACTGGACAGGCACAGAAACAGGCGCCGGTGATACTCCCCGAGGCGATCGAGGCTGCACTCAATGCGGGGCTTGGCGGCGACAACTCCGCAAAGATCGACCTTGCTGGCATTTCAGAGGAATTCCGGCCGCTGGCCGCCTCGATCAACGCGCTGCTTGAGAAGAAGCAGGAGGAGAAGCAGGCCCTCAGGCGCCGGCTGGAAGAAGCCAGAGCGCTTCTGAAGGGATCCGATATGATCATCGAGCAGAACCCGATGCCCATGCTGGTCGTCGATCCGCAGTTCAAAGTAACTGTGGCAAACGCTGCTTATGCGGAGATGAGCGGGATCCCGATGGACCAGATGCTCGGCAGGAGCCTCAGAGACTTCAAAATAACGTCGCAGAAAGGTTCCGGCCTCCGGCAGGCGATCCAGGAGAAGAAGCGTGCGTATGCGGAAGTCATCGTCGAACTGCCCTCGGGCACCCATACGCTCGAGCAGTATGGCATCCCGCTTCTGGATAAGGAAAATGCAGTCGAGAGCGTCCTCATCGTCTACAACGATCTCACCAAACAGCGGGAGGGGGAGGAAGAGATCAAGGTCCAGATGGAGAATATTGCCGAACTGCAGCGGCAGTCCGAGACGATCGTCCAGAAGAACCCGATGCCCATGCTGGTCGTCGATACCGGGATGAAGATCCTCACGGCCAACGAGGCATACCTCCAGTTAACCGGCATCAATCAGTCACGTATCGTCACGATGACCCTCCGGGACTTCAAGGTCCACGCCCAGAAAGGAGAAGGGATCAAGAAGTTGCTCACCGATAAGATAAGGGTTTACGGTGAAGTGACGGTTGAGTTCCCCTCCGGCACCTATATCCTGGAACAACACGGGATCCCGCTTTTAAACGAGAAGAACGAGCTGACCGGGATACTGATCGTCTATAACGATGTCACTGAAAAGCGGAAGGAAGAGGACGAGATCCGGAGGATGCAGCATCGCATAGACACGATGATCAAGTTAAACCCGCTTGCGATCGCAACCCTCCGCGCGGACAAGAGCCGGATCGACATCAACGAAGAGTATGCCCGGATGTGGCGGGGAACGCGGGAAGAGACCATCGCGAAGAAACTCTACGACTACGACATCACGGTCATCGGCGGCGACCACTTCTACGCCTGCTACGAGACGAAGAAGCCCGCAAAGACCGACGTCATGGTCAAGTGGCCCGACGGCGTGAAGAAGTACCTCACCTTGAACGCCATCCCGATCCTGGATGCGAAGGGCGACATCGAGATGGCCTTCTACGTCTGGAACGACTGGACCAACCTCCAGGAGGAGAAGGAAGAAGTCAAGAAGACCGAGCATCGGGTGGATGCGATGATCAAACAGAACCCGCTTGCAATCGCGACGCTCCGCGCGGACAAGAGCCGGATCGACATCAACGAAGAGTATGCCCGGATGTGGCGGGGGACGCGGGAAGAGACCATCGCGAAGAAGCTCTACGACTACGACATCACCATCATCGGCGGCGACCACTTCTACGCCTGTTACGAAACGAAGAAACTCGCACGGACCGACGTCATGGTCAAGTGGCCCGACGGTGTAAGGAAGTACCTCACCTTGAACGCCATCCCGATCCTGGATGCGAAGGGCGATATCGAGATGGCCTTCTACGTCTGGAACGACTGGACCGAGCAGCGGGAGAGAGAGGACCAGATCCGGGAACTAATGGAGACCGCAAAGAAAGAGAGCGAGAGACTCGCAGAGAGCGCCCGGGAACTCGGGACCGCACTCGCCGCCATGGCAAAGGGCGACCTGACGGCGTTTGTGGACGCAGAGGCAGGCGACCCTCTCCATGAAGTCAAGAGCGATTACAACGCCTCATTGACTGCTATTCGCGCACTCCTCGCGGACGTGGCAAAAGCAGCCCACCAGGTAGATATGACCACAAAGGAGGTCAGCAAGAGTACCGACGAGATCATCCGGGCCACCGAGCAGGTCGCCACCTCGACGCAGCAGTCGTCGGAGGATGCACGACGCCAGCTCGAGAAGATCGAGGAGATCGGAACGGATATCAACGATCTCTCGGCGTCCATCGAGGAGATCGCAAGCACGTCGCAAGAGGTCATGGAACAGGCCTCGAAGGCGTCGAAGGAGGGAGACAATGCTGCCTCTCTCGGTGAAGTCGCAGCAAAGAAGATGCAGCTCGTCGAGGAGATCTCCAAACAGACCGTGGACGAGATCAGCACCCTCAACAGCCAGATGAGGGAGATCAACAACATCGTCAAGCTGATCACCGATATCGCCAATCAGACCAACCTCCTTGCGTTAAACGCAGCAATCGAGGCCGCCCGCGCCGGGGAGCACGGCCGCGGATTTGCCGTGGTTGCAGGCGAGATCAGAAATCTTGCCGGGGAGTCCAAGCGGGCGAGCCAGGATATCGAGGACCTGATCAGAACGATCCAGGCGAGCACCGACAAGACCGCAGGCTCGATGCAGGCGTCCCACCAGGAGATCCAGGCAGGCATCGAGAGCGTCAACAAGGTCATCGAGGGCTTAAACCGGATCGTCAACGGCGTCGAAGTAGTCGCCCACGGTATCACCGAGATCACGAAGGCCACCGAAGACCAGGCGGGCTCCACCAACAATGTCATGCAGAAGATGGACCAGTCCACCCACATGACCAAGGAGAGCCTGGACCGGACCGAGGATATGGCGGCACTCGCAGAAGAGGTCAGCGCATCAACCGAGGAAGTCGGGAGTGCGTCGCACGAACTGGCAGGTATGGCCGAACAGCTCCAGTCAGTGATGAAACAGTTCAAGATTAACTAACTGGAGGAGAAGATGGCAGCATCCATAGATGTGGTAGAGTTCCAGCTCGGGAAGGAGCACTACGCACTGGATATCCAGATAGCACGAGAGATCGTGGAGATGATGCCGATCACTCCCCTTCCCCGTGCTCCCGAATACCTTGCGGGTATCATCAACCTGCGAGGCGAGATAACAAACATTATCGACCTCCGAGACCTCCTCGGGCTCCCTGAATCCGGAGAAGCCGAGAACAAAAAGATCGTCGTGCTGATGCCGGATGTGGCAAGCGGGTCGAACGTAGGGATCATCGTCGATGACGTTCACAGCGTCATTTCAATCCGTAACGAGCAGATCGAACGTATCAACGACGGCATCACGTCATCCATCAGCAATTATGTCAAAGCAATCATCAAGATAGGGGACAAAGAAGACGAGAAGACAAAGACCCTTATCATCTGGCTCGACGTCCAGAAAGTGATCAGCGACCTCGGATGCTATCAGAACGCTCCGTAAATCAACACCCGGTGAGAGTAGATTACCCCATGGATGCATTTATGTCGCTCCAGAAGAGCATCGAGAGACTGGTCAGGATCAAGTGCTCGAATTATAAGGAGGACTACATCAAACGGCGCATCCTCTCCCGGATGCGCCTGACAGACACCGCAGATTTCGAGGCTTACCATAAGTACCTCCTCGCGAACCCGCAGGAACTCGATCTGCTCAGAAACGCTCTCACCATCAACGTCACCAAATTTTTCCGCGATCCGGAAGTCTTCGAAGCGATACGACGGGAGATACTTGGCACTCCATAAAGACGTCAACGTAACGATATATGCAACCGATAACGACACCGTAGTGCTGCAGAAAGCCGCGGCCGGGGTCTATGACAGGAAGGCGCTCGAGAATGTGGACGAGAAGAAGATCCGCAAACACTTTATCTGCCACGAAGACGGTACGTTCGAGGTCCGTCCCCATATCAAGGACCTCGTCAAGTTCCGGCAGCACGACCTGATGTCGGGTGCTCCCATCTCGCGCTACCTCGACGTCGTCACCTGCAGAAACGTCACCATCTACTTCACCGAGAAGCAGAAGAACGATCTTACGCACCTTTTTTACTCTGCACTTGCCGTCGACGGTTACTATGTCATCGGCAAGACCGAGTACCTGGCAAGAGAGGTGGAGCACCTCTTTACACCGTTTAACGTCATGCAAAAGATTCTGCGCAAGGCCGCGTAGGAGTGGTCACCAGCGGTTGCCGCAAGAGTCCTTCTCCGTCTCGGTGTCGTCGAACTTCGACATCCGGTGCATGAAGGCCTTCCGGGCCTGGTAGCGCTTCAACTCGGAGAAGAGCAGGAAAAAGTTTACACCCACGACGATGATGATGAGCATGAGGCTGATCCAGAGCTGGCTGTCGTTCTGGGCTGTGATGAAGGTCGCTGCAAGGAGCACCACGAACGAGAGCAGATAAAATATCACCCATGTGCGAACCTCAGTGACTTCCATGCTCTCATCAGGACGATACTCATGTCTCCATATTAACAGTTCCGCTTTATGATCTCAACAAAGAGAGGAAGTAGGGTAAAACCAGAATATCTCCCCTCTCGAACGTCGATGTTCGATTCTCTGCGGGCAAGAGCAGAGAATCAAACCCGAAGGTCTTTTTACCTGATACACCCCTCTAAACCTGTGGATAAAGGCGACGTCTTCAGCATTCTTGCCGCCCTGATCGTAGTCTCCGTAGTAGCCCTGGTATTCCGACCGCCCGTAGCGGAGGCCGGGCCTGAGATTCCGGAAAATCTTACCCGGACACCTACCGTCACCGCTACCCCCATACCGACATCGCCCGCGCCGCTCGAACCCGCGAGGCTCTCCTATGTGACCCAGGTCTGGAATTACCCTCGCTGTCACCTCCCCGACAACCTGACGCTCTATGGAGTTTCCGACCCGCCCTGGAAGGGAACTGCTGATCGCATCCCGTTCGCGTACATCGAGGAGGGGCGAGGAGGCATCAGCGAGGTATTCCACGTGCCGTACGCGGTATGGAGGCTTAATTGCAGTGTCTCTGCAACAGTAAGGCCCGAGGCGGCACATTTCCGGATGGCGCTCGTGGAGCTGGAGAGCGGGACCGTCGTGGAAGGGGCCGACCTTCACTATCCGGGCAGCGTCATCAAAAATGTCGAGAGGGGAGGAAAGGACTTCTACCTCATCGTCAGCGTGAGTGAGGTCGATTCATACCGCATTACCCTGGAGACGCTCCCCGGGTACCTCTAACTTCAGATCTTTTCGACGGTGACTCTGACCCGATCTCCGGCCCGTACGCCGTGACCTTTAGGGACATCGATGTTGAACCAGAGCACATCCGGATTCTCATGGCTCTTGTCCTGGGACATGAGGCAGTCTTTGTGGTCGTCGATGGTGGCCACAAACTCGACGGGTGCTTCGAACTCAATGATCTTCATGCCGTAGAATAGAGTGTCCCGGAATAAAATTATGATGCACGGGAGGTGACGCGCCACGTCGTGCTGTTCGAGTAACTCCAGCGCCTGATGTCCAGCTCATCACAGATCTCCGAGAGGATAGCAAGGTTGATGCCGACCTCTTTCGGAGAAAGGCCCAGATCAGTTGCAATATACTTGGATTTGAAGTAGGATTTGCCTGTTCTTAACCCGGACTTGAGATGATACAGGATCTTTCGCTGGGTATCGCTATATTTTTCTTTGATACGGTCCTTTGTCGACATCGACTGATTCCCTCGTGAGCAAGTGCTTTTTGTCCAGATCAATATATATGTCTACCCATTTACGTCCGTAGAATTTTAAGATGAATATACAAATCACTGTATAGAAGTGGGCATCATAGTGTCTATCGGTGGGGCGAGGAGCATCATCTCCAATCCAGACAGCACAGATAGCCATCCCCTGCGCGGATTTGGGAAGAGAGGAGCGGGTCGCCCCCGACAACGTTTCCCGACGCCGGGAGCGGCATCGGGGTCGTGGGCGAACCGATCGGGGTAGGGATAGATCTCACACTCAGGTGACTGCTCGCCCCGCTTCTCCCGTGGGCACCCGGCGTTCCACCATCACCTCCGGTTCCTCCAGATCACGGCGAGGAGCCCGGCGACCGCAACGGCCAGGATGACGCCGATGAACGAAAGGGGAGCTGCAGGTGTCGGGCTTACGTTAGCCTGTGCCGCCTGTATCGGCGTGAACGTCGGCAGATCAGCCGTGGCAGTCTCTGCCGGCGTCGTCTCCATCGTCGCCTCATCCGTCCCGATCACAACGGGAGGGGAGGTTTCGTTGGCGGTCCCATTGGTGGTCTCGTTGTCCAGAGTCCCGCTGGTGGTCTCGTTCAGGGTTTCCTCAGGGGTCTCTTCATCCAGGGCCTGTACGACGGTCTCGTCATCAAGGGTCTCCGTCGGGATCTCGTCCAGGGTCTCTACCGGAATCTCATCCAGAGTCTCCTCCGGGAGTTCCGTCAGAGTCTCCTCCGGGAGTTCCGTCAGGGTCTCCTCGGGGGTTTCCGTCGGGGTCTCTACCGGAGTCTCATCGGGTGGTGTCGGAGGGAGAGTCCAGGTCAAAGAAGTCTCGGGTGCTGTGCTCTGGGCTGCCACGGGGGGCACAACAGCTGCTGCTGCCACAAGAAGCACAACCAGGAGTGCTCTCCATGTCCATTGGTTTCCTGCCATGAGAACTCCCGTTTGGCATAAACCTATTTTTATATTTCGGTCGCTTTCAAAATTGTATCGGCGGTTAACTACCCGATGCGGCCCATAATAGGGCGACACCTCACTGTTGCACAGCAGTGAACTGTCAAAAAACAAGATGCCGGTACAGTGTCCGGACATGAAATGCGGGCAGCCAAAGACCCCCTTATCGCAGCTGGTCCCGGATGCGAATCCCCGTCTGCGGCCTTTGAACAGAGACCGACCTACCGTGTACTGTCAGCGGGAAAGAAGTAGCGATCAGATTGGTGCTTCACCAATCTTTCGGATCAGGCTATCGACCACCACATCGCGCATTCCCTCCACGAATTTGATGCTCCCGACGACAAGGTGGCCGCCGCCGCTCACTCCTCCGCCGGAGATCTCGTTATGGAGTTCGCGCACCATCCGCGGAATGTTCATCATGACGCCACGCGAACGCAGGACGGCAAAGTCCGGCCCGAACCCGATCGTGACGACCGGCTCTCCCGGGTGTGCCCGGACCAGCCGGTCATGCACCTCTCCCGAGGTCTTACCGGGCGGCGGGAACGTGAACCGGTGGGCAAAGAGTTCCACGTCGAGCATGAAGAGGTGGGCGCCATTCGGGAGCATCCGGCTCTCGACATGGGGCATGATAGCCTCCAGCTGCTCCTCGATCGCGTGATTTGCTTCATCGACCAGCAGGTTGACGAACTCGTTATGGCGTTCCGTGTCGCCAGCGAGGTTCAGGATACTCTTGACGATCTCTCTCCCGTCGCTGAACCGGAGCCAGAACTGCTCGTAGTCGAGCGCCAGCGCGATCGCGCGGCAATCATCCTCCGAATACTCAGGTGCGGCCACCGCAAGGTAGCGGGCACGTTCCGGCGCTTCGCTCCGGTCGCCGAGCGCCGCGATCGCCGGCAGGTGCCGTATCTGATTCTCGACCGCTGGATTGACCATGCGGGCGACCTCTGTGCCCAGCATCCCGGCGGTGATCCCGTAATCGCCGCCCACATGATAGGGGTTGACGTGCCCGATCAGGTAATCGTCCACGATCTCGTCGGGGTGGTGGTGGTCCACGACCATCACCGGGAGACCGAAGATCCGGGTCACCTTCAGCGACGGCATGTCTTCCTCGGTGGACCCGTTGTCCATCAGGAGGATCATCGGCATCTTCTGCCCGTAGCGGACGTTGTCCTTGAGGGCGAAGTCGAGATCCCGCGTGATATCCTCGATCTCGTAGAACGGAGCCTTGGACGGGGACCGCTTGAAGAGGAAGAACTCCGCATCGAAGTCTCCGCCGCTCTCGCGGAGCAGTGCGGTCACCGCCTGCTCGATGGCAACGGCAGCGCATATGCCGTCGGCATCCGCATGGTGCCGGAGAATGATAGGCCGGGCCGACAGGACCGCTTTCCGGATCTCCTTTGCTACCTGGCGCATCTGCGGCCTGAGGGCTTCCAGAACCTCGCTCTCTATGAGGAACGGGAGGTCGGACGGTTCCGCACGCTCATCGAGCGCCGCATCGATACGCCCCCTGACCCGTGCCTCATCCTCCGGCTCCAGGACCGCCATGGACGCGACCTCGATCTGGAGCTGGTTGTTGCGCTGCATCACCTCACCCGTGAGGGCGACGATAGCCCCGAGTTCGACCTCGGGATAGGCCCGGACGCCCGCCTCGATGAACGCGGCCCCGTTCGCAGTGCCGGACTCGTCCACGATGGTGAAGATTGTCGGCCCCGACGTCTGCTTGACCTGGACGATCTCACCCTCGATCAGCACCGTTCTGCCGATCTTCTTGCCGATATCGGCAAGAAGCACGCTCGTCGTCTTCTTGGTCACGTTCTCGGTCTGGTAGACGGTCGGCGTGACCTCCTCGAGGTCGATGTTGCCGTTGCTCCGGATCTGGAGGACGTGAACGATGATTGGATCGCGTTCCTCGTGCTGAGCCCTCACGTTGCTCTTATGAACGAGCCCCTTGACCCGGTCGTTTAACTGGACGAATACGCCGAACGGAGCAAAACCCTGCACCCGTCCCAGGTAACTCTTTCCTTCCTCCACCTCGTCGATATCGCAGTTTGCACCGAGGCGGTAAACAATTGTCTCTTCCGTATCTCCCATAGTAGTTCACCTAATTCATTCTTCGGGCATCTCGACGGCGTAGCCGGCAAGTTCATACAGCCGGCACTCACCGTCCCGTCTGCCCTTGGCGATAATAATATCACCACTCTCCAGTCGGACACTCTTCCCCGGGCGGTAGACCCACCGGTCACCGTGCTTGATGGCAAGCACGACCATCCCGGTCACCGTCCCGAGCGACGCCTCCTTGAGGGTCCTCGTCACAAGCGGCGAGGACGCCGCCACGGGTATCCGCGTAATGATCTCGTCCGACTCGCGGACGATCTTTTTGAAGACCGGCGGGATCTCGATGTCGCGCAGGAGGACGTCGACGATGGAATGGGCCGAATCGCTGATCGCCTGCGCAAACGAGGACATATACAGGAGGCCCCGGAGGTAGCGCACATCGTCGATCTTTCGTGCCGCTTCAAGGATCCAGAGGTCCAGGTCGTAGCGCATATCATCGAGCGTCGAATCAAGGGCGACCACCTCGTGCGCCACTTCCTTGTTGTTGAAGAGCAGGGAGGTGTACGCCAGCCCAACAGAGAGCTCCGAGAGGTTCTTCATCTCGATGATCAACTGGACCGCCCGGTCAAGGTCGTCGACCTCACCCGCATGCGAGGGTTCGCCCCCGGGGCGCTCTGCCGTCCCCGCCATCAGGAAGAGAATGTCCTCTCCGGCTTCCGGGCCCCGCACAATCAGGATATCCCCGCTCTCCACCCGGGTAGTCCTGTCGGGATCGTAGATCCAGCCCTTTCCACGCCGGATGGCAATCACCTGCATGCCCGTCGTGCTCTGGACTTTGAGGTCGCCGAGCGTGCGGCCGGCGAGATCGCTTCCCGGGCTGATGATAACCCGGGTGACGATCTCTTCGGCCTCAGGGAAGACGCGCTTGAGTTTAGCCGGAAACCGGATGTCTTTTAAGATGAGTTTTGCTATATCCGAAGCAGAGTTCGCAATCCTCTCCGCCGCCTCGGCAACCTGGAGCATGCCGCTCATCGCTTCTGCTTCTTCGAGGCGCCTGGCACCGAGGACACTCTGAATTCTGGCCTGATAGACCAGTTTGTTCATGCTCTCCTCGAGATTGATCACTTCGAGCGCTATCTCTTTACTGTCGAAGAGGATCGCAGAGTAAGAGAGATCAACCATCAGCTCGGAGACATCCTTCATCTCGATCAGGACGTCTTTGAAACTGATCGGCTGGTATTCACGTTCCGTCATGGGTCTGTTAACCGTCGTTTTCATATACTTTTCACTTACAACAGCAGGCCTATCACTGCCACGAGCGTAGCTGCACCAATCAGGTCGATCAGGCTCGTGATGACAGGGATCCCGAAGTTATCGGGATCGAGACCATACCGGAATGAAAGGCTGGCAGTGACGTACGCCACGCCGTTCACCAGTGTCATGACGACCAGACCCGCTACAAGGCTGATAATGACCAGCATTCCAAGGCCAGGGCTGTTTAGCCCCATGAGCACCGCCGCACCATGCGCGATGAGCGCCAGCAGTGGAAGCAGTATCAACGTATAGAGATAGGAAATAATAAAATGATGCACAACGCCGCGCTCGGGGAGGAACGAGGGGTTGAGCTCGCCGGTGTGCATCCCCGTCGATAGGCGCGACCCGAGAATGCCGCCTATCGACCCGAGACCACCCATAAACGGGGGTATCAGGACGAGAAAGACCGCGAGCGCCACCAGTCTGTCGAGATTGAGCGAGTAGGTCAGACCGGCCAGCGTGCCGAGGACGCTGAGCGGGATGAGGAGGTAGAGGTTTTCGCGGACGATCGGCCCGATTGCCCTGGGCCGTTGCCGGGTGTAGAGGATGGTGACGATGGCAGCGGCGACCGCGATGGCCCCGAGCACCAGGCGTGCAGAGGGAGAGAGGAGCATGATGAATGTCGCGGAGATGATGAGGATCGGGAGCGTGACGATGTCCCCCGAGGTGGTGACGATCGGTGCGGCGATCATGTCGAGGTCGAGGTCGTAGCGGTAACTCGCGAGCGCAACGACCAGGGTGATCCCCATCACCACAACCCCCGCGACAACGCCGCAGACGACCGAGATCAGAACGAGGTCGGTGACGCCCACCACAGGATACCCGAAGATGCGGCTCGCCGCGTAGGAGAAGATGCCGATGACGAACGCTATGAGAATGGTTACCACGAACGAGGCGCGGATGTTGTCGCCGAGAACAGAGCCCTCATGAAAATCAATAGAGAACTCCCCAAGGTGCATCGAGGAGGAGAGGCGGGATGCAAAGACTCCGGCGACGCTCCCCCGGATATGGATGATCGACGGCAGGAGCACCATCAGGCCGGGTATCAGCCAGAGGACTTCACGGACAGAACCGAGATATATGCCTGCTATGCTCGAGACAGCGGCACTGACGAGCAGGGCGCCAAGACCGGTCAGTATCAGGCGGCTCTGGCTGGATAGGCCCTGCTCCATCCCCATCACCGTCCATCTCAATCACTCCGATACGGGATCTCCAGAACGGCCAGATCGGCCGGCAGGATCACGTCTCCCTCATACTGTCGCTTTGCATCGCGTATATGGTTTACTGTGCTGGTATAACGGGAACTTATGTGCATCAGGGCAAGCATACGGGCGTTCAAGGCGACCGCCGCCTCCCCGGCCTCCCCGGCAGTGGAGTGCAAAACCTCCCGGGCGCGGTCGCTCTCCTGGTCATCGAACGTGGCGTCGTGGATCAGGATATCTGCGTCCCGGAGCATCGCGGTGATCCCGGGGTGGTGCTGGAGCGGCCGCGTGTCCCCGGTATAGACCACCTTCCGCCCCGGACGCGGCTCTCCCAGCACATCGGCGGGCCGGATCTCGGTCTCGACGCCGTCGCGGACGATGCAGACCGCTTCCCCGCGCTGCAGCCGTCCGAAGAGCGGGCCCGGTGGGACACCGAGCGCAATCGCCTGCTCCCGGTTGAACCTTCCGGGCCGCTCGTCCTCCTCCATTACATAGCCGAGCCCCGGAATGCCGTGATGCGTAGAAAACGCCCGGACGGTGTAGCCGTTGAAGGGCACGACCGAACCGTGCTCGAGGGGGTGCGCAGTGACGGAGAAGCCCCGGGTGTGGCGGCTTATCTTCTGCACGAGGTCGACGAACTCGCCTACCCAGGGCGGGCCGTAGATCGGGAGCGGGTCGGTCCGTCCCATGAACGCGAGCGTCTCGACGAGCCCGAAGACGCCGAGGAAATGGTCGGCATGCCAGTGGGTGATGAAGACGGCGTTCACGGTAAATCCGGTCCGGGCACGCATCATCTGCTGCTGGGTGCCCTCCCCGCAGTCGAAGAGCAGGGTGTCGGAGCCCCGCCGGATCAGGATGCAGGAGGGGTTCCTCTGCGGAGACGGAAGTGCTCCCGCCGTGCCGAGGAAATGGAGGTGCAGGGTTTCGCCGGCTATACGAACCACCTCCTGAATGCTGCAAGGCTCCGCTTTGCCTCTTCGAGTGTCCGGCCTTCGATAACAACCGGACCGGAGTAGTCGCGGGCGACGACCCGCCCGACCTTCTCCCAGGCGATGGTCCCGTCGCCGAGTGCCAGGTGCTCGTCCGACTTCCCGTGGTTGTCGTGGATGTGCAGGTGGCTGATCTCCCGGACATGGGCAAGGAACGCATCGACCTGGCCGTTGGTGTTGGCGTGCCCCACATCGAGCGTGACCCCGATCCCCGGGATACCTTCCGTGAGGCCGAGTATCTCCTCGGGGTAGCGGCAGAGGAAGTCTCTGATGCTGATCATGTTCTCGACGCACGCGAGGATGCCGTGCTCTTCCGCAGATTTCCCGATCTCGACGAGTGCTGTCTTCTGCAGCTCCCAGACCTTCTCGGGGACGAGTTTTCCTACAGGAGATACAAACCCGGGGTGGACCGTCACCCGGTCGGTCAGGTCGGCCGCGTGGTGGATGCAGCAGCAGGTCTGGCGGATGGACTCGCGCCAGATGGGGTAGTTTAACGATGCGAGGTTTAAGTCGCTGTAGGGGGCGTGAACGGTCGCGAGAAGGCCGGTGCTCTCGAGGTTCTCCCGGATAGCGGCAAAATTCTCAGGGTTGTCCAGGCGGTACTTCCCGTCGGCGACGATCTCCCAGCCGGTGTACCCGAGTTCCTCGAGCCCGAAGACCCAGTCCCGGGATTCCCAGACTTTTGATGAGGATGAAAAATACGGGGCAAGACTCATTCTATTCCTCCCGGCCGGCAGAGCAGGGCACGGACCTCTTCGGCAAACTCCTCGAGTGTTCCCTCGTTCGTGATCCGGCAGTCCGCGAGATCGAGAGCCCGACCGAGCCCCCACCCGAGTTCCCGCTCATCGCGGACCCGGAGTTCTTCGGCGGTGAGGGAGTCGTCGGACCGGCCCCGGTTCGTGAGCCGCCGGTAGCGCGTCTCAAACGACGAGACGATCCCGATGAGGGTGAAGTCGGGGAAGTGCTCCTTGAACGCCGCCACCTCGTAGTCCCCCCTGATGCCGTCGACCAGGACCACCGGGGCGGACTCTGCCTCGATGACCGGGATGGTGATCCGCGCGATGGCATCCATGCCGAGGTCCGCGCGCAACTTCCCCGACATTGCGCCGAGGTTCGCGTCCGTCGGCAGAAGGCCGGCCTCCTTAACCCGTTCCCGTATAGCATCTCCCATGACCACGACCGGAATCCCGAGGTCCCGGGCGATCTTCGACACCTCTCCTTTCCCGCTTGCCGGCATACCAACGATTCCAATGACTTTCATCAGGGCTCCTTCATCTTTGTTATGCTATCGTATCCAGAACAGCGGGCCGCACCGGTGAGAGACCGGCTGCAGGGTCCCGGCGGTGCAGGTTGCGGCGGCCGCCACAACTATCTCCATAAAAGTGGGTTCCCGACGATATTATGCTTAACGTCACCGGAACGGTTACTGCTCCGGGTCGTACCCGACCTCGCCGTCCTCCCGGGTCCGTATCCGGACTTTCCGGCCGAGCGACGCCGCTACCGCCTCGAGTTCCTGCCGGGTCAGGGGGACGAAGCCCGCGGCAACCCCCTGCTGGAGCACGAGGTCCAGCCCCTGGGTAGCCTCCGCGATCGACGGGAGATCATCCTCGCGGCCCCGGAAGAGAGTGACCACAGCCTGGCAGGTCCCAAGGCTGCCGTCGGCCTTCGCCCGCTTGCAGACGGCGAGCGACTGCTTCACCGCATCGGCGGCAGTAAGTTCCAGGAGTTCGTCGTAGCGCTCCCACGTTGTCTTGATATCGAGCGCGATCATCTCCACCAGGTGCCGACCGATCAGGTCTTCGAGCACCCGGGGAAAGATGCCGTTCGTGTGCAGGCCCACAGAGAGCCCCATGTTCCGCGCGGCGGCGGCGAGGTGGACGAGCGCCGGCCCCTGCAGGGTCGGCTCCCCGCCGGAGAAGACTACAGCGCCTGCAACCGTGCGGGAACTCCGGATCATGGCGATGATCTCGTCTGCGTCGCGAAGGTCTTCGCCACCGTGGATGGCGATGTTATGGCAGTAGAAGCAGCGCGCGGGGCACCCCCTGAGGAAGACGGTGCAGGCCGCCCGCCCCCGCCAGTCAACGGTGCTGATCGGGACAAAACCTCCGAAATTGACGTGCAAACAATCACCAGACGGGATAGAGGTGCTCCTCTATTTCATGTAAGCCTTGGCTTTCCGGCTATGAAATAAGATCTGCGTAAGAGTAAGTCAAGTTTACTTGTCAAGAGAACAACCCGGTTTTAGCCAGGATTCTAAAAACAAGCCTTTATCAACTCTTTTCCTCAAATATAAGGTCATGGGTCTCATAGAAGACGCCCGACGTGGCGTCGTCACCGAGGAGATGCGGATCGTCGCAGCAGCGGAAGGTGTCTCTGAGGAGTTCGTCAGGCACGGCGTGGCTGAAGGCCATATCGTCATTCCGGTCTCTCCCTACCGGAAGGTGAAGATCTGCGGTATCGGCGAAGGGCTCCGCACGAAGGTCAACGCGAGCATCGGGACGTCGACGGATATGGTCGACGTCGATGTGGAGATCGAGAAGGTCCGGCAGGCAGAGCGTGCCGGTGCCGATACGCTGATGGAACTCTCCACCGGCGGCGACTTTGCGGAGATCCGGCGCCGGGTCGTCGAGGCGACCACCCTCTCGGTCGGGTCGGTCCCGCTCTACCAGGCGTTCATCGAGGCCGCCCGGAAGCACGGGGCGGTCGTCCACATGGAAGAGGACGACCTCTTCCGGATCACGGCGGAGCAGGCGAAGCTCGGGACCAACTTCATGGCGATCCATACCGGGATCAACTATGAGACGATGAAGCGCCTGAAGAACCAGGGGCGGCACGGCGGGCTCGTCTCCCGCGGCGGGGCCTTCATGACCGCGTGGATGCTCCACAACGAGAAGGAAAACCCGCTCTATGCGGAGTTCGACTACTTAGTCGAGATCTTGAAGGAGCACGAGGTCACCCTCTCCTTCGGCAACGGGATGCGGGCGGGTGCGGTCCACGACGCGACCGACCGTGCCCAGATCCAGGAACTGCTCATCAACGCGGAACTCGCCGATAAAGCACATGAACAGGGTGTCCAGGCGATCATCGAGGGACCGGGGCACATCCCGGTCGACGAGATCCAGACCAACGTCGTGCTGCAAAAGCGCGTCACGAACCGGAAGCCGTTCTACATGCTCGGCCCGCTCGTCACCGATATCGCGCCCGGCTACGACGACCGGGTAGCCGCGATCGGGGCCGCACTCGCCTCCTCCTACGGTGCCGACTTCATTTGCTACGTGACGCCGGCGGAGCACCTGGCGCTCCCCACCCCCGAAGAGGTCTACGAGGGCGTGATGAGTTCGAGGATCGCCGCCCACGTCGGGGATATGATCAAGCTCAAGAAGCGGGATGCCGACCTCGAGATGGGACACGCCCGCCGGGACCTCGACTGGGAGCGGCAGTTTGCGGTCGCGATGAACCCCGAGCGCGCCCGGGCAATCCGGGCCGAGCGGATGCCGGCCGATACCGACGGCTGCACGATGTGCGGAGACTTCTGTGCGTTGAAGATCGTCGGACGGCATTTTAACTTCTGAACAGGAGAGATGGGGGTGCCCCCCCGGGATCTCGTTTTTTGGGTGCTGATCTCCGGGTAGCGGAGGGTGTTCGTTCTTCCGGGTGGTAGATTGCATGAGCTGCAGAGCCAGTCTTATCGTGCTTCCTTGCTCTTTGCACATATCTGAACGGCCACCATGGGCAAGTCCCAGTACAGTGGACCGTGGGGATATCGCCCCTGGGGGAGGGGCTGACGGGGAGGGGGGAGAATCCCCCTCCCCTGTCTCCATCGCGTAAACTGATACCTATAACCCCCACCCCACCCGGCCTTCGGCCTCCTCCCCCGCCCCTGGGGGGCGGGGGCAGTGCATGGCGATATCCCCACGGTCCAGCGTACCCGGAGCGTGGGAAAATCGGTCAAATACGCTTGCACACAAGAACACCCGAACATCCTCACATTAAAATCCACACCATTATCGCCTCCCTCGCCCACGATCACGTAAGAGGACAGCCCAATGAAGCCCGAGAATGAGCAGTTAATCAACGACTTCCTAACCCACGCCGACGACCTCGGCGACGACATCACGGAGGATGTACAGGAGATGCTCGGCGTCGTGCCGTTCATCTTCTCCATCCTCCGGGACCGGCCCGAGGCCTTCGCGCTCTCCGCCATCGCCGACTACCGGATCTCCCGGCCCGACTCCCTCGACGCAAAGACCGCGGAACTGGTCGCCGTTGCGGCCGCCGCCGGGGCCGGGCGGACAGTTGCCTGAAAGTACACATGGGGGCCGCGCTAAAGGAAGGCGCATCCCGCGACGAGATCCTCGACGCCCTCCAGATCGCCGCCATGATCGGCAAGACCCGGGTCCTTGCATCCTCCCTCCGCCAGTTCCGGGAGGTCTGCAGGAGCAGCCAGCAGAGAAGTAAGCTGCCTGTGCTCCACCCTTCGGCATGCATGCTTTATGGTCTGATTGCGCCAAACCTCTCCTGCAATGAGCCAGACAAAGGCGGCCCTTCGCCAGCAGGCAAAGGAGGCCCGATCCCTTCTCTCCCCTGCAGAGATTGCCACATACAGCAGCATCATCGAACGAAGACTCCTCGAAATCCTGAACGGATTTAAGACCGTCATGGTCTACGCCTCAAAAGCCCCGGAGGCCGAGACCAACGACCTGATCGCGGACTTAAACCGCCGGGGCGTGCGGGTCGTCGTGCCCATCATCGAACGGGAGACCTGCAGCCTCCGCCTCTCCTACCTGCCGGACCCCGCGGTCCTCTCCCCCAGTACATTCAACGTACCCGAACCGATCGGCCACGAACTCCCGGCCCGGCCCGAGGACGTCGAGGTCGTCGTCATACCGATGCTCGCCTTCGACGCCGAAGAAAACCGGCTCGGCTACGGTGCCGGATATTACGATCGCTTCCTCTGCCGCTACCCCCACCCGCAGAAGATCGGCATCGCGTTCTCCTGCCAGCAGGCAGAGAGCATTCCTGCCGACGATAACGATGTGAAGATGGATTGCATCGTTACAGAAAAGGGGATCATCCAGCACAACGGGAGGGAGAGTGTGGGAAAAATATAAATACTTCCTTGCACTTACCTATGGTAAACCCTACAGGAGGAGATTGTTCACATGGCTAACACCGAATCTGTTGAGGTGACCATCAAGGAGGCGGCTCACGAAGACGCCGGCCGGGGGATCGCCAGACTGAGCATCGACACCATGAAGACACTCGGCCTCGTCAGCGGCGACGTTGTCGAGATCGAGGGGCGCCAGAAGGCGGCGACGCTCATATGGCCCGGGTTCCCGCAGGACACCGGCAAGGCGATTCTGCGCATCGACGGCAACACCCGGGGCAACGTAGGAGCCGGGATCGACGACAATGTCCGGATCAGGAAGACCGAGGCCGGATACGCCAAGAAGGTGACCATCCAGCCGACCCAGCCCATCCGTCTGGTGGGCGGCGAGCAGTACCTGGGAAGGATCCTCCGCGGGCGGCCGGTCACCGAAGGACAGCACGTTCGGGTCAGCATCCTCGGCAACCCGCTCACGTTCGTCATCGCCAGAGTGACCCCGAAAGGTATCGCCATCGTCACCGACAGCACCGAGATTGAGTTGAAAGAGACTCCGTATGAACCCGAGGAAGGGCAGCGCGAAACTGCGACCGACGTCCACTACGAGGACATCGGCGGCCTGGACCGCGAGCTGCAACTCGTCCGGGAGATGATCGAACTCCCGCTCCGGCACCCCGAACTCTTCGAACGCCTCGGTGTCGAGCCCCCAAAAGGCGTCCTGCTCTACGGCCCGCCCGGAACGGGAAAGACGCTGATCGCAAAAGCGGTAGCAAACGAGGTGGACGCCCACTTCATCACGCTCTCGGGCCCCGAGATCATGAGCAAGTACTACGGCGAGTCCGAAGAGCGCCTGCGGGAGGTCTTTGAGGAAGCGCAGGAGAACGCACCCTCGATCGTATTCATCGACGAGATCGACTCGATCGCACCCAAGCGCGAAGAGGTGAAGGGGGAGGTCGAGCGCCGGATCGTCGCCCAGCTCCTGGCCCTGATGGACGGCCTGAAGACCCGGGGTCAGGTAGTTGTGATCGCCGCAACGAACCTTCCCGATATGATCGATCCCGCCCTCCGGCGCGGTGGCCGGTTCGACCGCGAGATCGAGATCGGCATCCCGGACACCAAGGGAAGGCAACAGATCTTCCAGATCCACACGCGGGGCATGCCGCTTGCCGAAGATGTGATCCTCGACGACTACGCCCGCTCCACGCACGGCTTCGTCGGCGCTGATATTGCGCTGCTCGCAAAAGAGGCGGCGATGCACGCAATCCGCCGGATCATACCGCAGATCAAGATCGAGGAGGAGATCCCCACCGAGATCATCGACCAGCTCCGCGTGACGAACGAAGACTTCATCGAAGCGCATAAGCACGTTGAGCCGAGCGCGATGCGAGAGGTGCTCGTAGAGATACCCGATGTCAAATGGGAGGACGTCGGAGGCCTCGAAGACGTAAAGGCCGAACTCGCGGAGGCCGTTGAGTGGCCGCTCAAATATCCGGAGATATTTGCCTCCTTAGACACCGAACCCCCCCGAGGCATCCTGCTCTTCGGACCCCCGGGAACGGGCAAGACACTGCTTGCAAAGGCGGTCGCAAACGAGAGCGAAAGCAATTTCATCTCCGTAAAGGGTCCTGAACTCCTCTCGAAATGGGTTGGGGAGTCGGAACGCGGCGTTCGTCAGGTATTTCGGAAAGCAAGGCAGGCAGCGCCGTCGATTATCTTTTTCGACGAGATTGACGCGCTTATGCCTAAACGCGGATCTTATATAGGATCGTCGCACGTAACTGAAAGTGTGGTAAGTCAGATCCTGACAGAGCTCGACGGCCTCGAAGAGCTCAACAATGTCGTGGTTCTCGGCGCTACCAACCGCCCGGACATGTTGGACGAGGCGCTGCTTCGCCCCGGCAGATTCGACCGGATCATCTACGTCCCGCCGCCCGACCGGGAAGGCAGGAAGAAGATCTTCGAGGTGTACCTCAAGAACAGAGAGATCCTTGCAAACGACGTGAACATCGAGGAACTGGTCGACAGGACCGAGGGTTACGTCGGAGCCGATATCGAGGCACTGGTCCGTGAAGCAAAGATATCCGCCATGCGCGAGTTCATCGTTGCGATGGGGGGTAAGTCCGAAGAAGAACGGCGCCAGGCGATCGGCAACGTAAGGGTCACGAAGAAGCACTTCGAGGATGCCCTCTCCCGCGTGAGAGGCACACTGGATATCGACCGGTTAGAAGAGAACGAACGCCATTCCTGGCAGATCCTCTACAACCAGGAGCAGCGATCTGCGCTCGAAGACGCCGTCTCGACGATCAACCGTGCCAGGATGCGGGAGACCGGGAAGATCGAGCAGGAAGTCAAGGATCTGACGGAGGCCCTGAAAGATGCGGTCTACCAGAGGAAGAAAGACTTCGGCGAGATCAAGCGCCTCACCAAGGAGTTGAAGACCAGGATAGAACGTCCCCTGCCGCAGACGGCTATGGCGTTCTGACGGGAGTGCCCCGTGGATGGGGCGCTCCCCGGGGAGGTCATGCGACCTCCCCATCAACAGAGACAGAAACAACGTGATGCACATGAGTGACAGTCCAGCAGACATCTTCCAGCAACTCAACGAATTGATGAAACGCCTCATGGAGCAGGGGCTCAAAGAGCAGGGAGATCAGAACAGACCGTTTGCCTACGGATTTAAGATCGTCCTCCACGACGCTGGCAAGACGGAGACTCCGGCGGAGGAAGCGGCTCCCGCAGCAGAGCCGGCGGAACCCTCGTCCGGGGGGACCATCGAGCCAATAGCAGAGATGTACGCAACCGATGACGACGTGACGGTGGCAATTGATCTCCCTGGTGCCGATACGGAGAATATTCACCTGTCACTCATCAACGGCACGCTGACGATCATCGCAGGCGGCAACCAGCTGACCTCGGTGGAGGTGCCGGCCGTGGATGCCGACTCCATGCAGTCGAAGTACAAGCATGGTGTCCTGGAGGTCAGATTTTCCCGGGGCAAATCGATCAGGATTGACTGAGACGTCAAAACGTCTGCCGGACCAGACCCGGCACAATACATTTTATCGACAGGTGCATCCCCGTGAGCAGACCGGAGGCCACAGGCCGGCAGGTGCCGGGCAGGGAGGCTGCAACATGTCCCTTCACTCCGTACTCTTCTCAAGTTAGTCCTCCTCCCGGCCGCAACCGGACACTACTTCCCCCGGAGGACGCGCGATCGCCACCCGGGTCGCCACGCGAGAGGTCCAAAAACGCTGCTCCCGGGGATGCTCCGGTTCGCAGCAGGTCCGGAGAAAACGGCAAAAAAAGTAAACGGCGGCATACTGGCCTCGGCGGTTCTGTAGAGAAGATATGACGGCAATAATCGTCCTTCTCAGCCATCCAGAAAAACGGTTGCCGTAGCAAACCATTTTTCAAGGCAACAACACCTACATATACAGTAATACCTATCTACTAGTCGTAAGGGCTACGCCCCTCCAGGTAGTGGTGATGAAATGGTTAAAACCACCGTGTCCATAATTAAAGCAGATGTAGGCAGTTTTCCGGGGCATTCCCGCACCCACCCGAGACTCCTTGAAAAGGCCGCACAGATGCTCAAGGAAGCAGAAGGCAGCATCATAACCGACTCGTACGTCACCCACTGCGGTGATGATCTTGAGTTGATCATGACGCACACCAAGGGCGAGGACAACGAAGAGGTCCACAAACTGGCGTGGAACATCTTCATGGAATGTGCCGGGATCGCCAAAGAGATGAAACTCTACGGCGCCGGTCAGGACCTGCTCGCAGATGCGTTCAGCGGCAATGTTAAGGGGATGGGACCGGGTGTTGCCGAGATGGAGTTTGAAGAGCGCGGCTCCGACCCGGTCCTGGCCTTCATGGCCGATAAGACCGAGCCCGGCGCGTGGAACTACTTCCTCTATCGGATCTTCGCCGACCCCTTCAGCACATCCGGCCTCGTCATCGACCCGTCGATGCATGATGGGTTCACCTTCGAGGTCCACGATGTCATAGAGAAGCGGAAGATCCTCTTCAACACGCCGGAAGAGTCCTACAGCCTCCTTGCCTACATCGGAGCACCGAGCCGGTATGTGATCAAGTACATCTGGAAGAGGAACGGCGAAATCGCGGCATCCACCAGCACCCAGCGGCTGAATCTGATGGCCGGCCGGTACGTCGGTAAGGACGATCCGGTCATGCTCATCAGGGCGCAGAGCGGGTTCCCGTCGGTCGGCGAAGTCATCGACCCCTTCAGGACACCCATCCTCGTTGCCGGCTGGATGCGCGGTTCGCACCACGGGCCCTTCATGCCGGTGGGCGTCTGCGACGCAAACTGCACCGCGTTCGACGGACCGCCCCGGGTCATCTGTCTCGGGTTCCAGATCAGCAATGGGAAACTGATCGGGCCTGCAGACATGTTCGATGACCCGGCGTTCAACCGCGTCCGCGACAGGTGCTGCGAGCTCTCCGACGTGCTCCGGGCCCACGGGCCGTTTGAACCGCACCGCCTGTCGCTTGAGGAGATGGAGTATACCACCCTCCCGGGTGTCGAGAAGCAGTTCAAGGACCGCTGGGAAGACCTTTCCGAATAACCCCCCCTTTTCTGATTGGCCGGCCGCGGAACTGTTGGTTCTGCCGGGCGGTTGTTTATGATACCTTACCGGCGGTCTGTGGCACCTGACGGTTGGCCCACTATCACCGGTCGCTGAGGATACCTGGCGGTTGCCATGACTACTTACTCGTCGCCAGTGGCACCTGTGGCGGTTACTACGATAACTACCGGTCGCCCTTGGCACCCGGTGGTGCCACTCCTCCCGCCGGTCGCCGGCGACCGGTGGTCGGTCATAGGAAAAACTTAATGCTTGAAGATAACCATATAGGAACAGATGGTTAACGGCATCGTACTTCCTGTAAAGAAGGTTTTTTCACTCGTGGATTCTAAAATCGTCGTTGAGATCAAGGATGACGGCAGGAAACTCCAGGGACGACTCGTGGCAGTGGATGAACACCTGAATCTCCACATGGACGAGACCACCGAGTATACCGGTGATCAGAGGGGCCGCACACTGGGAACTGTTGTCATACGCGGCAATAATATCCTGACCATTGCACCCCTGCTCTGATAGCCATGGCCGACCAGGAGGAAGAAGCACTCAAAGTTATCCAGTCCCACCGTCAGGGCGTTCTCCAGAGCGAGCTCTGGAAACTCCTTGATATTGACAGCAGAAAGTGCTCAAGGATTGTAAAGCGGCTGCTGGATGCCGGGTTGATAGAACGCATCGAGTTCCGCAGCGACGGCATCAAGACCTATCTTCTGCGGGCGAAGAAGCGGGCGATCGACCCCTGCGTCATCCTTGCAGGAGGAGAAGTTCTCCCGTGCATCGGCTGCGATCAGGAATGCACCCCAGAAGAGTGCGCGCTCCTCCTCGACTGGATGTACCAGCTTGCTCTTGAAGAGTATCAGGAATAAGACGCCTCTTTTTTGAGAGCCAGGCTGCTTTCAGCTGAGGCAGCGGAAGTTATTCTGAAACGCCGGCTCCGGAGTGTTGCTACAAAAGAGTGGAGACCGGGATCCGCGGACCCCGTTCAGGACCGGGCAATCTCGCCCGGCGCGCTCTTCTTGGGGCAGACCGCATCGATAACGCCGTGCTGCACCTTGTAGAAACTGTGCGGGACGTCGATCTCGCATTCGAGATCGATGACCGTCTCCTCGTCACCCCCGGTGCAGAGGGTCACGGAATCTTCCTGGAACGTGACGTACGGGGCGCCATCCGCCCGGGCATCCGTCACCGCGGTGATGTAGATGCAGTCGTCCCCCTCGACCACCTCAACATCGGACTCATCATCCTCGTCCTCGGACGGGTCGAGATAGGGTGTCCCCTCGGACGACCCGCTGATGATGGTGAACCCGATGATCTTGGGGTCCTGGAGGGGCATCTCGCTCAGTATCTTCTCCATCAGCCGCGCGATATTTTTAAACATTTCGTCGTATGGATTATTCGCCATGTGTACCACGTATCCGGTATCGGTCGTTGATTCGCTCGACAACCCCCATGCGTATGAGGTTGCCCAGTCTCTGTTTCAGCTCATCCGTGGACAGGCTGCTCACTTCGTCGAGTTCAACGAGCATCAGGTCGGCGTGGGAGAGGGCGAGGATGATCTCCATATCCCCGTCGTCCGTGACGAAGCCCCCCCTCATGCGCACGACCTCGGTGAACCTCGATTCGATCTCCCGCTCCAGTTGTTCGAGGTTATCCAGAAGTTCGTCACGAGCCCTGACCATCCTCCTGAATGCCTCGATATTCCTGGTAAATCGCGTTCTCTGGTTCTCTTCAACGGAGGGAAGCGTAACCCCGTCCTGCTTTTGCAGGTTTACGATGACATTGATGTCATGCGAGAGGTAGTAATACTTTCGCCTGCGCTCGTCCTGGCAGGAGATGAGGATCTCTTCGCGTTCCATCAACTGCAGGTGTTCTATAACCGCTTTTGGACTGAGCACCAGGCGCTCGGAGATCTCGGTCACAAAACACGGTTTCTGCCTCAGCAGTTCTATTATTCGCCGTCTGTTCCGGTTTCCCAGGATATCAAGGAGACGGGAAACCTCACTGCCCTCAAGCATGTTTACTAAATGTTAGTGATTCAGGTATAAAAAAGGTTACTCGAAGAGGCGGTAATTCGGCGCCTCGTCGGTGATCATAATATTGTGCGGGTGGCTCTCGCCGTAGCCTGCAGGCGTAATCCTGAGGAATCTGCCGTTCTTCTGCAGATCCGGTATTGTCTTTGACCCAGTGTAGCCCATCCCGGACTTCAGGCCGCCGATGAGCTGGTAGATAACGTCCGAGACATGGCCGACATACGGAGTGACTCCCTCAACGCCCTCGGGAACGAACTTGGTCTTCCCGAACTCCTTCTTCTGGAAGTAGCGGTCGCTCGACTCGCCGCTGCTCATGACGCCGAGCGATCCCATCCCGCGGTACTGCTTGTAGCGCCGACCCTTGATCGTCGTAACCCTTCCCGGCGCTTCATCGGTGCCGGCAAAGAGGCTGCCCGCCATGATACAGTCCGCACCTGCGGCGATCGCCTTCGCGATATCCCCGGAATACCGGATGCCGCCGTCGGCAATCACCGGGACGCCGACCCCGTGCGCTATCTCGGCGACGTTTGCTATTGCAGAGACCTGCGGCACGCCCACGCCCGCGACGATCCGGGTCGTACAGATGGAACCCGGCCCGATACCCACCTTCAGACCGTCGACGGAGTCGGCCAGAGTAGAAGCCGCCTGCTTCGTGGCTATGTTTCCGGCCACCACGTCGACGCCGACGCTCGCCTTGATCTCCCTGACCGCTTTGACGACGTTCATGTTGTGGCCGTGAGCGCTGTCCACGACCAGGGCGTCGACCCCCGACTCGACGAGCATCATGGCCCGGTCGAAGTCGAAGGGGCCCACCGCTGCGGCGACCCGGAGTTTCCCGTTCGCATCGCGGTTCGCGCGGGGATACTGCCGCTTTTCGAGGATATCGCGCATTGTGATGATCCCGACAAGGCATCCTCTTGCGTCCACAACTGGAAGGCGCTCGACTTTGTTCGCATACATCGTCTCGAGCGCGTTCTCCGCCGTGACATCTTCGGACGCCGTGATCAACTTCTTGGTCATGTAACCGGTGATCTTCGCCTCGCCCTGTTTGGGCAGGATCGCCCTGATATCCCTGCGGCTGACGATGCCGATCACCCTGTCGCCCTCGATAACAGGCACGCCGCCGATACCGTGCTGCCTCATGACCCGTTCCACATCGGTGACCGTGGACTCCGGGCCGACCGCCACGACCTCGCGCTCGATCAGGTCTTCAGCCTGTTTGACGATCCTGACCTCAGCCACCTCGTGCTCCGGCGTCATGTTCCGGTGGATAACGCCGATGCCGCCTTCCCGGGCTATGGTTATCGCCATCGCCGATTCAGTCACCGTATCCATGGCGGCACTCACGAGCGGGATGTTCAGGGAGATGCTCCGCGAGAACCGCGACCCGACATCGACCTCATTGGGCTCGACCCACGATTCGGCGGGCTCAAGCAGCACGTCGTCAAACGTAAATGTTGTTTCCAGGTTCATCTTCTCGATATACATACATCACCTGAGCATCATCATTGCTTTCTCCACCAGTTCGACCCGGATCGTGGTGGACCGATCGCCCCCGCAGACCATTCCCCGGACGCCGATGATCTCCGGGTCGATCCGCTTTAAGGCATCGAGGTCCTCGAACTTCAGCGAACCGGCAAGGGCCGTCTGCAATCCGAGTTCCCGGTTCTGTTCGGTGAACCGGGTCAGTGTCTCCTCGTCCATGAACTCAAAGAGACTCTTCCCATCTTTAATACCGGTGTCGATCATGGCGACATCAGCTCCGGCATCCGCAACCAGTGGACCGATGGAAAACGGCGAGATCGTACCCATTCTCTCAAAATCAGCATAAGCGGCGATAACGACGTACTTCTCAGGAAACTCCCGTTTCACCGCCATGGTCACCGCTTCGATGACGTCACGGGCACGATCGGCTCCGTCGAACATCAGGCCAACCTTGATAAAATCAGCACCCGCATGTGCGGCACCGTAGGCAGAAAGAGCCGCAGTTCCTGGCTTATACTCATTGTCCCCGATTGCAGCGCTGACAGGCTTGTTGCCGGCGAGGGTCTTGATATCCCGGATGATCCAGGGAAAATTCGCACCCAGCGAGCCCTCAGAGGGTTTTTTAACGTCGATGATGTCAGCGGAAAGCGAGCTTTTTGCCTCCTCAATGCTGCTTGGACTGACGAGTAATTGCATAGAAATTAATGATCCTTCACCCTAATAGTGATTGCGTTGACGACATGGAACTGATTCTTGCAGTTGATCTGGCAGACGGTCTCGTGGTGCACGGGAAGTCCGGCGACCGCGCCAGTTACCGGCCGCTAATCTGGGGGATTGCTCCCTCGGCTGAACCGGAGGCCTATCTATCCGCTCTCGCGCCCCGGTATCTGTATATTGCGGATCTTGAGAGCATCCAGGGCAGGACGCCGCAGGACAACCTCGTCCGGCAGTGCGCCGCCCTTGTCGAGCGGTGCTACCTCGACCGCGGCTGCCGGTCGCCTGCGGAATGCACCGCAGTCGTCGGGGTGACGCCGGTCGTCGGCACCGAGACGGCGGCGAGAACGATCGAGGACCTTGCGGCATATGAGGCCGGTTATCTCAGCATCGACGTCCAGAGAGGCCGGGTGCTCCCCTGGGGCATCCGACCGGCGGAGATGCTGGCCCGTGCATCGGCGTTCTCGTTTGAGGGGTGTATCATTCTCAACATCGGTGCCGTGGGAACGGAGCGGGGCCTCGTCCGGGAGGACCTCGAGGAGATGCGGGCATGTTACCCCGGACGGCTCCTCTACGGGGGCGGCGTCGCCGGGATCGACGACATCCATCTCCTCGACGACGCCGGGTTTGACGGGGCGATCGTCGCGACCGCCGTCCACCACGGCACGGTACCGGTCGAGTGGATCCGGAGAGGATACCCGTGCTGATCACCATCGAGGGCATCGACGGGAGCGGCAAGAGCACCCTTCTCGCCCGTCTCCGGGAACTGCTCGCCGACCTCGACCCCCTCTTCACCCGCGAGCCCGGCGCCACCTGGGTGGGTGACTCGGTGCGGCGGGCGGTTGCCGAGCGGATGGACCCGATCACCGAGGCGCTGCTCTTCTGCGCCGACCACGCCGCGCATATCGATACCCTGATCCGGCCCGCGCTCGACGAGGGAAGGCTCATCATCTCCGACCGTTACGCCGACTCGCGGTTCGCCTACCAGCCGGTCGTCCTCGACGGCGTCATCCCCGACCCGCTCTCCTGGCTCCTCCGGATTCACGAGGGCTGGACGATCCGGCCCGACCGGACGTTCCTCCTGGTTCTGCCGATAGAAGACGCCGTCTCACGGCTCGGCCCGGAGAAAAAGAGGGAGTATTTCGAGAGTGCCGCAATTTTATCGCGGGTGCAGGAGAACTACCTGGGCCTTGCGGCAGCCGACCCGTCGCGGTTCGTCATCGTCGATGCGCTGCTTCCAAAAGAGGAGGTGGCCCGGTTCATCGCGGACGAGATCAGGGCTGGTGCCCTATCGTCACGACGACGTCCCCGAGCGTGAGGACGTCCACCTCTTCTCCCGCCACCCGGTAGGCGACCTTCGGCGTGAAGGAGCCGGCCGGCACCGGAACCTCCTCGTCGCCGATGGTGACGGTTGCGGGTGGGTTTTTGAGTAACTCAGGCGGAAGGGCCTGCACGGCCTCCATGAACCCGCGGGCCTGCTTCCGTAACGTCGGCCCGATAATCGCCATGTTGAAGTTCACGCCGCTCACGACCTCCTCAAGCCGGGGCGTGCCGGCGCTCCACCGGGCATCGGCGGCGAGCGCACGCCCGGCATCGCCGGCGTCGTCGACCGGCTCGGATGCGTAGATCGTCACGTGGCCGAGCGGCGCGTTCAGCGCCATGCCCTTATCGTGCTTGTAGCGCCGGAGTTCGGCGACCGTCTTCACGAGGAGATCGCCGTGGCGTCGCGCCTCATCGTCGGCATACGCAAAGTCAGGCCAGGTCTCGGTGTGCACGCTTCTTGCGGCCAGGTTGTGATAGCACTCCTCCGCGAAGTGGGGGATGATCGGGGCGAGGAGACGGCAGAGGACGTCCATGGTCGTCCGAAGTGCGCTGCATGCGCTGGCCCTGCTGCTGTCGTCCGCATACAGGCGACCCTTCACGATCTCGACGTAGTCGTCGGCGAGCGTGTTCCAGGCAAACTCCCGGATCGCCTTGAGCGCCCGGTCGAACTGGTAGCCTTCCATTGCGGCGGTGACCTCCGCGACGGTCTCGGAGAGCCGGACGAGCAGCCACCGGTCGATGAGCTCCGTCACCGGTGCCGGCTCCCCGGTCACCTTGTCCAGGTGCCCCATGACGAACCTGAAGATGTTCCAGAGTTTGGTCTGGAAACGGGACGCGGCTACGACATCGTTCCAGTTGAACATGATATCCGAGCCGATCGCCGCGCCTCCTGCACCCCACTGCCGCAGTGCGTCAGCGCCGTACTGCCCGACGATCTCCTCGGGGGCGATGATGTTGCTGCGGCTCTTGCTCATCTTGAACCCATCTTCCCCGAGCACCATGCCGTTGACGAGGATCTCGTCCCAGGGGTGGCCGCCGACCAGCGCCTTTGCCCGGAGGATCGTGTAGAACGCCCACGTCCGTATGATGTCGTGGCCCTGGGGGCGAATCTGCGCCGGGAAGAGCGGGGGCTTGCCGCTCCCATCCCATCCGGTGACGTGGAGCACCGATATCGACGAGTCCATCCAGGTGTCAAGCACGTCTTTCTCACCGATGAAGTCGGACCCACCGCACCTCGGGCAGGGGACTCTGGGCTTATCGACGGTCGGGTCTATCGGGAGATCCGCCTCGGCCGGGAGGACCACCTCACCGCAGGTGGTGCAGAACCAGACCGGGATCGGCGTCGCGAAGATCCGCTGCCGGGAGATGCACCAGTCCCACTCCATCGAGTTGGCCCAGTTCTCCATCCGGGAAAACATATGCTCCGGCGTCCAGGAGACTTTTTTGGCCGCATCCAGGATATCGTCCCGGTGAACCCGCACGAACCACTGGCGTTCCGACAGGATCTCGATCGGGGTCTTGCATCGCCAGCAGGTCCCTACCCGCTGCTCGAGTTCTTCCTGCCGTTTCAGGATCCCGGCCTCTTCCATATCGTGGAGGATCGCCTTCCTGCAGGTCTCCGACGACATCCCCGCATAGGACCCCGCTGCTGCGGTCATAACGCCCTGACGGTCGATTGCCTTCCGAAGTTCCAGGTGGTGCTGTTTCCACCAGTAGACGTCCGTCTTGTCCCCAAACGTACAGATCATCACCGCACCGCTGCCGAAGCCCGGGTCGACCGCGACGTCCTCGATGACCGGCACCTCGTGCTCGAAGATCGGGACCGTGAGCCTCCTCCCCTTCGTGCCACGGTATCGCTCGTCATCGGGGTGAACCGCCACCGCAACACAGGCCGCCAGCAGTTCCGGCCGGGTGGTGGCGATCTCGATGCCGTCAAAGTCGAAGTAGTTGAGCGTGGTCGTGCGGGGGACGTAGTTGACCTCGGCAAACGCGATGGCCGTCTCGCACCGGGTGCAGAAGTTCACCGGATGCTCGCTCTGGTAGATGTCGCCGGCTTTGAGCATCTGCAAAAACGATGCCTGAGTCTTTCTATAATACTCCGGGAGCATGGTGATGTATTCGTGGCTCCAGTCGGTGGAGAACCCGAGCCGCCGCATGGTCGTCCGCATCTTCTCGATGTTCCCGATCGTGAGGTCGTGGCACATCTCCCGGAACTTCTCCCTCGGTACATCGTTTTTGGTGATCCCGTAAGTCTCCTCGACCTTCACCTCGGTGGGGAGGCCGTGGCAGTCCCACCCCTGCGGGAACATCACGTTAAAGCCGCGCATACGCTTATACCGCGCGATAAAGTCGATGTAGCACCAGTTCAGTGCGTTTCCGATATGGAAGTTGCCGGTAGGATACGGCGGCGGCGTGTCGATGATGAACCGGGGTTTAGGCGAGTCGGGATTGAAATAATTGTCCTCATCGCGCCAGGTGCTCTGCCAGCGCCTCTCCACTTCTTCGATATCGTAGTTTTTAGGTAGTTGATGTGACGGCGACATTTTCAGCGTATGATCTCTCTCTTTCCAGTGAAATATATTGTTCTACGGGGCTTTGGCGCCAGCGGATATCCTGCGCCGTGCATGGGTTTGTCGTCCCCGATCGGAGCCTCATGGAATGCTCATCCCACGGAAACTCCGGAGACGGCAGGCGTTCGATCCTAAAGGCTTTTTCCCTGCACCGCCAATCAAGTATGAATGACAAAGCCGCAGGGGTTGGTTCTGGCATCGGCGCTCACCCTCGTCTTTATAGGCCTTGCCCCTCTGCTCCAGCCAGCATGGCTGCTCACGCTCTTTCTCATTCCACTCTCGCTCGTCCTCTTCCTCATCAGGGATACCCGGTATGTATCGCTCTCGATCATCGCACTTGCCGTGCTCTACGGGCTCGGCTGGCTCTCGACGTTCGTCTTCACCTGCACGCTCGGCATCGTCGTGATCGGGGAGCTGGCATTCCGCCTTACCGGGGGGAAGCAGGCATCGTATCTCCACCATCTGGTTGCCGCCATCGGCATATCGCTTGCCGTGATGCTCTACCTCGGGTATACTGCGCCGCTCGTCGTCGTTATGGGCGTGGTGGCCGCGGTGCTGCTTCGTGCGGCCCTCCGGGGGCGGGACGACGCCCTGATGATCGAGGCGCTCGGTGTCGCGATGACCATGTTCCTCTTTGAGGAGCTCAACTTCGAGGTCGACCTGACCATCCTCGTCGCTGCGGCCGCGATAGCGTTCGGGTTCGGCTACATCTCTTACCGGCTCCGGGTGGCCGATATCAGCGGCCTCTTCTCGGCAGCCATGATCGGCATCATCCTCATCGTCTTTGCGGACATCCGGTGGTTCCTGATCATGCTCACCTTCTTCATCATCGGCGCCGGGGCTACCCGGTACCGCTACGCTGAGAAGGAGCAGCTCGGGGTCGCCCAGGAGCACGGGGGCGTGCGCGGCTACTTCAACGTCTTTGCGAACGGCCTGGTGGCGACCGGCGCCGCCATCCTCTTCGGTGTACCGGGGCATCCGGCGTTTGGGGCGCTCTTCATGGGGAGCGTCGCCCCCGCCGCCGCCGATACCGCCGCAAGCGAGATCGGGGTCACGGGGAAGACACCCTACCTGATCACGACGCTCCAGCCGGTTTCCCGGGGAACAAACGGTGGGGTGACCCTGCGGGGTGAGGCGGCGGCCGTCATTGCATCCGTCCTCGTCGCCGGCGCTGCCTGGGTGATGGGCGTCGCCGATCCCTGGATGGTCGTCGTCACGATCATCGCCGGGTTCATCGGCACGAACGTAGACAGCCTCGTGGGCGCAACGCTCGAGAACAGCGGGAGGGTCGGGAACTCAGGCACAAACCTGGCGGCCACGTTCTTCGGCGGGGTCTCGGGGATGCTGATCTATATGCTCGGGTGAGGGGGCTCGGGGGGTGCCCCAGTTCAGGCGATTCAATTCACCTGGGTCGGCTGCAGGTTTGTGGATCATGGAGCAGAATGCCATATTTCTAAACACCTATGACGCCATGACGGGCATAGGCACGACCAAAATGTTACATATTCTATATTTGAACTCAGTCTCGCAAAGTACTGTCCTTTGAGGCATCGCTCAACCCCATGCACGGATTACCGTGGATATCGCCACGCACTGCCCCCACCCTGAGGGCGGGGGAGGAGCGCGAAGCGTGGGCGGGGTGGGTTCGCAGGGGGAATTTAAGGATGTCACCTTGTAACCGGGAGGGGGACACCCCCTCCCGGTCTCTCCCCCGCGTGGGGATAATTCCACGGTCCAGTATACGGGCGAGCCGGGGAAACCCGCGCTGCTCTCCTGCAGTAATACCCCGGACGGAACGAAATATGAACACCGGAGGTGCGAGTTGCGCCGGAGCGAAGGTGCGAACTGCAGAACTCAATAGGATCTATGCCCGTGGTGAGACAACAAGTGTCCCGGACTATAACCTTCTCACAAAAACCGCACCGAACAAAAAAAGAATGTAGTGTCCGCCGGACACCCGTCAGTACTTATACCACCGGCCCTTCTCGTCGTACTCGCCCTGCTCCACCTGCTGCGGCACGCCTGTTGCGTGGCTGTGGAAGAAACTCGCCTTGTAGGCGTACAGGAACGCTGAGAAGAGCACCATCACGACCGCGTAGATGACGGCGGTGATCCATATTCCCTCGGTCCCGATGAGGGCAAGGATATCCTGCGGCATCATCGTCTGGAGTTCTTCGGGGCCCATGCGGGTGAGCGGTTCGAGTTTCTCGGCCAGGAGGGCGGTCCAGGCAAAGATGCCCGCGAACCCGAGCGCTACGAAAACAACAATGTTTGCCAGGTAGAAGAGGAGGACGCTGCCGAGGTTGTTCATGACGAACTCGATGCTCCGCCGGATCGACTCAAAGACGTTCGTATCCTCAAAGACTGCTACGGTATCGTAGAAGAACGTGAAGAAGGCGATCGAGACGAGCACCCCAAGGAGGAGCGGCGCCATACCTGCGGCGGCACCGGCCCCGAGGAGCGCAAGCGGGATCGCAAGCAGAAAGACCGTCAGGACAACTCCAAAGAAGATGACCAGCGCGGGCAGGAGTATCCGGAAGTAATAGGTCTTGCCGGACCGCAGGAACTCCCCGGCGGAGAACGTCTCTCCCTTGACCGTGCCGTAGACACCCCCGGCCAGGAACGGCATCACGAGGAGCTGCAGGAGTGCCAGAGGCTCTGTGTAGAAAGCCCCGCCGTATAAGGGGATGATGATCTCGAGGACTGCGAGAGCGCCCATGGCGAGGCCGACCGACCAGAGGACGGGGTGCCGCCGGAGGAGTGAGGCGGCATTGGTGACGGATTTGAGCGTCATGGTCACCTAACTCTCGGCATGGCGACGATCTCGCGCACCTGCAGGTCAAAGAACGCCGCGGTATGCGCGGGGCGAATAACGCAGACGGTATCGGCACCGCTTGCGGTGCCTCCCACCGCGATCACCTCTTCATCGACGGCGACCGCACCCTGGTCTGCTGCCATGAGGACGCATTCCACCGCGACCTTCAGGCCGACCGCGACGGTGCGCCGCAACGCCTCGGCGACCGCCTCGGTGCGGGAGCTCCCGCCGAGTTTCGACGAGCGGGAGATCGCGCGCTCGAGCCCGGAGAGCGCGTGCGTGCCGGTGACGATCTTCGCACCCTCCCCCCGGAGGGTCTCGGCTACGTCCTCTGCGAACTCCCACTCACCGGGTCTCGAGAAACCGACCGCGTGGGTGACGACGATCAGGTCCAGGCCCTTTCCCGACATGGCGTCGCGGAAGGCAAGCGCCGTCCGGCCGCTGGTGCTCGCGACCACAATCTTCTGGACGCCGAGTTCCCGCGCCCGCTCGACGGCGAACCGGGCGGCATCACGCGTATTCTGTGCGCCCGGAGCATCGAAATAGTAGGTATTTCGGGTTACGAAGCCCATGCAGTCATGTTGTTTTCGCTCCTAATTGAATCCCCCGTTTTGGCGGCAGGAGATATTTTGGGGAAGACAGGGCGGTGCAGGAGCGTGACCGCAAGCCCTGACCGGCAGGGTCACCGGACTGTGGTGGCGCGATGCCCGGGCTATCGGCGGCACCAGTTCCAGCAGCACAGCCCGGGCCGCACTCCCGGCGAAAGAAGGTGATAAATGGTGTATGACCCAACACTACTCTCAACCGAACGGTGCAACAGGAGTTACTCATGATTACACTGGCCATTGCAGGAAAACCCAACTGTGGGAAATCGACATTTTTCAGGGCAGCGACCCTGGCCCAGGCAGAGATCGCTAATTACCCGTTCACTACCATCGATGCCAATCACGGCGTCGCGTATGTCCGGACCGCCTGCCCCTGCCAGGAGATGCACGTCCCGTGCGAGAACTGCCAGGATGGGGTCAGGTTTGTCCCGATCGGGCTGATCGATGTCGCGGGCCTCGTCCCCGAGGCGCATACCGGGAGGGGGCTTGGGAACCAGTTCCTCGACAACCTCCGGCAGGCGGACGCGATCCTTCAGGTCGTCGATGCCAGCGGGTCGACGGACGCCGAAGGAAACCCGGTCGATATCGGCTCGCGCGACCCGGAGAAGGATATCGAGTTCCTCCAGTATGAGATGTCGATGTGGATGTACGGCATCCTCTCGCGGCACTGGGCGAAACTCCACCGGCAGGCCCTGGGAAAAGATCTGCTTCTTTTAGAGGCGATCGCCGAGGTCTTCGGCGGTCTCGGCGTAACGTTTGAGAACGCCCGCGACGCCAACGAGGCGGCCCAAATCAACCTGCGGACTGCCGGGGAGGAGGAACTGATCCGGTTCTGCCAGGAACTGATGAGGATCAGCAAGCCGATGCTGATCGTCGGGAACAAGGCCGATCAGGCTCCAGAGAAATGCCTTGACCGGCTTAGAAAGCATAACGTCATTATTGCGAGCGCGGCAGGGGAACTTGCACTCCGGATGGCCGCCGAGGGGCAGTTTATCCGCTACCTCCCCGGCGACCGGAGTTTTGAAGTCAGCCCGGAGGCGAAGCTCAACGCCGGGCAGCGCGCCGGGCTGCAGAAGGTGGCGGACTTCATGCAGACGTTCGGCGGCACCGGTGTCCAGCAGGCGCTGGATGCCGCGATCTACAACCTCCTCGACCGGATCGTCGTCTACCCGGTGGAGGACGAGCACAAACTCACCGATGGCAAGGGCCGGGTGCTCCCTGATGCGTACCTCATGAAGCGCGGGTCGACCCCCCGCGACCTTGCCTTCCAGGTCCACACCGACATCGGCGAGGGGTTCCTGTATGCCATCGATGCGAAGACCGGGATGCGGGTCAAGGACAGCCTCGAGTTGAAGAACGGCGATATCATCAAGATTGTCAGCGTCCGGAAGTGAGACGCCGGCACGGTGAGGCCCTCGGCCTCCCCCAGTGCCCGGGGGAGTGAACCGGCACCTCCGGCGGGCGAATATAAACCGGCAGGCATTTATATCGCATTGAGAGATATCCAATCATCATGAGCGGCGAGGTCTATCAGGCACAGGTCCTCCGGAACTTCTTCGACACCATCACCGGAACGGACAGGAACCTGACCCGGATCTACATGTGCGTGATGAGCCTCGCCAAACTCCGCATGGAGTCTCCCGAGAGGATGACGTTCCTGGTGGACCAGCTCCGCAAGTCCAAACAGAGGCGGGAACTCTCGGTTGATATCATCGATTACATGTGCGACGTGGCGCGCGACCTCGAACTTTCCACGGTCCAGACCGCGTTCGGCGTGAAAGACATCAACACGGTCGCCGACGAGTTCAGCGGGATCAGCCTCGACTCGCTCTGATTTTTGCGCCGGGCATTCTCCCTCCAAGGCTCTCGGCCTTTTTGCGCTCCGGATATTTACATCTGGCGGAGCTCACACTCCCTTTTGTGGCAGTCTCCTGCAACATCTCGCGTGAATCAAGGAATAGCGGTGTGTGAGCGAGAGCGAGCACCGTTAGATGCGAGGCAACATGATCTCAAGCAGAGGCGTGAAGGGTGAAGGGGCCAGAGACGCCCCATACCTGCATCGCAGCGGTTATATCGCGGTCGTCTTCCAGGCCCCGCGCCGGTACATCGAGAAGAGGATGCCCGTCTGGAGGATAGTCCCGGAGATCACCGCAAGCCAGACCCCGATGATCCCGATCTCGAGCAGGTCGGGGAGGATGCACGCGAGCGGCACCTGGAAGAGGGCCATGGAGACGAGCGTGGCGTACATTGGCTTCTTCGTATCCCCGGCCCCGTTGAGCGCGAACGCGAGGATGATTGCAACGGCAAGGAAGATGTAGAACGGCGCGACCGTCTGCATGTACGACATGCCGATCTCCGTGCTCGCGCCGCTCGGGTCGAAGACCTCGATGATCGCGGGCGCGGCAAAGTAAAAGACGACTCCTACAAGCGCCATGAACCCCCCATTGATGAGCGCGGAGAGCCTCACTCCCTCTTCCGCCCGTTCGGGCTTTTTGGCACCGAGGTTCTGGCCGACGATCACGGCGGTTGCGGTCGCGATGCCGAACCCCGGCATGAGCGCGACCAGTTCAAGCCTTCCTACGATGCCGTAGGCAGAGAGGGCTGCGGTCCCAAAGACCGCCACAATCGCCATCATCGCAAGGAACGTGACGCTCCGGAGCCCGGACTGGACGGAGTTCGGGACGGCGACCCGGATCAGCCTCCATGCCAGCGGAATCTCGAACTTCGTCCGGAGCGAGAAGGGGATCACTGTCCGTCCCGAGAGGAGCAGGCCAAACGCTATAGCGAACGCCACGCTCCGGGATATGACGGTAGCGTATGCCGCCCCGGCGACGCCGCAGGCAGGAACTGCCCCGTAGCCGAAGATCAGGAGCGGGTCGAGGACGATGTTGAGGACGTTCGCAAGGATCACAAGGAGCATCGGCGTGGTGGCATCGCCGCAGCTCTGAAACGTTGAGTTGATCACCCAGAGCTCGACCAGCGTCACGCTGCCGGTGAAGAGAACCGTCAGGTAGGATGCCCCGAGGGCTGCGACGGATGGCTCGGCGCCGAGGAGGAGAAGCATATCTCTGGCGAAGAGGATGCCGATGACGCTGAGGATAATCGAGAATACAAGCCCGAGGATCAGGGTGTGC
>PGYL01000023.1 GCA_002839645.1 Methanomicrobiales archaeon HGW-Methanomicrobiales-2 | reverse complement strand
CCCCTCCCCCAATGGCGATATCCCCACGGTCCAGTGTACCGGGCTTTTTCCCCGCTTCCTACTGCTCCGTCGTCGCAAAGCGCACCTAACGAGAGGCAAACTTTTGCCGTTTCTTCCTTCGCCGGCACGGGGCGAAACCGCCGGCCCCGCCCGGTCTACTTCTCTCCGGCCTTCATCTCCCGGTAATACCGGCAGAGGTCCGCGACGAGGCACTCCTCGTGCTTCGGGTTCTGCGCCGTGCAGATAGCCCGCCCGTGGCGGATGAGGAGGTAGTTGATGTCCCGCCAGGCCTCCTCGGGGAAGAGGGCGACGAGGTCGCGCTCGATGATGTCGGGGTTCGTGCTCCCGGTGAACCCTATCCGCTTTGAGACCCGGCGGACGTGGGTATCGACGGCGATGCCGACGTTGATCCCGAACGCGTGGGAGAGGACGATGTTTGCGGTCTTCCTCCCCACCCCGGGGAGCGATTGCAGTTCCTCCATCGTTCGCGGGACCTCGCCGCCGAAGTCGGCGACGAGTTTCCTCGCCGTCCCGACGATGTAGCGGGCCTTCGCGTGGTGGAACCCGATGCTGTGGATGAGCGGCTCCACCTCCTCGGGGTCCGCACGGGCCAGCGCCCCCGGCGTCGGGTAGCGGGCAAAGAGGGCGTCGCGGATGGCGTTCACCGAGCGGTCCGTCGTCTGCGCCGAGAGGATGGTGAGGATAAGCGACTCAAAAGGGTTATGAAACTCGATAAAATGGCGCCTGTCGTCGATGACGGGATACTGCAGAAGAAGACGGCGGTACACCTCGCAGGCGGCTTCAAGGTTCATACTGATGGGGCAGGGCAGATTCGAACTGCCGTCAAAGCGTCCCAAACGCTCTAGGATGGACCAGGCTACCCTACTGCCCCCGTGTACCACCATATGTTGGAGAAGCAGGCAAAAATAGTTGCCGATGGAAGAGGGATTCAGGACAGCAGGGGGTTTGAAGATTCTTCACAGACGATGGTGCCGACGTAAGCGCCTTCCACGATCGCGCGGTAGAGGTTCTCCGGGTCGCGGCCGTCGAGCACCAGCAGCGGAATCCCGGACCGCTCGATGACCTTCCCGGCCACGATGTCGAGCACGATGTTCGCGCCCGCATTCATCCTCGCCCCGGTGATGATATCGAGGAGCTCCTGCGGCGTGAGGTGCTCATGCCTCACCGCGCCGGCATCCTTCTTCGGGTCGGCGCTGTAGATGCCGTTGACCGACGTGGCGTTGATGAGGAGATCGGCACCGACGCTCTCGGCGAGGACCGCGGATACGGCGTCGGTCGTCTGCGCGGGAGTGATGCCGCCCATGACGACGATCCGGCCGGTCTCTGCGAACTCCTTCGCCTCCGTGTAATTCTCTGCAACCCGCGGGTAGGCCGCATCCCCGAGTCCGGCCACCAGGAGGCGCGCGTTCAATCGGGTCACCAGGATGCCGAGTTCGTCGGCCGTCGCCTCACCGACACCGAGGTCACGGGCAACCCGGATGTACCGGCGTGCCTCTCCGCCGCCGCCGACGACGATAAAAATGCGGCATTTTCCGGCGATCCTTTCGAGAACAGAGACATATCGGCTTATATTGTTCGATTCAAGCGAAGGGACCAGAACCGAGCCGCCCAGAGATATGACGATCTTCTTCATTCCACCTTATTATTATCCCTAAGATCGCTCATATACCTGTTGTGAAAAGGCTGCACTGCCCCGTATGCAACTCCACAGAGGTCTGGGCAATTACCGGCGGCTATACCGGCTGTCTCTACCGCTGCAAGCGTTGCGGGTATCACGGAGCGCTGGTCGTCGAGTACGAAGACGAGGAGCGCGATGAGCGGTAGCCCGCAATAACTATCATGGTTCCCCTCACGCGGAGATCATATGCACGAGGCGCGACTCTACCAGAAACTGGAGGATAAGACCGTCCGCTGCTCGCTCTGCGCTCACCGGTGCACCATTCGGGAGGGCAAGCAGGGGGTCTGCGGCGTTCGCATCAACCGCGGCGGCACGCTCTACGCCGCCACCTTCGGCAAGATCATCGCCGAAGCGGTCGACCCCATCGAGAAGAAGCCGCTCTACCACTTCCTGCCCGGGACGCTCTCCTATTCGCTTGGGACCATCGGGTGCAACTTCCACTGCGAGCACTGCCAGAACTGGCACATCTCCCAGCAGACGCTGGAGATGGAGTCGCTCCGCGACCTCTCCCCCGAGCAGGGCGTCGAACGGGCGCTTGCGAGCCACTCCGCCAGCATCGCCTGGACGTATAACGAGCCCGCCATCTGGCACGAGTACCCGCTTGCGATGGGGACGCTGGCGCGCGAAAAAGGCCTCGGGACCGTCTACGTCACGAACGGCTACATAACGGAAGAGGGGCTGCGCGAGATCTCCGGGATGCTCAACGCCTTCCGCGTCGATATCAAGTCGTTCTCCGACACCTTCTACCGGAAAGTCTGCGGGGGACGGCTGCAGCCGGTCCTCGACGCGACGGCGTTTGCAAAAGAACTCGGGATGCACGTCGAGACGGTTACGCTGGTCATCCCCGGGCAGAACGACTCGATGGAAGAGATGGAGACGCTTATCCGGTGGGTGCTCGATAACCTCGGCCCCGATACCCCGATGCACTTCACCCGGTTCCATCCCGACTACAAGATGCTGGAGGCGAGACCGACCCAGATCGGGAAGCTCGAGAAGATCTACGAGCGTGCAAAAGAACTCGGGATCAACTACCCGTATCTCGGCAACGTCGGAGGCCACCCCTACGAGAACACCTACTGCCCGACCTGCGGCAGCCCCGTCATCGAGCGGTCGGGGTATGCGGTCCGGATCGTGGGGCTCAAAGACCATACCTGCACGGCATGCGGCGGGCGTATCGAGTATGTCTCGGAGATCCAGTGAACGCCGGAGGTTCCTGGCCGACAGGATGCTCGGGACGCTCACCCGCTACCTCCGGTTCATGGGCTACGACACGATGAGTGCAAACAGCCTCACCCCGGGCAGCACCCGGGAAGATACGCTCCTCCTCGAGATCGCCTCCCGGGACAACCGGCTCCTCCTGACCCGGGACCGCGAACTCGCACGGCGGGGCGGTGCGCAGGCGATCTACATCGCTTCCGAAGAGGTCATGGACCAGATCCGGCAGGTCGCCGGCCTCGGCCTCATCGAGCCCGAGCTCAGGATGAGCCGCTGTTCGCTCTGCAACACACGCCTCCGGCCGGCCACCGTACGGGAGATCCGGGAGGCACGCTACGCCCCGCGGTCGGCCCGCGGAAAGGAGTTCTCGTGGTGCCCCGCGTGCCGGAAACTCTACTGGATGGGTTCGCACAGCACCGGCCTTGAGAAGCGCCTAAAAGAGATGCGCTCCTCCCCCTGACCGGGCACCTGCTGCAAGGGCCCGGAAAACCCCCAATTCAGACAGTTTTGAAGAATTCGGGAAAGATATATCACCTCTCAGGCAGTATGAGGCGCAGCGACTGCAGGTCAGTTGGTTCGATCGTTTATTCACCGGGCCGCCTGCGGAAGAGTATGCCGGCTTTGCCGGCGCGTGAGAAAACGACCGAAAGCACATTTAATGGGGCTTCGTCCACGGATCGGCGAGGCCCTGACTGTTTATGGTGAGGGATAGTATGGAACATCTTAAGATAGCATTTTTCTGCTGGGAGTCGTTGTATGCCGAGCGTGTCGGCGGGCTCGCAAACGCGGCGACAAACCTCGCCGAGACGCTGGCACAGAACCACGAGGTGCACTTTTTTACCCGGGGAGAGGGAGGAGACGCTGAGATTAACGGGGTCCGGTACCACTACTGCCGGCCGGCGGGGGGAGAGGACATCGTCCGGTACTGCTCCGCTATGAGCAGAGGGATGATCGACCGCTTTGCCGAGTTCGATACACCGTCGTTTGACCTCCTGCACTTCCACGACTGGCATGTGGTCGACGTGCTCCGCCGGCTCCGGGAGCGGGAGACCATCTTCACCTACCACTCGACGGAGTTTGGGAGAAACGGAAACAGTTTCAGCAGCGGATGGCCGTTTTCCGAGATATCGGCGATTGAGCGCTACGGAGCGTCGATTGCCAAACACATAACGGCGGTCTCCTCGACCCTCCGCCGGGAGGCCATGAACCTCTACGACATCCCGGACTCCAAGATCGACGTCGTCGCAAACGGCATCGTGCCCGGCAACTACCAGGCAGACGTCGATGCGGAGGCGGTGAAACGGCACTACGGCTTTGACCCCGACTCCCCGCTGATACTCTTTGTCGGCAGGCTTGCATGGCAGAAAGGCCCCGACATGCTGGTGGATGCTGCCCCCCATCTTCTGCGGGAGCACGCGGACGGTCAGTTCGCCTTCATCGGCGACGGGCAGATGCGCCGCGGCCTCGAGACCCGGGCCCGGTCGCTCCCCGTCCGTTTCCTCGGGCGACTGGCCGATGCGGAGTACGTGGAGCTCCTCAACGCAAGCGACATCGTGGCCATCCCGAGCAGAAACGAGCCGTTCGGGCTTGTGCTCCTCGAGGCGTGGAGCGCCGGGCGGTGCGTCGTCGCTTCCGATGTCGGGGGCCTCTCCGAGAACATCAAGCACGGGACCGACGGAGTCAAGGTGCAGCCGCACCCGGACTCGATCGGCGAAGGGCTCTCCCGGGTGGCGGATTCCCCCGAGAAAGCGCTCTCTATGGGCCGGGAGGGGCTCGAAAAGGTGAAGAAAGAGTTCCCGTGGAGCCGCGTTGCAGAGCGGATGGAGGACGCGTACGCTAAGATCGCGAAGCACGATACGCTCCTCTGCTGACCGCCCGCTCACGGCAGCATGACGGCTATGAGGTGCTCCATCAGGCGGAACGGGTCGGATGAGACGACGGGCGTGCCCGCGTAGAGTTCCATCCCCCCGATATCCGAGGTCCGGGAATGGAGGTCGCCCCGGTCTACCACCCACGCGACGTAATGGCCCGGTTCTTCGAGCGGCGGCATATACACCGCCGCGTTATAACTCTGGACCCCGATGTTCTGGTAGCACTCGAGCACTTTTGCGAGTGCCCCCGCGAGATCGTGCGGCGACTCCGTGATGATCGCGACTTCGTGCTCTTTTCTCGGGGTGAGATGCGCCATCACCCGGGCATTTTTGTAGACGAGCCCGAGACCGACGGCGGTGTGGACCAAAAAGAGGTCGTCGTAGTATTCGCTCCCGTAACGGCACCGGTACTCTTCCCTGACCCGCTCGATCCGTGCCGGAGCGGCATACGGACGGTGGGTGAGCAGCACCTGGGCATGGTTATGCACGACGCTCGCCCCCGCGCGCCAGAGGAAATTCCAGATGAGGAAGGGGTAGACCGCACGGGGGTCTCTGCGGTGCGCATCCTGGCACCAGCGGATGGCCACGCTGATCATATCGGCGATCTGCGGCTCCGTGGTGATGTACGGGTTGCTCTCCTTTGCGATGATGATGGCATGGAGGTAATCGTACTTGGCGATGTTGCTCGCCGTTATCCAGTGGTCGCCGTCGATCCTCCCGAACGTGTCGGCCGGCGTCTCCTCTAAGGGGTTTGAAAACGGCCCTTCTTTCGCCAGTGCCTGCAGGTCCCGTGTCTCCTCGGCGCGGGGCGTCAGCACCGGGCGGCGTGCCCGGACGGAGTTAAACAGCGTGCTCTCGCCGGTCTGGTCGTTGGTCACCCTGACGATCTGCTGCGTCTCGATATCGCCGTACTTCTCCCGCACCCACTCCCGCATTGCGTCAGGAAAGACCAGGTGTCCGGGTTCTACATACCAGGAGTAGATCCGCGAGACGAGTTCTTCCATATCCGGCGCGAGTTCCTTCACAATGCCCGGCAGCCTGGTGATATCAAGCTTGACCATAGAATTTCCGTATACCAATCTTGCACCGATAAAGATTGGCATCGGCCGGATCTGGCCGCGAGAAAACCCGAACAGGGCGGGGTGAGGCCATTTGTGACGGCTACGCGCCGTCGGGCACGGAATGGAAGATTTATTGGTTACCGATAGAGAATATTGTCTGAATACAGAGAGATCTGGCCAAACGGCACCCCTGACACATTCTATGGAGCGACATGGCATTCTTTGATAAATTCCGCACAAACATCGAGGGGTTACGACAGGCGAAAGACTATCCCGGCCTGATCGCGGCCCTGGATAGTCAAGAACCGGGTAACCGCGCCGATGCGGCCCGGGCTCTCTCTGCCCTCGGGGTCCCCGCCATCCCGGATCTCCAGAAAGCGCTCGAAAACGCCAATCCCGCATCACTGGCCCGGATGACCGGGGCCCTTGCTTCGGTCGGCACTCCTTCCATTCCCCTGTTCCTCGCCCTGATCCTCCGGGCAAGCCCTGCCCTGCAGGCATCCATCGCCGGCGCAATCGCGGGAACGGGCGACTCGATGGTTGAAGCACTGCTGCCCGCACTGCACCACGAACAGCCGGCGATCCGGCGTGCTACGGTGATCGCTCTCCAGGGGATGGGCAGAAAGGCAGTCCCGTCCCTCTCCGAAGCGCTCCATGACAGCAACCATTCGGTCCGGCGAGAGGCCGCAAACGTGCTCTCCTCACTCCGATGGGTGCCCGACGACACCTCCGAGAAGGTGGCGTTTTACTACCTCCGGGAAGACTGGACGGAACTCGCCAAACTCCAGGGAGCAGCCGTCCCGGTCCTCCTCACGGCCCTCGGCAGCAAGGACCCCCGGACACGGTGCGAGTCGGCACGGACGCTCGGGAAGATCCATGACTCCCGGGCTATCCCGGCGCTTGTCAGGGCGGTGAAGGACCCCCAGATGACTGTCCGCATACGCGCCGTGGAGGCGCTCGGGGAGATGGGTGACGACCGGGCGAAACCCCCGCTGGCCGAAGCCCTCAATGACCCCCACCATCAGGTCCGGATGGAGGCGGCATGGGCCCTCGGCCGGCTGGGCTGGGTGCCGCAGAGCGACCTCCAGAGAGCGGAGTACCTGATTGCGAAGGAGCAGTGGAGCAGCCTTGTCAGGATGGGAAGGGTGGCCATCCTGCCGCTCATCCGGGCCCTGGAGGTGGAGTATTCGGGGGTCCGTACCGGGGCGAGCGAGGCGTTGCGGCAACTGGGGCAACCCGCACTCAGCGCTCTTTACGTGGAGGCCGGATCGAAGGATCCGGCACGGCAACAGCGGGCACAGAATGCCCTCGCGTACATCCGGCGGCGCCAGGAAGAGACAACCCTGAGCCAGCCCGCGCAGGAAGACTCCTCCCGGTACGGGGCGGTACGGACGCCCGAATTATGCCCCAAAGCCCTCACCGCAACCCCCGACGCCGGCGGGCCCCGCACCCGACAGCCCAAAAAAGCCCGTGGAGCAGGCGGCACAAGAGCCAAAACCAGCCGTAAGTCTCGGAGATCTCCTCAAGGAGAGCCAGCAGGCGGAAGCGGCGTGGGCACAGGTCAAGGCCCGGCTCAGGGAGGAGCCGTCAGCCCCGGTGGGTTCGATCCCGCTGGACCTGCTCATTCCGCTTGAGTTTGAAGAGGAGATCGCCGGCACCGACGAAGCCGAGCAGGAACCCGTTCCCCAGCCGGAAGCCTGGAAGCCCCGGGAACTTGAGATCCCGGTGATCCCCCAAAAAATGCCGGAACCCGAAGCAAAAGAGCCGGTTCCCGAGAAAACTCCACTGGAACGGTGCCTTGAAGCGCTCAGGAGCAGCGACGAAAGCGTCAGGACAGCGGCGATTGCTGCGCTGCAGGGCATGGGCAGCGAAGCGGTCGGGTATCTCATCGAGGCGCTCAAAGACCCTCACTACGGGGTCCGCATCGCCGCCGCGGAGGGGCTCGGCGAGATCAAGGACACCGTTGCCGTTGAGCCGCTGATCCTGCTCCTCCGCGACGCAAGAGAAGACGTGCGGATCGCCGCTGTCCGTGCCCTCGGGCATATCGGCGACCGCCGCTCGATTCGGCCGCTCATACTCCTCTTCCGCGACAGGTATCACGGCGTCCGGGTCGCCGCCGCAGACGCCGTCGCGATCTTTGGTCGTGACGCGCTCGGGCAGCTTGAGGAGGCGCTGGACGATCCGGTGCCGGTTGTCCGGGTGACAGCGGCAAAGGCGATAGGGCTCATCGGGGCAACCGGGTCGGTCCCGGCCCTCATCGACCACCTGGGAGACGAGGCGCCGGAAGTCCGGTGGAGCGTTGCCCGGGCCCTCGCTGAGTTTGGCTCCCTGGCAATCGAACCCCTCGCTCTGGTGCTGAGGAAGGGAAGGAAGGAGATGCGCCTTGCAGCGATCGACGCCCTCGGAGAGGTGCCGGATAAGGAGGCAGGCGACGTCCTGCTCTATGCCCTTGAGGATGAGGATGAAGATGTGAGGGCAAAAGCAGCGGCCACCCTCAGAAAACGGCAGGTAATAGACGTATGGCGGAGAACGCTCGGCAGCCAGGTCAGCGAGGAAGAGCGTGCCCCTAAGAAGAAGAGAACGGTCCGATCGGAGGATAAGAAGGCGTTTGAGCAGTCCGGCCGGCAGGAGATCGATACGCTTGTCGGAGCGCTCAAGGAGAAGGACTGGAACACGCAACTCGGCGCCGCTACACGCCTCATTATGATGGGACGCCCCGCTGTGGACGGCCTCATCCGTGCGCTCAGGGACGAGAACCCGGAGGTTCAGACTGCTGCCGCCAGTATCCTCGGGGAGATGCGTGAGACTGCGGTCGCGCCGCTCATGGACGCCCTGAGCGACACCGACCGGTTCGTCCGGCTCGTTGCCGCCCGCAATTTGGGTAAGATCGGGAACAAACGGGCTATCGAAGCCCTGATCGGCTCCCTGCACCAGGAACCCGACAGCGAGGTCCGGGCAGCCGTGGCGGAGGCGCTGGGCTACATGGGGAGCAGGCAGGCGATAGAACCGCTGGCCCTGGCGCTGCAGGACAGGGATGAGGCGGTCAAGATCGCCGCCGCCCGGTCGCTCGGCTACATCGGGGACCTTCGTGCCATCGAACCGTTGATCCTGGCGCTCAACGATGTGGATGACCGGGTCCGGTATGCTGCACTCGAGACCTTAAAGGACCCCGGGGATACGATGCGGGCCCACCTGATCGAAGCGCTCCACACGGGGGACGCAACGTTCCGGGCGGGGGTCGCCGAAGCGCTGGAAGCGGGCGGCTGGGAGCCGGAGACCGGCGAGGACCTGACACGCTACCTCATGGCCCGGGGTCGGTGGTCCGAGGTGGAAGCGGTCGGCGCCGATGCGCTGCCGGTACTTGCCGGGGCGCTCTCCGACTCTTCGATAGAGGTGCGGGCAAATGCCGTCAGGGCCATCGAACGGATAGGGGGAGAAGAAACGGTTGCCCCCCTCATCCTGGCGCTCCAGGACGACGCACTCACGGTCAGAAAACGGGCCGAACGGGCCCTGATCGATATGGGCGACGCGGTGGTCCCAGAACTTGACCTGGCGGCCGGAAAAGGGCGGCCGGAGGTTCGGGAGGGGCTGCAGCGGATCATCACCGAGATCCGCGCGAAGGAAGCAGAGAGGCCCTAAGGTGTCCGGGCGGCTGCCTGCCAGAAATCGTACTCGTGGTGCCAGCGGTCCTTGTTCGCCGTGACCAGGGCCCGCATCCGCTCCTGCATCGCGGCGTGGAGTTTCTCCTGCTCCGGATAGGTCTCCTTGTTTGCGATCGCCTTCGCGAGTTTTTTGCCGAGTTCGTAGGCCCTCCCCTCCGCAGGCACGATCGTCTCCGGGTCTCCCCCGAGGACCACGCCGACACCGCCCACCGTGTTCGCGCCCAGAGTCTGGAGGACCCGGTTGAGGTACGCCACGATCTCGTCCGCTCCGGACCCGCCCGCCGTGGCGACGGCGCACCCGTATTTCCCGATGAACAACTGGCAGTGAATGGTGTCCGCCATCCGGTCGAGCATGGTCTTTGTCTGGGCAGTCACCGAATCGATGTAGTTGGGTGACCCGAACACGATCCCGTCGCTTGAAAGCATCTTCTGGTACAACCCGGCAAAGTCGTCTTTCTTGACGCACTCCCCCCGCTCGCAGCAGACCAGGCATCCGTTGCAGTACTCGATCTGGAGTTTGCAGAGATCCACGAGTTCCACATCGGCCCCGGCACTCCCTGCCCCGTCGAGAACGGCCTCGACAAGCCGGAGCGTCTGGCTCCTTGATGCGCGGGGGCTCCCATTGATTCCAAGGATCTTCATCTCATATCTCCTGTTGGTGAACCTATCAGATCATGCCAATCCAGCACCTCACGGAATATCGTGCGTGACGTCGATCTCGGCGTGGTACTGCCGGTCACAGTCGCCGGGGAGCGGGTTGGTCGTGAATATCTTCGTCTCGCCGGCCTGGAACCGGGGAGCGAGAACGGTCTCGGTCGCCCGGATCATATCGTTCTCGTCAACGAGCATGAACCGGATGACGACGTTTCGTGCGGGCGCATCACCGTTGTTGGTCACCGTCCCCGTCATGGTCCAGTAGCAGGATCCGTCGGTACGCATACGCTTCTCGGGCGTGGTGACGCTGGCCGAGAACGACGGCTGCGGCCCGGCGGGCGAGTAGGTGGTGTGAGCGGAGACTGTCGCCTCCGGCGTCGGGGCCTGCGCCTCCGGCCCCGCGGCGGTCCCCATGCAGCCTGCCGTGAGAGCAGCGCAGACGAGGCAGGCGAGGAGCGGAAGAACCATCAGGCTCTTTCCCGAAAGAGAGACATCCTGCATGATGGTTCATCGACCGGAGGATATATAACGGATCCGGAGGGGTATCCGGGAGATACGATCTCCCCCTGCCCGGGTGGGGGCAGGGGCAACGATTTATATGCTCTCCGGATAAGGAGCCGGGACCGGGAGGAGTACTGGTGAGCGGGGAGGCTGTAGAGACGATCGGGACCGTGAAGGTCTGCAACGCCGTAACGCGAGAGGTGGAAGAGGTTGAGAGAGTCGTCAAATCCGACGAGGAGTGGCGGCGCCAGCTGACGCCGGAGCAGTTCTCCGTTGCCCGGCATGAGGGCACGGAGCCGGCCTTCACCGGGAAGTACCGGGACTGCAAGGAGGACGGCCTGTATGTCTGCGTCTGCTGCGGCAACCACCTCTTCTCCTCGAAGACGAAGTTTGAGTCGGGCACAGGCTGGCCGAGTTTCACAAAGCCCGTCTCGGACTTAAACATCAGAACAGACCTCGACACCCGGTTCTTCATGAGCCGGACCGAGGTGCTCTGCAGGCGGTGCGACGCCCACCTGGGCCACGTCTTTGACGACGGGCCGCCGCCGACCCATACACGTTACTGCATGAACTCGGCGTCGCTCCGATTCGTGCGGCAGAGGGACCTGCAGGGATGAGGTGAGGAGGTCACGGCGCCCGGCCAAGAACCCAGACCGGGCTCTCCTTGCCGATGCCGGCCTCGAGGTACGCATGGGAGGGGTCAAGGCCCTCCGGCACCTCGAAGAAGAGGAATCCCTCGACGGACTCGTGTCGATCGAGAAGAACCCCGGAGTACGACCCGCCCCGCAGGGTTGGCCCGGGCGCTTTTAACGGACGATAGGTCTCAGCGGCGTAGTGGAGGGTAAACGCGCTCTCCCGGGGCGTCTGGAAACGGGTGTTGGCGCCTTCTCCCTTATGGCCGAGATGGCTCGCCTTGACAGCGACGAGGAGGAAGGAGTTCCCGGGCGCTGCCGTGTATAAGGTCGGCTTCGTGCCGGAAGTCTGGAATGTCCCCACCGACGTCACCGAACTGACGATCAGCGAGGCAGTGTTCTCCCCGCGGGCATCATCGTAACGGAACCGCTCGCCGACCTGCAGAGCGCCGGGAAACAGAAGAGCAGGCTCCCCGGTGAGGTTCATCGGGACGGTGGGAGCGTCCGGATTCCCGGCAGGAGAGCGGTTGCATTCCTGCAAGGCTTCAGAGAGGTGTTCGGCCCCGAGAGCAAGATGGTCCAGTGCATCGTCCGTCACGCTCCGGTTCAGGGGAGTGCTCCCGTTGAGCAGGGTGGCGGCTGCGGCGTACTCGTCGAGCGCAACGAAAAACTGCGCGTATGCGGATGCCATATCAGGAGAGACCTCGAGGGCGGCAGCCTCGGCTCGGTATCCGTCCGCGAGGGAAGACATAGTGGCCGCCCGGCTCTGGAGCCCCGCGTCGTCCCGGTCATACAGGGAACAGATCTGCTCCACGGAGACCTCCAGGAGCGGTATACTGGCCCCGGCGATCAGCGATTCCAGCCTATCGTCGTCGCTCAAGGGTTCTGCGAGAAGGGCCGTATCGTTTCCCGGCACCAGACCAGGGGAAGATGCGTTCACGGAAACGCCACCCTCCTTTTCCGGCAAAGAGGGAGAGAACGCCGCCCATGCTCCCGGGAAGAGGAGAACGCCGGAGAGGATCACTCCGATAAGACCGATTGCCAGCAGTACCCCTCTGCGAGAGCCCCTCATTGTCGTAAGCGTATCGCTCACAAAACGGATATTCGTTGCGATAGGGCTGGCAGACCCGCACGGCACCACCCCGGAATGCCGGGATCAGGGCAGCATGCCGGCGGACGGAACCGGCTGCAATGTCTTCCCGAGTGCCCAGACAGGAGAACCATCCCCGAGGCTCACCTGGAGTGAGCATTCACCCGGAGTGAGCGCCTCGGGAACATCAAAGACGATGTATCCTGTTTTCGCCTCGTACCGGCCCAGCGTCGCCGCAGCATACGGCTCCCCAAGCGACGTCCCGGGTGCCAGCGTTATCGGGAAGTAGGATGTCCCACGATACCGGAGAGTAAAATCGCGAGGGGCCGGGGTCCGTATGGTATACATCCTGTTCTCGCTTTTATGGGCCAGGTTCGTAACTTTCACCTTAACCAGCAGGAACATCCTCCCGGGTTCTGCTAAAACCACTTTTCCACTCCCGTCAACGAAGTGGAAGAGACCGGTGCTCCTCGCCGACTCCAGTATCAGGGAGATCTCGTTCGCACGGCTCCGGTCCTCGTAGATGTATCGCTGCAGGAGCGCCAGTTCTTCCCCGGATGCGGACCCGGCGTATAACCGGGGCAGGGAGAGACTGGGCGCCACGATCTCTTCGGGCGCCTCCAGCACCGGAGACTGCAGGTATCCAAACGCTTCACCGAGCTGGTTGGACCCCCGCCGGTTCCCCTCGAGGGCTGTATCCACGATCGTCCTGTTGAGAGGGGCATTTCCCTGCAACGCCTCGCCGGCCGCCCGATACGACTCGAGAGCAAGAGTAAATGAGGTCTTCAGGGTTTCCCGGTCGCCTGAGACATCCAGTGCCGCTGAATCCTTCAAAAGACTCATTGCGAACGTGCGGAGCGTCGCGGCACTCTCCTTTGCCAGCTTCTCGTCCCAGGCGTAGAGGGCGTAGATGTTCTGCATGGAGAGCAGCATGAGCGATACGCTGTTCTCTTCGACCAGCCTGACCAATTCGTCATCGTCGTAGTCCGGGGCGGGCACCGTGCTGTTCTCAGACGTCTCGTTCTCGTCGGGGATGGTGGGAGAGCCTGCCGTCCCCGGCATGGGCCCGGGGGTGAGGTTGGGATAACCGCTCTGGAGCTGCTCCAGAGCCCCGGCGAGGATACAGGAGATGTTGGCGGCGACCGGCTGCCCGCCATCGGGTGTGTCCAAGCCGGCCGTCTCCGGTGGTACCGGGGAGGGGCTGAACAGGATGGCCGTGAAGGTCAGGAGGGCCAGTATCATTGCAACGGCATCCGGGAGGTCCACAGTGGTTGTACATCTCCCCGTTCCAGGACAAAAACCTTCCCCGGATGCCGGCGCTCCGGAACCGTTCTAAGGAGAGATCAGGATTCTGGCTGCAGTTAGAGGAGGTATCCGGACGCCCTGCCGGAACGGCGCGCAGATGTGAAGGGTATCGGGACCTTCCTCACTCCCCCCCGCCCCAACAGCGCGAACCATTATCCTCCGCCGGCACCGACCTCTGAGGCGTGACTGCCCATGCGTCCGCCTGGGACGACGACTACCGGAGGCGGGGAGACCTCTGGGGCGGAGCGCCGGCGCCGCTCCCGGACATTCCGGCTCATGCCGCCGTCCTGGAACTCGGCTGCGGGAACGGCAAGACCCTCGCGGCCCTTCTTCGGCGGTCGGCGCGCGTGACCGCGGTCGACGTCTCTCCCCATGCCGTCGCTCTCGCCCGGCGGCACCCGGGGACGGCGGCGGCATGCCTCACCGTTGCCGACGCCCGCTGCCTGCCGTTTTGCAAGGCATCTTTCGATGCGGTCTTCCTGGTCCACATCACCGGCCACCTGCCCGGCCCGGGCCGGAGGGCCGTGGCATCCGAGGTCTGCCGGGTGCTCAGGCCCGGCGGCGCAGCCTTCTTCCGGGGGTTCTCCATCGAGGATATGCGCGCCGGGAAAGGAACGGAGACGGAGCGGCAGACCTTCCGGAGGGGCGACGGCATCATCACCCACTACTTCACCGAAGACGAGGCGGCGGAACTCTTCGCACCCCTCGTGGCGGTCTCGGTCCGGACATGCCGCTGGCAGATGCGGGTCAGGGGCAGGGACCTCCCCCGGGCCGAGATCGAGGCGACGTTTCAAAAGACAGCCTAGTGGCGGGAAACGGGTTTTGCGCACCCCGCCACCCCCCCTCCGGCCCTACAGGAACCGGACCCTGAGACGAACATACCTTTTTTACGCTTCCAGACCGAGATATGGTACCAGGATACGGGAAACCCGGGAGTTAACGCAGGCAAAAACGGCTTCTCTCCCGGGCCCTCCGTGCAGTAAGGTCAACCTTTTTTGACACCCGGACAAAATAACAGGAGAGGAAGAGAGGTCATGTGCATTGCAATGCCTGCTGAGGTACTGGAGATAAAAGAGGGCAACATCGGCGTCGTCGACTTCGGAGACCTGCAACAGGAGGTCAGGCTCGACCTCGTGGACGTGAAAATCGGGGAGTTCGTGCTCGTCCACGTCGGATTCGCCATCCAGCGTCTCAGCAGAGAGGAGGGGCTTGAGACCCGCGAGGTCTTCAGGCAGGTCTACGCGGCGATGTCGGAGGAGTGATGCACGAGTACAGCATCGCCTACGACATCTACACGACCGCCCGCCGGGCCGCGCTTGATAACGGCGCAAAAGAGATCAAATGCGTCTCCGTAGACGTCGGCAAGATGGCGATGGTGAACCCCGAGCAGGTGGAGTTTCTCTTCAAGATCATCATCGAGGACGACCCGCTCTTTTCGAACGCCCGGCTCTCGTGCCGGGACGTCGAGGCGCGCACCCGCTGTCCCTGCGGCTATGAGGGAAGCGAGCGGTTCGTCTGCCCGCAGTGCGGGAAACTCCCGCAGATAGTTACAGGTATGGAGATCGTAGTCACAAACATCGAGATAGAAGTGGACGAAGAATGAAAGTCAACCTCATGCACGGTGCCGGCGGCGAGGTGATGGGCGAGCTCTTGCGCGTCATCACCAACCTCAAGCACAACAACGCCGGGGGGATAGGGCTCGAGTCGCTTGACGACGGTGCGGTCATCCCCTTGAACGGCCAGAACATCGTTTTTACGACCGACAACCACGTAGTCTCGCCGATCTTCTTTCCCGGCGGGGATATCGGGCGCATCGCCGTCTGCGGGACCATCAACGACCTTGCGATGATGGGCGGGCGGCCGATCGCCCTCTCGTGCGGCATGGTCATCCCCGAAGGTTTCGAGGTTGCCGACCTCGAGCGGATCGTCGCGTCGATGGATACCGCACTCGGCGAGTGCGGGGCAAACCTCGTCACGGGTGACACCAAGGTCCTCGAGCGGAGCGCGCTCGATACCATCATCGTCAACACCGCCGGCATCGGCGTCGCCGAGCGGGTGGTGCGGGACAACAGCCTGGAGATCGGGGACAAAATCATCGTCAGCGGCACCATCGGCGACCACGGCATCGCCATCATGGCCCACCGCGAGGGGTTCGACTTCGGCGGCCAGATCCACTCCGACGTCGCCCCCCTCTGGACGCTCGTCGAGCGGGCGCTCGCCGCCGGGGATATCCACGCCATGAAAGACCCGACAAGGGGCGGGTTTGCAAACGCCATCAACGAGATGGCGAGAAAGAGCGGCGTGGGCGTCGTCATCGAGGAAGAGGCCCTCCCCTTCCGGGCGAACGTCCGGAGCGCCGCCGGTATGCTCGGCATCGACCCGCTCGAAGTGGCGAACGAGGGCAAAGTCGTCATGGGGGTCGCGCCCGGCGACGCCGAGGCCGTCCTCGCGGCGCTCCGGAAGCATCCCTATGGGCGGGACGCCGCGATCGTCGGCGAAGTCGTTGAAGGTTCCAACGTGATAATGCGGACCGCTATCGGCGGAGAGCGGTTCATCGAGCCGCCTATCGGCGACCCGGTCCCGCGTGTCTGCTAGGAGACGACCATACCTTTTTACATCTGCCCTCGATCCTGCTGATTTATACATCGCTGTTATGCAGTCTTATGGAGAGGCGTGAATGATGGAAGGAGCAGACATCGAGGTGCGCCTGGTGGATGTCTGGGACGTAGAGACGATCGCCGACCTCTACCGGGCGGGGGGCTGGTGGGACGAGAGATGGAACCCTGCCAGCCTCGGCACCCTCATCGCCGGGAGTTTCGTGTTTGCCGTCGCCATCGACCCTGCGACCGGAAAAGCGGTCGGCATGGGGAGGGTGATCTCGGACGGGGTCTCGGACGGCTACATCCAGGACCTGGTCGTCCTCCCCGGGCACCGGGGCAGGGGCGTCGGAACGATGATCTTATCAGCGCTGCTGGATTACTGTACCTCTGCAGGTGTCGCCTGGGTCGCCCTTGTCGCCGAACCCGGGACTGAGCCGTTCTACACCGCGCTTGGGTTCCGGAGAATGGAGGGACACATACCCATGCGGTGGTATCCGAAAGACTGGTGAGACATGCTGAAATTTGCTGACTTTAAACCCGTGAGCTTAGACGATCGCGACCTCTTCCGCGAGCACTACCGGCAGTACCCCCAGGTGCACAGCGACAACACGTTTGCGAACATGATCTGCTGGAACCATTATGCAGATTACCGGTTTGCAACAGTCGAAGGGTCGATCGTCCTCTCAAGCACCATCAATAATATCACGTCGTTTCGCATGCCGATCGGCCCTAAAAACCCGACCCTGGTCGAGGACGTCATCGATCTCGCAGTGAGGGAGGGCGGCGTCACACCCCTGTGGGTCCTCGACCCGGCAAATGAAGCGCTGATCCGGGAACTCTACCCGGCCCTTCCCCTGCACGAAAACCAGGACTTCTTCGACTACATCTACCGGACCGAAGCCCTCGCCGACCTCGCCGGAAAGGGCTATGCCACCATCCGACGCCAGGTTAACCGGTTTGGGCGGGAGTATGCGTATACGGTCGAAGAGATCACGGAAGACAACATCGACGAGGTCTGGGAGTTCCTGGTCGTCTGGTGCGAGTGGCGGGACTGCGACTCCGAGCCCATCCTCGTGGCCGAAAAAGAAGCCATCCTCTTCGCCGTGACCCACTTCTTTGATATCGGGCTTGAGGGATGGATCGTCAGGATCGGCGGAACCATCGGCGCGTTATCGATTGTCGGGCAGGTCAACGCGGATATGGCGGTCGTCCACTTCGAAAAAGCGCTCCCCGAGACCTACCCGAGCATCTACAAAGTGATCACGACCGAGACGGCGGCGGGGCTCCGGGACCGCTACCGCTACGTCAACCGGGAGTGCGACATGGGCGTGCCCGGTCTCCGCGAATCAAAGACGCGTTACCACCCGGCGTACATGGTCGAGGTGTACTACGCGAACCGGGACGACCTGGCGGTGTGCTGCAGGTGACCGCCGATCTCGTGCTCCGGAACGTGATGCTCCCGACAGGACGGCGCGCCGACATCGTCATCGCAGGGGGTGTCGTCCGGCACGTCGGGGCAGCGGTCCGTGCCGATGAGACGATCGACTGCAGCAGGCTCACCTGTCTTCCGGGAGCAGTCGATATGCACGTCCACATGCGGGGAGGCGTGCAGGCAGAGAAGGAGGACTGGCGAACGGGCACCATGAGCGCGGTCGCCGGCGGGGTGACGGTGGTCGTCGACCAGCCAAACACCGTCCCCCCCATCACCACGCCCGGACTCCTCCGGGCCCGTATCCGCGAGGCGGAGGAGCATGCCGTCTGCGGGTTTGGTGTGAACGCAGGCGTCGCGCCGGGCGCCGACCTCGCGGGCATGTACGATGCCGGCGCGATGGCCTTTGGCGAGACCTTCGCGGCACCGTCGAGCTACGGCGAGGGACTCGACCCGGATACCCTCAAGGGACTCTTTGCCCGCATCCATGCCCTCGGGGGGCTTGCCACGGTCCACGCCGAGGAGGTCATCGGTCCGGCGCCGGCAAATCTCGCCGACCACGACCGCGCACGCTCCGGCGCAGGGGAGGCGCGGGCCGTCCAGGCGGTCTCCGCCCTGGCCCCGGCTGAAATAAGGCTCCACTTCTGCCATCTCAGCACCGCCGCCTCGGTCGAGGCCGCACGCGGCACGGTGGAGGCGACGCCGCACCACCTCTTCCTCGCGCAGGGCATGTTTGATCCGGATGACACCCGGGCCCGGGTGAACCCCCCGATCAGGGACGAAGAGACCCGGCGCGGTCTCTGGTCCTGCTGGGATACGATCGACGTCGTCGCCTCGGACCACGCCCCGCACACGCTCCACGAGAAGGCGCTGCCGTTCGATACAGCTCCCTCCGGTATCCCCGGGGTCGAGACGATGGTGCCGCTCCTGATGGCGGCGGTGCGCCGGAGGCAGATCACCCTTGCCTCGGTGATCGAGAAGACGTCGTGGAAACCCGCCGCCATCCTCGGCATCCCGCGCGCAGGGTTCGAGCCGGGCGACCGGGCGGACTATGCCCTCTACCCGGACGAAGTCACCCGCATCGACGCCTCGCGCCTCCACGCAAAGTGCGGCTGGTCGCCGTTCGAGGGGCTCGACGCAGTCTTCCCGGAAGAGGTGGTCGTCGGGGGGAAGCGGGCCTACGCCCGCGGCGATTACCGGGAGGGAGCTCCGGCGTGGTATCCCGGGCAAGGATATTTATCCCGGGAAAATAAATAATACAAAGCCGATAAAGCGCATCTTTAGGTCCCCGGGTGATCATCTGGCGAGACGCCTGGATATGATCCGCGGGACAACCCAGGTGCGCGACAGGCACGCCTGGCATATGGGTACGATCGGGTGAGGATCGGCAGCAGCCGCCTGTGAGCATCGATCGTTAGTGCCGGGCGACATCCCTTTACGAGGTCTTTTCTATGGAACCCTATCTCGACGCCGTCGTCGAAACCGCGCACGGAGTGGTGATAGCGCTTGACGTAACTGCAGGCGCAAAACGGTCTGTTTTTCCGGCAGGATACAACGAGTGGCGGAAGAGTATTCGATGCCAGGTGACGGCCCCTGCCGTCGGCGGAAAGGCCAACCGCGCCATTATCGACCTTCTCGCAGAGACGTTTCACATACCTCGCGCCGACGTGAGCATCATCGCCGGACACACGTCGTCCTCAAAGACCGTGGCGATCGTCGACGTATCGAAATCCAATGTGGTGGCATGCCTGAAGGCCGCCGGTGCGTGACCCGGTACGGACAAATGAATCAGGAGCACCGTGGCGAAACGGCTTTCATCACGGGAGAACTATACAGTGAGATATATTCAAATGCGCCCTTCGCGAGACCTGTTTTTTGGATTTCCGCTTTAAAAAATCTTGCGTTTAAATCCCCATCTGATTTAAGTAATTGCACCCTAGATATATAATTGACCCCTATGCCCGCGCACATGAATACCTGCGTGGCATACGGCGATCAGATTTACATTCAAGGAGGAGACTCCATGTATTCACCAGAAACTACAAAGTACCTCATTCATCTTACTCTGCAGATCGAGGGGGTGGTCGATAAGCCCGACGTAGTGGGCGCCATCTTCGGTCAAACCGAGGGTTTGCTCGGCGAAGACCTCGACCTGCGGGATTTACAGAGAACAGGTCGCGTCGGCAGGATAGACGTTCAGATAACCACGAAACGGGGAGAGACAAAAGGCGAAATACTCATCTCGTCCTCGCTCGACCGGGCGGAGACCGCGCTCCTGGCATCGTCGCTCGAGACGATCGACCGGGTCGGACCGTGCACTGCCCGGGTGAAGGTCGACCGCATCGAGGATATCCGGGTGACCAAACGGCGCAAGATCGTCGAGCGCGCGAAAGAGCTACTCCTCGAGGACTTCGATGAAGGCGCTATAAACAGCGACGATCTGCTCGATGAGGTCAGGGAAGTCATCAGGATAGAGAAACTCGAGTACCTCGGTGAAGAGAGGGTGCATGCCGGTCCGAACGTCATGGCCTCCGACGCCATCATCATCGTCGAAGGACGGGCCGACGTCATCAACCTGCTGCGCTACGGGATCAAGAACGCGGTTGCAGTCGAGGGGACCAACGTCCCGCGCATCATCATCGACCTCTGTTCGCAGAAGACCGCGACGACCCTGCTCGACGGGGACCGGGGCGGTGAACTGATCCTCCGCGAACTCCTGCAGGTCGCCGAGATCGACTTCGTGGCATACAGCCCGCGGGGAAAGAGTGTCGAGGAGATGAGCCGCAAGGAGATCGTCAAGGCGCTCCGGAACAAAGTGCCCGTGGAGGTGATCACCGAGCATACCCCCGACGAGGAGGGAGCGGAGCGGACCCCTGCCGGTGCATACGCGGCAACGGAAGACGAGCAGCCGCCAGAGCAGCAGAGAGACCGGAGAGAGGGGAGCCGAAAACCGCCCTCGACGCTCGGCGAGCACATGGCCGATGTCCGGGACAGAAAGATTGCGCGGTTCCTCTCCCCGGACTACACCGTCCTCTTAGAATCGAACGCTACCGATGTCGAGGGCGCACTCCAGAACCTGAACGGCGATGTTGAAGGGCTTGTCGTCGATCGCATCATCGACCAGAAACTCCTCGATCAGATCGGGGGACGGGACCTCGAGTTCGTGGCTGCCCGGGACTTTAAGGGGATTATAAAGCGCCCCCTGTCCATCAGACTTATAAAGATCGGATAATGGCTATCGAGGGTGCAAATTTATATATATTTACATCCACCATTTTTATCTCTGGGAGAGAATATGCACAAAGAAGAGTTAATAGCCTTACATGGGATTCTCACTGAGATTAAAGACTTTTTTGAAATGCAGAACCCGGAATTGAAATTCTCGCAGTATTACGCGCTGAAGATAGACCCTTCTCAGGTGCATAAGAGCAAAATGGAGCATAAATACGCTATATTCGTGCTCGGAACGGAACTGGCGAATGCCATGAAAGATGTGGAGTTCTCGTCATCGGGCCGGATCTCAGCCCGGATGAAGGAACTTGCAGAGAAGACCTTAAAAGAGATCGAGTATCTCGATTGAGAACGCCCGATATCCACGTCTCACCCATCAATATGGCAACCGGGGGGCTAAGCCCCTTCGATCCTCTCCTCAGGCACGCATCTCGCGTTCACGTTCGATGAGGTACGTAGCGAGCAACTTCGGGATGGGTGCCGCCATACAGTGCCAGTTCGGCGTCCCGTTCACCTCAAGGACCGTGTAGCCTTCCCGGTCCCGGAGGAGATCGACGCCGCAGTAGTCGATCCCGACCGCCGATGCCGACGCCTCGGTGATGGCGCGCATCTCCTCGTCGATCGGGACCGGCATACCGATCCCGCCCTGGTGGATGTTGTGCATCAGAGTGTCGGATACCCGGGTTATCGCGCCGACGGCCTCCCCGCCAAGGACGAAGACACGAAAGTCCCGGTCATTTGGCACGTACTCCTGCAGGTACCAGGGTCCCGGCCCGAGGTCGTCGGGGTTCGTCACCAACCGGATACCGTTTCCGTCGTACCCGTAGAGCGGCTTATAGACGACCTTCTTATGCCGCATAAGAAAGTCCCGTGCCTGCGTCTCCGATCGCATGTAGCTCGTTTCCGGTGTCCGCACTCCGTTTGCGAGGAGGAGCGCGGATGTCATCACTTTGGATGCACAGGCAACGATGCTCGCGGGCGTATTGATCACCCGGTTATGGAGCGAGAGCACGTTTAAGGTCTCGAACTGATGCCCGTCCTGCCGCATCCCGCAGACCCATACGAGTTCATTCTCAAGCCCGGAGTCGAGGGGGTCGATTGCACCGAGGTCAAGGACCCCGTATCGGGCATCGGCTCTCTCCAGCTCCCGTATAACAGCGCCGGTCGAGTTGTCGTCCGGCGTATCGGTCGGTTTTGGTACGATATGGATCATGCGTCTCACATCCCGCTCCCGGGCCTCACAGGGATTTCAGTACCATTTTGTACCTTGCCGGATATAATCGGTAGGGAAGAATACCATGCCAAAGAACCGGGTCTGTATCATCGGGTGCGGCAACCCCCTCATGGGAAACGATGGGGCGGGGATCCTGACGATGCGGCTCTTCGAAGGGAAGTTCCCTGCCGTCGACGTGATCGACGGCGGCACCGGGGGTTTTGGCCTGATCCCGCTGATGGAAGGATACGAGAAGGTGGTGATCGTCGATGCGATGGTAGGTGTCGGCGACAGTATCGGCGACGTCCTCACGTTTGAAGCGCCGCCATCCTGGGATCTCCCGGCATATGCGCTCCATGATATCGGGATCGGGGAGGTGGTAGCGATAGCCCGCGAACTCGGGTATGCCTCCGATATCGTGACCGTCGGCATTGAAGCAGGCGAGATTGAGGCGTTCAGCCAGGAGATAGACCCGGCGGTCGAAGAGGGGATCCGGGTTGCCGGGCAGGTGATCCGGAGGATCCTGCAGGAGTGGACCGGGGAGTCCGCGAGTATCTTCTGAAGGCGCGTCGCGGGAGCATCCCGATCTCTGCATATCTGGCTTATTTTCAAAGATATAAATGGCAAGATTTATTTCATACTACTGAACTAAAGATGTCTGAATGCAACTGCCACGCGGTCGGTTCCATCGCCTTCTCAAGTCCACGACATCCCGTGCCCTGATAGAAGAGATGGGCTCAGCACAGTTCACCGGGATCTGCACGATCGTCCTTGGCAACGAGAGTGCTACCCTGGTGCTGAACGAAGGTCAGGTGGTGCTTGCCGAGCAGGGGGACTTGAAGGGGCAGCACGGGCTGGACGTGATGTTGAAGGGCGAAGAGAACGAAGTGGCAGCAGAGTTGAACCTTCTGACGCCGGATCAGGTCCGCCTCGCCCTGGAGTTCAACCGACCATGTATGACCGGTGATCCCGCAGGACAGCGAAGACCGTCGACGGGTAAGGCCGCTCCGGGGGGGACGACGCCGTCCGCCGCACCGAAGAAGGCCGTTTCGGCAGCCTCGCCGAAGCGCCGGCAAGAGCAGCCCCCCGGGGTACACCAGATCCCCATGCCGGGAGTGAAATCCGTGGAGGAGACGGCTGAGGTGTCCCGGTCGGGAAGCGACGAGATTGACACGCTCGTCCAGAACATGGAAGAGATGGATGTCGATCAACTGGTCAGCAGTTTCAGGGTAAACTGCAAGGATATGCTCCGGAGGATCCATCTCGATCATCTCATCCAGGATAAAGAAACGTAACCGATGCAGGAGTGGACACCAGAATGGACTCGACAGGCAACACCCAGTTTTTCCTCAACCTCCTCATGATAGCGGCGGTAGTCGGCTTTGCCGGTATTACATACTGCCTTGCGAGGATTTTTCAGACTCTCCAGAGGCCCGATCCCCCGGGCGCTCCAGTAACACCGGAGGAGCCTTCGGACCCCGCCGGGTCCATGCCCCTCCTCAGCGATACCGACCCCCGGAGTACAGGAAGCCTGGAGGGGTCCCTCGGTGCAATCAGCGAGAGACATGGTCTTTCGTCCTTCACGCTGGCGACCGTCGACGGCCTCCTGATCGGCTCGACGAGGCCCGGCGCCGAGGACGAGGCTGCGCGGTACAGTTATCTCTACACGCAGGGGAAATTGCATGACGAGGCCGGAGTTGAACTCCTCGGAGTCCCCCACCACGGGGAGACGGTGGTCGGCATCGCCCACCCTTCGGAACACCTCTCTGCTGAACAGATGAGCACACTCGAACAGGACATCCGGGACACCCTGCAGCACTGGGTGTAAGGCCGGAACAATCAGGACAACGAGTGATTACATGGTAAAAGTCTACACGATTGCGTCCGGTAAAGGCGGTACCGGCAAAACAACGGTCACAGCAAATCTGGGGCCGATGCTTGCTCAATATGGGAAGAAGACATGTATTCTGGATGCCGATGTCGGCATGGCGAATCTCGGGCTCATTCTCGGGCTTGAGAATCTGCCGGTGACCCTGCACGAGGTGCTGGCAGGCAAAGCCCGCGTCAGGGATGCCATCTACGATGGGCCGTTCGGCGTGAAGGTTGTCCCGTGCGGGCTCTCTTTACAGGGCTTCCAGCAATCGAACCCGGATCGGCTCAAGGATATCATGGCAGACCTTGTGAGCGAGTTCGATATCCTGATCCTGGATGCTCCTGCGGGGATCAGCAAGGACGGCGTCATCCCCCTGACTGTTGCCGACGGGGTGATCCTTGTCGTAAACCCCGAGATCTCCTCGATCGTCGACGCCTTAAAGACAAAGATCCTGACCGAGACTGTCGGCGGCCACATCGAAGGGGCGATCATCAATCGGGTTGCCGGTAGTGGGGACGAGTTCAACCGCGCACAGATGGAGAAACTCCTCGGGGTCCGGGTGCTCGGGGTCATACCGGAAGACCCCAACGTCCGGCGCGCGTCTGCCGGAAGGACGCCGATCGTGGTGAAGTTCCCGGCATCCAGGGCATCGAGGGCCTTTAGGCGCATATCTGCGGATGTAGCCGGCATCGAGTACGTCGAGGAAGAGACGCCCGAACACCAGGAGAGTTTCGTCGATCGGCTTGCCCGTGCTCTCTTCCGGGCAAAGGCCTGAGGGCTGTCCGGCCGATCACTCTCATCACCGCCTTTCCCTTTTTGGTCTTCACGTAGTATTGCAGCGGCAGACAGAGATCGGACCTCCCCGGGCGTTGAGTCGAACATACCGGTACCGGTTATCCCCGGGGCCGCACGGTGCGTCCTGAAGACGGTCTAAAACGGCCCTTCCTATCGGCCTTCTTCAACCGTCAACTCAAGGGCGGGCCCATTACCCCATAGGAATCCCCAGAATCCCTGTATAACCCACAGGTATGATATAATTGCACAAAATCCGTTATTCTCTTCCAAGAAGAAGATCTTTGCAGCGAACAAACTATATATTTTTAATAGCAGGAAGTGTTAATCACATTCAGAGGGCTCGTAATGGATATACATGTGGATAAGGACGCGTGCGTCGGATGCGGTCTCTGCGTCAAAGACTGCCCGATGCACGTGTACGAACTCCAGAACAACGTGAGTGTCGCGGTCAGGCCGAACAACTGCATGGGATGTCTCTCCTGTCATGAGATCTGCCCGGCCCAGGCACTCGAGCACCGCGGCATCTACGCTGCCCGGAGGCACTATATCGACATTAAGGTCTGTGAAATGCTCCGGAAGGTGGTCTGATGAGCGGTGGATACATCGATGAACTGCATGAGGCCTTTCACTCCGATCTCATCTATCGCTCTGAGGATATTCCCCTCGATTGCTCGCCGAAGCCAAAAGAAATGGAACAGACGCTCCACGGCGTGATGAAACTCAACGGCCTGATCATCAGGTCACTTGAGGAGATCGCAGGCAGGGGGGCAAACGCAGTCACCTACCGCGCCGGGAAGAAGTTCGGCCACGAGGTCGCCAAGTACTTCCAGAAGCGCGATGACGTGGAGGGAGCGCTTCACGAACTCTCCGACCTGCTCCGCGGCCAGTACTCCTTCGAGGTCTGGAAGCCCGAGGATAAGGAGACGTTCATCATCGAGGAGAACGGCGAGACCTTCATCTATCTCGTCTTCCACGACTGCATCGTCCGCCAGACGCTCCGGCGCAACGGTCTCGACCAGGGCGGCCCGCTTTGCCAGACCCTCTTCGGCTACGTCGTCGGGGCGATCGAGGAGATCACCGGCAGGAAAGCCAAACTGGAGATCGTCCACACCGGCCCGAATGCCTGCTTAAAGAAACTGGTTCTGAAATGAGGCGGAATGATGAAGATCGCTATTGAAGAACTGGCAGGGTGTTCGGGATGCACGATTGCGGTGCTCGATCTCCACGAGATGCTCCTGGATGTCGTCGCGGAGGCGGACATTGTCTACTCTCCGGTAGTTATGGACGTAAAAGAGCCCCCTGAGGGCATCGACATCGCGTTCGTGACCGGGGCCGTCCGAAATGTTGAGAACCGCGAACGCCTCGAGAAGATCCGGAAGCGAGCAAAGACGCTCGTGGCGCTCGGGACCTGCGCCTGCTACGGCGGGATATCCGGCCTCTCGATGCTGAGCTCGAACGAGGACCTCTTCTCCTGCGTCTACCGGGAGGTTGAAACGACGAAGCCCAACGGGGTTATCCCGACGGATGTGCCGCCGTTCCTCTACCGGGCGTTTGCGTTAGGAGACCTCGTAAAGATCGATTACTACGTCACGGGCTGCCCGCCGAAAGAGGCGTTCTTAAAGCAGATCATCCCGGCAATGATCGCGGGCAATACACTCGAACTCTCACGTAAATCCGTCTGTGCAGAGTGCGACAGGATCATGGGACAGGTCGATAACTGGACGCTCAAGCGGCGGCACGAGGGTGTTCCCGACCGTGAGCACTGCCTGCTCGGGCAGGGATATCTCTGTCTCGGGAGCGTCACCTTCGGGAGATGCGGGGCGTCGTGCCCTAAAAACAACATCCCGTGCCACGGATGCAACGGCCCGTCGCTCGATATCCTCCGTGAACCCTGCCGGGACATCCACGGCATGATGGTGAGGAGGATCTCGGATCTCACCGACAAGCCACAGAAAGAGGTGGAGAAGGAACTCTACGACGTCGCCCACACGATGTACGCCTTCACCATCGGGAGCCTGATCATGGAAGATAAAGAGACGTCAAAGATCCGGGACCTCGTTAAGGAGAGGAGTAAATGAAGGAGATCACGATCAGTCCGGTGACCCGGATCGAAGGCCACGCCGGCGTCAAGATCTACCTCAACGACCAGGGAGAAGTCGACTCGGCCCACTTCCAGGTCGTGGAACTGAGAGGATTTGAGAAATTCCTCATCGGCGCTGCAATCGAGGAAGCCCCCCGGATCACGCCCCGCATCTGCGGGATATGCCCCTCGGCGCACCACCTGGCGGCGGCGAAGGCGACCGACCAGATCTTCGGTGTCGAGCCGCCCGCGACCGGAAAGAAACTCCGGGAACTCCTCAGCGTCGGCCAGTTCATCCATTCCCACGCCCTCCACTTCTTCATGCTCGCGGCACCCGACTTCATCCTGGGCTACGACAGCTCCCCGGAGACGCGTAACGTCATCGGGCTTGCCCGTCACTCGCCGGAACTCGCGAAGAAAGCGATCGCGGTCCGGAAGTTCGGCCAGCGCCTGACGGAAGCGGTCGGCGGCAAGCCCATCCACCCGGCAAACGCGCTCCCCGGAGGGATGTCGACGCCGCTCACGGAAGGAAAGAGAGCGGAACTGGCTGTTATGGCGGCTGAAGCGCTCACGATTGCCCGCGAGGGGTGGGATCTCGCACGCGGCCTCCTCGACGGCGTCGATACGGAGATCGGGGCTGTAAAGACAGGATTCATGGGCATGACCAATCACGGGCTCCACTCTACCTGCGACGGGCCTGTTGCGATGCTCGGCCCGGACGGAGGCAGAGTAGGTTCGTTCTCAGGCCCGGAGTACACGAACTTCATCGAGGAGTATTCGGAAGATTGGTCCTACCTGAAGTTCGCCCGGTTCAAGGGCGGAGACTATTACCGGGTCGGGCCGCTCGCCCGGCTCAACATCGTGGAGAGGATGGGCACGGAGCATGCGGACGCTGCTCTCGCGGAGTACCGGCAGCGGTTCGGCACCCTCACCCAGGCTGCGCTCGCCTACCACCTGGCACGCTACATCGAGTTCCTCGCCTCGTGCGAGCGGGCGGTTGCGTTGCTCTCGGACCCCGGCATCACCGGTTCCGATATCCGGACTCCGGCAGGGAAGGTGGTAAACCGGCGGGGCGTCGGGATCATCGAGGCTCCCCGGGGGACCCTGATTCACGACTATACCGTCAATGAGGCCGGCATCATCGAGCGGTGCAACCTCATCGTGGCGACCTGCCAGAACAACTACGCAATCGACCGGGGTGTGGAGGATATGGCACGCCGGGTGGTGGAGAACGGAGCGTTGACTGAAGGGGCGGCAAACCGTATCGAGATGATCATCAGGGCGTATGACCCCTGCATCTCGTGCGCAACGCACGCGATAGGAAAGATGCCCCTCCGGATTGAGTGCATCAGAAGAACGTGAGGCGATGAAGGTATGTTAAAACAGATCCTGGGAGAATTTCTAAAACTTGACGGGGTTACCGCCGCAGTCGTGGCGGGGCGGGATGGCTTTGTGATCGAGAGTGTCGTTGCAGGGGACGTGGACATAGAGGCTCTCGGTGCCATGGCATCGACCGGCATGGGTACGTCTGAGGCAATGAGCAACGAACTCGGGAAGGGAGAAATGTCCCAGATGCTCATCGAACTGGAGAACGGGCCCATCCTGCTCTCTCCGCTCTCGGAGGACGAGTTGATCGCCATCGTGGCGAACGCGAATGTCAACGTCGGGCGAATCCGGTACGAACTGAAGAAGAACAGGGATCGGATAACTGCTGCTCTGTGAGACGATGCTACCCGACGGCGTCTCACTGGGGCGATTGCAGGGGTCTATGGCGGCCCTTGCTTCGATCAGCCCTCACTTCACGGGAGCGGTGCGTATCGATGGCCCCAAAGGGGCCGGTTTTATCCTGGTCCAGAACGGGAATCCATACGCAGCCGCGTTCGAGGATACCGACAATAACCTGTTGCTCAGTGGAGACGAAGCTTACAGGCATCTACTTGACCGGACCTCGCTCAATTATGAACTTATCGCGTACACCGCCGAAGAGACCGGGGCGGCCCGGGAGGCATCCCGTGAGACGGGATGCCTCGTAAGCGGAGACGGTGCAGCAAAACCCGCTGCTGCCCGGGCCCGCTCGGCGGAGACGAGCTGCCTCGATCAGATCGCACTTCAGCCGGGCGTCATTGCCGTCTCGGTCTTTCACGAGGGGTTTGGCCTTCAGTCGGTGGGCTCCGCGGACTTTGACCAGGTGGCTGCGGTCGCCGAAGACCTGCTCCGCGCCGGCACCCGTATCACCGCCGATATGGAGATGGGAAATCTCTCCCAGATGATCCTCGAGACACCGGGAGGGAAACTCATCATCGCGCCTTACGGTGACCTCTCCCTCTGCATACTCGCAAAGCCCGACGCCAATCTCGGTCTGATCCGGCTCTCGATACGGGGCATGCAGACCGGGCCGGCCTGAGAGAGGGGGCGAACACCCCCCACTCCGGCCCAGAACACATTCTTTTTTAGCCATACGGCAGGGTCTGCCAGAGCAGGCGTTTCCCACCCGGGCTCTTTCGCACCCAACAGTTGATATCCCGGCGGGCTGGAGATAGGCCTATGGATTCCCACACCGCACAGGGGGCACGGCCGACGCCCCGCCGTCAAGGGGTGATCGCCTGATGAAGTATTACCCGGTTCATGCCGGATACCCGTCGTATGCCGAGGTGAATTCAGCGGTTGAGGCGGCTTTTGCCGAGCACGGCAGAGGGGGCGTTCAGATGCCACCGAAGGTCTACGTGACGTTCGTCGGGAACGGGGATTTCCGCACGATGCCCGCATACCTCCCGGCGCTCGGGATTGCCGGGGTAAAGGTCGTCAACGTCCACCCGCACAACCGCGTGAGAGGCCTGCCCACCGTCATGGCGCTCACGATCATCATCGATGTGGAGACGGGTGCGCCCCGGGCGATCGTCAACGCCACCGAACTTACAGCGATCCGTACCGGAGCAGCGGGCGCCGTGGCAGCGAGGTACCTCGCGCCCCGGCAGTCCGTCACCCTCGGCGTCATAGGGGCCGGGCGGCAGGCGGAGGCGCTGGTCGAGGCGATGGCAGCCGCGCTCACGATCGAGGAGATTCTGGTCTGGAGCAGGACGGAGAAGAGCGCGGAGGCATTTGCAGCGCGTTACTCGGACTACAACGCCCGGAGCCTCCCGATTGAGCGCGCCTGCGATTGCGACGTGCTGACCACGACGACGCCGTCGACGAAACCGGTCGTGATGGCGGACTGGGTCCACGAAGGGACGCACATCAACACGATCGGCGCGGATGCGCCCGGAAAACAGGAACTGGACCCCCTGCTCCTGTTGAAGGCTGAGGTCTTCGTCGACGACCTCAGCCAGGCCATCCACTCGGGCGAGATTAATGTCCCGGTATCCACCGGCCACTACGATCCCGGCCGGATCGCGGGAACCCTCGGGGAGGTCGTTATCGGGAAGAAAGGACGGTCGTCCCCGGACGCCATCACGGTCTTTGATTCCACGGGACTCGCGATACAGGATCTCGCCATCGCCGCTCTCGTCCTCGGGGACGACGAGGGATACGAACTGCCGTTCCCGTAACATCAGCCCTGCGGAGCGTGAGCACTGCCAGGTGTGGGTGCCGGAAATGCCGCAACCGAAATAAGGACAGACACCGTGCAGTGGACCGTGGGACTATCGCCATGGGGGGAGGGGGCATGCCCCCCTCCCCTGTCTCTATCTCATTAACGAGATACCTGTAGCCCCACCCCGCCCGGCCTCCGGCCTCCTCCCCCGCCCCTGTGGGGCGGGGGCAGTGCGTGGCGATACGCGATCGGTCGAAAGGCGAGAGCACGAGCACCGCAGGTGCAAGGTGCGCAGTCCCCTTGAAATCCGTGTCGGTGTGACTGCAGAAATTGCCAGACACGAACGACAGGAACTCGAGAAAGAACATCATCGCATAAAACAGCCGCCCGGGGAGGGGTCGATCAACACCCTCCCCGTCTCCGTATTGGGCAGGCCGTCACTCGTCCTTCTGGGGCTGCGCGAAGGCTTTCCAGACCTGCTCGCGGTAGACCGGGCCGCTGTTGTAGGTGCAGAACGGGATCAGGCGGCCATCGGGGGTCGCGTAATGGATGCAGCACCGCTCCACCCGGGAGAGATCGTAGTTATACTTGTCCATGAAGTGCATCGTGCCGATAAAGAGGGCGTTCCAGTGGAACTCGCGCAGAGCCTCGAAGTTCTGCTTCACGAGGGTCCTTCCTATCAACTTTATGAACTCCCCGGTGCTCGCCTGCTCCGCATTTCTCGTGGAACCGTAGAGATCCTTGACGCCCTCGACAAGGGTCATATATTTGTTAAGCGACCCGCCTTTCGCGAGTTTCGTCGCCATCTTCTCGACCGACTCGAAGAAGGCGTCGACGTCCACCATCCTGTTGATCGGAACCATACCTTCGTCGGTGACGAAGACATAGGTCGCTGCGCCGCAGTGCTGGTGCGTGGTGAACGTGATCTGGGGTTTGCCCGTATACGCCTCGACAAGTTCGGAGATCGGGACGACACAGGGCACGGGGTAGAAGTAGTCCTGCTTGATCACGCCGTCCGTCTGCTCCTCGATCCGCTTCGTGAGTTCCGGGATGGTGATCCGCTCTTTCCTGACATCATCCTCGCTTGCGGCCCCGGTGAACGACACCGGCTGGAAGTTGACGCCCCGGATGGTCTTGATATGCTCCGCGGCATACCTGATGATGGCGCCCACCTCGTGGTCGTTCCTGCCCTTGATGACCGTGGGCACCAGCACCATTCCAAGGCCTATCTTCTCGCAGTTCTCTATGGCCCGCCGGTCGCTCGCGAGTTTGAAGTTCGTCTCGCGGGTTACGCCGTCAAAGTGCAGGTAGACGGTGGAGAGCCCTGCCGCCTTCAGCTGCGCGGCGTAGTCGGGCTCCTGCGCGAGCCTGATGCCGTTCGTCGCGACCTGAACCTGGCACAGCCCGAGTTCTTTCGCTTTCCGGATGATCTCGGGGAGATCGTCACGCATCGTCGGTTCGCCGCCCGAAAACTGGACGGCGAGCGTCGGCACGGGCTTCTCCTCACGCAGCATGCGCAGCATCCCGATGACCTGGTCGAAGGTCGGTTCGTAGATGTAACCGCATGCCCGGGCATTCGCAAAGCAGAAGTCACAGTTGAGGTTACACCGGTTCGTCAGGTCGATGTTCGCGAGCAGCGTCGTTGACCGGTGATTCTGACAGATACCACAGTCGTTCGGGCACCCTTCCAGGGAAGCGATCTTCCGCGGGTTCGAAATTCCCTCCCCAATGCGTTCGTAGGCGTCGAACCTCCGGTACATCTCTGCGTCCGACCAGTAGATGGCCCGATACGCGCCGTGTTCAGGGCAGGTACGGACCAGCCAGACCTTCCCCTCTTCCTCAACGATATTGGCGTCGAGCACGCGACCACATGTTGGGCAGAGGCTCTTTGTCTTTTTTATCAGCATTCTCTCACCGTGCCCACCTATTCATTCGTATCTCATATTTCGACACTTTAATCTTTATATTTACTGATTGTACTGTGTATTGACGCTTATCGATGCAGACGTCGGATACTGGATCTTCTCCGGGCTCGCGGCGTTGTGGATCATGATTCCGGCATACGTGCCGAACTCAGCGGCCGCACTCTTCGGCGGCGGGACACCCATCGACTTTGGCAGGAGATCCGGTGACGGAAGAAGAATCTTCGGCGACGGCAAGACTTACCGGGGGTTCTTCGGGGGTGTCCTCTGTGGAATACTGGCGGGTCTCGTCGAGATCTGGGCCTGGTTCACGTTCAGCCTGACCGCACTCCCCTACCAGACCTTCATCTCCGTTACGCTGCTCGCGACAGGCGCGCTCCTCGGCGATCTCGTCAAGAGTTACCTGAAGCGGAGACTGGGTAAAGAGCGGGGCGAATCCTGGTTCCTGGCCGATCAGTACGACCTGGTTGTCGGTTCCTTCCTGCTTATCCTCCTGGTTTATCCCCAATGGTTGTTTGGGAATATTACCTTACCCATTGCAGTCTGGATCATCATCATGACGCCCCTCCTTCACCGGGTAGTGAACATTATCGGCTATTACATCGGAGTTAAAGAGGTACCATGGTAAACCCAATCGCGACACTGTTACTTGAGAGCGGGGCTATCGAGTTCGGGGACTTCGTCCTTGCATCGGGAGCTCAGAGCCCCTACTACATCGACATCAAAGCCGCAACGACGAAGCCCGCCATCCTTTCCGCAATCGGAAAAGCCATTGCCGAAGAATGGGAGTTCGATATGGTGGCCGGGGTGGCGGTCGGCGCCGTACCGATCGCCGTGGCCGTCTCGCTCGCGAGCGGCCGGCCGTTCGCGATCATCAGGAAAGCGGAGAAGGACCACGGTAAATCCGGCACGATCATCGGCGAAGTGAGCGGCAAAAACGTGCTGCTTGTCGAGGATGTGACCACGTCCGGGGGGAGCGCCCTGTACGGCCTCGCGGCGCTGCGTGCCGCGGGCGCGCACGTAGACCTGGTCGTGACCGTCGTTGACCGGGAAGCAGGCGCCCATGAGGCACTTGCAGAAAAAGGCGCGTCGCTTCATGCTCTTGTGCGGGTCAGCGAACTGATGGACGGATAAACATTTTTTACGAGCAGGCGAATAGATGGATATGAAAGTACTCGTTGTAGGCGGTGGTGGCAGGGAGCATGCGATCACCAGGGCGCTTTCCTGCAACAGTGGCATGAGAATATTTTCTGTCATGGCACGCAAGAACCCGGGGATTGCCCGGCTCTCGGAGCGGGTGCTCCTCGAAAAAGAGACCAATATCCCGAAGATAGTTACATTCGCCATCGATTGCGGAGTTGACGTTGCGGTCATCGGCCCGGAGGCGCCCCTTGAGGCAGGCGTCGTCGACCACCTCGAGGAGGCGGGGATACCCTGCATGGGGCCGACCCGTGCCGCGGCCAAGCTTGAGACGGACAAGGCGTTCTGCCGCCGGCTGATGGAACGGCACGGGATCGCGGGGTGCCCGGAATACCGGGTCTGCCACGACCCCGAGGAGGCACGGCGGTTCATCGAGGCCTACAATGGCGACCTCGCCGTCAAGCCTATCGGCCTGACCGGTGGGAAGGGTGTGCGGATCATGGGCGAGCACGTCGACGTGGCGGGGGCCGTCGAGTATGCCCGGGAGATCGGGGGAGAGGTCGTGCTGGAAGAGCGGCTTATCGGGGAGGAGTTCACCCTCCAGGCGTTTGTCGATGGCGAGCACCTGGTGCCCATGCCGCTCGTGCAGGACCACAAACGTGCATACGAGGGGGATGTGGGGCCGAACACCGGCGGCATGGGCTCATATTCCATGCCGGATCACATGCTTCCCTTCGTCACCCAATCGGACTACGAGAGAGCGCTCCGGATCATGGAGGATATGGTCGCGGCCATGCGGGCCGAGGGGACGCCGTACCGCGGGATCCTTTACGGCCAGTTCATGAACACCTGCGAGGGGCCCAGGGTCATCGAGTTTAACGCCCGCTTCGGGGACCCTGAGGCGATGAACGTCCTCTCGCTCCTGGAGTCGGACTTCTCCGGGATCGTCCGCCATATCATCGATGGAGACCTCTCGCCGTCACATGTCCGGTTCGCGAACAGAGCGACGGTCTGCAAGTACCTCGTCCCCGAGGGCTACCCGGAGGCCCCGGTGACCCGCCAGCCCCTCACTATCGGCGACTACGGCGACGCCCTGCTTTACTACGCAAACGTCGAAGAGCGGGACGGGACGCTCTATACCCAGACATCGCGAACGCTCGCGTTCGTCGGGAGGGGGGAGACACTCGAGGAAGCCGAAGCAATAGCCGAGAAGGCGGCATCTTCCGTCTCAGGGCGCGTCTTTTACCGCAGAGACATCGGCACCTCCGAGATCCTCGAGAAGCGATGCCAGCACATGAAGGAGATTGCATGAAGAAGGATTTTCTCTCGATCATCGATATCGACGAGTATGAACTTGAGAGCATCGTCGCCGACGCAATGCGCGTAAAGCGGCTGAAGTGTGCAGGGACTGCGCACGAATTCCTCAGGGGAAAGAGCCTCGGGATGATCTTTGAGAAGGCGTCCACCCGCACCCGGGTCTCGTTCGAGGTGGGGATGACCGACCTCGGGGGCCATGCACTCTTCTTAAACCCCCAGGATATGCAGCTCGGGCGGGGGGAAGAGATCCGGGATACGGCACGGGTGCTTGCCCGCTACGTCGACGCGGTGATGATCCGCGCCTATAAGCACGCCACCATCGAGGAGTTCGCCCGCTACTCGACCGTCCCGGTCATCAACGGGTTATCGGACCGCATGCACCCCTGCCAGGTGCTGGCCGACATCATGACCTTGAGCGAGCGGTTCGGCGATCTCCACGGCCTGAAACTCGCCTGGATCGGGGACGGCAACAACGTCTGCAACTCGTGGATACTCTCCTCTGCCCTGACCGGGATGGAGATCGTGGTCGCAAGCCCTCCGCGTTACCAGCCCGGCGATGCGGTCATCAGTAAGGCACGGGCGGCAGGAGGCAGGGTCAGCGTCGTCGCCGACCCGGCGGAAGCGGTCCGCGACGCGGATGTCCTCTACACCGACATCTGGGTCTCGATGGGCGACGAACAGGAGCGTGCCGAGCGCCTGCGGGCCCTCAAGGGTTACACGATAGATTCCCGCCTTCTTGCGCAGGCATCGCCCGACGCTCTCGTGATGCACTGCCTCCCCGCCCACCGCGGAGAGGAGATCACCGACGAGGTGCTGGAAGGGCCGCAGAGCATCGTCTGGGACCAGGCCGAGAACCGGCTCCACGCGCAGAAGGCGCTGCTCGTGCGGCTGATCGCGGGCGGCATGCCTTCTACGGACTAAAACACCGATACGATCGTTCCACCCACAGGTTCAACGGGTGGAATCGGTTATGGGCTCTTCCCGACCAGGACGTCGCAGTATCCCCTGACGGAGGGCCCATGCACGGATTTTTAGTGAACTGTGCAACTCGCGCCTAGCAGTGCTTCTGTTCTGTTCTGGCGAATCGTCGCGATTTGAAACCGGGTAACATCTCAAACTACGCGCCATAACTGTGAGAGATCCCGGGACACTGGACCGTGGGAGTATCGCCATGGGGGGAGGGGCTGACGGGGAGGGGGAGCATCCCCCCTCCCCTGTCTCCAACTCATAAGGGATACCTCTAGCCCCCACCCCACCCGGCCTCCGGTCTCCTCCCCCGCCCCGTGGGGCGGGGGCAGTGCGTGGCGATATTCCCTGGAAAGCCGTGCATGGGGATAGGCGATGTTCCAGTACGAGCAGAACTCTGAAATATTCGCGGATGGGATTTTCTGCCAGGAGGGTACCAGAATGACCTCAAATAGTCCCGGTGTGTCAACTCCCCCTCCAATCATCACCCCGGTTTTCACCGTAGAGTCCGGGTCATGCCTCATGCCGGAATTCCCGGCGCGTAAATAAGAAAAAAAGTGTATCTATTCCGCGATGAACTCTTTGAGCTGCTCGAAAAGGTACTTCTGCACTTCTTCGACGACCTCTCTCTTCCCGCGGAACGCAATCAGTTCTCTCGCGTCCCCGTCCATGTTCGCAAACGACAGTTTCTGCTGCCGCCGAACCACTTCTACGTCGAACTTATCGACGACGTCGTAGATCATCTTGCGGGGCACACCCGGGGGGACGAGCATATCGTAGAGTTCTTCTTCAGCCATCATTACCATATCCTACTTTCCTATTTTGATCCGGCGGGACATAATACATGGCCCTCCCCGCACGCCGCCGAGCGGGGTCTTCGGCTTCCCGAGCGAGTTCATGCACCGCCCCATCAGTGCCGCTCCCCGGGCAAGGCCGTCATCCACAAAGACCAGGTGGTCGTTCGGGATCTCATAGAGGTTCCGCTCCGTGATGCCGGCGAGGATGTACTCGGGCTTCCTCCCCGAGATCGCCGCCCGCCCGGTGAACCCGATCGACGAGTTCGGTGGGACCATCCCCCGCTCGATGGCGACATCGATGAGCCGGAGCGCCATCCTCGCGCAGACCCGGTCGACGACCTCGGTCAGCATGCCCATGCCGTGCGTCTCGTGGATCTCGCGCCCGATCTCCTCGAGAGCCGGCATCTCGCTGCCGTTGACGCCCGAGTCGCACCCGATAAGAGCAACGCCCGATTTTTCGGCCACCTCGGCGCAGACCGGGACCCGTCCGAACCTCGTCCGGTCGGGCGGGACGATCCGGATATCGATATGCTCGTGGCACCGGTCGACGTAGCCGTCAACGACGGACCGCTTCCTGCCCCCGAACGCGCCCTGAATGCTGTGGTCGCCGAAGAGGTCGAGGGCCGTCCCCGTCCGGTTCTTTACAAGCCCGGTGCCCCGGACGATCGCATCCGGTATGGCACCCGCAAGCCCGCAGAAGTTCCCGGTCGTCTGGGCGAAGGGGTTCGGTTCGTCCGGGGCAACGTCGCTCGTGATCCGTCCATCGAGCGTGGTCCCGAAGTCGATGGATATGCAGGGGTTCCGGAAATCGACCGGCGTCCACTTGGCGCCCTCCTTGATGCCCGCCATCGCAAGCTCCCCTTCCATCTCGTTTGCCACCATCTCGACGCCGGTACACCCGACCGGCGGCACGACGCCGGCCACCGCGCCGATAAAGACCACCTTGTCGGCAAACGAGAACTGCCGGAGTTTCGGCGGGAGGTTGTCGATCGACATCGGCGGCGTCATCTTCCGCGGGGGAACCCCGGCTTCGAGGCTGCCGTTCGCGAGAGCGATGACGAAGTCCCCGACCTGGTCGGGAGAATCCATCGCCGCCACGACGCCGGTGCTCCTGACAACGAAGTCCAGGTCGTCCTTGATACTCAGGTGAGCGTCTTTGTGACACTGGAGCAGGGTGTCGCGCACCAGTTCCGTGACCGATTCTCGCGTCAGTTCCGTGCCGTCCAGGGTCGCCCCGAAGATCGTCTCGCCCGGTTTTGGTGGCCTGACATCACGGCTCATGGTCACGGTCTTGTTGATGACGTAGGACCTGCCCGTCTCCAGGTTCGTGCCGGTCAGAATGCACTTTGTCGTAGTATTGCCCATCTCGACAGACGCCACGATGAAGTAGGGCTTCACCCGGTACTCCGGAACACCGTTGCCCGGTCCGTGGGAGAGCGACGGCGGGGGCGGGCTTTCGACGATGTGCGGGGTAGGTTTGAAAAAGCGCTCCAGAAAGCGGGCACACATAGTAGTCTTTTCCCTGTCCGCCCGCTTATATTTTTCCATACTCGCATAAGGCATCTAAAAGACAGAGAGCAGAGACCCTCCAGCAGGCTTCCTTCCCCGGCCGGATCTTCGAGTACCTGCCCTCCAGGAGGGCTATTCCGATTCGGGCGGGATTTTAGCGTCACCAAAACGGCAGGGATTTGAGAAATCCAAAGGATTTCAGTGGGAACGAGGGAGACCCCATCTCACTTGCGCCCCGCATTTTTGGACCTGCCGGTGCGGGCCGGAAGCTACTCCGTCGTTACCGGTTCACGTCAAATCGGCTGGTAACGGCGACCCCGGCAGAGCTCTTATATATCGATAGCGCGGATAACCACATTACCGGAAACGGTTTTGGCGCCTCCCCGCGCTCGTTCCGCTTCCAGGAAGAGGTGAATCGTATGGTTGCGCTTTCAGGTGAGATTAAGGAAGTATTTAACAAAACCAAAGTCATGCCGATGGCTACTGCATCGAAAAGCGGCGTCCCGAACGTGGCGCCGATGGCGTCGATACAGCTCATCGCCGACGATACCGTCTGGATCATGGACAACTACATGGTAAAGACGCTTGAAAACCTCAAAGAGAACCCTGTTGTGGCCCTCTACTTCTACGATCAGGAGACCAAGCGCTGCTTCCAGGTGAAGGGCGATACCGAGATCAAGACGTCCGGGGCCGATTACGAGAAATTCCGTGACCAGGTGAAAGCGAAGGGCCATAAATACCCGGCGAAATCGCTCATCGTCATCAAGATCACCGACGTCTTCGAATGCACGCCGGGAAAAGAAGCCGGAAAGAAGGTGCTGTAGGCACCCCTTCAACGCTTCTTGAGGTTCTGGAAGAGGCGCGCCTGCAGTCCGAAATAATTCGAGAACCCGACGGCGTGGTTCTGGTCGATCGTCGTCGAGTCGAAGGAGACGAGGTCGTCCGAGTACAGCCCGAGATCCGAGCTCCGGCCGAGCACCTTCACGCTGCCCTTATACAGGCCGATGTCCACGAAACCGCTCGCCCGCTCCTGTGTCTTATCGATGAACGCATTCAGCGCGTAGAAGAGCGGTTCATGCACGAGCCCCATATAGGCCAGCTCCGACCACTTGTCGTCGACGATATGCTTGAACGCGAGTTCCGAGCGCGTCAGGACGAGGTGCTCGAGGTCGCGATGCGCGGCAAGGAGGACGGTCGCGGCCGGGTGCTCGTAGTTCTCGCGGGCCTTCAGGCCGAGGATCCGGTCCTCGATCATGTCGTTGCGGCCCACGCCGTTCCTTCCAGCAATCCGGTTCAACTCCTGGATCAGGGCGATGCCAGGGAGTCTCTTTCCGTTGAGAGCGACCGGGATTCCCTTCTCGAACTCGATCCGGACCTCCTCCATAGCGTCGGGGGCCGCGAATGGCGATACCGTCCAGGCGTAGATCTCCTCAGGCGGGTGGAAGGCCGGGTCTTCGAGGTTGCCGCCCTCGATGCTCCGGCTCCAGAAGTTCTCGTCGATGCTGTAGGGCTTATCCTTCGCCACGGTCACGGGGACGTTGTGCTCCTCTGCGTAGCAGATCTCCCACTCGCGGGTCAGGTTCATCTCCCGCATCGGTGCAATGATATCGTACCCGGCGGACCTGAAGATGAAGTCGAACCGGAGCTGGTCGTTTCCCTTCCCGGTGCACCCGTGTGCGATCTTTGACGCGCCTTCCTGCTTTGCGACCTTCACGATCTCTTCGGCGATCAGCGGCCGGGCGAGCGCCGTGCCCATCGGGTAACCCTCGTAGGACCCGTTCGCCTTGATCGAGGGGAAGATATAGTCCGCTACGAACTTCTCCCTGGCGTCGATGGTGTAGTGTTTGTCTGCAAGCTTCCGGCCCTTCTCGGTTGCCCGGGTTATCTCCTCCTCGGGCTGGCCCACGTCGACGGCAACGGTGACGATCTCGTCAAACCCGTAGTGCTCGCGCAGGAGGGGGATACAGATGGAGGTGTCGAGACCTCCCGAAAATGCTAGGACGACTTTTCCCTTTTCCATGTTACTGATCTCCGCGTTCCTGGTTCCTGTCTAACAGACAGTCTGGAGTAATCTACATTGATATGACCTTTCACCCAATAAAAGAAGTGGTATGGACGGGCGCACCGGCAGGAACCCCAACCATTCCCGGTATTTGCGGAGGCCAAAAGATACCGGGGTGCACGGGAGACCCACCATGGCGGCACCCCCAGCCCCGGGCCCCTTCTCCCCGGGGAGCCCCGGAGATCGGGATCCGGTAAAATGACCTTCATACGCTGAATAATCGGCGAAATGCCTGTAAATCGCAGGATAACGGACAGGGTTGCAGTCTATAATTAAATGCGCCGCAAAATGCCGGAAAAACACAAATCCCAATTAATAGCGAGCATTTTCAAAAACACGAAATTATAAGGCAGATAAAATAGAAATCCTGAGTCGGAGGGTTCCGTCATTTTTGAGAATGTATCCAGAGAAGACTCAACATCGTTACAACCAATCGTCAGTATAAGGGGCCTGACCCGGATATTCGGGCAGGATCCCGAGAAGGCGCTGGCGCTGCACCGGTCCGGCTGCTCAAAACAGGAGATCTACGAAGAGATCGGTGCAACACTGGCCCTCAATAACGTCTCTTTTGAGGTAATGCGGGGCGAAACATTCGTCCTGATGGGACTCTCGGGGAGCGGGAAATCAACGCTTCTGGGGCGAAATACACATAGACGGGGAAGATATCGTCGGGATGAGCCAGGAAGAACTGCGAGCGACCCGGCGGCGCAAGTTAGGCATGATCTTCCAGAGTTTTGCTCTCCTCCCGCATCGGACGGTTCTCGACAACGTCGCCTTCGGTCTTGAGATCCAGGGCATCCCGGCAGACGAGCGTCACAAAAAAGCCGAAGAAATACTTCAGATGGTGGGGCTCGGCGGTTACGGGGCGAGCATGCCCTCTCACCTCTCCGGCGGCATGAAGCAGCGGGTCGGGCTTGCCCGGGCGCTCACGAGCGACCCGGACATCCTCCTGATGGATGAGGCGTTCAGCGCTCTCGATCCGCTTATCAGGAGAGATATGCAGGATGAACTGCTGGATCTCCAGCAGCGGCTGGCTAAGACGATCATCTTCGTCACCCACGACCTCGATGAGGCCCTGAAACTCGGTGATCGCATCGCCCTGATGAAAGACGGTGCGATCGTGCAGATCGGCACCCCCGAAGAGATCCTGACGAACCCGGAGAACGCCTACGTCGAGAAGTTCGTCGCCGACGTGGACTTGACACGGGTTCTTTCGGCAAGCGACGTGATGCGCCACCCCGAACCGGTTGCCCAATGCACCGCAGGGCCGAGGGTGGCCCTGCACCTCATGGAGGAGCACGACATCCCGGGGATATTCGTCGTCACCCGCCAGCGCCTGCTCCGTGGCCGGGTGACGCTCGACGACGCCGCCGAAGCCGTCAAGAAGGGAAAACAGATGACGGATATCCTCATCACCGACATTCCCATCGTGGCTCCCGATGCATCGCTTGGCGACATCATCTCGCTGATCGTCGAGAGCCCCTACCCTATAGCGGTAGTGGACGACACGGGCAGGCTCAAGGGAGTCATATCACGCGGCGCCATCCTCGCCGCTCTGGCACGAAAGGGGGAGGAGACCCATGCAACTTCCTAAAATCCCCGTGGGAGATGCCGTCGAGGCGCTCGTAGACTGGATCGAGCAGTACTTCGGCTGGCTGCTCGACGGCATCAGCGAAGGGCTCGGGTTCCTCATCAGCGAGTTCCAGGACCTTCTGATCGCCATACCGCCACCCGTCCTGATCCTCCTCACGAGCGTGCTGGTCTGGCTCGTCACCCGGCGCGACATCAAACTGGCAGGGCTCACCGCGCTCGGCCTGCTGTTGATCTGGGACCTCCAACTCTGGGATCTCGCCATGCTCACTCTCGCTCTCGTCCTCGTATCGACAGGGCTCGCGCTTGCGATATCGCTCCCGCTCGGTATCGCGGCTGCAAGGAGCGATCCGCTGAACGCTGCACTCAGGCCGTTCCTCGACTTCATGCAGACCATGCCTTCGTTCGTTTACCTCATCCCTGCCGTGATTTTCTTCGGGATCGGGAATGTGCCAGGCATCATCGCAACGGTCGTCTTCGCGATACCGCCGGCATTGCGCCTCACCAACCTCGGCATCCGGCAGGTGCCGATCGAACTGATCGAAGTTGCAGATGCCTTTGGCACCACGGCCCGGCAGAAACTTTTCAAGGTGCAGCTCCCGGTTGCGCTTCCCACCATCATGGCAGGGGTGAACCAGTGCATCATGCTCGCCCTCTCCATGACCGTCATCGCATCGATGATCGGTGCCAGAGGACTCGGCTATCAGGTGCTTGTGGGTATCCAGCGAGTGAATATCGGCATGGGATTCGAGGCGGGGCTTGCTATCGTAATCCTCGCAATCATCTTAGATAGGATCACCCAGAACCTTGTGCCGCAGCATGATGAGAGCCGGTGACCTGTCCCAATAATATCTTTGAGAAGAACGAACGGTCTGCTCATCCTCCCGCACCTTCTTTCATACTCTTCAAACACATGACGGATAGCCGGCGCATCGGGAATGGTTTTATGGCCGTTCTTCCCGCAAAACCCGGTTTAAGAGAGCCCCCATCTGTAAAACGGAACCCGTAAAACCTAAATAGGGTTAGGGCCATACGTTGAGGCGGTCAAAATCTGGCCTTTTTGCCCTGGGGGGCAAACACGCCAGGAGTGGCACATACTGCCACCTCTGCTCTATTTCCGGTCTATCGGCGCATACGTCGTCCGGACAGTTCGTGAGAGCCCGGAACCCCACTTAGCCGGGCTCTGAATGCCATTTAGCCGCGATTTCGCGGCAAAAATTACACGGTGAACATATATGGATTATAAGATGAGAAGCGCACTCGCACTGACAGGTATCGTTCTGGTGCTCTGCCTCTTCTCCGCCGGTTGTACCGGCACACAGACAAACGAGCCCAAAAAGGAGGTCAGCATCGGCTACGTCACCTGGGACTGCGCCATCGCCAGCTCCAACGTGATGAAGCAGGTCTTTGAAGAGGCAGGATACGACGTCACGCTGGTTGCAGTCGACGCAGGACCGCTCTTTGAGGCGCTCGCCAACGGCGACGTCGACTTCACGACGACCGGATGGCTCCCGCACACTCATGAAAGTTACTGGGAGAAGTACGGCGACCGGATCGATTACGTCAATGAAAACATCCCCGGAGCGGCACGCATCGGACTCGTCGTCCCGGCTTACGTGACCATCAACTCGATCGAGGAGATGAACGGCGTCGCCGATCAGTTCGGTGGCAGGATTGTCGGCATTGAACCCGGCGCGGGCATCATGACCCGGACCGAGCAGGCTATCGATGAATACGGCCTCAACTACGAGCTGGTTGCCAGCAGCAGTGCCGGCATGGCGACGGAGCTCTCCTCCTCCATCAACGATGAGGAGTGGGTCGCAGTGACCGGGTGGTCGCCGCACTGGAAGTTCGGCCGCTACGACCTCAAGTTCCTTGAAGACCAGAAGGGTGTCTACGGCGGGGCCGAGGATATCGTGACCCTCGCACGGCAGGGTCTCGCGACCGACGACCCGGAGGCCCACGGTATCCTGACCCGGTTCGAGTGGACCGCTGAGGATATCGCCTCGGTCATGACCGATATCGCAGGCGGCATGTCCGAAGAGGAAGCCGCCCAGAAGTGGGTCGACGCCAACCGCGACAAGGTCCAGGCCTGGCTTGGGACAGCATAATCCCCTCTTTTTTCGGCTTTGTTGAACCCCCTGTTTGTTCCAGATGGCCGCAATCAGGGGCACGGCTTTCCACCGCGTATCGCCATGACTGCCCCCACCCCGCAGGAAGGGGGAGGAGGCCGGAGACCGGGCGGGGTGGGGTCGATGAGGTGTGCGGATCTTCGCGCGAGACAGGGGAGGGGGAGACCCCTCCCCGTCAGCCCCACCCCCAATGGCGATAGCCACCACGGTCCACCGCATGAGGACATGCCCGAGAATAAAAGGTCGTCCCAGGGACAGGCCTGGTCCGGCACCAGCCTCATCAGGGTAAGGATGAAGGCCAGAATAGGGGTTCAACAGAGCTCTTTTTTCACGACATCGATCCGGATTGCCCCGTGGGTATCCGCTCCACGGCGTTCCGGGCGTTCATCACCGCGTTCAACCCGGGCAGCGTGGGTTCATCGGCCCGGAGCGGCGAGAAGATAACAATCGGACAAAAAAGGTTGTGCGGGGCGCCCGATTACGCCGACCCGATGTAGTGGCTGAGCGGCTCGAGGGTGATCTCCTCGCGCTCGATGGCATCGATCGCCATCGCCGCGGCCCGGGCCGCCTGGAGCGTGGTGATGTAGGGGATGCCGTAATCGACGGCGGCCCGCATGATCTGGATATGGTCCTGCCGGGATGCCTTGTCCGCCGGGGTGTTGATGATCAGCCGGATGTTGCCGGAACGCATGGCATCGATGACGTTCGGGGAGCCTTCCTGGACCTTCCTGACCAGATTTGCCTCGACGCCGTTCTGGGTGAGGAAGTCGACCGTCCCGCTCGTGCCGTAGAGCGAGAGGCCAAGTTCCCGGAGTTTCCGCGCGACGGGCAGGAGTTCCTCCTTCTGCTCGTCCGTCACCGAGATGAAGACGTTTCCCGTCGTCGGCAGGGTGTTGTCCGCGGCGGTGCATGCCTTGTAGTAGGCCCGGCCGAAGTCGTAATCGATGCCCATCACCTCGCCGGTGCTCTTCATCTCCGGCCCGAGGACGGTGTCCACGCCGGGGAGTCTGTTGAAGGGCAGGAGTACCTCTTTCACCGCTACGTGCTCGATCTCGCGCTCGGCGACATCCATATCGGCAAGTTTCCTGCCGACCATTACCTTTGCCGCGAGTTTCGCGAGCGCGATGCCCGTTGCCTTCGCGACGAACGGCACGGTCCGGCTCGCACGCGGGTTCGCCTCCAGCACATAGACCACGTCGTTTCGGACCGCGTACTGGATATTGATCAGCCCGACGACCCCGAGGCCGAGAGCGATCTTCTTCGTGTAGTCGCGCACCCGCGCGATCACCGAGGGCGAGAGGGACTGCGACGGGATGACGCAGGCCGAGTCGCCGGAGTGGACCCCGGCCCACTCGATATGCTCCATGATGCCGCCGATCAGGACGTCCGTCCCGTCGCAGACCGCGTCGACGTCGATCTCAACAGCGCTCTGGAGGAACGAGTCGATCAGCACCGGGTGCTTCTTGCTCACCCGGACGGCCTCTTTGATATAACACTCAAGTTCGGTCTCGTCATGGACGAGTTCCATCGCCCGCCCGCCGAGGACGTAGGACGGCCTGACCAGGACCGGGTAGCCGATCGCTCCGGCGATCTTCCGCGCCTCCTCCTCCGAGTAGGCGGAACTGTTCGCCGGGCTCGGGATATCGAGCCGGGTGAGGAGCCGGCTGAACCGGTCGCGGTCTTCCGCCGCATCCATGGCGTCGGGCGACGTGCCGAGGATCTTCGTCTTAAGGCCGAGACGCTTGATCTCCGCGTCCAGCGGCATGGCCAGGTTCACCGAGTTCTGGCCGCCGAACTGGACCATGACACCGTAATACTCGTCCTTTTTGAGGATGTTCATGACATCCTCGAGTTGCATCGGCTCAAAGAAGAGCCGGTCGGATGTATCGGCGTCGGTCGAGACCGTCTCGGGATTGTTGTTGACGATATGAACCTCGATCCCCTCTTCCTCGCGGAGCGCCATCACCGCGTGGACGGTGCAGTAGTCAAACTCGATCCCCTGGCCGATCCGGATCGGTCCGGAACCCAGGATCAGCACCTTTTTAGCGCCGTTCCGGGTCAGTTCGCACCCGTCCTCCCAGGTGGAGTAGAAGTAGGGCGTGGTTGCCGGGAACTCGGCGGCGCAGGTGTCCACCATCTTGTAGGTCGGACTCCCGGCGAGGGCCCCGATCTCATCGGCGGTCTTTCCCGTAAGCGCCTGCAACTCCTCGTCCGAGAAGCCGTAGCGTTTCGCGCTCCTGACATCCTCGGGCGCAAAAGCGGTATCGAGTTTCCGTTCGAGATCCACGATGTTCTTGATCTTCTCTAAAAAGAACGGCGTGATGGCCGTGAGGTCTGCAACCTCCCTGACCGTGAACCCCTCGCGGAAGGCATCGAAGAGGCACCCGAACCGCTCGTCCGTCGGAGACGTAAGGATCATCCGGATCTCGCTTGGGCTCGTGTGTCGCTGCATATCGTTATCGAGCGACCGGAGCGCCTTCTTGAACGCCTCCTCAACCGTCCGCCCGATCGCCATCACCTCGCCGGTGCTCTTCATCGCCGTGGTGAGCGTCCGGTCTGCGGACTTGAACTTGTCAAAGGGCCACCTCGGGACCTTCACCACCACGTAGTCGATGGCGGGCTCGAAGGATGCCGGGGTGACGCCGGTCACGGGGTTCATGATCTCGTCGAGCCGGAGGCCAATGGCAATCTTGGCCGCCACCCGGGCGATCGGGTATCCGGTCGCCTTGGACGCGAGCGCAGACGAGCGCGAGACCCGGGGGTTCACCTCGATGATCCGGTAGTCGCCGTCCTTGAAGGCGAACTGGATGTTGCACCCGCCCTGAACGTCAAGCGCCCGGATGATCCGGATAGCGGCGGTCCGGAGCGTCTGGAATTCGTCGTCCCGCAGGGTGAGGATGGGCGCAACGACCACGCTCTCGCCGGTGTGGATGCCCATCGGGTCGACGTTCTCCATGCCGCAGACGATGATACAGGTATCGGATGCGTCCCGCATCACCTCGAACTCGATCTCCTTCCACCCGGCGACGCTCTCCTCCACCAGGACCTGGTGGATCCGGGAACGGTTGAGGCCGATCTCGATGATCCGCCGCATCTCTTCAGGCGTGTGCGCCACGCCGCCCCCGGAGCCGCCCAGGGTATACGCCGGCCTGATGATCACGGGGAGACCGACCTCGCGGATCGCCTCGTCGATCTGATTCATGTTCTCGAGGATCATACTCCGGGGGACAGGTTCGCCGATGGCGTTCATCAGGTCCCGGAACTGCTCCCGGTCTTCTCCCCGGTAGATCGCCTCAAGCGGTGTACCCAGGATCTCCACGCCCTCGAGCGCACCCATCTCCGCGAGTTCCGCCGTCATGTTCAGGCCGGTCTGGCCGCCCATGCCGCTCAGGATCCCGTCCGGCTTCTCCTTCTTGATGATCTTCGCTATGATATCGGCCTTCAGGGGCTCGATGTAGATGACGTCTGCGGTATCGGGGTCGGTCTGAATCGTCGCCGGGTTCGAGTTCACGAGGACGACCCTGACACCCTCTTCCCGGAGCGCGCGGCAGGCCTGCGACCCCGAGAAGTCAAACTCCGCAGCCTGTCCGATCTGGATAGGCCCGGAACCAATGATGAGGACTTTCTTGATGTGTGACTTCTTCGGCATTATGGTATCTCCTTATAGACGCGGTCAAAGAAGTGCATCTCCGTATCCCGGGGTCCGCCGTGCGCCTCCGGGTGGAACTGGACGCAGGTGATATTGAGGTCGGCGTTCTCGAACCCCTCGACCGTGCCGTCGTTCACGTTCCGGTACGAGACAACGCATCCCTCAGGCAGGGTCTCTTCATCCACCGCAAAACCGTGGTTCTGCGTGGTGATGTAGATGCTCCCGTCCTGGTAGCGGACCGGCTGGTTTGTTCCCCGGTGACCGAACTTCATCTTGTAGGTCTCGGCACCGAGAGCCAGGGCAGCCACCTGGATGCCCATGCAGATGCCGATGACCGGCAACTCGCCGGCCAGATCCCGGACGCACCGGATGGCGTGCGTTGCTCTCCTCGGGTCGCCGGGGCCGTTGGTGATGAAGAGTGCGTCGGGCTCTACCGCCATCACCTCGTCCGGTGTGGCGGTGTGCGGGAAGACGTGGATGTCGGCGCCGCGGTACCTGAGGCTTGCAAGGATGTGCCGCTTCACCCCGAGGTCGATGACGGCGATCCGCTTTCCGGGGCCGCTGATCCGGTACGGCTCGGGGCAGGAGACGCTCCCGATGAGGTCGACGTCGCTGATCGGGGAGACGGCCCGGGCGCGCCGGACCGCTTCTTCGCCGTCCTCGCTGCCGACGATGAGAGATGTCCGGAGGGTGCCGGACGTCCGGGTCTTTATCGTCAAACTGCGGGTATCGACACCCGATATCCCGAGAAGGCCGTTTTCTTCGAAGTATTCTGCAACCGAGGGTTCTGCCGCGGGCGCCGCCGCGATCTCACGCGCGATACAGCCGCGCGCGTGAACCCGCGGACTCTCAAAATTCTGGAGATCTACCCCGTAATTCCCGATGAGGGGGTACGTAAACATCAAAATCTGCCCGGCATAACTGGGGTCCGTCAATGCCTCCATGTAACCGGTCATCTGCGTGGAAAAGACGAGTTCCCCGGAACATGTTCCCTCAACGCCAAAACCATTCCCTATAACAAATGTTCCGTCTTCAAGACCCAGAACCGCCTTCATGAATTACCATACCATGTGGATCAGATTCCTTATTAACGCTAATGACAGATCGCACGCCCGCCTCTGGAACCCTGCCGGTAACACGAAATGACGACCCGCATTAACCCGAAATATTGAAGGCGGCTGAACGCCAGGGACGCACAATGGTCGAGAGCGCGGCAGAGAAGGTTCGATCGATCGAGACGCCTGAGGGGACGTTCACCATCAGGCTCATCCTCGATGACCTGGGAAGCATCTATCCGGGCATGATCCGGTATACCGTCGAGGTCCTCTGCGGCACCGAGACGGTTTACACCTATGCCATCAACTCCTATGAGGTGCCGCCGGCCTCCCTCTTCGACGCCCGGCAGGCGGCGGAGATCGTCTTCTCGCGGCTCGCGCACGACGTGGCGGCCCGCCCCCGGATTTACCCCCGTCCAAGGGTTTTTACCCGCCAGCTCCCGGGCAGCGGCACGGCCGATGTCGTCATCCTGCAGGGGAGCCCGCGCCGGTCTGGGAACTCCGCGCGGATCGCGTCGTGGTGCGACGACGAGGTCGCCCGGGCGGATCTCTCTTCCCGGGTCTTTTTCCTGCAGGAGATGGAGATCCGCCCGTGTATCGGCTGTTACACCTGCTACGACTACGGTTACTGCCCGGTCGACGACGATATGCCCCGGATCATCCGGGCGCTCGAGTCCGCGTCCGTCCTCGTCGTCTGCACCCCGGTATATACCGGCACCGTCCCGGCGACCCTCAAAGCGGTGATTGACCGCTGTCAGTGGCTCCACGCCCGGGAGAAGGTACTGGGGAGCGAGGTCCACGCCCGGGGCCTGCTCGTCGCCGTCGCGGGACGGCGGGGGACCGAACCGTTTGTCTGTGTAACACGCGTGGTCGACGCCTTCATGGGGAACCTGGGCATCCGTCCCGCCGGCCCGGTGCTGATCGGCGACCTTGACCGGGCCCGGGATGTCAGCGGGATCGAGGGGGTTGAAGGCGACGTCCGGGCGGCATTGCGCCCGCTGCTCCCCGAGAAGAAGAATAATATATCCCGGGTCCCCCACCGATGATGCATGGCAGAAGTGACTGTTGAGATTGTTGGGTTTGCGGAATCCGAATGCGGCCCGTTTCCCTGCGACGAGACCAGATCGTGCGGCCTTGAGACCTGTTACCCGTCGAATAGCCTGATGGATGCTATCAGCGCCCTGCGCGACGAACTTCTCGCCGGATACGACGACAGGGTCGAGGTGAAGACGACGCTGCTCGATGAGGAGATGCCCGACCACATCAGAACGATCATCGAGGAGCGCCAACCTCCGATCCCGATCGTTCTCGTCAACGGCAGGCTCACATCGATCGGAAGGGTCTCGCTCGATCTGATAAAAGAAGAGATTGATTATGCCCTTGAGAAATCTTAGAAGATCTTCTTCAACTCTCCGGTCGCAAGGTCGAAGTACAGGCCGTGAAGCCGGACCCGTCCTTCTTTTTCCGCGACCTTGACCGGCGGGTAGGTGCGAAGGTGCTCAAGCTGCAGGCCGACGTTCTCGATCTCAATGAGACGCAGCCGGATCTTCTCTTCTTCGGGTTTCTTCGGTACCTGCATCCTGCCGTCGACACGGCGTTTCGCCTCCATCGCGTTGTTGAGCCAGAGCGGGATGTATGCGTCCGTGCTCTCGTGGTCGAGCCCTTTTATAGCACCGCAGTCCGAGTGCCCGCAGATGACGATATCCCCGACCTTGAGGTGGTTGAGCGCGTACTCAAGCACGGTCGCGAAGTTCCAGTCGTGGACCGGGACGATGTTGCCGATGTTCCGCTGGACGAAGAGTTCCCCGGCCTTCGCACCGGTGATGCGCTCGGGATTTACTCTTGAGTCGGAGCACCCTATCCAGAGGATCGTCGGGTGCTGGCTTGACGCCAGCGGGCCGTAGTGTTCGGGGTCTTTTGCGAAATCTTCTTCCAGGAACCGCTTGTTACCGTCAAGAAACTTCTCTATCATCTGTGTGTACTCCTGAGTGACATGGACCCGTCTCGGACAGGCACGCCTGAAGAAGGGGTTACTTCCCGGGCTTAAAAATGTATACGGCTGGATATTGTGGGGAGCAGGGCTGTGCGGGAGCCGGGAAAACGGACGGCATTCCGGCTCGCGATGGCGCAAGACACACCGGAACACCCCTATGCATCAATGCTCGGAATGAGGGTGCGGGGTACTGAATGCACCACGGTACGACAAAAAATATATCTAACAAGTCTGTTTTGTCAACGACAACCGATGTTTGATGGGGTCACAATGCCGGTGAGGAGCATGCGCTCCCCGTGAGAGGGGACATGAACTCTGCTGAAATCTCCGGTTCTGGCTCACCAACGGTGCTCCGGGGCGTGATACTACCCGACAAAAAAGAGGTTACCTCTGGACGGCGCCGAGGTTCGCCTGCTCGACAGTCCGCGCGTACCGGGCGAGCACACCCGTAAGGTGGCGTGCCGGCGGTTTCCAGGCCTGTCTGCGCTCCTCCAGGGTCGCTGCATCGACCGAGAGGTCGAGGCGTTTCTCGTAAAGGTCGATCACGATCTCGTCGCCGTCCTCCACAAGCGCGATCGGCCCGCCGACCGCGGCTTCGGGGGCGATATGCCCGATGCACGGCCCCCGGGTCCCGCCCGAGAAGCGCCCGTCCGTCACCAGGGCGACCCGGGCGTAGCCGAGGCCCATCATCGCCGAGGTCGGCGAGAGCATCTCGGGCATCCCGGGCCCTCCACGAGGCCCTTCGTACCGGATCACGACGACGTCGCCTTCCGTAATCTCACGGTGGAGGATCGCTTCCATTGCTGCCGCTTCACCGTCAAAGACCCGTGCCGGCCCCTGGTGCCGCCACATCGCCGCAGGGACGGCAGCGCACTTGACGACGGCGCCGTCGGGGGCGAGCGAGCCCCGCACGATCTTCAGGCCGCCGGCAGGGCTGACCGGTGCGTCGGCCGTCCTGATCACCTCCGGGTCGGCGACCCGGGCGTTCTTCGCGATCTCGAGGATTGAACGGCCCGAGACCGTCGGGGCGTCGTCGAGGTAGCGCTCGAGCATCTTCAAGACCGCAGGGATCCCTCCCGCCCGGTGGAGGGCGAGCATGGAGTGCGGTCCGCCGGGCTGCATGTGGCAGATGTGCGGGGTCGCCTCGGCGACGGCGTTGAAGGTCTCGAGGTCGAGGGAGACGCCCGCTTCCAGGGCGACGGCCATCAGGTGGAGCACCGTGTTCGACGATCCTCCGAGCGCCATGTCCACCCTTATCGCGTTCGCGAGGCTTGTTTTCGTGATGATGTCACGCGGGCGGATACCCTCCCGGACGAGGCCGACCGCTCGCTCACCGCTCTCCCGGGCTATGCGGAGCTTTGCCGCGTCGACCGCAGGGATGGCCGCACACCCGGGGAGGGAGAGGCCCAGCGCCTCGGTCACGCACGCCATGGTGTTTGCGGTATAGAGCCCCTGGCAACTGCCGCACCCGGGCATCGCCGCGCACTCGAGCTCCCCGAGTTCTTCTTCGCTCATCGTGCCGGCGGCGACGCGGCCCACGCCCTCGAAGATGTCGATCAGGGAGAGTTCGCGGCCCGCCGCGTAGCCGGGGAGCATCGGGCCGCCGGTGACGACGATCGTCGGGACGTTGCACCGCGCCGCCGCCATGAGCATGCCCGGGACGATCTTGTCGCAGGTGCCGACGCAGATCAGGCCGTCGAACCGGTGCGCCTCGACCATCAACTCGACGGCATCGGCGATGTTCTCCCGTGAGGGAAGGGAATACCGCATCCCCTCGTGGCCCATGGCGATCCCGTCGCAGATGCCGATGGTCCCGAACTCGAACGCCACGCCGCCCGCGGCCGCCACGCCCTCCTGCACCTTCTGCGAGAGGGACCGGAGGTGGGTGTGCCCGGGGACGATCGTGTTGTACGCGTTTGCTACACCGATGAAGGGCTGGTCCATCTCCCGGTCGGTCACGCCGAGCGACCTGAGCAGCGCCCGGTTCGGGGCACGCTGGTAGCCTTTCTTAACCGTCTCACTCCGCATGATGATCCTCGTATGAGAGTAAACGCATGGGGAGAAAAGAGTATTCCGGCTGTCGGGTGTGGTGCAGGGGGGAGGAAGGAATTTTTCCCGCACGATGGGGGCGGGGGAGGAGGCCGAAGGCCGGGTGGGGTGGGGGTTATAGAGTTCCCAGATTGGTGGAAACAGGGGAGGGGGGATGCTCCCCCCTCCCCGCGAGCCGCCTCCCCCAATGGCGATACCCCCACGGTCCAGTGTATGGGAAGATACTGGAAAAGGCGTAATTCTGGTTCCCCTCCCCAGACACGGCTTCCTCTCCGGCAACACCTGGGCACTGCCCTGCCCCGGGGGTGGGGGCTGCAAATGGAGAGAGTTTTACACGATGGAGACAGGCGAGGGGCGAGCCTCCCCCCAGTAGCGACACCCCCCGCTATGAGGAGATACTGAAAAACGATGCATGCCCCCGGGGCACGGCTTTTCCCCGGGTATCGCCACGCACTGCCCCCGCCCAGGGGGGCGGGGGAGGAGCGCGAAGCGCGGGCGGGGTGGGGCTTACGAGGAGAGAACTTTACACGATGGAGACAGGGGAGGGGGGAACCCCCTCCCCGTCAGCTCCTCCCCCAGTGGCGATATCCCCACGGTCCACTGTATGGGGAGACACTGGGAAAAATGATGTGTGGCCGGGGGCACGGTCTCCCATCGGCAACGCCCGGGCACCGCCCCCTTCCACTACAGGACTCTACCCGAGAGAGGCTATATCAGGGGGCTGCCTGCCCCTCAACCCCGTCATACAGGTTCACGACGCCCCCGATGACGATCACCGCCGGGGGCCGGACGCCTGCGGCACGGGCTTTCGCGGCGATATCGGCGAGGGTCCCGACCGTCACGCGCTGGTCGGGTCGGAGGCCCCGCTCGATGATTGCTACCGGGGTCGAGGGATCTTTCCCGTGCTCTGCGAGCGCCGCCGCGATGGCGGGGAGGTTCTTTATCCCCATCAGGATGACGAGGGTCCCTTTCAGGCGGGCGAGGACCTCCCAGTCGAGGGCGGACTCCGGCTTTGTGGGGTCCTCGTGGCCGGTGATGAAGGTCACCTGCGACGCGTACTTCCGGTGGGTGACCGGGATGCCGACCATCTCCGGGACGGCAATGGCGCTCGTCACTCCCGGCACCACCTCGACCCTGATGCCGTGCTCCCGGAGCGTCTCGATCTCCTCCCCGCCGCGGCCGAAGAGGAAGGGGTCGCCCCCTTTCAGGCGCACGACCACTTTGCCCGCCTTCACCCTCTCGACCATCAGCGCCTCGATCTCGTGCTGCTCCAGAGTGTGGCTGCCGCCGTACTTTCCGCAGTCGATCAACTCGGCGCTCCTGGGGAGCGTTGCGAGGATCTCCTCGCCCGGGAGCTGGTCGTAGAGGACGACATCCGCTCCATCGATCACCTCGCGGGCCCTTATCGTCAGGAGGCCGAGCCCGCCCGGGCCGGACCCCACAAGATACGCTTTTCCAGTCATGGTTTCACCCCGAGAGCCGTATAGGCCTCCCGGATCAGGTCGGCCGCCTGCCTGCGCAACGCCCGCCCGCACTCCCGGGCTTCGCCGACGGTCGCGACGTGCCGCTCGATCCGCTCCCACCGGGAACCATCAAGCGCGAGCACCTCGGCGATCAGGTCTCCATCCCGGCAGTAGATCCCCTGCGGCGTGAAGCACCCGCCGCCGACCTCCTCCATGACGGCACGCTCGATCTCCACGTCGAGGCGGGTGGGGGCATGGTCGAGCGCCGCGAAGGCGCCGGCGACGGCCGGCTCGTCGCGGCAGACGACCGCGACGGTGCCCTGGTTCGGGGACGGAACGAACCGGTCCGTGGGGAGGGGTTCTCCCGGCAGCGTGAGCCCGAGCCGCTGGAGGCCCGCCTCGGCAAGCACGATGGCGTCGTACTGCCCCTCGCGGAGTTTCCGTATCCGGGTATCGACGTTCCCCCGGAGCTGCTTCACTTCGAGAGATGGGTCGTCGCGGAGGAGCTGGGCGCGGCGCCGGGTGCTTGAGGAGCCGATGACGTGCACCGCGGCGAGGGGGCACTCGTGCGCAAGGAAGTCGGCGGGAGAGTCCCGCTCGAGCACCGCGCAACAGGTGAGCCCTGCCGGCCGGGCCGCCGGGATGTCCTTCATGCTGTGCACCGCGGCGTCGATCTCGCCTCGGAGGATCGCATCGTCGAGCGCCCGCACGAAGACTCCCTGCCCGCCGATGGCGTGGAGCGGGACGTTCGTCGCGGTGTCGCCCTCGGTCGCGATCGTGACGACCTCCGCCTCGATACCCCGGTCGGCGAGCATGCCGACCACCTTGTTCGTCTGCGCAAGCGCGAGAGCGCTTCCCCGTGTACCTATGCGAAGAGACATGATCCGTATGCGTCCGTTATCTGTCTGATATCCGATTCCGTGTGTGCTGCCGAGAGAAAATTCGTCTCGAACTGCGACGGCGGAAGGAAGACCCCGGCGTCGAGCATTCCTCTCCAGAACCGCGAGAACGCCTCTGTGTCGCACTCCTTGACCTCCCGGTAGTTCTGCGGGGCTGAGTCCCTGAAGAAGTGCTTGAAGAGCGAGCCTATCCTGACAAACGAGCCCTTCCCTGCATCCACGGCGACCTCGCCGATCGCCCGCGTGGCGTCGTCGAGCCGCCGGTAGATCTCCGGGTGCTCGTGGAGGTGGCGGAGGGTCGCAGACCCCGCCGCAAGGCTCGCCGGGTTGCCGCTGAACGTGCCGGCCTGGTAGACCGGCCCCGCAGGAGCGACCAGTTCCATGATATCGCGCCGTCCTCCGAAGGCGCCGATGGGGAGGCCGCCGCCGATGATCTTGCCAAACGTCGCAAGGTCGGGTTTGACCCCGTAGAGCACTTCCGCGCCGCCGATCCCGACCCGGTAGCCGGTGATCACCTCGTCGAGGATGAGGAGGACGTCGTGGGCGGCGGTGATCTCCCGGACATCGGCGAGGTAGCCGTCGTCGGGGAGCACGGGGCCGATGTTCCCCATGATCGGTTCGAGGATGAATGCCGCAACGTCGTCGTTGGCAAGAAGCGTCTCCAGTGCCTCGGGGTCGTTGTAGGGGACCTGCCGGGTATGCGCCACGAGGTCCGCGAGGACGCCCGCGGAGTCGGGCACCCCGAGGGTCGTCGCCCCCGACCCGGCCTTCACGAGAACCGCGTCATGGGCGCCGTGAAACCCTCCTTCGACCTTGATGATGTCCTGCTTCCCCGTATAGCCGCGGGCGAGCCGGATCGCGGCCATCGTCGCCTCAGAGCCCGACGAGACGAACCGGACCATATCGATGCCGGGGTGGTCGCCGGTGATGACTTCCGCAAGGTCGATCTCGAGCGGCGACGGCGTGCCGTAGAGCCACCCCTTCTCAAGCTGGCGCTCGATCGCCTCCCGGATAGCCGGGTGAGCGTGGCCGAGGATGAGGGGGCCGTAGCCGAGGCAGCAGTCGATGAGATCGGTGCCGTCGACGGTCGCAAGGTGCGACCCTGCAGCGCGCTCCACGTAGAACGGGTAGGGCTTGATGGCCCGGACGGGGCTGCTGACGCCGCCCGGCATCAGGGTCTGTGCGCGGCTAAAGAGGTCACTGCTCTTCATCAAGCCACCTCGCTGCGTCTTCTGCAAAGTAAGTGATGATCAGGTCGGCCCCGGCGCGCTTGATGGCGGTGAGGCTCTCGAGGGCGACAGCCCGCTCGTCAAGCCACCCGCGCTCTGCGGCCGCCTTGATCATAGCGTACTCCCCGCTCACCTGGTAGGCGGCCACCGGCAGGCCGAACCCTGTAAGGGATGCAAGGATGTCGAGATAGAGCCCGGCCGGCTTGACCATCAGGATATCCGCTCCTTCGGCAGCATCCAGTTCCGACTCCATCACCGCCTCCCGCGCGTTGCCCGGGTTGATCTGGTAGGTCGTCCGGTCCCCGAAGGCGAACCCCGAGTCCGCAGCGTCACGGAACGGCCCGTAGAGAGCGCTCGCGAACTTCGAGGAGTAGGAGACGATCAGGACGTCCTGGTAGCCGGCGGCGTCGAGTGCCTGCCGGATCGCCTGCACCATCCCGTCGAGCATGCACGACGGCGCGACGATGTCGGCACCGCTCTCTGCGTGGGAGACGGCTATCTGCGCCATCAGTGCAAGCGACGGATCATTGAGGAGGTCGGGGCCGTCGGCCGTTTCTCCAACAATGCCGCAGTGGCCGTGGTCGGTGTACTCGCAGGCGCAGACGTCGGTCATGACCGCCATCTGCGGCAGCCGCTCCTTGATCTTTCGGACGGCCCGCTGGATGACACCGCCAGCCGCGTAGGCTTCGGTCGCCTCGCTGTCTTTTGTGCCCGGAACCCCAAAGAGGAGGACCGCACGGATACCGGCGTTTCCGAGGCGCTCGCAGTAGTCGGCGACGCCGTCCACCGGGTGGCGGAACTGCCCGGGCATCGAGGCGATGGGTAACGGTGTGCTGATCGATTCGTCCAGGAAGACCGGCGCTATCAGGTCGGTCTTTCTGAGTTCTGTTTCGCGGAGGAGCGGCTGGATGATCCGCCGCCGTATCCGTCTCATTCGTCGTTCTGGAAACATGGTTCTCCCCGGGTAATCGCCCTCATCAGGGCCTCTGCTGTTGCTATATCGCCGCACTCCGCGCTCGCGCGTATGGCTGTCGTCACGTCGGAGAGGAGCTTTTTGGTGAGCGCCCGCGTCAGGTCGTCGACGACCTCGGCCGTGCGGCCGTCCTCCCCACCCAGACGGGCGAGTGCCCGGTCGCGTTCACGCGTCCGGATCGACTCCGCCCAGGTGTAGAGGAGGGCGAGCGTCTCGTCGGCCGCCGTCCGCCGGAGGAGCCGGATGAAGTGGTCGAGTTCCTCGTCGATGATCTCCCGTGCCCGATCCGCCTCGCTCCTCCGGGAGTCCATAGCAGCGTCGTTGACGTTTTTGAGGTCGTCGATGGTGAAGAGGTGTACGCCTTCGATGGACCGCACCCCCTCCTCGACGTCGCGGGGCTGGGCGATGTCGATGAGGACCAGGTGCCGGGGGTGCTGGTCGAGCGGCCAGAGGCGCTCCCCCATCACCCCCAGGATCTCCTCCGTGCGGATGACCGGGTGCGGCGCAGCGGTGCAGGAGATGACGACGTCGGAGAGCGCGAGGTAGCGGTAGAGGTCCTTGAAGTTGACCGCCCGCCCTCCGATCTTATCCGCAAGCATCACCGCGTGCTCATAGGTCCTGTTGGCGACGTAGATGGCCGTGAGACCCTTCGCACAGAGCGCCTGTGCGACAAGCAGCCCCATTTCCCCGCTCCCGACGACCAGGATGTGCCGGTCGCGGAGGGTGCCGAGAAGATTCTCCGCAAGCGTCACGGCCGCAGAACCGACGGAGACCGCACCCCGGTTGATCTGCGTCTGGCGCCGGATCCTGACCCCCACGTGCACCGCCTTGTTGATGCAGAGCCCGATGACGCTGTTCGCGGTCCCCGCCTCCTCCGCGGTCGCGAGGGCTCGTTTGAGTTGCCCGAGGATCTGGTCCTCGCCGACGACCAGGGAGTCGATGCCTGCGGCCAGTTCCAGGAGGTGGCGGGGCACGGCCTCGCCTTCGATGACCATGAAATCGTGTCGGCCCTGCTCCTGCAGGAACCCTTCAAGGCTCCGTGCGTCGCCCTGCACCAGGACCTCGACGCGGTTGCAGGTCTGCAGCAGGAGGGCGCCCCTGAATCGCTCCCGTGCCTCGCAGAGGAACGCTGCCTCGTCAGGGAACCGGAACGCCTCGAGCGTGGCGATGTCTGCGGTGTGGTGGTTCATGCCCGCGAGCGCGAGCGGTGTCGTGACGAACTCAGGCATGCAGGTACCTCGCGATCGCCAGTCCGCGTGCCCGGCCGTAGTCGGAGGCAAGCGCTGCCCGGATCTCTTCGTCCGCAAGGATGCTCCAGAGGATCCGGGACCGCTCTGCCTGCACCGGCTCGGACTCCTGGAGCATCGAGCGCATCTCCTCCTGCAGGTCGATCATCCGGTCGAGGTCCGCGTAATCCGCCTCCAGCCGCATGCGGAGATACCGCGAAACGGCGGGGCTCTTCCCGTGGGTGCTGATCGCGACCAGGTAGCGGCTGCCCCGGACGACCGAAGGGACGATGACATCCCCGAGAACGCCTGCGGCGTTGTTGAAGAGGACGCCGGTTCTGGCGCAGACTCTCCCGATACGGTCGTTGAGTTCCGGGTCCGGTGTCGCGGCTACCGCGAGGAACGCACCCTCGAGGAGGTCTCCGAGCGCCTCGTCCGGGAGGGCCGAGAGGTCGGCTTCCTGCCGGTGGATCGCGAGGCCCTCAAGATCCGGCGAGAAAGAACGGCTGATCACCGTCACCTCCGCCTCATGCACAAAGTACGCAGCCTTCCGGGCACCGACATCGCCTCCGCCGAAGATGAGCACCCTCCTGCCCGTCAGGTCAAGCATGAGAGGGATCATTCGTTCTATAGTGTGGTGAACGGACTAGATTAAGGTGTTGAAAAACGTGATGCCCCGAAAACCCGCGGGCATATGCCCGGGAGCCGGGATGTTGGGTCCGGTTTATTAAAAGAAGGTTTTAATGGCAAAAACGCCCTTTTCTCCATGACTAGTATGGCTGAAGAGATGTATGCATTCAACAGGCTGGATGGCGCCTTCCAGCGCACCAAAAGCCTGCTCTGGCCCATAAATTGGGGAATCTGGCTCCGCCTGGCCCTGATCGCGCTCTTCGTGGGAGGGGGCGTCAGTTTCCCAAACACCTCCGGGTACAACTTCGGAGAGGGCGACCTCCCGCCCGGCTTCGCGGAGTCCCTCCCCGATATCGCGCCGCTCCTTGTGGCGTTCATCATCGTCGTGCTTGCGATCGCCCTCATCTGGTGGATCGTCGGCGCGGCGATGCGGTTCGTCTTCGTCGATATGCTCCGGACGGGTGAGATCCATATCAGGCCCTTCTTTGGGGAACGGCTCGGAAAGGGAGTGCGGCTCTTCCTCTTCGAGGCAGCCCTCACGCTGATCCTGATCCTCGCCATAATGGCGTTCATCCTCATGCTCGTCGGGATCGGGGGGTCGGGTGTCGGCGGTGCTGCACTCATCCTTGTGTTCATCCCGTTCGTCCTGGTCGCAGCCCTCCTCTTCGGGATCGTCTTCTTCCTGACCAACGACTTCGTCGTCCCGATCATGATCCGTGAGGACTGCGGGGTCATCGAGGGCTGGCAGCGGCTTATCGGGATGATATCGGCCAATATCGGCCAGACCGTCGTCTACATCGTCACCAGGTTCGTGCTGGGCCTCATTGCCGCGATCGTGCAGGCGATCCTGGTCATCCTTGCACTGCTGATCATCGCGATACCGTTCGTGCTCATCGGGATCGTTCTCCTCGCTGCAATCCAGGAGATGATCAACACGTTGCTCCTGGTCCTCCTCATCCCCTACCTCATCATCGCCATCCCGGTCGCGCTCCTGATTGCGGTGCCGTTCGTCACGTTCTTCCGGTACTACGGGCTGCTGGTGCTCGAGGGGCTCGCCCCGGAGTACCGCCTCCTCCCCGAGTAACCCTTTTTTTGGTCCTGACAGCGTTTGCGATCCTGTTATAGGCTATCTTGCGAAGCGGCCTGTTGAAGAGAAAGGCTCTTCCGGTATGCAACCATGAACCACGATCAACATGGTCGAGATCGAGCCGCTGGTGATCCTTGCCCTGGCGCTGGCACCGGGGATATTCTGGGCGTGGTATTTTTACCGCAGGGATAAATTCGAACCCGAGCCGGCGGCCCTGATTGTGAAACTCTTCCTCCTCGGCGTCCTCGTCACGTTTCCGGTGGCCTTCGTCGAGGGATTCTTCGGCCTCTTTATCTTATCACCGCTGATCATGGGCGCCGTCATCGCGCCGATCGTCGAGGAGTACGGCAAGTTCGCGGTCGTGCGCCGGTTCGCCTACCGGAACGCCGAGTTCGACGAACCGATGGACGGCATCGTCTACGCCGCTGCCGCAGCCCTCGGGCTTGCATCGCTCGAAAACGTCCTCTACGTCTTTACGGCATACCTGACGTCGCCGTCGCTTGCCCTCGGCACGATCGTCGTCCGCGCGATCTTCTCCGTTCCCGGGCACGCGCTTTTTTCCGGGGTCTGGGGCTATGCCCTCGGCCGGGCCAAGTTCATGGCCCCCGAGCGGCGGGCGGGGACCATCCTCCGGGGGCTTGCTCTCGGTATGATACTGCACGGCATCTTCAACTTCCTGCTCTTCTCCGCCGAGATCGTCGCCTACGCCATGGCCGTCTTCATCCTGGTCCTGACGCCGGGGCTCTGGATACTTGCGAACCGGAACATCCGGAGTGCGCTCGACCACGGGGGACGGTAGGCGCGCGACCGCAGCGCGATCGTCGTCACGGGGGAGTTCATGCCGGGGAAAATCCGCCCGGGGACGAGATCCTGCAGCGACGGCATCACCCGATCCGGGTCGCGCTTCGATAGGCTTATTAGCCAGAGAATCCCACGTTGTAAGGCACACAGTGCGAAAGCACAGTCGTGCGCCGATAGTGTAGTGGTTATCACTAGGCGTTGCCAACGCCTAAACCCGGGTTCGAGTCCCGGTCGGCGCATCCGAACACAGGTTCGATTCTTCTTTGAATTTCGCTTAAGAGCGGAGCGTCGGTAATCGGTACGGAATGTTAACCGCCTCATCGTTTTCCTTCTTGCTGTAATGAGGGCTCCTGCCGGTTGGAGCCTTCGGATGGGTGAAAGCCGGAGAAGAAGAACCTGGATTTCTCCACCGACAGCATTGCCGATGTCGGGGTTGAAAAACTCCGGATGCCCCCCTAAGCGGGGGAGCAGTCACAGGAGCGAAAAAAAGTCCTCGACAGTCATGCCCGCATCGGCGATCAGGTTTCTCAGCGTTCCCCGCTTGAGTTCGGTATGAGCCGGGACAGAGAGGAGGGCCGGAGATGCGTGGTTGACCATAATAACATGGCTGCCGGTCTGGCGGGCAACCGTCCAGCCCATCTTTGAGAAGGCCTTAACAGCTTCTTTTCCTGATATAACCGGTAATTTTCCCATGAATGAGGTGATCCTATAATTATAAGTCCCCCCAGATAAAACCGGGAATCATGGTATTCCGGGAAATCGACGATGATCTCTGGGAGATTGTTCAGAACTACCT
>PGYL01000022.1 GCA_002839645.1 Methanomicrobiales archaeon HGW-Methanomicrobiales-2 | reverse complement strand
TTCTTCCTGTTTAATTTCTGCAGAAGGAGTTGGTACAAGACGGTAAGTTGCTCTCCATTTGTCATTCTTCTCCGACTTGCCGACCAGTTCAAGGCCGCTCTGTAGCAGGTTCCCTGCCACGATCGGCGCTGCCACCGCTATGAGGCCGCGGAAGAGGTTGCCTTCGGTCAGGTTGGTCATGGAGTCAATTTATCGGTATAGGATTCCAGGATCTGGATGACGAAGCGCTGGTGCTCTTCCAGTGCCTGCTCATCTTCGGGAGAGGTCTCGATCCCGACAGCGTAGAGCAGGACCAGCGCGTTGTCGAGGTCGAGCGCCGCAGGGTCTTCGATCTGTTCCGGGCGGAGTTGGATGGCAAGATCGTCGTAGTCCGCCCCTGTGAAGGTATGCTCCGGGTTTGCCGTCACCCGGGAGTCGGCGAGGTCGCCGGTACGCTCCCGGAGGATCAGCAGGGCACGCTCCAGCGCGCCGGGTTGCGGGGTGATCGTGTCGAGCCGGGCAAGTGCGGCCGTCATCTTCTCGGCCGCGCTCCCATAAAGCCCGAACTTATACGTCAGCAGGGACTGAGCAATCAGGTGCCCGGTCTCCTCGTCGATCGCGGCGAAGAGCGGCTCGATCCGGGCGATATACTCATTTAACACATCTTTCATGGTTCTCTCCTGTGGTGTGGTCGCATTAAACAATTTCTCTACCCGGACCGCGAGGAAGACGATCGTCGCCGCAAAGAGCGTCTGCACAATCACGCCCGAGCTGATATCGTTAGGCATGATAAAGATGAGAAACGCGAAGAGTGGCGTGAAGATCGAGACGAGGTCCCGCCGCGGTTTGAGGTAGGCCTGGTAGCAGAGGACGCACGAGGCGACCACGCACCCTGCAATGCCGGCCCAGACAGCATAGGGGAAGCCGACGAAGGCGAGCAGCACCTCGATTCCGATTCCTCCGAACGAGATTGCAGGAACTGCTATCCAGTGGCGTAATGTAGACCCGAATGGAATGGTGTTTGTCGTCATCACCTGTTCTCAGGAACAGTTTGTGCACAGAGCATAAACAGAGTTTCCCTTCGCACCTAACGGTGACCATGCTCCTTCCCCCTGTGTAGAAGTCGCACTTTGCACCCGTCGAGTGCTCATGCTCCGGATCTTTTGTCCGCCGCACTTCGCACCTGGCGGTGCTTCCACTCCCGGCCGGTCAGGCGGGCGGGAGGTCGGGCACGTCGACCTCCACATCCCGGCCGGCAAGAGCAGCCGCGCGGGACCGGAGCCTCTCGCATTCTGTGGCATACGAGGCCTGCGACATCTCCTGCTGGTTCTCCGCCCGGGCCCGCGCTGCAGCCTTTGCCTCGCGCTCCCGCTGCAGTCGTGCGAGCGTAGCCGTAAGATGCTGCTCCTCCGGCGGGCAGGGTATCGGGGTCCGAGAAGAGACGGACCTCATCCTGGTTCTTGAGGGCAAGGTCTCGGCGTCCGATCATGGCGAGAATAGCCGGCATCACCGCTTCGGTCAGGCCTGCCGGGTCTTCCTCGTCACCCGCGAGGCTGCCCGTGTAGGCATCGAGGACCCGGCCTATCGCCGCGGCCGCCGCACTATCCCCTGCCTTTCCGGCCACCTTTTCGGCCTTCCGGAAGAGATGGACGGCAGGAGTTCGGAGAGCTGCGATCTCTCGCCCGGTCTCCTCGTCCACGGCATCGAGTTCACGGATCCTCTCCTCGATCTCCTGCTCTCTGGCGTAATCCGGGCGCTGCTTGAGGTCAGCGAGGCCCTGTTCGGCCTCCCGGATCTTCTTCTCCGCTTTCGCAAGCGCCGCCCCGAACTCCCGCACCTGGCCAGAAGCGGCGGTATACTCCTCGCGGGTCAAAACAAGGGATTCATACGACTCCCGGACGTCTGTCACCTGCTTCCGGCCAGCACGGGCGCGGGTGATCGCCTCGGTCATGGTGTTGATCTCCCGCCCCAGATCCCTGACGGCGGTGCGCACCTCCTTCATCTCCTCAGGGTAGAGGGAGGCGAGGTACTTCCCCTGTCCTTTCAACGCCTTGATCGCGCCCTTCAAAATCTCGGCGGCGGCGGTGTAGAAAGTCTCCGGGTCGCCGGAAGGCTCGCGGGAGAGGATCTGGGCCATGGACTTCGTGAATCCCGGGAGGGCCTTTCGTGAAATATCCCGGAGACGGGGGTGGACCTCCTCATCACCGTCGGCCGTCTCCATACGGGCGATCGCCTCCCTGAGGCTGCCGAGGGTGCCGCTGATCGCCTCCCGCGAAGGCCCCGTCGCACTGGAGAGTTCTTTCCCGGTCTCTTCCTCGCGGGCATCCAGCCAGCCCGGAAGGTCGTCAAAGGAGAGTTCTAACTTCTCTTCCGCGGCCTCGGTCCGCCGAAAGAGGTCTCGCAGTTGCTTAAACATGGTCCACCCCTCAATCACTCCCTGCAATCCGCTGCAGCCGCTCCACGCCGTGGATCTCCCGAATGACGTCCACCACGGCGGTGGGGACCAGGTGCTCCCAGGGTTCACCGTCGAGCATCCGCTGTCTGATGGCAGTGCCGGAGTGCGTCAGCCGCTCGTACATGTCGGGCGACTGGACGTCCACCCCCGCCTCGGTGAAAAGTTGCATGACGAGGGGGTTGCTCGAGTAGACCGTATCGAACGGCGGTGTCATCGCCCGGACGTGAGCAACCCAGAGGGCATTGCGCTGGACATCCTCGAGGGGGATGACGTAGAACGGACACTCGAGGTCGGCAAGCGACCGCGTGAGCATCAGCACCCGTTCTCCTGCAGTGAACGGGTTTGCCACAGTATGGGAGAGCTGGGCGCTCCCCACCCCGATGACGATTTCGTCGGCAGAGCAGGCTATTCTCTCCAGCACCGACTGGTGCCCGTTATGGTAGGGCTGGAACCGCCCGACGTAGAACCCCCGGCTCATGCCCGCCTGCCCCCGTGTGCGATCTGCGCGGCAAACGCGCCCGCCGTGAACCCGGCGTCGATGTTCACGACCGCGAGGACGGAGCATGCCTGGAGCATGCTCGCAAGCGCCGCCTCGCCGGCCCCCATGTAGCCGTAGCCGGTGCTCACCGGGACACCGATCACCGGGCGGTCGACCAGCCCCGCGACGATCGCCGGGAGTGTCCCTTCCCGCCCGGCGATCACGATGAAGACATCTGCCGGTATCAGGTCCCTGAGCGCCGAGAAAAGGCGGTGGATCCCCGCCACGCCGACGTCGTAAGCGGTCCTGACCTCGCATCCCATCTCCTCAGCGATCAGCCTCGCTTCTTCGGCGACAGGGATGTCGGATGTCCCTGCAGTGAGGATGGCAACGGTCCCCCCCCGTGAGGCGGGCGCATCTCCCGTCGAGAGGACGATGGCCCGTGCCGCCTCCCGGTGCTCCATCCGGACCTCCGGCGGTAGCCGGGCCTGGAGAGCCTCAATATGCTCCGGCGAGACACGAGTGGCGACACACCGGCCCGATGCCTTCACCTGCGCGAGCATGATGTTTGCAAAGGCCAGAGGATCCTTCCCCTCGGCGAGCACCACCTCGGGCATCCCGCAGCGCACGCTCCGCCCGGCATCGATCCGGGCCATGCCGTCGATCACCTCGATGCGGAGCCCTTCGATGGCGGCCGTCGCCTCGTCCTCAGATATCTCACCGTTACAATACATCCGGAGGATGTCCCTGATGGTGGCATTCGGCAGCATAGTTCGATAACAAAAATAGGGGTGTAAGTATAATATTACTTCATCTCATGTCCTATCTTGTCTACGTCGCAGGGTTCGGCCTTGCCGTCACCGCTTTCCTGTGGCTCCGCGACCTGCGGATCTTTTCCAGAACAGGCCTTCCCGGCTACCGGACGGCAGCCTACCGGGGAGTACCCTATACGGCTCTCGCGCTGCTTGGCTTCTTTGTCACCGCGTTTGCCGAAGCATGGGAGTACCTCGGCCTCGGCCTGGTCCTTTTAGCCCTCTACCTTCAGGGCCGGGTCGACCGGGAGAACGTATGGCACGGTGAAGGTACCGGCGCGCGGTTCTTCGGCAGGGCAGAGCGCACAAAAGATAAGGGCTCACGCAAGAGACTTTAGTTCAGGAGAATACCGAATGCTTCAGAAACCACGGGGAACGCGGGATTTTTTACCCGACGAGATGGAACGACGGCGGCTGATCGAGCAGAGGATGCGGGAAGCGACCCGCAGGTGGGGATACCGGGAGGTCTGCACGCCCGACTTCGAACACCTTGAACTCTTCACGATGAAGTCCGGCGAAGGGATCATGCAGGAGATGTACGTCTTCGAAGACAAGGGCGGCAGGCAGATGACGCTCCGGCCCGAGGTGACGGCAGCGGTGTTGCGGATGTACGTCAACGAGGGCAAAGTCCTCCCCAAACCCATCCGCTGGTGCTACTTCGCCGACTGTTTCCGCTACGAGCGCCCCCAGAAAGGCCGTTACCGGCAGTTCTGGCAGTTCGGCGTCGAGCTGATCGGCGCGGACACGGCAAGCGCAGACGCCGAGGTGATCATGCTCGCCGACGAGACGCTCCGGTCGAGCGACGTCACGTTCGACCTCCATGTCGGCCACCTCGCGCCGATGAAGCATCTCCTCGCCGACCTCGCCCCCGGCGACCAGCGGGCGATCATGGCCTGTCTCGACAAGCACGACCAGGAAGGGCTCAAAGCGGCGCTCGTCGGCCGGGGGCTCACCCGCCTCACCGAGCCCCTTGCCGCCCTCTCGGAGTGCCGCACCATCCCCGAGATCTTCGAGATCGTGGGGGACGTCCCGGAACGCGCGCGGATCGAAGAGACGTTCGCACTCCTCGACTCCCAGAATATCAACTACCAGCCGGACTTCGGGATCGCCCGGGGGCTTGACTACTACACGGGAATGGTCTTTGAGGCGTTCGCCAGGAACCTCGGCGCGGAGAACCAGATCCTCGGCGGCGGCACCTACCGGCTCGCCCACCTCTTCGGCGGCGACGACGTCGCCTCTTCGGGGTTCGCCATAGGGTTTGACCGGGTCATGGTCTCAGTCGGGGACTTTGCGCTGGAGAGCAGACCTGTCGTCGGCGTCGTCTGCATGCCCGAAGCACGGGCGCGGGCGCTCGAGGTTGCCCGGGCCTTCCGGAATGCGGGGATCCGGGCCGAAGCCGACCTGATGCAGCGGGGGATGGGTGCCCAGGTCTCTCACGCCGCCAAGACCGCAGACTTTGCCGTGGTCCTCGGGAAGCGTGAGGTCGAGGCGGGCACGGTGACCCTCAAGAACCTCCACTCCGGCGAGCAGCAGGAGAGGAGCCTCGGCATGGTGCTTGCTGAAGACCTCGCCAAACAGCAGCGGAGCATCAGCGTCGCGGAGTTCTTCGAGAAGAACAAGCACCTGCTCGGCTTCGACTCCCCGACCCGCGGCATCATCACCACCATCAAGGAGGCGGTGGACAACGCGCTCGACGCCTGCGAGGAGGCGGAGGTGCTCCCCGACATCTTTGTCGGCATAAAGAGGATCGATGCCGAGGTCTACCGGATAACGGTCGAGGACAACGGTCCCGGGATCGTGCCGGAGAACGTCCCCCTGGTCTTCGGGAAGCTCCTCTACGGGTCGCGGTTCCACCAGATCCGGCAGAGCCGGGGGCAGCAGGGTATCGGGATATCGGCGGCGGTGCTGTATGCGCAGCTCACCACCGGCACCCCGGCGCTGGTCATCTCCCGGACGGGGGCAAAGGCGAGGGCCCACCGGTTCGAGCTGATGATCAAGACCGAGACCAACGAGCCCGAGATCGTCAGCCATGAAGAGATCGACTGGGACCGGATGCACGGGACGAGGATCGAGATCCAGTTCAAGAGTTCCCTTGCCGCAAAGAAGCGGCTGGTGGACTACCTCCGCCTCACCGCAATCGTCAACCCACACGCCCGGATCACGGCCGATATCGACGGCGAGGTGACGACGTTCGAGCGGGTGAGTAGCGAGGTTCCCCCGTGCCCAAAGCCCATCCTCCCCCACCCGCACGGGATCGAGTTCGGGGCCTTGAAGAGGATCGCGGCCGCGAGCACCGGGACAGTCGAGGAGTTCCTCGTCGGCAGTTTCTCCCGGGTCGGGAAGAAGACCGCGGACGAGATGATCGCGCTCGCAAAACTCAAGCCCGCCCGGAAAGTGAACAAACTCGAATCGGACGAATTAAAGCGGCTCCTCGACGCCATGCAGGCCGTGAAGGTCCCGGCCCCGCCGGCGCAGCAGTGCCTCTCCCCCATCGGGGAAGACCTGATCTGCAGGGGGCTTGAGAAGGAGATCCAGCTCGACTTCATCAAAGCCCGCACCCGCCCGAGCATGGTCCACGGCGGGCACTCGTTCATCATCGAGGCGGCGATCGGCTACGGCGGCAAGGTTCCACCCGAAGGCACCGCCCAACTCTTCCGGTTCGCAAACCGCGTCCCGCTCCTCTACCAGCAGGGCGCCTGCGCGATCACGAACTGCGTCTCCCAGGTGAACTGGAAGGGTTACGGCCTCTCGCAGCAGGGCCTCCCCATGGGCCCGGCGCTGATCATGGTCCACGTGGCGTCCACGAACGTCCCCTTCACGAGCGAGAGCAAGGACGCGGTCGCGTCCATCCCGGAGATCGAGCGGGAGGTCGTCCTCGTGCTCCAGGAACTCGGCCGGGAACTCAAGAGTTACCTCTCCCACCGGGACAAAAAGAAGCAGCAGGACGACCGGGCCCGGGCGATATGCTCGATCATCCCCGAGATCGCCGCGAAAGTGAGCGAGATCGTCGAGCTTCCCCTGGTGGACACCTCGCCGATCGAGGGAAAGATCATGCGAAAGATCGTCGCCAAGAAGCGGACGAGCGACGGGAAAGTCCGTATCGACGTGAACAACCACACCGCGCGGGAGGTTACGTTCGTCCTCTACAACCTCTCGCGTGATGCGGCGGCGGATGCAGAGCCCCGGCCGGACTTCACGGACAATCTCGACGGGGAGTACAACAAGGTCTGGCGGTGCACACTTGCCCCCGGCGCGGCCTGGCAGGTCGCCTACACGGGGGTGGGCGACGGATCGCTCGATCTGCGCGGCGTGGAGGACGGCATGAAAGTGGTGGTGGATCTCGATGTCTAGGGAAGAGATGGATGCGCTGGCAAAGGAACGGCTCGTCGGTATCGCCCGCACCTGGTACGACCAGATACGGGACGGCATCGTGCCGTTCATCCGACTGCCGACGCGGACGAAGTTAAATATCGCGTACGACGACGAAAGCGAGGTCTGGAAGTACGGCGATAGGGAGAGCACCCGGGCGGCTACGACCGAAAAAGGCGCGGCCCACCTCTTAAAGATGGCCTACCTCGTCTGGTTCTTAAAAAAGCAACTCGTGGAGAACCGGTCGTCGACATTAAGAGAACTCTACTACATCTCCGAGGGCTGGAAGAAGGCGAAGTTCGGCGCCCAGGACGAGAGCAACCTCTTAATCGAGGATCTCGAGATCATCACGGAGGTGCAGCGGGAGGCGTTCCACCTCCGGCCCGAGGAGGACGGGGCCTCGCTCTTCGGGCCCCTGAAGATACGGGAGACCACCCGGCGCGGCGTGCGGGAGATGCACTGCCAGGAGGATGTCGGGGAGGCGGGTTACCCCATCCCGAACAACGTCGACAGCCTCGACTTCATCGACCACGATGCAAAGTTCGTCATCGCCATCGAGACCGGCGGTATGTATGCCCGTCTGATGGAGAACGGGTTCGACGAGGAGTACGGGGCGATCCTGGTCCACCTGAAAGGGCAGCCGGCACGCTCCACGCGCCGAGTCCTGCGCAAACTCAACGACTCGCTCAACCTGCCGGTGGTCGTCTTCACCGACGGCGACCCCTGGTCCTACCGGATCTACGCGAGCGTCGCCTACGGCTCGATCAAGAGCGCCCACATGTCGGAACTTCTGGCGACTCCCCAGGCGCAGTTCATCGGCGTGCAGCCCTCCGACATATCCGACTACAACCTCCCCTCCGACCACCTCACAGAGCAGGACATCAATGCCTTAAAGGCTGAGCTGACGGATCCGAGGTTTGCGACCGATTACTGGCATAACCAGATCCACCTGCAGCTCGATATGAAGGTGAAGTCGGAACAGCAGGCGTTCGCGAGCAGGGGACTCGATTTTGTGACGAAGGAGTACCTGCCGACGAGGTTGTCGGAGATGGGGGTTATCTGAGACCGCTTCCGAGGTGGCGCAGGGCCGCCCCGGTCGTCTCCCGGCCCTGGGGCGTGCGTTTTATGAACCCGATCTGGATCAGGTAGGGCTCGTAGACCTCTTCGATGGTCCGCACCTCCTCGCCGACCGATATCGCGATCGTTTTGACGCCCACCGGCCCGCCGCCGAAATCGTCTGCGATGACCGAGAGGATCCGCCGGTCGAGGTCGTCGAGGCCCAGGCGGTCGATGCCGAGCATGGTCAGGGCGCGATCGGCCGTCTCGGCGTCGATACTCCCGTCCCCCTTGACCGTGGCGAAGTCCCGCACCCGGCGGAGCAGCCGGTTTGCGATCCTGGGTGTCCCGCGGCTCCGTTTTGCTATCTCATCCGCTCCATCGGGGGTGATCGGGATCTGCATGATCCCGGCGCTCCGCTCCACAATCTTCGCGAGATCGGGAACTTCGTAGAGGTTGAGGCGGAAGATGAACCCGAACCGGTCACGGAGAGGGGAGCCGAGCAGCCCGACCTTCGTCGTGGCGCCGATGAGGGTGAACTCCTCCAGCGGGAGCTGGACCGATCGTGCACCCGGTCCCTCGCCGATCATCACGTCGATGCAGGAGTCCTCCATCGCCGGGTAGAGGATCTCCTCGACCACCGGGTTGAGGCGATGGATCTCGTCGATGAAGAGGACGTCGCCGTGGGCAAGGGCGGTCAGCTGGGCGGCGAGGTCGCCGGGCCGTTCCAGCACCGGCCCGGTGGTGCTCCTGATCCCGGCTCCCATCTCGCGCGCGATGATCTGGGCGAGCGTCGTCTTCCCGAGGCCCGGTGGGCCTGAGAAGAGGACGTGGTCGAGAGACTCGCCGCGTTTTTTTGCGGCGGCGATGGAGATGGCGAGAGCCTCCTTGATCTGCGGCTGGCCCACGAACTCGTCGAGGCGCGCCGGCCTGATGGCTGCTTCGTCGGGTTCACCGCTGAGGGGGGAGGGCGATGGGATGCGTTCGTTCATGGCCGGCGCTCCCGGAGGTGTGCAAGAGCGGCGCGGATCAGGTTCTGCACGTTCGCATCAGGGTGACGGGGGAGGACGGCGTCAACCGCCTCCCCTGCTTCCCCGGGTGAGAACCCAAGCGATATGAGGGCGCTCGCGGCATCAGAGGCCTCGGTCGGGCGCCTGCCGGCGGCGAGGGTATCCGCATGCTTCTTCATCTTCTCCTTCAACTCAAGGATCAGGCGTCCGGCACCCTTCTTCCCGATCCCGGGGATCCGGGTGAGCGTCCTCTCGTCGCCGTCGAGGATTGCAACGGCAAAGTCCTCGAACGCTATCCCGGAGAGGATGTTCATGGCGATCTGGGGGCCGATGCCGGAGACCCCGATCAGGATCGTGAAGAGTTCCCGTTCGCGCTGGTGGAGAAAGCCGAAAAGTCGGATATCGTCATCGCGGACCACCATATGGGTGTGGACCGTAACGCGGCCCTGCGCCTGCCCGAGGGTCTCCAGCGCCGGTCCGGTCACCTGCACCCGGTAGCCGACGCCGCCGATATCGATCACCACCCACCGGTCGCCGGTGGATATCACTTCTCCCGAGAGTTGGGCTATCATCGTAGTTGCACCATATTGATGTGGCAGAGGGCGATGGCGAGGCCGTCGGCGGCATCGTCGGGCCGGGGCACCTCCTCCAGCCTGAGGAGCCGGCGCATCATCTCCTGCATCTGATGTTTATCGGCACGCCCTGACCCGGTGACCGCCTGTTTGACCTGATTGGGGGTATACTCGGCAATCGGGACCCCGTGCTGTGCCGCGGCGAGGAGGAGGACGCCGCGTGCCTCGCTGACCTGCATCGCCGAGGTGGTGTTCCTGGAGAAGAAGAGCCGCTCCACGGCGACCCACCCGGGATCGTATTCGTCGAAGAGATCGGAGATCCTCGTGTGGATCTCAAGCAACCGCTCCTCGTGGATGCGGTCGGCGCCAGTCTCTATGCAGCCGTAGGTCAGCGGCACCGGAGATCTGCCGCCGGTGCTGAGGACACCGTAGCCGGTTCTTGCGAGCCCTGGGTCGATACCAATGACGATCATGGGTAAATCCGGTTTCTGTTCACTAAGGTATCGGTTCTCCTGGTTGATACCTTTTTTCGGCAGAGTTATCGGCCGGGGCGGAGTGTTTTCAGCGCCGCCGTCCTGCCCCGGATCGATTGAAGCTCAAAGCCGGAGCACCACAGCCGGGTGGGGAGAGTCGCCTCTCCCCGGCCCGCTCAGGAGACGCGTAATGGCCGCCGTAAGCCCCACCTATAGGGCGATTCACAGCACACAGTCGTGACAGTCCTGCGCCCCGCACGCCCGGTTCTCGATCTTCCACTCGAGCGCCCACCGCTTGATATCCTTGATCACCTCGACGAGTCCAAGCCCGCTTGCCGTGAGGGTGTACTCGCTCCTGACGGGGACGGTCCCGGCATCCACGTGCTTCTCGACGAGGCCTTCCTCCTCCAGTTCCTTCAGTCGGGCCGAGAGGACCTTCGCCGTGATCCCCGGGAGCCGCTCCTTTATCTCGGTGAACCGCCGGGTGTAGCCCTCCCCTTTGTAGAGTTCGAGGATGATCAGGAGCATCCACTTCTTTCCGAGGTACTTGACGGTCTGATTGACCGTGCAGACGCTCTGCATGGTATAATTAGAGAAACCTTCTCCTACATATACATTAGTATCATACTGATACTTTGTATCAAAAGGATACCACGGAGTGAATGTGAATGTTCTGCAATCAGTGTGAAGAGACGGCAAAGGGCTATGGCTGCACCGTGCGTGGTGTCTGCGGCAAGGATGGGGAGACCGCCGGGCTCCAGGACGTCCTGATCTACACCCTCAAGGGGCTCTCGGTACGGAACCTCGCGGCGATGAAGAAGGGCGGCGGGAACCCGGAGGCAGGGAAGTTCGTCGCGGAGAGCCTTTTTGCGACCCTGACCAACGTGAACTTCGACCCCGCGCGGTTCGAGAGCGCGATCCAGGAGGCGGCCCGTATCCGCGACGCCCTCCCGCCCGCCGGGAGTGCGGAGCCCGCGGCCTGCACCTGGGCGCCGGCGAGCCCTGAAGCGATCGCGGCAAAGGCAGAGGAGATCGTCGCCGCACGGGAGAACGTGAACGTCGACCTCCAGTCGCTCCGCGACCTCCTCGTCTACGGGCTCAAAGGGGTCGGCGCCTACTCGCATCACGCCGCCGTCCTCGGCTACGAGGACAAGGAGGTCATGACCTTCATGCAGGAGGGGCTCGCCGCCACGCTGCAGGACCTCACCGTCGAGGAGATGGTCGGCTACGTGCTCGCGTGCGGCGAGATCGGCGTGAAGGTCCTCGCCCTCCTCGATACGGCGAACACCGCTGTCTACGGGACGCCGGCGATCACGACGGTCGGTACCGCCGCAGGCACGCGGCCGGGCATCCTGGTCACCGGCCACGACCTCAAGGACCTCGCCGACCTCCTCGAACAGACCCGCGGAGCGGGCGTCGACGTCTACACCCACGGCGAGATGCTCCCGGCGCACGCCTACCCGGGCCTTGCGAAGTACGGCCACCTCGTCGGGAACTACGGCGGCTCCTGGCCGTTCCAGCGGGAGGAGTTCGAGCGGTTCAACGGCCCGGTCCTGGTCACGACGAACTGCCTCGTCCCCCCGAAGGACTCCTACCGCGACCGGGTCTACACCACCGGGCTCGTCGGGTTTGCGGGGGTAAAGCACATCGACGCCTCGCCGGACGGAAAGAAGGACTTCTCGGCCCTGATCGAGCACGCGAAGCGCTGCGAGTCCCCGGAGGACCTCTCCCGCGGCGACCTGGTTACGGGGTGCGCCCACGCCCCGGTCCTTGCTATCGCGGATGCGGTCATCGATGCGGTGAAGTCCGGCGCCGTCAAGCGGTTCCTCGTGATGGCGGGCTGCGACGGGCGGCACGGCGAACGGGACTACTACACCCGGTTTGCAGAGGCCCTTCCCGCGGACACGATCATCCTCACCGCCGGGTGCGCGAAGTACCGCTACAACAGCCTCGGTCTCGGGGACATCGGCGGCATCCCCCGCGTCCTCGACGCCGGCCAGTGCAACGACTGTTACTCGCTCGTGGTCATCGCCCAGGCCCTCGCGGAAGCGTTCGGCGTCGGGATCAACGAACTCCCGGTCTCATACAACATCGCCTGGTACGAGCAGAAGGCGGTCCTCGTCCTCTTAAGCCTCCTCTCGCTCGGTGTTAAGGAGATCACCCTCGGCCCCCGCCTCCCGGGCTTCGTCTCGCCCGGCGTTCTCGCGGTTCTCGTCGAGAACTTCGGGATCAAAGGGATCACGACGGTCGAGGAGGACCTCGGCCGGATGGTGCCGGGGAACTGAATATTCTTTTTTTTTCGGAGCGGACAGGTTTTACAGACGTGAGGGCCGGGAGCAGCCCCTCATGTGCAGGCGATCTCCAGGAGCCGGGTAATTGCAGGGCCAGTGCACGGTTTTCCCCATCTCCGGCAGGGGCACCACAGGGGGTTCTGCCGCAGGGAAGAGTTAATGAGCAAGGAGAGAGCAAACCTCTTTGCTGTCGGCCCGATTGCGCGCGGAACGGGCCCTTACGAAGGTCAGTAGATACGGGAGAGGGAAGAAGTGAATGATGTTGACAGAGAGCGGATCATCGACCAGCTCCGCCGGTGCCTCACCGGCAGAGAGGATGTGCTTCTCGGATATCTCTACGGCTCATTCCTTCGTCATGACGGGTTTCACGATATCGATATCGGGCTGCTTGTCTCAGGGGAGAGAGAGCCTTACGAGTCCTACAAATATGCTATGGGGATCGCATCCGACCTTGAGCGATGCATCACGCCGAGGTATGAGATCGATCTTCGCATGCTGAACGATGCGCCCGTGGAGTTCCAGTACGAGGTGGTGAGGACCGGGCACCTCCTTATCGCCCGGGATGAATCTACGCGCATCGCCTTTGAGGCCAGCGTGATAGCGCAGTTCCTCGACCTGAAATATCTCTATGACAGGACTGATAGGGCTCTCCTTGCCCGGGTGGGAGAATGAGGGTCTTCCATCACATGCGGGAACTGGAGGAGGCTCTGAGGGACTGGGAGCGGTACCAGCGCATCCCGGAGGGGCAGTTCCTGCAAGACCGGGATACGCAAAATATGGTTCATCATGCCATGTTGTTATCTATCCAGTCGGCAATCGACATAGCGACCGATGTGATTGCAGAAGGAAGATTGAGGAAGCCCTTCACCTACCGGGAGACATTTGAGGTCCTTGCAGGTGAGGGGATTATCTCTGACTCTCTGGCAGGAGAACTCGCAAACCTGGCGGGATTCCGGAACGTGCTCGTCCACATCTACTGGAATCTGGACCTCAAGCAGGTGTACGCTATCCTGCAACGTGATCTCGCCATCCTCCGGGAGTTCTCTCTCGTTATGAAGGAGCACATCGCAGAGGGCAGTTCAACCGATCTATAGGTAGATTCTCTTTAGAGCCTTGGCTGCAGCCATCACCCAAACTCCGCGAGCGCCACCACCGGCACCCCTTCGAGGTCGTCAAAGACCACCGGGTAGATCCGCAGGGTCCAGGGCTCCTCGAGCAGCCGGCCGTAGGAGAGGTCCACATCCTCGAGGAGGAAGATGTGCGGCGATCCGCAGAGGAACCCGCGGTGGGCCTCCACGCCCTCTTCCGGCTCTCTCGGGACGGCGATGGATATCGTGTCGATCCCAAACAGCCTGAGGGCCGGGTTCTCCATGCGGAGGAAGCCCGGGACTTCGTGGTGCACCCAGGGGTGCTCCCTCGCGTAGGCATCCGGGTCGCTCTCCCGGACCCGGCCGCTCCCGGTCCTGATGAAGAGCGCGCGCGAGGTCCGGATCGCGTCGATATGTTCGAGGAGGTCGTAGACCCGGATCGGTTCCGTCCCGGTCTTCGGGATCGCGATGCACCGCGCGGGCGCAAAGACCGCTTCGGGGGCAAGGAGACCCTGGACCGAGCCCCCGCCAGGGCAGAAGTGCCGGGGGAGGTCGATGTGCGTCCCGGCGTGGCTGGAGAGGGCGACCAGGCTTTTTTCCTCCGCATCGCCCTTCTCAAAGGATTTCGTGCGGGTGATCGTGAGCGGTTCCGTTCCGGGGTAGAGTGGGGTCCTCCGGTTCAGGGGGTACGAGATCGGGATGAGCATACGCTTCCCCGTAGGTACTCCCGGAGTTGATGAAGGTTCTCCACGATCCTCTCCACCCCCGGCCGGCCGGAGAACCGGTCCGGGTCGCCGGGCCGGATCCTCGCCACGAACCGAACGCCGGTCTCGTGGGCTGCTTCCCAGTCGTTCGGGGCGTCGCCGACGAAAAGGGCTTCCTCCGGCGAGGCGCCGGTCTCAGCGAGAATCTCCCTGATGCACTCCGCCTTCGTCTTCGGCGAGCCGTAGATCCGGACGAAGTACTTCGTAAGGTCCCGGTGGCGGGCGATCTCGTGCATCTCGCCCTCGGGAGTCGCGGAGACGATGTAGAGCGGGAGCACCCGGGAGCAGTCTCTTAGGAGTTTTTCTGCGCCACGGACGTATGGCACGGTGAGCATGGCATCGAAGATCAGCCCGACGTACTCGCTCGCAAGCCGCTCCTCCTGCTCGGGGGTGAGGTCCTCGTGGAGGATGTTTGCGTAGATATGGCGGAACTTGTCATACCGGGACATCCCGCCGTTCTCCAGGTGGAACTCGATGATCTCGTCGAGGTGCTCGGGGGGCGCGAAGGAGAAGACCTTTCGGAACGCTACGGTCTTTAAGGGGATGGATTCGACGACGACGCCGTCGAAGTCGAGGATGAGGGTGGTGAGCATGGTAGTTATCTCATCGATTGCCGGCTACTAGTACCTGACGGCTGGGAGGAACCAACAGGAATTCGTTGTCTGCCGGTCACGTTGGTTTAGCGTGCGCGCCATCGAGATTCCGGTATGTCTGCAGGAGGTCTGCCTCCATCGCGGACCAGTTGTACTTCTCAAGAACTGCCTCCCTCCCGTTCGCCCCCATTCTCCGCGCCTCTTTTGGGTGTTCGAAGAGATAGGAGATCGCGTCGGCGATATCGTCCACGCTCGCCGGGTCGACGAGAATGCCGCAGTCCGCCTCGGTGACGACGCTCCGGATCTCCGGCAGGTCGCTCGCAACGACGGGGAGCCCGAGGAGCATGTAGTCGAAGAGCTTGTTCGGCAGACCGATAGAGATGTTGTGGTACGTCGGCTGGAAGACGAGAAGAGCGACCGTACCTTCGTTCAATTTCTCGTACATCTCCCTGTAGGGGAGGAAGCCGGTGGAGGTGATGAACTCGTTATGGTCGGATTCGTTGATACGTTCTTCGAGGTCTTCCCGGACGTTCCCGACGAGCGTGAGCGAAACGTCGGGATAATGTTCTCTGACCCGGGAAACTGCCCGGATGCACTCACCAACGCCGTGGAACGCATGGATATTTCCCGCCACGAACATGAGTTTCCGGCCGCTCCGGTTCGGGTTATAGGGAATGTCAAGGTCGGCGATTGAGTGATTCGAGATGATTGCCGGCTCGATCCCCTTCTCTCTGAACCGCGCGGCAACGCTCTTACTTACGGCAAACGTGCTCTCCGCCCGGCGAGCCAGCACAATCTCCACGCTTGAGACGAGTGCGGACAGCGCCCTCTGCACCAGCGTGCCGTTCCGGATCCCGAGATCGAACGGGATCTCCGAAGGCCAGTGCTCGTGGATGTCATAGACAACTTGCTTCCCTTTGAGATACTTTGCAAGGACCCCGATGAGGAGGGCATCAGGCTCATGGCAGTGATAGACGTCGGCATCCTGGGTTAGGCATGCTCGGAAGAGCCGGAGAAGCGTGATGGGATGCAGAGCGATGGAATCTGGTCTCTTTACGGTTACAATACGGATACCGTCAACGACGCTGCTGCCGCCCCCCCCCGAAGGAGTGATGATCGTAACCTCGTGCTCCTTCGCAAGGCTCTTTGCCTCCTTCTGGAATATCCTGCCGTCACCGGGTCCGTGGGTGGATGTGAGCATGCAGATCTTCATAATCGTACCGACCGAATTGAGGTTTTCTACTCATCTCGTGAGTGCAGGAGATTCAGTTCGTCCTGTATACCGATCTGATTCCATGGTATATCCTGCTTGCCCTCTCCGCCCAGGTGTGGTCTTCACGTATGGAGTATAACATCCGGCCCATCTCCATGCGCACTTCCGGGTGCTCGATCAGGTGCCCGATAGCCTTTGCCATCTCCGGTGGAGAATAATCCACATACATGAAACCGCCTCTATCACCGATACCCATGAGGGACTCGCACCTGGTGCAGAGTATCGGCTTTGCTGCCCCTATGTATTCAAAAATCTTCGTAGGGGACGCCAGGTTCAGGTACCGCTCCCTTGGATCATACGGCAGCACGAGAAGATCCATCGGGACAAGTGCAGCGGGGATCGCGCTCCTCGGCAGTTCGTTCCTCACGATAAAATCACTGGTTTCGATAACCCTCTTCAGATCGTCTGTTATCCCGGGACCATACGGACCGATGAGATATAAGCGAATCCGCGGGTAGATCTCCCACAGAATACTGCACGAATCGACCAGGAGATCGATACCCCTCTTTCTCGTCAGTGCCCCGATGTAGCAGATGTTGAACCGCCCTTCAACCGGGGAGTACGGCGCAGGATGCTGCGCGAAAAACTCTTCCTCAACCCCGTTCGGGACAAACACTACAGGTTTCTCATCGAGATGGTATGTCTGTTTGATGTGCTCCTACATAATCGGGTTCAATGCAACGAGGAGTGTTGCCCTGATGAAGCAGTACTTTTCCGTCCCCGGAGGCACACTAAAATGCCCGTTGCCGACCGTTGCAGCCTGTTCCCGGGTATCATGAATATCTACGAGGGTCGGGATTTTACAGACGGTGCAGAGCAGGAATAGAAGCCTGTTCTGGAACGTCGTCAACGAATGCGGATATGCAAAAAAGCCAGAGGTCTCTCTTTTAAGAGGCGATACGCGGAACGAAGAGCGATAACGGTCTTGACAACGTTATTGGAGAGTCTGCCCGCGACATCCGAGCAGAACCCCCGGCCCTGCCGGGCTGCAGACTGCGCAGCACCCTGCCGTTCCGGATTAGGGCGAAGTCCAAATGAGATTGAGTCGACTGTGACGTCTTCATACCCGGCAAGTTCCGAGAGCAGAAACCGGATCCTTGTATAGGTAGGGGACCAGTTCTGATCGTCATTGAGAATGGCCCCGTTGAGCACCGCAAAGATCCGGATCATACAGGTTTTTCCTCGATGATCCCCTGGATCTTCTGTCTCCGCTCTTCGAGAGAGAACTCCCTCTGAACCCTGGTCCTCGCCGCCCTGCCCCGGGCGTCAGATTGCAGTGCCTTTACTATCGCTGCTGCCGTCGCGTCCGCATCGCCGTACGGCACCACGAATCCCGTATCTCCCACCACCTCCAGGAGGGCGCCCCTGTCCGTCACCACGGGAACACACTCGCAGGACATCGCTTCGGCGAGGGCGACACCGAACGATTCCCGGTAAGAGAGCTGGCAGTAGACCTTTGCCCGACGATACCAGCGCAGGAGCTCGTCCTGGGACGGGGACGGGACAAACGTGACGTTCTGTGGGGCACTCCGTCTCAGGTCCTCGATGCTTCCGTCAAGAACGCGGCCGATGATGGCAAACCTGAGGTCCGGGAGGCGTCTTGCGGCGCGGATGAACGTATCAAGGCCCTTGAGCGTGATGTTATTTCGGTTAATCTGGCATACCGTGATGATGAGAGCCTCTTTCTCCTCTCCCGGGTTGAACTGCGCACAGTCGATCCCGTTATAGACGACCGCAACATGGCGGCGCTCGCTCAGGTTGAGGATCTCCCGCCTGTTGAACTCCGAGACCGCGAGAATGTGGTCGGCGTTCTGGATGATGTAGTTCACCCTCTTTGCGAGTTTTGGATCCAGTAGGGCACCGTACCCGATCTCCGGCTCTCTCGCGACCTCGTATCCGCCGATGACGACGATGGTTCTCTTCCCGAGGAGGTTTGCCAGCATTACGGCAAGATACGAATGGTTGTGGGCGAACCAGGAATAGGTGAGATCAGCCCAGAGGACTCCCCGAAGAATTTCAAATGTAATCAGGAGGGACCGCTTCAGACCGTTTTTCCTCTGGTAGTTGCTGATGATGGTCTCCCGGACCAGGTACTCCTGCCTGAGTGCCTCCCAATCGCGCTGTGTGAACGTGGATGGGGAAGGAGATATCAGGAATATCTTCTTTTGCTGCTCGTTTCCGTGCAGTCCCACTTGAGTTCCCCCGGACTCTGCTGGACTGGCTCCAGAGCCATGTGATGGGGCTGTATCTGTGTGGACAGTTATATAACTATCATAAAGAAATCAAGAATTGCGATTCTGTGCGAGGACCCGATAAGGGATTACTCAACGAGGGTAATACATAAATCTCGCTAAGTAGAAACGTGCTTGTTATGAGATATTGCACGAAATGTGTAATGCCAGAAACCAGACCTGGAATCACTTTTGACGAGGAAGGGGTGTGCTCTGCTTGCCGAGCTTACGAGAAGAGAAAAAATATTGATTGGAACATACGGTTTAGTGAATTAAATCAACTATGTGACAAATACCGGGGGAAATTTGGGAATAATTACGACTGCATTATTGCAGTAAGTGGTGGAAAGGACAGCCACTATCAAACATATGTTATGAAGGAACAAATGGGGATGAATCCATTATTGGTAACAGTTGAGGATAATTTCCCCATGACCGAAGCAGGCAAGCATAATATAAAAAATATATCCGAAGAGTTCGGGTGCGATATTATAAGCCTTAAGCCAAATCGAAAAGTCCAAAAGAGAATTATGAGAAAGACATTTGAAAAATATGGGAAACCAACATGGTACATCGACCGCTTGATCTATACATACCCAATACATATGGCAATAAAGTTCGGAATACCCCTCGTAGTTTACGGTGAAAATATTAGCTATGAATATGGAGGACCAAACGCAATTGAAACCTACTCTGCAAACCAACAGGTATTCAATGGTGTTGCATCGGATATTTCCTGGGATGAGTTGATTGATAAGGACATCTCGATGAAGGATCTGTCACTATGTGTTTTCCCTGATGAAAACGCACTTGAAGAGTTAGGGCTTGACTCTATCTATTTAAGTTACTTTGTCAACTGGAATTCAGTTGATAACTACTTGTTTGCCAAAAAAAGAGGTTTCCGGGATCTAAACCATGAATGGAAACGGGAACATCATATTGAATATTTTGATCAAATTGACAGCAGAGCATACCTGGTTCACCCCTGGATGAAATATCCCAAATTTGGTCATGCTACGGCTACGGATTATGCGTCAAGGTTTACACGGTATGGACTCATATCCAGAGAAGAAGCCGTACAATTGGTGAAAGAACACGATTCTAAACTTGATAGCCTTACAATACAAGATTTTTGCGAATTTTTAGGGTATACAATTAGAGAATTTTGGGAAATTGTGGATAATTTTTATAATGAAGATCTTTTTGAAAAGGATTCGACCGGAAAATGGGAATTAAAAAATCCAGTATGGCAAGAATCCTGAGAAAACACTTTTTTTCGACTTTGCCTTCGAGGAATTGTAAATGTGCTCATATTACTATCTATCAGAGCGCACAGCGCGATTACAACCCGAAAGCGGCACCCTGCTCGGAGACACTCAGCGCCCGCATACTTAAAAGGTAGTTGATATATAAATGAAGACGGAGTTCACATACCCGGGATTGAGGGTTATGAGAACGAACTGATTTGAAATGAATAGGGGTGATTATTAAGAGGGAGCTAACCGACTTAAAAGATCAGAGAGTTCTTCGTTGGTTAGTACCACTTCATCAGATGAGGAATATCGGGTTTTCAGAGATCTCTGAAAGCCCTCAGGCAGAACGATGCTCTGCATGTTATCCAGTGCGTGTGGTTGCACGACAATGAGCATGTTTCCATTTTCATATGCATACTCTGCCTCAGATTCGGTCATCAATTCCTCATATTTCTTTTCCCCGGGGCGTGTGCCGATAATCTTAATATTTATATCCTTAGCGTTTCGGCCGTTATTTCCGGCATAAATGGAGATCATAGTTTCTGCAAGGCTACCAATTTTGATAACCGGCATCTTGAGAATGAAGATCTCACCATAACACGCCATAATCCCTGCTTTTAAGATAAGAGCTGTTGCCTTGGGTATATCCATGATAAATCGGGTCATTTCTGGATCGGTGACAGTAACAGGGCCACCCATTCGGATCTGCTCCATAAATAAAGGGATGACCGATCCCCGAGATGCAATCACATTCCCAAACCTTACACAGGAAAATACAGTTCTCCTATTCCCCCTGTATGAGTTCGCAGAGAGAGTCAGTCTCTCTGCAAGAAGTTTCGTTGCACCCATAACATTTACCGGGTTCGCTGCCTTGTCGGTGCTGATGACGATTACCTTTTCAACCTCTTCGTCAAGGGCAACATTGAGGACATTCTGAGTTCCAAGAATATTAGTTTTAACTGCGTCGAATGGATTAAATTCACAGAGAGGGACATGCTTCAGGGCTGCAGCATGAAAAACGATGTCAGCACCTTCCATAGCACGCTGTAATCGCTCTTTATCCCGGACATCACCGACCAACAACCGAATTTTATCCGATCCTAACTCCTGCCCCAGATCAAAGAGTCCGGTCTCATTATTATCCAGAACCCTGACGGCACCCACATCCATTTTCAGGATATTTTTCACGAGTTCTTTGCCTATAGATCCTACGCCCCCCGTCACGAGGATCGATTTACCGCGATAGTACTCAGCTTCATCCATTCAGGCCACTCCATAGAATTCTTTCATGGAGTCTATCACATAATCGATATCGTCCCGTGAAATCCCGGGATAGAAAGGGAGGCTGAGAGTATCTTCTGAAACTTTTTCGGTTATTGGCAGGTTGTATGAACCGTTCATCTGGGAACGGTAGAAATGCGTATAGTGAACCGGTGAGAAGTATATTTTCGTCATGATGCCCTTGGTTTCGAGATACTGTATTAACCCATCACGATCCTTGACCCGGAGAGAGAACAACTGATAAACGTGGAAATAGTCCTCCGGAATTTCCGGGATAACACAATCCGGCACTTCGGCCTTTAGCCGCTGGATATAATAAGCGGCATCGGCCCGCCTCATCCTGATGATCTCCTCGACCTTGTTCAGCTGCGCAATACCCAATGCTGCTGTAATATTCGACATCCTGAAGTTATAGCCGAGAGAGACATAATCCATCACCGCAGTGGTCGAGAAGTAATCAGCGGTTTCGAGACGGCCATGCGAACGGATGAGTTTCATCTTTTCATATACCTCCCGGGAATCAGTCAAGATTGCGCCGCCCTCTCCGGTTGTGATTATTTTATTCTGACAAAAACTCATCATCGCCGAGTCGCCGAACGTCCCAACGCTCCTGCCGCGGATAGATGCTCCAAAGGCCTCCGCAGCATCTTCGATCAGGAGCAGATCATGGTCATCAGCAATCTCGCGCAGTTCCTGTATCCTGCAGGGACACCCTCCATAGTGGACAGGCATGATTGCTCGGGTCCTAGGGGTAATTCGTTCGACCACATCTTCAGGGTCCAGCCCAAAGGTGGTTTCTTCGATATCTGCAAAGACCGGTTTTGCTCCTACGAATTGGGAAGCGTTTGCAGTTGCGATGAAGGTAAAGGAAGGTACAATGACCTCATCGCCAGGAGCGACCCCATGGGCAAGGAGGACCGCATGGAGTGCGGAGGTTCCGGAATTAAATGTGAGACAGTATTTCGCCCCGATGTAATTCGCGATCCCTTCTTCAAATCTAGAAACGTTTGATCCGACGGCCCAGTTCATCCCTGAGCGAATTGCTTCGCTGACGGCACTGATGTCATCTTCATCCCAGTACATCTTAAACAGGGGAATTTTCCAGGTCATAACTTAGTCACCAATAGAGTCAGGATTTTTGCTATCAGGGTCGATTGCTTTCACTACTCGGACGGGCACACCATACGCGATTACATTATCTGGAATATCCTTATTTACAAAACTAAAGGCTCCGATAATTGAATTTGCTCCAATGGTGACACCCGGCATTACCACAGAATGTGTACCGATTCTGCAATTTTTCTTTAGTACAACTCTGCCCTGTTTATTATCAATTGTTGAGACAGAATAGATAGAGCAATGTGATCCTATCTGTACATCGTCTTCAATCTGAACCTCATACTCTGCATTGATATATGAGAATGCACCAATATCAGTTTTATATCCCAATGATAATTTTTGGGGATGTTGGACCAACCAATTATATTTGGTCATTTCGCCGTCTTTGATGTCTGGAAATACCCAGTTCTCAAACCGCATTAACTTGTCACTCCTTCTGCAGCAATTGACTGTTTACCGATATCCCACTCAGGATAGTAGTAATCCTTTTCCCTGCATTACCGTCGCCGTAGGGATTTTTTTTGAGGTTTATCTTATTGATATAGTTTTCATCGTTCAAAACGTAATTAATTGTCGATGCAATTGCCTCTCGATTATAATCGACATCAACAACGTTATCCCCTCTCTGCCTTCCCTTTTGCCGAGATCCAATGTTGATTGTTGGGATTCCAAATGATGGGGCTTCGATGATGCCGCTGCTTGAGTTTCCGATTAAGACTGATGAATATCGCATTAAACTCAGGTAATCTTTGTGTGGGATGTTCTTGTATGTCCGGATGTAGGGAAGATGCTCATATTCTTTTATCACCTCGATCATCGCTCTTCCTCCCGCATCAGCGTTGGGATATACAACGACTGTCTGGTATTGCAATAAGGATACCGCTTCTAGTGTCTCTCTCATCTGTTCCGATGCTTGATTGACTTCGAGCGTTACAGGATGTTGAACGACAAGTAACACTCTGTCAGAAAAATTCAAACAGTATCTTTTTTCAAGGTCTTCAGGCTCCAGTAGCGGTTCATGGAGGATTTGATCCAGACCGGGAGCACCGACAACAAAAACCCGTGAGGGATCCTCCCCCATCCGGATAATCCGCTCTGCACTTTTTTCCGTAGCAGGGAAATGGATATGAGACAACTTTGTTATTGCGTGTCGTGCAAGGTCATCGACTGTGGAGGTGACCTCTCCGCCATGAATATGGGCAACAGGAACACTCAGATAGGCTCCAACGATTGCCCCAGCAAGCATTTCCCCACGATCTCCAAGGATGAGAATAATATCGGGGTTAATTATTCGAATAAGCGGCGTAAGGCGTTGAATGAATTCTCCGATAAACAGGGCCACCGATTCTTTAGCATCATTAACATGTTGAACATCAATGATGTGACAATTGAACCCATCATTTTGTATTTCCTCAATAGTCATCCCAAATTCATCCATGAGATGCATGCCAGTGACGATTATATCAAGAGATAGAGACCTGCTATCATGAATCTGGTGCAATACCGATCGCATCAGGCCATAATCCGCCCGTGTCCCGGTAATATAAGCAATTTTGCGTTTCATTCGATCATATCCCACTGAATGACCTGATCTCTCTGGATTGGAACTTTTGCTTTCATCCGCATGACTGCACCAAGATATCTCGGTTCAATGCCGGTTCCGGGCCTTTTAATTGCTACATCTCCCTCCGTCAGAACATCTCCTACACGAATATCACGCGTTGCAACGATACTTCTCCTGGCAACCCTTTTGATCGCCTCTTCCTCTTCAGTAGGACTTTTGATCCCATTGCCACGGGCCAGTTCCACATCTCGCACCACCTTCACCATCATAGCAAGTTCTTGAGGTTCAAGAGAGGCTCTGTGGTCAGGACCGGGGAGTGTCCTATCAAGAGTAAAGTGCTTCTCAATAACACACGCACCCATTGCAACCGCCGCAATGGGAATGGTGATTCCCTCTGTGTGATCAGAGTACCCAACCGGAACCTGGAAGGCGCACCGTAGTGTTTCCATTGCGCACAGGTTGACAGATGCGACAGGAGCAGGATAATTTGTGGTGCAATGGAGAAGAATGATGTCTTCGGCTCCATGTTGCTTAAGATAGTTTAGGGCCTCCTCTATCTCCCCCAGCGTGGCCATCCCTGTCGATAGAATAATGGGTTTGGATTTCTGTGCGATTTTTTTCAGGAGAGGGAGGTTGGTAATCTCACCCGAAGGTATCTTGAAAACCGGTACCCCTATCTGGTCAAGGAGATCGACGCTCTCTTCATCAAACGGAGTTGACAGAAAGAATATCCCTGCTTTTTGGGCATGCTTTGAGAGGACCCAATAATCGGCATCGGAAAGTTCGAGTTTTTTTATCATCTCATATTGGGATTCATTCGTACCGGTCATGCTCTTCTGGTATTCAGCCTTTTCAGCAGTAAGAGTAACTGTTTTTTCAGCCTTAAACGTTTGAAATTTCACTGCATCCGCACCAGCTGCAACTGCGGCATCGATGAGTTTTTCTGCCAGATCGACATCTCCGTTATGATTGACACCCGCTTCAGCGATAATAAAACAGGGATTTTGCAACCCGATCTTCTTTTTCCCGACATTTATCTGATTTGTCACAGCCACCCTCCCAAACAATGAGAACGATCAAAACACTTCATTTCTGAATATTGTTACCAATTAACACATCTGCGATAGCAAAATCCAGCGGGGTGTCGATATCGACGCTCCTTTCAGGGGGCATATGATATGGAATAACATGCTCGTTGTAAAACCCCTCATATTTTCGGATTGATTCAGGACTGGAGATGTATATCGCGCCGTTCGGCATAACAACCTTTGGCAGATCTTGCCGTCGTATTTTATCGTACTTCTCATCAAAAAGAGGTTGCAGATATCTTCCACTGAGCGTAAAGCACCAAAAGGGAGAGTGATCCGGTTCACAGACACTAACGACTGATTCACACTCGCCGTCCAGAAACAATCTTATTGCCGCATTGATATCCTCTGTATTTCGCAACGGAGAAGTGGGTTGTAGAAGTACAACAACACAGGGATGAATACCTGCATTTTCTAAGTATTCTGCGGCATGGAGTATTACATCTATTGTCTTTGAAGCATCTTCGGCGAGATCGGATGGGCGGTCTATCACCTGTGCGCCATATTCTGTTGAGATCTCAGCGATATCAGGGTCTTCTGTAGATACAAAAACATGATCCAGATATTCTGATTTTAAGGCTTCTTCTATAGTATACGCTATTAGTGGTTTTCCCCACAGGTTCTTTATGTTTTTTTGGGGTATCCCTTTACTCCCCCCGCGGGCAGGGATTATTGCAATAATTGATCTGACCATAAATAGAATATTCGTCAGAATATGAAAAAGTATCCGTGATGTTTCGAGAAGACATGCGCAACAGCATGCGCACCGAGCTTCTGATCCCCGGAGTACCTGAAGACATACAAGAGACACAAGTTACTATTTTGTGCCCTCTTGGCGGACTGCCCCCACACCTCTGGTTTCTGCACATTCCTCAATCAGAGCAACAACACGCTCTGCTGCCTTTCCATCAATCCTGTAGAGATATCTTCGGATAAACCCTTCTCGGTTCTGTGCCAGGCAGGCATCATCATGCAGGAGACGCTCTATGGTCGTCTTAAGGTCTCCGGGCCTGTAGACCCCGCAGGCAACACCTTCCAGGACGTAATTCCCGATATCCGGCTGGCCACCAAGATTCAGTACGATCAATGGCTTCTGGAGCGCAACCGCTTCAAGCCCTGTTGTGGAGTTGAGTAACAGGACAAGGTCGCTCAAGGCGAGCAGCCCCAACGTATCCGCATCTTTGGCAACAATATGAGCATCAATCGAATATCCCCTCAGGTGCTCCTGAATCATGGTATCGTATCGCCCAGGCTCTCCGGGATGCTGCTTAATTATGAGTTGTACGTCCTTGATTGATGAGATACTATCAAAGACGGTATGAAAGTTCAGTTCGTTTTCCGCATCAGAGATGCCATGACACTGTGTCGTCCACAGCACGATCTTTTTTGTCGGGTCAAGGTGCCACTCTTCGATCAACCTTGAACGAACCGGCTGCCGATCCAAATCGGTCAGCCGATCGTATCGCGGCTGACCGGTAACGACGACAACATTTTCAGGGTATCCACCTGCCCGAGTTAACAAATCCTTATGGTACTGACCGTACACTGCAGTAACATCGGCAATGGGCACGAACGGTGATTTAATGGAGTGATCGAGTGAGATCTCGTCTGCCTGATAGAGATATCCTTTATGCGATTCATCGATAACACCGTGCTGTATTGCAATACAGGGGATGTTTTTCTTGCCCGCGGCCACGATAAGAGCCCGCTCGAACACGCTGTATTCATCCTCTATGACAATGACTGCAGGTTTAATGCTATCGAGCATGGTCTCGGCCATAGAGATGAATTTTACAAACTCAGCGAAGACATATTCGGGTCTATCATACGCAAAATAGTTCTTGATCTTTCTTCGGATCTCTCCGTCTGGGTCCTCAGGAAGTTCTAATAGTTCAGCAAGTCCCCGATCATCCTTCATCATATCCCATATCTTTCTGAAATGGAGTTTTGCTTCGCTTCTCTCTCTTCCAATTCGGCACCGGAAGAAGAGATTTAACGGGACATGGAGTACACCCCAGTGTTTACACTTGCTGATGACGGTTCGTATCGATGGGATGTAGGGGCACTTCAGGGGAAATGTCGAGACAATCCTGTACGCCCCTTTCTCGTTGAGTTCCTGGATGATCGCGTGGAAAAACTGATCTGAAAGAATTGGCTCGCTCTGGTCACCGGCATAGAACGTTCTCCATTCGATGTCCTCCCCCGTGATGAGAATTGTCTTTTCCTGCCCCAACGATGTAACCTGTTTTATTCTGTTAAATCGCAAGAGTATCAGATATGCGATGAGCGCAAGAGGATAATCGCCGATGTAGTATACCTTACGGACAAGTGCCCTGAAGAGTCTGCTTGTCTGGATCTTATGAATGAGTCCAGTTTTCCTGCCCGAACCCGCATACTCCCGGTTGAACAGATAATAATAAAACATCACATCGACAAACCACCAGAGCGCAACCTCCCTGTAAGTGGTTAGTTCCAACAGGGTCTTCCCACAGGCCAAATTAGTATTTTTAAGCCGGTTAACATAGGCCATAACTGATTCTGGCTGCATAATACCTCCGATACAGGATCATACGCCCTTCTCTGCACACACCTGCATACAGTCTGTTTTCCGGGCAAATTCTAGAAACTGCAAGACAGCATCAGGGAAAGATCGTAGATCATTTATGGTCTGTCCCCTATTGAAACGACCTGATCCGCTCTCAGTAACACCATTGATGCCTCCCTTTAGATACCAGAACAGGTAACTCAGAACAACGATGGGCTCGACAGGTCGGGACCGTCAACTTGTGCTCGGCTGACAGTCTGAACACGAGGCTCAAAGGTGTGAACCACAATTGCTCAAAGGACAAAAAGTGTAATAGGCCATTATGCTTCAGTGCAATCAGGGGAAGCGTTGAGACCGCCGAAATTATACAATGAGCCCCGAGGGCATCGCAACGGAGATACTCGTAGAGGGACCAGAGCCCTCCTGACAGAGGGGTTCGGGATGGCCCCGCCCAACGGCAGAAAATATGCGGGACGACATAAAAAATCAACATTTATACCGTTCTTGAGGACATGGGGAACCGATCGGGGAGTTTAATACCATCCAATTTAATAAATATGATATGTGGGGTTGACGCTCCGTGACTGGTCTGGATTTTATTCAATACCATATCATAGATTCCACGGTAAACGCGTACTGGTGCATCGTCAAACGCTTTCCACTTCGTCTTCTCCTCTGCGATGTGAATTGCCGGGAGATTCCAGGCTCTACCTGGTTTGGGCACCCTTACGGGCTTACAATCCGGGACGGCACCAGGATCGGGGAGAACTGCACCTTCGCGTCGAATGTCACCATCGGGCAGAAAACGATAGAAGAAGAACGGGCTGTCATAGGCAACAACGTCCAGTTCGGCGCCGGTGCGATCATCCTTGGGCCTGTTCGCATAGGTGATAACGCCATCATCGCTGCAGGTTCAATCGTTCTCACCGATGTCCCACCCAATGCGACTTACATCTCCAAACGCATAACCGAGGTAACCTCCCATGCAGATGCTCACTAACCTCCTCACGTGCAGCAAAACTGTGTATATGCTTCGCAACGAATGGAAATACTGACACTCTCCGAAAAATCCAGAGTGCATCCATGTCGAGCCTACCAATCACTGCAACTATCAGTGTGCTATGTGCGCGCGAAATACCCTTCAGCCGTAAGAAGGGATTTATGGACTTTGCGATGTACTGCCACATTGTTGATGAAATGCACGATCTCAAAATCCCCAGTATCCGACTCCAATTTTATGGCGAACCTCTCATGCACCCTCGCCTCTTCGACATGATCCAATACGCGAAGGAGAATGAATTAAGGGTTGATTTCGACACAAATGGATATCTTTTAACAGAGTCCATTTGTAAAAAAATCATCGAAAGCGGCCTAGATGAGCTAGTAATTAGTGTTCATGGCATGACCCGGGATGATTACAGAGCAGTCCACAAGCAAGACGCTTTTGAACTTGTGATCAATAACATTAATACCATCTTAAAGATTCAAAATGATCTTGAAGCATCTGCACCGGCAATCGTGGTGCAGTCGGCAAAAATGGACGCGAATATCCAAAATTTTAATCGGGTACATTCATTATTTTCTGGAGCGGTTCACCATTCCATTACCCATTGTGGATATAACCCCCACATCAACACCGAGGACCATCGAGTACAGAAGTACCCTTATACCCGGGACGTGTCCTGTCACTCTCCCTATCAGATGCTCGCAGTATCTTGGGACGGCGATATTACAATCTGCTGTGCTGATGTTAACTTCGAGCTAACCATTGGACGGATCGAGGACGGGTTAAGTCAGGCCTGGCATTCCAAGAGGATGTGGAAACTCCGCGAAATGCACAGAAAAGGGATCTTCCCAGCAGTATGCCGGGGTTGTGTTGATCCGGTGACATACCATCGCGAACGGATCTAATTAGGCCTTCCATCACACGGTCTCAATCCCATATTCACCTATAATTTATCCCCGCCCACGAGAACGTAAATAATGTACCACACTAGTATCTCCATGGAGATACCAGATACAGGAGCATACGGTAAAACTTTGAGTGATGATCGTAGTCGAAGTTCCTCTTAGGAGCCGCGCGGAGAATCGAATCCATTTCCTTCTCGTTCAGTTCAAGCGTATCGGCAATGAACCTCCTATCTTTCACTTCCTGCTCATCGGAGTATATACATTCTCTTATCTTACTGAATGCTTCTTCCCTTGTCATCTGGTGAGACAGAACAAGTGTGGCATAGTCAGTGAGCCTCTTGTCGATCCCGAACTTTCTGGGTAACAGGAACGCAGAAACCCAGCGGGTGAATACCGATTCGAAGTGATGTCCTCCGTAGTACTTCCAGCCGAGTTCCCGCTCAAGAAGCGGATCAACATCACTGTAGCGGTAGTCCATCCAGTATAGCGGTCGGATCTCCCGGATTCCTTTTCGGTACCACCTGAAGACGTCATGGATGGTTCTCAGAGGGTAGTTCTTCAGGTTCATCCTGCCGTACTGACTCTGGATATCTAGGATGAAGCGTTCGTCATCATGGAGCGACCACTCTATCGACCCCCGACCTTCCGTCCGGAACGACGAACCGCTGAAGACGTACTTGATGTTCTTCTTCTCCGCCAGGTCGTATAAAACCGTGACGAACGCGTGGTCGGTGGGGATATCAACGGAGGGCACCGATGCAAACAGGAAGGCTCTCTGCAGATCCTTGAACTCTTCCCACGCGACAGTATGATTGTACAGATCGACGTCAAGTTTCCGGCAGACGTTCTCCATGTTCTTCACAGCAATAGAAGAGTCCATCCTGTTGTCGACATGAACGGCAAGCGGGTTAAGGCCCCACTGCTTGAGAAGATATAAGGTATATGTGCTGTCCCGGCCTCCGCTTACACCCTGGATGCAATCGTATTCCTGCCCCCTCCCTCGCGACTTCACCTTTTCAACCAATGACCGGAGCTTATTCTGGTTTTCCGGGGTGATGGAATACTTGCCGCATCTCGCATCATACTGATGGCAGTTATTGCACACACCATCTTTGTCAAAGTAAATGTTTGGGAATGAATCTCCTAGGATACAGCGGGAGCAGGTCTTTTCCATGCGATAAAAATCTGTCTTTACTACGATAAAATTACTTGCACAGGTGCTACAGTTGCAGTGAGATTATATACTGTGCAGTGAGGAACAGGCCTACCTCGTCCTGAGTAGCAGGGAAACTGCGTCCGTTCTGATCGTAATCTAAGACGGTTTGATGTCAGTACAGGGTCACTCAGTCTCGCACGCGTCTCGAGAGGATCCGTGCAATCTCAGAACCGGCTTTACCATTCCCAAAACAGGACTTCGGTCTCCGCTCCGGAGTGAAACTTCGGATCGCCTCAAGGATCTTCTCTCTTCCCGCTCCCACAAGCACGTTCCACCCTGCCTCCACCGTTTCGACCCACTCGGTATTCTCCCGGAGGGTGATGCAGGGGACGCCGAGCATGTACGCCTCTTTCTGGACGCCGCCGGAGTCGGTAAGGATCTTCTCCGCATGCGCCATCAGGTGGAGCATGTCGAGGTAGCCGAGCGGCTCGATGACCCGGATGTTCTCCGGCATCTCCACAAGGAGGCCGTAACCGCTGAGGTACTTCCGCGTCCGGGGGTGGACCGGGAAGACGACCGGTCTCCCGGCCTCCCCGAGGGCCCCGAGGATGGCGGTAATCTTCTCCCTGCTGTCGGTATTCGAGGGCCGGTGGACGGTGACGACGAGGTAATTCCCCGGTTCAACTCCGATATCCTCAAGGATCCGGGAACGCTCTTCTGCAACCGCGCGGTTGTACTCCATCGCGTCGCACATCACGTCCCCGACGAGGAAGACGCCCTCTGTGACTCCTTCGGACGCGAGGTTTCTAGCGGCCGTCTCCGTGGGGCAGAAGAGCATGTCCGAGCAGTGGTCGGTGAGCACCCGGTTCACCTCCTCGGGCATCCGGCGGTCAAAACTCCGGAGCCCCGCCTCGACGTGGGCGACGGGGATGTGAAGTTTTGCCGCCGCAAGCGCGCCTGCGAGGGTGGAGTTCGTGTCGCCGTAGACTAAAACGGCGTCGGGGTTCTCCTTTTCGAGGACGTCCTCGATCGCCCCGAGCATCGCTCCGGTCTGGCGGCCGTGGGTGCCGGAGCCGATGCCGAGGTTGTAGTCGGGCTTCGGGATAGCGAGTTCCTCGAAGAAGACCTCCGACATGCCGTGGTCATAGTGCTGACCGGTATGGACGAGGATCTCCTCGTGCTCCTTCCTGAATTCCCGGGAGACAGGAGCGCACTTGATGAACTGCGGCCGCGCGCCGACGATCGATACGATCTTCATGGCTACCGCCGGACCGGGTGACTGTTTTTGTCGCCACGCCCGATGCCCTTGTAGATGAAGCCCGCGCGGATGAACGCATCCGGATCGACGACGTTCCTGCCGTCGACGATGATCGGGTGCTCCCGGCCCGAGAGTTCCTTTACCCGGGCCGGGTCGAGGAAAACATAGTGGTGGTGGCCGGTGAAGATGGTGACGACATCCGCCCCCGCAAGGGTCCCCTCGAGGTCGTGCGAGACCTCTATCCCCGGGTATTCGTCCACGAACGGGTCGTGGACCCTGACCATGGCACCTGCGTCCTCCATAGCCGCGAGATAGGGCTCCGCCGGCGTGTTCCTGGTATCATCCGAGTTCTGAATGAACGCCCACCCGAGGAGCGCGATCCTCGCGCCCTCCGGGGACTTACCCGCCCGCTTGAGCCCCTCGAGGGTCAGGTGGACCATGTGCCGGGGCATAAACTCGTTGATCTTCCGTGCGACCCCAAAGATCGACTCCGCCCCGTGCGGGTACCAGAGGCTCCCACGCCCGAGGACCTGTGCACCCCGCTCGAGGTGCCACGAGTCCTTCGTGAGACAGTGGCCGCCGACCCCGGCGCCCGGCCAGAGGATCGCCCGGGTGATCCCCTCGCCCTTGAGGGAGTCGATCCCGGCGCGGACGTCGTAGACGTTGACGCCCATCGCCTCGCAATGGAGGGCAAGCTGGTTTGCAGCGGCGATCTGGAGATCGCGGAAGGCGTTCTCGGCGGTCTTCGTCACCTCGGCAGCGGGCGCAGTCATCGGGATGATCCTGCCGGTAGTGAGGACGGGCGAGTAGAGTTCCACCGCCCGCCGGGTCGAGACCTCATCGATCCCGCCGACGATCCGGTCGTGCTCCTGGATGTTTTTGAGCAGCCGCCCGACCATCACCCGCTCGGGGGCGTGGGCGAGCGCGAACCCCTCGCCGGCGACGAGTCCCGACTCTTCCTCAAGGATCTCCCGGGCCATTCCGGTGGTCGTGCCGGGGGTGACAGTCGACTCCAGCACCACGAGCGTCCCCTCCGAGAGGTGCCTCCCCACCTGCCGGAGCCCCTCGGTCAGGGCCGAGAAGTCGGGGATCAGGTCTTTTGGGTCTTTAAACGGTGTCTGGATGGCAAGGGTCACCGCATCGCACTCTGCAATCTGTGAAAAATCCGAGGTGCACCGGAACTTCCCCGCGCCGACGACCCTGCCGAGGAGGTCATCGAGACCCGGCTCCTCACCCTTGAGCGGGGACTCCCCCCGGTTGAGCATAGCAACCTTGTAGCCGGAGGACGGAGAGTCCCGCTGGAATCCCCGGACCGACTCGAACCCGGGAGCGTTCGCAAAGAGCACCGCGGCGGGGATGCCGACGTAGCCCATCCCGATCACACCTATATTCTTGATCGGGCCTTTGTCGTTGATGATAGACTGTAACCTGCTACTCATGAAAAACCATCCTTACGTCGAGAAACACCGCGCGACATCCTCGCAGATCTCCATGTTCAGCAGCGCCTGTGCGGGGCTGACCGGGAACTCCCTTCCTTTGGCCGCGCAGTCGAGGAACGTCGAGAGCTCGAGTTTCAGCGGCTCCTGCTTGTTCACGAGCACCTTCTCGATAATGTTCTCCTGCACGTACCGCTCGTCCTCGACCGCATATTGCCCGGGTTTCCGGTGGATGTAGATCTCCTGGGCCATAAAGTCTCCTTCGACGGTGAACTCCTCCTCCTCGATGTAGATCATCCGGATCTTCTTTGAGGACTTCCTGCTCGCCGAGAGGTAGACCGGAGTTCCTCCGAAGGAGAAGAGGGCGCTGCAGACGTCCTGGTTGCCGCTGCCGGCGAGGTGATAGGCCCCTTCCGGGAGGAGGACGTTTCGCATGATGTCCACGTCGTGAATCATCAGGTCCTCGACGACCGAAGAGCCGCTCACCCGGGCAGAGGCCGGGTTATGGCGTTTCATCTCGATATAGAGAGGATTCCTGACGATCTTTTTAATCTCGGGGACAATCGGGTTGAACCGCTCGATGTGCCCGACACCGGCGACGAGGCCGTCGGGGATCTTCCCGATAAGCCTCCTGCTCTCTTCCGCCGTCGCGCAGATGGGCTTCTCGATGAGCAACGGCACCCCGGCATCGAGGACCGTCTCCGCAACACCGAAGTGATAGGGTGTCGGGACGCAGACACTCACCGCGTCCACGCTTCCAAGCAGGCTCTCAACAGTCGGGGAGGCCGTCGCCCCGAAGGTTGCGGCAAGATCGCCTGCCGCCTTCCCATTGAGGTCGTACAGGTAGAGCGAGTCCACCGCTTTTAATTCCGAATACACGCGGGCATGGTTCCTGCCCATCACTCCGACACCGATTACCCCTACGTCCAAGATTTCACCGCCGATATGGTACATGCTCTCTTTGGCGAGCACTGAATAGTAATACTATACATTAGCACCGCTCCGCTATGACATTATCGCGGCCCTCATTCCAGGGGAGGCACATCCTTCCTGCCGGATCATGGCCGCCTCCCCTGCTTCGGTTCAAAACCAATAAGGTTTTTCACGGCGAAACCAATGCCTGTGTTCCAGCCCTCCGGGTATCTTGCCCGTGTCATGCGCATCGAGCCCGTCCAGCGCCAGAGCCTCATAAGCCTCGCCTCGACGCTGGCCCTCACCGCAATCGGGTTCCTCTCCACGATGTTCTTCGCCCATACCGTCGGTCCGTCGATACTGGGCGCCTACTTCCTCTTCGTGGCCTACTTCAGCATATTCAACCTGATAGGGGACGGCGGATTCGGGGGCGCCGCGGTGAAGCGGATCAGTGAGGGCGAGGACCAGAATGCATTCTTCACCGCGTTTGTCCTTCTCCGGGTAGTGCTGACGGTCATCTCGGTGGGCTTCCTCCTCATCGCACAGCCCTACCTCGTCAAACTCACTATATCGGGGATGCTCCCCTGGCTGATCCTCGCGCTGGTCGTCAGCACCTTCACGAACATTGCCTCAAACAGCGTCTACGGTACCGGGAAGGTTGGTGTCAACCAGATCAGCAGCCTGGTCGATAACCTGACCAGGGTAGTTATCCAGGTCATCGCGGTCGTCCTCGGCTACGGCGTTGCGGGGCTCGCCGGGGGGTTTGTTGCCGGCATCCTTGTTTCAGGGCTCTTCAATTTCCGCTTCCTCGACCTCTCGCCGGCACCGTTCCGCCGCTCCCACGTCCAGAGCCTCTTTGCCTTCTCGTTCTGGACGTTCCTCAGCGCGAGCGGCTACCTCGTCTTCTCGTACGCCGACACCATCATGATCGGTCACTTCATGACCGAGGCCGATATTGGCATCTACCGCGTGGCGCTCCAGCTCACCTCGATTGCGACGTTCGTCACCATAGCGCTCCACGCCACCCTCTACCCGAAGGTCAGTTACTGGGGGAAGCAGGATGACCTTGCTTCAGTGGAGAACGCACTTGCCCGTGCCTTCACCTACTCGCTCCTGCTCGCGGCCCCTGTCCTTGCCGGGGGCTGGATCCTCGGCGAACGCCTCCTCTACTTCTTCTACGGGGCGTCGTTCTCTACCGGTGCACCGGCTCTCGCGATACTCCTGCTCGTCCAGGTGGCCCACGTCTTCGTGTTCCTCCAGACGATGTGCTTGAACGCCCTTGATCGGCCGAAAGACTCGTTCCGGGTCACGGCAATCGCGGTCGCCGCGAACGTCGGGCTAAACCTCTACCTCATCCCGGCATACGGCATCGTCGGGGCGTCGGCGGCCACGCTCGTCACCATGGTGCTGAACGCAACGCTCGCCCACCGGGCCCTCTCCCGGAGCATCCGGGTCCGTATAGAGCCACGGCCCGTGGGCAACATCGTCCTTGCCGCATTCGTTATGGGTGTTGTTGTCGTGGTCTACTCACTTGTCATCCCGCTCACGAACATCTTCGTCGTTCTCGGGGCGGTCGCGCTCGGGGGGGTGGTCTATCTCCTGCTGCTCCTCAGGATCGATAAGGGCATCCACGACGAATTAAAAGAACTGGCCGGAAAATTTGGCTTCCCCTGGCCCGGCCCGCTCTGATCTCAGGCAGGCGCGCCGGCTTCAGGACCACCTTCTCTGCCGTGAATGATGAGTGTCCCCTTTCCGACCGGTTGAAATAGTTGATGCTGCAATTTGTGGTTATACACGAGGAAGACAATGAAGAAAGAAGTCCGCGAACTGAAACTGGAAGAGTTCCCGCTTGCAGAGAAGGTCTGGACGCAGTACCGCGGCCAGAAGGCCGATCCGGCGCGGGAGAGGATCTTCGGCGTCTTTGTCGACGGCGTTCTTGCAGCGACGGCACGCTGCACGCGCCACCCGGGGGGCCTCGAGATGGACTGCGTCTTCACCCTGGATGAGTACCGTGGAAGCGGGTATGCAAAGGAGGCTGTGCAGGGACTCCTCGAAGAATGCGGCTCCGAGACGATCTACATCCACTCAACCCTCCCCCTGATCGGGTTCTACGGAAAACTCGGGTTTGAACCTATCCCCGAGGCGAGACTGCCGACGAGTATCCGGGAGCGGTTCCTCTTCTGCTTCGGGGAGATGGCGGGGTGCAACGTCGCTCCTATGATGCGGAGCCCCGGAGCTTGAGCACCGGTATTACCGGAAAAACGAAAGCAGCGCCTAATGCTCGATCTTCTTGATGTGCTCGATGGCGTTCTCCGCCAGTCTCTCCCGCCCCTGCAGTTCGGCGACATCCCGTATCGCTTCGAGCATGTGGACGGAGTCTTCAAGAAAACTCAGGATATCGGCGGGGTAGAGGTCGAGCCCGTATTCGTCGAGGAGGTGGGCGCTGATCTGGCGGTGATCGAGCCCCATCTCCCGAAACTCGATGATGGTGAGGGTGAACTTCCGCTCCGGGCACCCGCAGAAGGGGGCGTTCTTGCACTTGCAGTCCATGAAGTCGCGGAAAAAAGCAAGGAGCTGCTCATGCATCCGGCGATCGAGGTTCTCGAAGTTGATCGCCTTCCCGAGAGATTCAAGAAACGCGCCCGAGAAGACATGGTCCGGGAGCCGGAACCCTGCAGCCCGTTCCAGCTTCCGTGCCGCCCGGAACCGGGCCTTATTCGCAATCACGACGTTTCTCCGGGCTCCTCGTCGAACTTTGCAAGCGACTTCATAGCGTTGCTCATGGTCTCGATCTCGATGAGCCACTCGTCGAAGAGGCAGGGGTTCTCGGCGTCGTCCTTGATGTACTTCGCACAGCAGGTGGCGCCGTCGACCACGGCGGCCCCGATATTCGCCGCAACCTCGAGCGCCTCCTCGAGGTTCTCCTCGTCGATACCCCGCCCTTTCTTCACGAGCGTCTTGATATCCTTCTCAAACTCGCCATCGAGGTACTTGCGGCAGGCGGTGAAGAGCACCAGCAGCGAGAGCTGGATCGACCCGATGATATCCTCGAGTTCTCCATCGGGAAGCCCGGTCATGACGATCAGCTCTACGTCGTCGAGCTTCTCGGCGGCCTCATCCTTCGTGAACCGGCCGTTCTGGTAGAGGCGGACGATCTTCAAGACCGAGAGGGTGATGTCCTCGGCGAAACCGTAGAGCATCTGTTCGCCTTCCGAGACCTCTTCACCCTCCGCGGGCTCGAAGTTAGCGCCCTCCAGTGTTTTGATCCAGTTGTCCCAGCGCTCCTGATTGTAAAAAATATAGAAGAGTTTCATGGGTTCTGCCTGTTTGGCACTCGCTTTCTTCGCCATATCAGTACACATTCGGAGTGCCTCTGTTAAAAATCATTTGCTCTTCGTGTAGAGAGTGGGAAATGTCCCAATTCACGAACATTCATCAAGGTCAAGCGAGCATAAGATGAGCAGATGGCGAGAGTTTGCGGGCTTGAAACGCTCCTGAAATCTTATGAGCCCATTGCGGTCGCGCTCTCCGGGGGGACCGATAGTTCGGTCCTGCTGGCCACCGCCCGACGGCATGGGATCCGGGCAATCGGGATCAGCGTCGATACCGGCCTTACCCCCCCGGGGGAACTCGCAGCGGCCCGGGAACTCTCGGATTGCCTGGGTGTCCCGCATGTCGTGATACCGCTCGATATGCTCGACATCCCTGCGGTCCGGGAGAACCGGCCGGACCGGTGCTATGCCTGCAAGCGGGCGATGATGGAGGCGGTCGTCCGCGAGGCAGAGCGGCGGGCATGCCGGACGGTGGTCGACGGGACCCATGCCGATGACCGGGCAGATAGCCGGCCCGGGATGCGGGCGTTGTCCGAACTCGGTATCAGGAGCCCGTTCTCCGAGTGCGGTATGGGGAAAGAGGATATCGAGGGCCTTGCAGGTGAACTCGGGGTCTCTGTTCGTCCGCCGTCCGCATGCCTTGCGACACGCATCCTCCCCGGCGATACGGTCACCCGGGAGTGTCTCGCGCTCGTCGCGGCCGCCGAAGCCCTCCTCGCGCAGGAGATCCCGGGGACCGTACGGGTCCGGTGCACCGGTGACCGCCGGGCCTCCATCGAGGCCGACCCGGCACACCGCCGGAGGCTGGAGGAACTGCTCGGTGCAGTTAAGGAACTCGGGTTTAGCGATGTGGTAGTCGCCCCGGAAGGGTACAGGGAGGGAGGTGCGGATTCTTGGAAGCAGTGATGATCAGGTACGGCGAGATCTTTCTGAAGAGCGAGCCGGTGAAACGGCGGTTCATATCGATAATGACCGGGAACATCAGCCTCGCGCTGGAGGCCGAAGGGCTCTCCCACCGCATCGAGACCCCCCGGGGAAGGATCCTGATCTTCGGCGACGAGCCCCGGCGCATCGCCGCAATTGCCGCGAAGACCTTCGGGGTGGTGAGTGCCAGCGTCTGCACGATGACCACCCCCGATATCGACGGGATCGCAGCCGCAGCCGTCGAGCACGCAGAGCGGCACCTCCGGCCGGGGATGTCGTTTGCGATAAGGGCGCGGCGTTCGGGTGTCGAGGGGTTCAACAGCCAGGAACTCGGGGCGGCGGTCGGGTCGGCCGTCCTCGACCGGGTGCCGGAGGCCAGGGTGGACCTGACGGCGCCCGACTACGAGATCTTTGTGGAAGCCCGGGAGTTCGGCGGCCTCGTCTACGATGAGTTGATCGGCGGACCGGGCGGGCTCCCCTACGGGACGCAGGGAGAGGTGATGGCCCTGCTCTCAGAGGGCATCGACTCGCCCGTTGCGTCGTGGCTGATGATGCGCCGGGGATGCCTGATGGTGCACATCCACATGCAGAGCGGGCGGTTCGGCGGGGCGGACTCAGAAAAGAACGTTTTACAGAACCACGCCCGGCTCTCCCGCTGGGTCCCTGGGCACCCTCTCGATCTTCTTATGGTGGATATGGAGCCGTTCTTTGAGGTGATCACGGCCATGAAGGAACCCCGCTACCGGTGCATCCTCTGCAAGCGGTTCATGCTCCGGGTGGCAAGCATCCTTGCGGGAGAGCGCGGCGCCTATGCGCTCGTCAACGGCGACAACCTGGGGCAGGTGGCGTCCCAGACACTCGCGAACATGACGGTGATCGCCCCCGCGGCGTCCGTTCCGGTGCTCCGGCCCCTGATCGGGTTCGACAAGGAAGAGGTCGTCGACCGCGCCCGCGCCATCGGGACGTTCGAGGCCCATCCCGGGAGTGTCGGGTGCACGGTCGCCCCCCGCTACCCCTCGACAGCGGCACCCGCAGAGACGATCGCCAAGATCGAGGAGGAGATCGACATGGAGAGCCTCGCGGCCCGGGCGGCGGGGACGGTGCGGCGGCGCCGCGCAAAGAACGGGGAGATTGAGGAGGGGTGGTGAGGGGACCTGTTGCAACTCCGGCCCTGTCAAACACCTTAACCCCAGGGCTCTCACACATCCTTTGCTCGTTTATGCTCATTGCACGATTTTCGAGGGATATCGCCATGTGGGTGGGGCTGACGGGGAGGGGGGAGCATCCCCCTCCCCTGTCTCCATCCCTTAAGGAGGCATGTAACCCCCACCCCGCCCGGCCTCCGGCCTCCTCCCCCGCCCCTCGGGGCGGGGGCAGTGCGTGGCGATATCCTCACGGTCCACTGTACCGGGTTTTGCACTGTTCTTGCCTATAACAGGTGTACGCAAGCGAAGGGTGCTTGCAAAATCCCTAAAAGAGTTCAGGTACATGATAGACCGGATAGCACTCCGGCCCGCACGCACTCGCCCTAAAAAAGAAGTCCGAGGATCCCTCAGATGATATTTAGCCCGTTATCCCGGGCAACCCCGACGAAAGCCTCCCCCACATGCCGGATCTGCTTCTCCGTCAGCCCGAAGGTGTTGAACTTCCAGACCCTGGTGGAGCCGGGGATGACGCCGGTGATCCCGCGCTTCTTTAATTCGCCCGAGAGGAAGAAACCGCGTTTCTTGTGCTGCTGTGCCACCGCATCGAAGGACTCGCGGGTGTCGATCCGGGTCAGGGTGTGTTGTCTCGGGGAGTCGGAGAGCACCTTCGTTCCCTCGATGGAGAGGAGGGCATCCACGACCGCCTGCGAATGCGCCACCTCGGTCTCCCAGTGCTGCACCCGCTCCCTGACGTGGGGGAACGAGGCCATCATGCCGACGACGGTGACGCCCATGAGGGTGCACCCCATCATCTCCACTTCTTTGAGACCGAACGTCCGGCCGGTCACGTCCCCTTTCGCCTGCGTCGTCCGGAAAACCCGCCCTGCGTGCTCCGCCGTCGTCGCGAGGACGCCTGAGGGTGCCGGGGCTGCCATGCTCTTGTGGCCCGACCCGACCACGAAGTCGGCACCGAGCGCTTTGCCGTCGACAGGCATGATCCCGACCGTGTAGGCACCGACGAGGACCGGGATGTCATACTGGTGGGCGACTTTTGCGATGCCCGCGACGTCGTGGACGTTCCCGAACTGGTAGTCGACGTGGTCGATGAAGAGCAGGGGCGGGGCACGCGAGAACTCCCGGATCACCGCCTCGATCTTCTCTGCCGCGGCATCGGGGGTGATATGGTTCGCTGTGTCCTTCGGGATCTCAAGCGGGATCCCGCCCGCCGCCTCGACCGCCATGAACTCAGTGTAGTGGGCGAGCGCCGTGACGATGACCGGGTCGCCTTTCTCCACGTACGTGCTTGCGACCGCCTGGAACCCACGGCGCGCTCCCGGGACCACCCGCGCGGTGTCCATATTCAGCCACCCAGCGAGGTCCGCGTGAAACTGCGCGATGGGGGGATTCTTGATGTAGTCGAGCCTGGGGGGGTTTCGGCAGTTGTCGCAGACCGAGTAGCCGTCGCCGAAGGATATTGCCGCCTTCATGGCATCGGCGGTGAGCCTCCCCCCCGCCTGGATAGGGTCGATGTTGATGTACATCTCCTCGACGTCGCGGGCTTCGATATCGACTGCGCACTTCATCGTACCAGCTCCTCTTCGATGATTGCGATCTGCCGCTTCACCTTCTCAAGGGAGGTTTTAGCGCGCTCCCTCTGTGCATCATCAAGGTCATGCTCCGGAGCTGTCTCCCGGAGCAGGAACCGGAGGTCGGAGAGGATGAAGAGCGCCTGAAAAACTGCATCAACGGCTCTTTTTGACACGTGATCACCATACAAATATCAGTGAGGATATATTAGGTTAAGCGTGTTCGAGACACCGGCCCGGTGCCGGACACATTCGCACCGCAGAGAGCAGGCATTTATACTCAAGGGACATGGAGACTAATTGGGCATGAAGATCGTTCATTTAGCAGACACGCATCTCGGATTATCGGCTTTTAACCGGGTAGATCCGGAGACCGGGATGAACCTGCGCGAACAACTCATCTACGACAACTTCCTTGCCGCCATCGACCGGATCATTGCCTTACGGCCTGATGCGGTCGTCCATGCAGGGGACCTCTTCCACCAGGTCAAGCCGAAGACCCGCGCCTACACGACGGCGCTCGACGCCCTCGCCCGCCTGCAGGATGCGGGGATCCCGGTGCTCATGGTCGCGGGCAACCACAGCATGGCCAAGACCCGGTATACGGCATCGCCGTTCGAGGTGCTCGAGCGGGGAGGCTCCCGCGCAAGCGACCTCTACGTCGCTCACAATAACCGCTACCGGCGGGTCGAACTCGACGATGCCGTCTTTCATCTCATACCGAATATGCTCCTCTCTGAGGGGTACCGGACGGCATTCGAAGGGATCGAGTTCTCCCCCGGTACAAACGTGCTCGTCACCCACGGCCTTGCAAGCATCCTGAAGGATAGAAGGCTCCACACCGTTGCCGAGCACGAACTGGATGCGACGATCCTCTCCGACCGGTTCGACTACATCGCGCTCGGCCACTTCCACGGCCAGGTGCAGGTCGCCGACAACGCCTGGTACAGCGGGTCGCTTGAACACTGCAACTACGGGGAGATCACGGAGGTCAAGGGCGGCCTCGCCGTGGACCTGGAGACGGGGGAAGTCGGGCATATCGACCTCCCGCACACCCCCATGATCGGCCTCGGCCGGATCAACTGCGACGGTCTGTCGGCCCGGGAGGTCGTGGACGGCATCCTTGAAGCGGCCGATGCGACCGGGAAGAAGACCTACCAGGCGATCTGCCAGATCACGCTCGACGGAATACGCCGCGAGACGCTCCGCTCACTCGACCAGAAGGCTCTTGTGGAGATCCGGAACCGGATGCTGGACCTCAAACTGCAGGTGATAGCCACCGACGACCCGTCCCGGATCTTTTATGGGGACTCACTCGTCGGTCTGGACTATATCAGTGAGTTCGAGCGCTTCGTGGAGAGGGAGCACCTTGCCCCCGGCGAGGAGGAGTACGTGAAGAGGACCGGGACTGCGGTCCTCCGTTCGGTCATCGCACGCCACAAAGAGGGAGAGAGTGCTGCTGAATAAACTCCGGATGCGCAACTTCAAGCGCTTCCGCGACCAGGAGATCGCCTTCCAGGACGGCATCACGGGTATCGTCGGGAACAACGGAACCGGCAAGAGCAGCATCGTCGCCGCCATCCTCTTCGCCCTCTACGGCCTCCAGGGGACGGGGCTTGACGGGAACTACATCGTCAGTTCCTTTGCGGGCCCACAGGACGTCTGTGAGGTCCGCCTGGACTTCCTGGTCGGCGGCAACGAGTATGCCATCGTCCGCAAGTTCAGGCGCCGCCCCTCATCGACCCTCCACGAAGCAAACCTCTACCTGAACCAGAAACTCCTCGCAAGCAGCGTGCAGAAGGTGGGCCAGGAAGTGCAGCGGATCGTCGGCATGGCCCCGGGCGACTTCCGGAACACCATCTACGCCGGGCAGAAGGAGCTCCTCGCCCTGATCGAGACCCGCGCCGGGTCCCGGAAGGACTGGTTCATGCAGGTGCTGGGCATCGATTACCTCAAGAAGGACAGTATGGAAGACCTCAAGTCGACCATCGATGCCCGGGAAGGGGTCTTCCGGGAACTCTCCGGCCGACTCCAGGAACTGGATGCCGACGGGGTTCGCGACCGCCTCGCGGTGCTCCGCGCCGGGCTTGCCGGTGCAGAAGAAGATTCCGCGAAGGCCGGCGCCACCGAGAAGGGTGCCGCCGGGTTGCTCGAACATGCCCGGGGGGAGCGCGACCGGCTGCTCTCCGTGCGCGACCGGCACCTGCACCTCGCACGGGAAGAAGAGGCGCTTGCGGGTGAGATCACGCGGCTTCGTAGCGAGTGCCGGGAGGGGGAGGAAGAGATCGCAGAGCGGCAGCGACTGCGGGACGAACTCGAAGGCCTTGCTCTCCTCGCCGACCGCTACGAGCCCCTGAAAGCAGAGGTTGCCGCGATGGCGGAGGAGAAAGCTCTTGTCGACCGCCTGGGTCTCGAAGCGAACGCCGTGGACGAGCAGATCCGGGAGTACGGCGAACGCCGCGTGAAGCTTGAAGCCGAACTCGCCGCACTTGCAGAGGATGAGCTGGCCGTTGCCGGCCTTGCCCGCGAGGTCGGGGATTGGCAGGCCCTCCGCGACCGCATCACGGCGATGAAGGCGCTCCAACCGGATTACGACGCCCTCCGTGAAGAACTCGCCCGCATGGACGAGCGTTTCTCCCAGACAGAGCGACGCGTCCGGGAGAACCGGCTTGAGATCGAGGGGGTCGAGGAGAAGGCACGACACCTTGCGACGCTCGAAGCGGAGGCCGGGGAACTCGATAGCCTCCGGGCCCGTGAAGAGGTGCTCCTTCTGGCTGCGGATTACGCCCGGCAGGAAGAGCGGTGCCTGCGGGAGGTTGATGCCGGCTCCGAAGAGATGAGCCTGCTCGATAGCGAGATCGCCGGCCTTGCCCGGCAGCTCGCCGGGATGGGCTCCATTGACGAGGAGATCGAGTCGGCGGAGAGCCGGAAGGAGTACCTGACCTCACGGATCAGCGCCTGTGCCGAACGCCAGGAGACGATCCGTGAAGAGATCCGGAGGCTGGCCGAACACCGGGCGGAGATCCTCACCGCGGGTCCGGCAGGGTCCTGTCCGACATGCCACCAGGGCCTCGGCGAACATTACGAGGAACTGGTCGGCGACCTTGCAGCCACCAGCGCATCGATGCAGGCTACACTTGCAGGCCTCGAGCACGAATATACGAGGGCGACCGCCGACCATCAGGGCCTCACCGCCGGGTTGCAGGATCTTCACCGGCAGCGCATCGCCTTCCAGCGCTTAAAAGAGCAGTGTGCGCTTTATTCTTCCCGTTACGAGCAGAGTGCGGGTGTCGTGCAGCGGTGGCAGGCCGAGGCCGGGAAGCACCGTGCCGCAATACGGGCGCTCGGCGTGGAAGCGTATGACCCGGCGGCGCACGCCGCCCTCAAGGAGCGGATCCGATCTCTCGCGGAGAAGCGGGCGACGGCCGATACCCTCCGGGGCGAGTGCAGCCGCCTCCCGGCCCTCCAGGAGGAGAGGCAGCGGCTCATCGACGATGTCGAGGGCTATCTCGCCCGGAAAGAGGAGACCGAGGCAGAGATCGCCAGGCTCGGGTTCGACCCGGAGATCCGGCAGCGCCTGGAAGCGGAGGCACAGGTGCTTGAGGCGTCGTACCGCGCATACGCTGAGGCGCAGGCCCGACTTCTGCGGCGACCGGCACTGGAAGAGGAACGGAGAGCCGTCGTCGCCAGGATTGACGGACTCCGGGAGAGGGGAGATATTGCCAGGGGCGAACTCGCCCGCCTCTCGTTTGATCCGGAACGGTTCGCATGCCTCGGCGAGGAGTGCAGCCGTGCCGAAGCAACGCACCAGAAAGCGCTTGAACTGCGCATCCGCCTCGAAGAAGTCCCACGTCTCCTCCAGGCGCTGGAGGCGAAGCAGAGCATCCTCGCGAACACGGAGGCTGAACTGCTGCGGGTCAGGGCGGCGATCGGAGATATCGGCTTTGACGAGCAGCAGGTCGCGGCAGCACAGGAGGCGCTCGCCGGTTGCGAGAGGGACCTTGCCGCGGCACGGGAGCAGAGGTACGCCATCGTCGCCCGTATAACCAGCCTGCAGGCGGATCTCGCGGATGAGGCCGGGAAACTCGCCCGGGCGGAGGGCCTCCTCCGGCAGCAGGAGGCGCTCCTCGAGGACGTCGGGCGCCTGAAACTGACCCGCTCGCTCATCAAGGATTACACGGATTACCTCCTGCAGGTAGTCAGGGACAGGATCGAGGAGGAGGCGGGGAGAGTGCTTGCCGAGATCACCGACGGACGGTACGGTACCGTGATGCTGGACGACGACTTCACCGTCCTCGTCCACGATATGGGAGACGACTACCCGGCAGACCGGTTCAGCGGGGGAGAACAGGACGACATCGCCATCGCTCTCAGGGTAGCCCTCTCCCGGTTCCTTGCCGAGGTGAACGAGGTGCACGACTCCACGTTCCTGATCTTTGATGAGATCTTCGGGAGCCAGGATGAAGGCCGGCGGAACAACCTTCTGCGGGCCCTTCGGACCCAGGAGGCTCATTTCCCCCAGATCCTCCTCATATCCCACATCACCGAGGTCCAGGACGAGTTCTCGACGACGCTCATGGTCGAGATGGGGGCGGACCAGGCGAGCAAAGTCCGGGAGTTCGAGTAATGGACCAGAAAGACCTCTACCGGGACGCGATCCGGCGGGTCACGGGGAGGATCCGGGAGGCCGCCCCGGAAGACCTTGCCGGGCGGTTCTCGGCGTGCAGCGGGTTTGACGCGGCATCGTATCGCCGCTGCCGGCCGGAGTTCGACGGGGCCGTCTGCGCGGTGGACGGGAGCAACACCATCGTTCTCGATGCGGGCAGTTTCGCCATTGCCGCCGTCCGGGCATCGGTCAGCGCGTACGCTGGCGGCACGCGTCTCTGCCACCGGACGACGCCCCTGCAGATCGTCACCGTCAACCCCGGGGTCGGCAACGAGGACTTCGACACGCTCTTCTCCGACTGCTTCCACTGCCCGCCGAAGGCGCACCTCGACCACGACGACCCGGTCCGGAACACCGCCGTCATACGGGATACCCTCGAGTTCTGGGCGGCGATGGAGATGGCCGCGGAACTCGATACCGGGGACCTCATCGTCCTCGACGGCACGCTCCAGGTCCGCCATGCAAGCCACGACGAGGTCGTCGAGAATCTCTTAAACCTCTGCAACCTCAGGGGTGTGCTCATCGCTGCGGTGACGAAACGGACGGCGCTCACCTGGGATGGGGGGCACCCGATCGTCCCGGCGGCAGAGGGACTTGCCCGGGACCTCGGGATCCCTGAGCCCTGGTACCTCTGCGTCTCCGCAGCCGAAGGCCTGATCGACCGCCGGGAGACATACCTCTGGAAGCAGCGGGGCGAGCAGTACGTGGCGCGGCTGCACCCGCGAGCGCAGCGGGCGTTCAAAGTGGAGATCCCAAAATACTACAGCCAGGACCTGGTCGACCAGGTCTTCTCTGCACTCGCTGCCTACGCCGACGACGGGAGGGTCACGGGCTACCCCTACCCGCTCCTCGACGCCCACCTCACCACCAGGATAGGGAGGGATGCGGTCGACCAGGTCCGCCACGACATCATCCGGGGTATGGACCTGCTCGGTATGCACCTTGCCGACTACACCGGCATCTTTGGAGATTACCATGACGAGTTTGATCGATATTGACGGCGACGACGCCTCGAAGTATCGCCTTATCGGGGACCGGGTGCTCAGTTACCGGTTCGCCGTCCCCCATGACGAAGAACTCTTCCTCGGGGACATCTTAAAGATCACCGATCAGGTCAAAGGGCTGACGTTCTTTGCCAAGGTGAGCGACCTTCTCCATGACTGTAACTTCTCCGACCCGAACTGGGATACCCGCCCCCATACCGAGCACTTCTACGGGATGGGGGAGGACGTCTTCATCCTCGTGGAGGCGATGCCGCTCGGGTACGTGACCGAAGACGGCGCCTTCCGGAAGCCCCGGACGATCCCTGCAAAGTTCTCCCGTGTGGAGCGGCCCGGGTCCCATGACTTTGCGTTCCTCGCGCAGGTGATGGGCGAGATCGAGGTGGGCGTGATGAAGACCGGGCAGGGCGTCTTGAAGGACGTGAAGGTGGCGCTCCACGCGGCGGTGATGCGGCAGCATATGGGGGTCTTTGCCACGACGGGCATGGGGAAGAGCAACTTCATGAAGGTCTTCTGCGCCTCCTGCATGCAGGCCCGGGAGTTCGGGCTCCTCATCGTTGACCCGCACGGCGAGTACGTGGCGGGAGGGCGGTCCTCGATCGGCAAGGACACCCAGGGGCTCCTGCACTACCAGGCTGGCCGCGACGGGCTCTCCGTCTTCTCCATCCGGCAGGAGCAGTTCAGGAATAAGTACCGCCTGGACCAGCTCCACCTGGACTACGACGACTTCAGGGCGCCCGACCTCCTCCTGCTCTACGAGCACTCCCCGCCCCAGCGCGAGGTCGTGGAGATGCTTGAGAGCACGCCCGGGTCTGAGGTTATCGACTTCTTCCAGAACACCGATTTCGCAACCTTCGATGCCGAAACCTACAACGGCCGGCACCCACGGATTGCCCGCGACTTAAAGAATTTCTCGCCGAGCACGCTCTCTGTGATGCAGCGGCGCATTGCGGGCATGATGAACCGGAACCGGGGTTTCCTCCGGCCAAAGGGCTCCTCGATCCCCGATATCTTAAAAGCGCTCCACCAGAACAAGGTCGTCCTGATCGATATCCCGGGGATGAGCGAGCAGAGCGAACTCTTCGTCCTCTCGATCATAACCCGCATGATCATGCGCAGCCACCAGGGCGAGGATGCCGGAGGCGAGGAGGAGCCAAAACAGGTGCTGATCACCATCGAGGAGGCCCAGCGGGTGCTGGGGTCAGGGCTCGGGAGCACCCGGGTATTCCGGGAAGCCGCAATGGAGGGGAGAAAGTTCGGTGTGGGGCTCTGTGTGGTTACCCAGCAGCCGAAGAACATCGATGCCCGGGTCCTTGCCCAGTTGAACACCTTCGTGGTGATGGGGCTCTCCGACCGGGGCGATCGCGAGATCATCGCAAGCAGCGCAAAACAGGATCTCTCGCGACTGGACACCGAGATTCAGACGCTTGAGGCGGGAGAAGCAGTCATCAGCACCATCGGGATCCCGTTTCCCGTGAGCACCCGGATCCATCTCTTTGAGGAGTATGTCTTAGACCTCAACAGAAAGCCGGGGGCGAGGCCGATAGATGACGGGCTCGATACGACATTTTAAGTGCAACGAAGGTGGTGGATGGCAGGATATTATCCCGTGTCAACCGTCCCTTCACTGAATTGCTTGGCGCCCCGTGGGCGTCAGAATTACTGAGCTTTCTCGATTTTTCGTATCGAGACGCAGTTGACGACCGCATCACCGGACATGATGTAGCGTTTGACGACGACGCCGAGCACCTCGACCACATCCCCTTTCTGCACATCTTCAAGGGGGGAGGTGAACATCTTGACCGATACTTCACCGGTCCGGTCGGCGACAAGATACTGCGGCCGGTTGAGGAACTGGAAATACGCCCGTTCGACGACACCCTTCACACGCACCGGTTCGCCGAGCAGGTTTAAGTTGATCTCCCGTATCCGGACGGTTTTCGCTTCTGCTTCGTACATAGGCACCAGTGACGCATACTGTGACTGACTCATGTAGTTGAGCGCTAGCGGTATGAGAACCAGCATGAGAGCCACAGGTACGCCCCAGGTCAGCAGGTATACATCCCCTGTAGTGAGGACATACGCTGCCATCAAGACAACAAAAAAGAGGAAGACGGCCACTGTAATGACCGTCATCCTCACTTTGATATTTCCGATCTGCATCGTTAATCAAGTCTACTTAGGACTACTTAAGGGCTGCAATTTCCTTTCTGAACGCGACCCAGTAGAGGACACCAACGAAGAACAGACCGCCGACGATGTTGCCGAGCGTGACCACAATCACGTTGTTGGTCCACATGGTCACCCAGTTGAGTGTCGCGACCGCCTTCGTGGGGTCGATGCCCGTGCAGAAGATGCCTGCCGGGATGAAGTACATGTTCGCAATGCTGTGCTCGAACCCGCTGGCAACGAAGGCGAAGATCGGGAACCAGATACCGACAATCTTGCCGATCGCATCGTCGGCGCATATGCCGAGCAGGACAGCAAGGTTGACGAGCCAGTTACAGGCGATTGCCTTGAGGAAGAGCGACCATATTGCCATGGCGCCGACATAACTCGTCTTTGCGGTCGCTATGCCTACTGCTCTTACACCGAACGCAGTGAGCGTTGCGGTTCCGGCGGCATCGAAACTGGCGTACGGACCGTATGCCACGATATACGCGAAGAGGACCGATCCGATCAGGTTGCCGATGTATACCCAGAGCCAGAGGTTGAGCACGCTTGCCCAGCTGACCTTGTGGACGAACGCTGCCATGGGGGCGAGCATCGCGTCGCCGGTGAAGAGTTCGGCACCGGTCATGATTGTGATGATAAGTCCGACAGGGAAGACAGCACCCAGAATGAGCTGGGAGATACCGGGGCTTGCCGCACCGAACCGCATCGCAACGTCGGTTGCCTGGATACCGGTCGAACAGATCGTCGCCAGGGCTGCGCCCATTGCGATGAACGCTCCGGACAGGACACCACGCAGAAGCATGTTCCAGGCCGGCAGACCGACCTTGTACTTCCCGGCATCACCTGCTTTTGCTACAATAGCAACTGGAGGATGGAATACCATTTTTCATACACCTCTCTAAACGTCCTACCTATACCATCAGGTAATCCGAATGTATAGGTCTAATTAATCAGTAATTTGAGAGTGCTATTAATAAGTTTCGAAATGATCGCTGTGCGCGGGGAATATAACCGGGATTGAGGCGTTTATCGCCGCTGTAAGTTCATTCCTGGAATTAAACTTCACAAATAGGTAAACGATGCTGTTAAAAATGCTTTTGGGGCCACGCGGAATATGGGTGGTTTTGGAAAGATATTTCTTCAGGTCTATGGAAGCTGCCGCGCCGATCATCCGGCCTCCGACGATATTTGCGCCGGGACGGCAAATAACCGGTAATATCACCGTAGAGGTCTGCGCGTCGGGACGTGTCCCAAAAACAGGCTTTCTTACGGGAAGACGGGTACTTTTAGGGAGACGCTACGCACTCGTTTCCATTTTTGAGGGTCGTCTCCGGTTCCAGGTCAAATTCCCATCGAACGGCCTATGGATGCCTGAGATATCCCCTCTGCGGTCCCTGCCGGTCTTCGCGCCCGGTCTCTCCGGGGATCGGCCGCACCCGGAACCCGGCGCGGCAGGCGGCGTTGCCGGTAAAGGAGTCCTGCTGCAGTTCGGCCACGATCACCGGGGCCTGTCATGGTGCCGCGGCAAGCGGCGACCGGGCGCACCTTTTATACTGGAAGACGGTCTTTGGTATAGTCCCATCACGAACCCCCGCCGGTGCTGCAACCTTGATGAGACGCATATGCTCAACCTCTGACGGCTGCGATCCCGCTCCAGGAGGGAAACCCGATCCCTGGATACCGGGGGTTACATGGGCGTTGTCAGGCATCTCCGGGGAGTCATGCGGCAGGCTCCGGAAAAAGAGTCCAGAATGTGGGGTGGGGGGGCCCCCGATCTTTCGAAACCCTCCGGGGCTCGAACTCCTGACTTTTCGGTCAGTCGCTACTCCCACCCCCGGGTGCTCGAACTCCTGACCTTCCGGTCAGTCGTTACTTGAAGATGTTAAATATCTGGTCGCTTCCGGTGGCGATGAGCCGGTCGCGTTCCGAGCTCTCCTCGACGAGCGCGAGCACCGGCGGGGTCATATCCTCGCCCGGGTGGAACCCGAAGAGTCTCTCGAGATCGGTCTGGATTGCATGGAGGAAGACCGAGTTTGATATCTCCACCGGACAGAGCTCTTCACACTGGCCGCAGTTGACGCAGGAGTCGGAGATGTGTGCGAACCGGATCAGGTGGAACATGAAGGGCGGCGGGATCACGCCCGGTTCAACCAGATAATCCTTCTTTGCGCTGCAGTCGATGCAGTAGCAGATAGGGCAGTTCTCGATGCAGGAGTAACACTTGATGCACCGGGAGGTCTGCTCACGGATCTTGTTCAGGCGCTCCGTGCCCTCACCGAGCGCTCCGAAGTAGCGTGCCCGCCATTTGTCGCCGAGTTTCAGCATCGCGTTCTCGACCTTGCCGCGGATCTCGACACCTTTTTGGTTCGCGGGTTCGGTGGCGACCGCCCCGGCCTTTAAGGCCGCATCGAGGAGGTTAGCGCCCTTTTCGGAGCAGACCTCGACGAACGTGGCGTTTCCGGCCTTCTCACCGATGACTCCCCAGTTGCCGCAGGCGAGGTCGGCCTGGCGCGGAATCTTGATCTTGCACCGGCGGCAGTTGGACCGACGGCCGAGCCCCTCGTTCCCGAGGAGGTCTTCCGATCCCTCTTCAAGTTCGTCGATCGAAATGGAGGCATGCTGGCCGTCTTTTGTCTGGACGATGAACTTTCCTTTGTCGATCTCTTCCTTGACGACATCGTCGGGGTCAAGACCGAGTTTCTCCCGGACGGTGATCCGTGCTACCTCCGGCCGGATGGTGCCGCCGCAGTTCAGGCCGATGATGATGATGTTGTCCAGATTGACCTGGTTGCGCTTGGCCATCTCGTACATCGCCTTGACGTCGCAACCTTTCAGGACGGTGGCGATCCGCATATTCGGCTCGGTGGCGAGGAGGCACCGCCGCATCTGTTTGGGGAGCAACAGGGTGCCGCAGTGGAGCGACCCCGCGATGCCCCCGATCTCGGCAGGGTCGGTGATCAGGGCCGGCACCGCATCATAGACGTCCGCACCCTTCCGGACCGCAAAGACCCCGTCGACCATACCGCTCTCAAGAGCGTGGCGCAGCAGCGCGGTGACCGCACCGCCGGTCTCCGCCTTCTCCCGGAGGTTGTCGTCCGTCGTCCACGCATAGAGTAAATCGCCTTTTGCTGACATATCTCACACCTCCGCAATCTTCTCGACTTTTACAGCACATGCCTTGTACTCGGGAATTTTCGCGATCGGGTCGAGTGCGTTGTGCGTCAGGAGGTTCGCCGCGCACTCCTTGTAATGGAACGGAACGAACATGACGCCCCTGATGATTTCCGGAGTAACCCGTGCGGGAATATCGATGGACCCGCGGCGGGTGCTCGCCCGGATGATCTCTTCGTCTTCGATCCCGAGTTCTTTCGCATCCTCGGTGTTGATCTCGATCCAGCCCGTGGGCGCCTCTTTCTCAAGGCTCCACGACCGGCGGGTCATGGTGCCGGTGTGCCACTGCCATAGCGTCCTGCCCGTCGTGAGCACGTAAGGGTACTCGGCGTCCGGCACTTCGGCGGGCGGTTTCCACTCGATCGGGGAGAAGACACCGAGCCCGTCGGGCATGGCGAACTTCTCCCTGTGGAGAATCGGTGTTCCCGGATGCTCCTCGGTCGGGCAGGGCCAGTGCAGGCCGTCCGGGTCGAGGCGGCCGTAGGATATACCGTGGTAGGACGGGGTGACGGCGGCGACTTCGTTGAAGACTTCTTCTGGGCTGTTGAATGCGAACTGCTCCGGGTAGCCCATCCGGCTCCCGAGCTCGCAGAGGATCTGCCAGTCGGGCTTCGCCTCGCCCGGTGGGTCCTGCGCCTTCCTCCAGCGCTGGACGCGCCGCTCGGTGTTCGTCTGGGTGCCGTCCTTCTCTGCATAGCAGGCGGCGGGGAGGACAACGTCGGCAAGCCGGGAGGTCTCGGTCATGAAGATGTCCTGCACGACCAGGAACTCCAGGTTCCGAAGCCCTTCCTCGACGTGGTTGAGATCCGGGTCGGAGAGCATCGGGTTCTCACCCATGATGAACATGCACTTGAGCTCGCCGGGCTTGTCGGCAAGAAGGTTGACCATCTCGGTGACGGTGTAACCGACCCTGCCCTCCGCGATCTCGTCGACGCCCCACATCTCCTTCATCTTCTTCTGGGCCGCCTCGTCGGTGACCTTCTGGTAACCGGAGTAGACGTTCGGGAGGGCTCCCATATCGCAGGCGCCCTGCACGTTGTTCTGGCCACGGAGCGGGTTCACGCCGCTGCCGGGCTTGCCCAGGTTGCCGGTGAGCATCATCAGGTTGGCGGTCGATTTGACGTTGTCGACGCCGACGGTGTGCTGGGTGATGCCCATCGAGTAGATGAGCGCGGCAACATCGGCCTTTGCGATCCACTCGGCGGCGGTCTTGAGGCTCTCGGCCGGGATGCCGGATGTCTTCGAGACGTTTTCAAGGCTGTAGGTATCCTTCATGACAACTTCCTTGAGTTTCTCGAAGTCCTTCGTCCGGTTGGCAATGAACTCCTTATCCTCCCAGCCGTTTTTGATGATCTCCTGCATCAGGCCGTTTAAGATAGCGACGTCGGTCCCGGAGACGAACGGCATGTAAAGGTCAGCCTGCTTTGCGGTCGGGGTGTTGCGCGGGTCGGCCACGATCACCTTTGCGCCGCTCTGTCTGGCACGGACAAAACTCCGCGCGATCAGCGGGTGCTGCTCGAAGGTGTTGGAACCGAGGACAAAGATACATCTGGAGTCGGCAATGTCCTTGATCGAGTTGGTCATCGCGCCGGACCCGAAGACCGCCGCAAGGCCGGCGACGGTGGATGAGTGGCAGAGCCGGGCGCAGTGATCGACGTGCGGGGTCTTGAGCGCCACACGAGCAAACTTCTGCATCAGGTAGTTCTCCTCGTTTGAGGTCCTGGCGGAGGAGAGGCAGGCTATCTCGTCGGGTTTGTAGGACCCGAACTTCTCCGCGATCAGGTCGTAGGCCTCGTCCCAGGTCGCCTCGACAAAGTTGCCGTCCTTCTTGACCAGCGGTTTTGTGAGGCGATCGGGGCTGTTGATGAATTCATGGGCATAGCGCCCTTTGGGGCAGAGTTTGCCACCGTTGACGGGGGCGCGCTGCCAGTGCGCCACGTCAAAGACCTTGCCGTCCCGGACAACAAGGTTGAACCCGCACCCGGTGCCGCAGTACGGGCATGTCGTCGATACGTACTTAATATCCATCATTCTCCCTCTGGCAGGGACTACATACCGCCCGAATTATATAATAGGCATGGTCCTGGGCGGATTTTTGATGAATATCGGGGGCATGGTCGAGCAATCCATCTCATACCCTGCCTCGTTCACCGGCGCCGGTCATGGAGGGGAGCCATTCTCCGAGAAAGTGACGAGCCCGGATAACAACAGTCCGCGTCAGTCCTGCCCTTCTTGCCCGCGGGCTTCGGCGAGCCGGGCCTCTGCAATTGCCCGGTAGTCCGGGTCGATCTCAAAGCCGATGTAGTCCGCGCCGAGGGCGAGGGCCGCAAGCGCCGTGCTCCCGATGCCCATGAAGGGGTCGAGAACCAGCGTCCCGGGCCGACAGCCGTGGAGCCGGATGCACATCTCGGGAAGCTTCTCCGGGAAACTGGTTGGATGGGGCCGGGAGGAGCGTATGGTCCGGTAGGGAATGAACCAGGTGTTCCCCCGGTCCCTGAGGTCGCGCCCCGCCGCCTTCCACCGCCCGATGTTGCTCTTGTCCTGATAGGGCACGCCGACACCCAGCTTGTCGAGCGCCACCTCCCCTTTCTTTGTGAAGTGGAAGATATGCTCGTGGCACTGGCTCAGGTAACGGGAACTGTTCACCGGCTGGTAGTGGCCGACGGCGATGTCACCGGCGATATTCTCATAACTGCCCACGTCCTCCTTTTCGATCGCGATCGATTTGACCCAGTGGATGACATTCTGCAGCTCGAAGTGAGGGCGGAACCGCTGGAGAACGTCGAAGGGTATCCAGGGGTCCCGGGGTTTGCCGCCGATATTGAGGAAGAATGAGCCGTCATCGGCGAGAACACGCGCCGCTCCGGCGGCGACCTCCCCGATCCAGTCAAGGTAGTCTTCCCGGGGCTGCCGGTCGTTGTAGGAGTTGTAATCCTTCCCGATATTGTACGGCGGCGACGTGACGATGACGTCGACCGAGCCCTCCGGGAGGCGCTGCATGCCCCGGATGCAGTCCATGGTATGGATGGTGTTGACGGCAAGCCCGCCGGGTCCGGGCGCCGCTCTCGTTTCTTCTGCCACTCGATCTACAGGTTCGCGGTCCCGGGCAAAAAGGTGAACGAACGGTGAGGGTGGACGGCACCGGTGCTGCACGGCATGCCCGGGGTGCCGGCGACGACCCTCCGGTCAGGCCGCGCCCTGCGGAGCGGGGTATCAGGGGGCGTCGCCCAGTAACTTCTGCCGCGTCCGCTCGAGCGCATCGATGAAGTCTTCGACCTCGTAGGGATGGAGCTCCCCGCCCCCGGAGCCTTCACGCTCGAGGTGCACGATCTGGAGGAGCGCGTCTTTGAGGACCTCGAGGCGGCTCTCCAGGGGGAGGATGATCTCGAACCGGCGGAAGATGCGGTCGGAGATACAGGTGAATTCCCCGTGAATGGAGGCGAACGTCAGGATCTCGTCTGCGGAAGGGACGTCTCCCTGACTCACCTCGACTTCCAGGACCGCCGGCGTATCGGCGCTCTCTTCTGCAAAACAGCGGGCGACCCTGATCTTCGTGGTGATTCCTCCGTTTGAGTGGTGTTCCGGTCGGCATATACTCCCGGGAGGATAATATAGTTGTTATGCCGCGTCGGGATATGA
>PGYL01000060.1 GCA_002839645.1 Methanomicrobiales archaeon HGW-Methanomicrobiales-2 | reverse complement strand
GCCCCCGAACGCCGGGTGGTCGGCACGAGTTTACCACACCAGCGCCGTGCTGCCGGACGGGAGCATCGCGCTCATGGGCGGTGTGGACGACGATGGCTTTAAGAACGACACGTGGCGGTCGGCCGACGGCGGCGCGACCTGGACGCAACCTCCGAACGCCGGGTGGTCGGCACGAGTTTACCACACCAGCGTCGTGCTGCCGGACGGGAGCATCGTACTCATGGGTGGTGTGGACGACGATGGCTTTAAGAACGACACGTGGCGGTCGGCCGACGGCGGCGCGACCTGGACGCAACTTCCGAACGCCGGGTGGTCGGCACGAGTTTACCACACCAGCGTCGTGCTGCCGGACGGGAGTATCGTGCTCATGGGCGGTGTGGGCGCCAGTGGTCCGTTGAACGACACGTGGCGGTCGACCGACAATGGCGCAACCTGGACGCAACTTCCGAACGCCGGGTGGCCGGCACGAGCCGGGCACGCCAGCGTCGCGCTGCCGGACGGGAGCATCGTGCTCGTGGGCGGTGCGGGCACCACCTCTCTCAACGACACGTGGCGGTCGACCGACGGCGGCGCGACCTGGACGCAACTTCCAAACGCCGGGTGGCCAGCACGAGGCGCCCACGGCAGCGTCGCGCTGCCTGACGGCAGCATCGTGCTCATGGGCGGTGCGGACAGTGGCGAGAACCTGTTGAACGACGTGTGGCGGCTCCAGACCGCGGGGTCGGCGGAACGGAACCCCACGCACACCTACACCGAAGCGGGCACCTACTCGGTCACGCTGCAGGCGTACAACGACGACGGCTGCAACAGTACGCGCAAGGTCGACTACATCACGGTCATGGAGCCGCTGGAAGCAGACTTCACCGGCACACCGGCCTCCGGCCTCGCACCTCTGATCGTCTCTTTCACCGACGCTTCCACCGGCTCACCCACGGCGTGGAACTGGTCGTTTGGGGACGGTACGTGGTTCAACACCACGAACGCAGCGGAGAAGAACCCCACGCACACCTACACCGCCGTCGGGAACTACCGGGTCGGGCTGACGGTCGCGAACGCGGCCGGTGAAGACACGCTCACCAGGGATAATTACATTACAGTCGTGGTTCCGCCGGCGGCAGACTTCACCGGCGCGCCGACCTCCGGCGCGGCACCCCTGACCGTCTCCTTCACCGACAACTCGACCGGCGCGACCGGGTGGGCATGGTTCTTCGGCGACGAGACCTACGGCGATGCCTGGACGAACCAGACCCCCGCCGGGGGCGAACCCGGGTGGTCGGCACGAGCCGGGCACGCCAGCGTCGCGTTGCCGGGCGGGAGCATCGTGCTCATGGGCGGTATGGGCGGCAGTGGTCCGTTGAACGACGTGTGGCGGTCGACCGACAACGGTGCAACCTGGACGGAGGTGAACGCGAGTGCCGGGTGGCCGGCACGCTTCGGCCACACCAGCGTCGCGCTGCCTGATGGGAGCATCGTGTTCATGGGTGGTATGGGCGGCAGTGGCAACGACACGTGGCGGTCGACCGACGGCGGCGCAACCTGGACGCGGTTGCCTGATGCCGCGTGGCCGGCACGAGTTTACCACAGCAGCGTCGCGCTGCCGGACGGCAGCATGGTGCTCATGGGCGGTACGGACAGTGACGATACCTCGTTGAACGACACATGGCGGTCGACCGACAACGGCGCAACCTGGGAACGACAGACCGATAACGCCGGGTGGTCGGCACGAGCCGGGCACGCCAGCGTCGCGTTGCCTGACGGGAGCATCGTGCTCATGGGCGGGATGGACGGCCCCACCCGTTTCAACGATACGTGGCGGTCGACCGACAACGGCGCAACCTGGGCGCTGATGAACGCAGGTGCCGGGTGGTCGAAACGACTATTCCCCAGCAGCGTCGCGTTGCCTGACGGGAGCATCCTGCTCATGGGCGGTCATGAGAACGGTTCTTTCATCCCCCTGGGCGACACGTGGCGGTCGGCCGACAACGGTGCAACCTGGACACAACTTCCGAATGCCGGGTGGCCGGCACGATTCTTCTCCAGCAGCGTCGCGCTGCCGGACGGGAGCATCGTGCTCATAGGCGGTATGGGGGAAGGCCCATTGAACGACGTGTGGCGGCTCCAGCCTGCGGGGTCGACGGAACAGAGCCCGTCGCACACCTACGCCGAAGTGGGCACCTACCCGGTCACGCTGCAGGCGTACAACGCTGCTGGATATAACGCCTCCACGGCCGCCCATTACATCACGGTCTCCACCCCGACCACCCCGATCGCGAACTTCACCGCGAACGCCACCGCCGGGATTGCCCCACTCGCGGTGCAGTTCAACGACACTTCCGCCAGTTCACCCACAGCGTGGAACTGGACGCTCGGGGACGGTTCTTTTAGCGAGGAGCAGAACCCGGTCCACACCTACACGAGTAGTGGGACCTATACCGTCAACCTGACGGCCGGCAACGCGGTGGGAAGCAACATGCTCTCACGGGCCGGGTACGTCAGGGTCACGGTCCCGCCGGCAGCAGCCTTTACTGCAAACGTCAGTGAGGGCAACATGCCTCTCTCTATCCAGTTCGCCGATACCTCCACGGGTAATGTGACTGCCTGGGTCTGGGACTTTGGGGATGGCAACACTTCAGCAGATCAGCACCCAATCCATACCTACGTCACGGCGGACAACTACACGGTCACCCTGAACGCAAGCAATGACTATGGATTCTCGGTCAAGACTGAGACCAATTACATCACCGTTCTGGCATCCCCGGCAGCAGCCTTTACCACAAACGTCACCGAAGGGAACATGCCTCTGGCTGTTCGGTTCGCCGATGAGAGTGCCGGCAACGTGACTAAATGGACTTGGGACTTCGGAGATGGCAACACCTCGACCGCGCCGAGCCCCATCCATACTTACGAGATCGCTGGCAACTACACCGTCTCCCTGAACGTGAGCAACGCCTACGGATTCTCGGTTAAGACCGAGGCCAATTACATCACCGTGCTGGCACCCCCGGCGGCGGCCTTTACCACAAACGTCACCGAAGGGAACATGCCTCTGGCTGTTCGGTTCGCCGATGAGAGTGCCGGCAACGTGACCACCTGGAGCTGGGACTTCGGGGACGGGAATACGTCGACTATACAGCGCCCGAATCACACCTACGAGGCCGCCGGCAACTACACGGTCTCTCTCAACGCGAGCAATGCCTATGGGTTCAACGTATCGACGGTCGTCGATCATATCCAGGTGCTTCAGGCCCCGGTAGCGAACTTCACCGTTACGCCGGCCGAGGGAAACGCCCCGTTGACCGTGACCTTCACCGACACCTCCTCGGGCGATGTTACGGCATGGTTCTGGGACTTCGGCGACGGGAACACGTCGACCGAACAGAGCCCCGGCCATACCTATGCCACCAGCGGGGTCTATACGGTCTCGCTCAACGCTAGCAACGCCTATGGGTTCAACGTCTCCATCGTCACGGATGCCGTCCGGGCACTTGAGGTGCCGACTGCCGGGTTCACTTCTGCTCCCTCCGAAGGGAATGCTCCCCTGACCGTGCAGTTCACGGATGCCTCGACGGGGAATGTCACTGCCTGGCACTGGGATTTCGGTGATGGGAACATCTCCACCGAAGCGAGTCCGTCGCATACTTACACGAGCGCCGGCACCTACACGGTTACCCTGAACGCAAGCAACGCGTATGGGTTCAACGTCTCCACGGTTGTAGATGCAGTTCAGGTACTTTCCAGCCCGATTGCAGGCTTCACGTTCGCGCCGAGTGAAGGGAACACTCCTCTGGCGGTGCAGTTCAACGACACCTCGGTCGGGAACGTGAGTGCTTGGTCCTGGGACTTCGGTGACGGGAACACCTCGACCGACCGGAATGCAACCCACACTTACGCGGCCGCCGGCACCTACCTGGTCAGCCTGAATGCAAGCAACGCCTACGGATTCTCAGTCAAGATCGAGACCAATTACATCACCGTGCTGGAACCCCCGACAGCAGCCTTCACCGCGAACGTCACCGAAGGGAACATGCCACTCGCCGTTCAGTTCACCGACGAGAGCGCAGGCAACGTGACCACGTGGAGCTGGGATTTCGGTGACGGGCAGTCTTCTGATGAGCAAAACCCCGCGCACATCTACACGACCGCGGGCACCTACATGGTTTCGCTGAACGCAAGCAACGCCTATGGGTTCGACGCCTCCGTGAGCGCGGGTGTGATCAATGTTCTTACGGCACCGGTGGCAGACTTCACGTTTGCCCCGGGTGAAGGAAACACACCCCTGGCCGTGACCTTCACTGACGCCTCCACCGGGAATATCACGGCGTGGTCCTGGGACTTCGGTGAC
>PGYL01000021.1:62914-97398 GCA_002839645.1 Methanomicrobiales archaeon HGW-Methanomicrobiales-2 | reverse complement strand
TGCGATGCCCTGTTCGTCGAGGTGGGATCCCATGGTGATGACGGCGACGCAACTCTGCGCATCTCCCGTGTGGAAGTCGCCCTTAGCAATCGGCCATCCGCTGGCCGGTGATTTCTTCTCAACCATGTTCTTCACCTCACAGCAGTCCTAATACTACGACACCGGCAACCAGAAGGCCGACTGCCATGCCGTACCAGAATGCATTCACGCCTCCGGCGATGTTGAGAACTCCCTCCCTGTTCGGGAACGATGACAGGAAGCTGCCCTCTCCGGAGAGCATGCCGACCAGGTCGTCGGTGATCTTTTCGAGTTCTGCTACCTGCTCGAGCACGGGGGTGTACGAGACACCGGCGGTGGTGATGATGCCAACCGTCGGGTCGACGACCAGTCCGAACTCAGGCAGTACCTGAATGTATGCCATTTAGGCACCTCCCTTGGGCTCCAGGATCGGCTTCGCGTCGAGCCATGCGTAGGCGTCACGCTTCGAGAGCGCGATGTACTGCACGTAGGTGTAGATCCACCCGATGATGGAGACCAACAGCGCGACGAGAGCGGGAAGGAGTCCGATGAACGCGAACGAGATGATCGCGACGGGGATCATGGAGAGGAAGCCGCACTCTGCGGCGAGCATGAGTGTCCGGTCCTGCTTCTCCCCTGGCCCTAGACAGGCGTTGAAGGAGTGCTGGATGGCGATCGCGCCGAGCATGAAGATCACGGCGATAATGCTGCCGCCGATGACGGAGAATTCGTAGCTCGGTACGGCGAATCCAAGGATGACGGCCGTGCCGGTGATCATGCCGAGGAATTCGAACGTTCCGCAGGCCATTGCTGCGAGGCCGAGCACGGTCATCGCGCCGACGATCGCAAGTTCGATCAGGGAGACGATCATGACCGGGATATCCATCCGGACCACGTTGTTCGCCAGTACTCCGGCGACCGCACCGATGATCGCAGCGATAATTATCGTCACGATGGGCGTGAAGATGCCGGTCGTGGCTCCGAAGACCGCGGCGACGACACCGGACCCGAGCGCAATCATACCCGCCGACGGGACACCGGTACCAAGACCGTAACTGCAGAGGTGCTTGATCGTGTCGGTACCCCAGAGGAGTGCGACTACGGCGGCAAGCCCACCGAAGAACGAGAAGTACTGGGTGCCGGTGATCGTGTTTAAGTATGTCAGGTAGATGAGGACGAGCGATCCCACGAGGCCGTAGATCAGGATCTGGTTGTGCGGGATGCCGCCTGCTCCTACTTCAATTTTTACTGACATTTAGAATACCCCCACCAGTTCGAGCAGCGCAATCGCAAAGAAGCCTACAACAGCGGATGCCGCAGCGGCTGCGATGACTGCTCGCGGGAACCGCTTGAACTTGGGGTCGTGCGGCCCTTCGATCGTGCCGGTGATGTTGTACGCCGCAAGCACGGCGTTCACGAGGAACATAGCGACCGCGAAGATACCGGCAAGCGAGACAGCGACGGGCGCGATCTGCTCGACCGTTGCGTTCAGGAGTACGGGCAGCTGCGCCTGGTAGACGTCGAGGAGCTCAAGGTAGATGAGCGTTCCACCGAGACCACCGAGTGCGCCGCCGATGACACCGCCAACCCAGGAGATGAACGGGAGGCCGTGCCCCTCGGTACCCTGGCTCTTGTATTCGGGGAAGGTATCGCCCGTGATCGGGTCCTTTGCGACCTTACCCGAAGCTGCCGGGATACCCATGCCGAAGACGTAGATGACGTTGACCATCGTACAGGTGATCGCCATCAGCAGCCCGCCACCGACCGCGCCGCCGGCGAGGGCGACGGGAAGTCCGAAGGGGGCGGCCCATGCGCCACCGAAGAGCCCGGCAAGGCCGGCACCGGCGGCGAGCATCGCGACACCTGTCGCAATACCTGGCGCCTGTCCCATTGCAGCAGGGGCACCGCCGACCGGGACGAAGTGGACGCCGAATGCGACCAGGACGCCGCCGATGATGATGCCGACGAGAGCAAGCAGCCCGGCCATCTGTACGAGGAAGAAGGCGAGCGCAAGCGCGACGACGATAAGAACAATGCTGATAACGAGGCCCATTGCCGTTGGGGGCTGGACGCCTCCAGTCTGTTTAGGTCCACCGAGTGCGCTCATGATGATGCCTCCTCAGGAGCCGTGTAGGGTCCGAAGGCCTTCCTTGCCCAGACCTCGATGTAACGGTCGATGATGGCAAAGATCAGGATCACGATAACGCCGACGATGATAGGTCCCCAGATGTTGAGTTCTTCAAAGACCACGGTACGCCAGAGTTCAAAGAAGACGATCAGGCCAAAGCAAATACCCGACGCGGGGCCGCCGAGTTTGGCGCTGAAGAAACCGTTGTCGAGTGAGTTCCGCTGGCCGGCTTCGGCGTAGCGGACGATGTTTCCGGACGCGGAGATCGGAACACCGGCTCCGAACTTCTGCGACTGGTACTGCCGTTCCTTTCCGTAGAAGGGGTTACCTGTCGCGGATCCGGCTGCACCGAGCGCGATACCCCATACGAGGCCCAACAGCGGGAGCGGGAAGGGGTGGCCGAGTGCACTGATCATCAGGTGACACATTGCGACGGTCGTAAAGATTGCTACGAACGCGTGTGCCATGGTCACGGTCGTCATCGACTTCAAGATGTCGATATAGACCGGCTGTCCAAATTTAGCGAGACTTGCAGTACGGCCGAGATATGCGGTTGTCGCATATATGCCCTGCACGAAGACCGCCAGAGCGCTCCCGAGCACAATTGCAAGTATCGGGTTTATCTGCATCGCCATGAATGCCCAGGCAAGGCCTGCACCCAGAGCAACCCATAAGCCGTACGCGGGAGGTTCACCGGCAACTGCCTTGTTAAAGATGCGGTGAATATATCCCATTTGCGGAGCGAGCTGAACCTGAGAGTTCGGGTCACCCTGTGATCCGATATCAGACTCAGTGTTTTCCGCAGCGCCGGCGACGGTTGCAAGAGCACCTGCCAATGCGGTAATGCCGATGCCAAATACGATCTCTTCCATTCAGCATCCTCCTCTGGCGCCTATGGCACCAGAGTATGAGTTCAAAACCTTTTTGGTTCATTTAACAGTTGTTTATGATTTAATTAAAGGTTTCGAAAAGTTGCGCCGTTATCGCAACGAAACGTAAAAATTCGCCCGGAATGTCCTTTTTAGGCATGTAGATTTACGCTAGGGAAAAAAAAGTTGAGTTGGGTTTATCTGGCCGGGATGATGAGCGAGCGCTCGCCGGCGGGCATGAACTCGCGGATTGCACCCTTCGCGAACTCGCGGCGGGGCTCGGCGAAGTCGAACTTCAGGGCCGGGTCGGCGAAGCAGATCTTCACACGCGGGTCGAAGCAGAACGCGTCGCCGCGGCCGAAGTGGGCACCGCCGGTGATCGCGGCGTACTCGCCCTGGTGTCCGACGTTCATCGCGTAGTTCGGGTAGTTCGGTCCACGGATCTCGCCGATCGCACCCTCGTCTCCACGGATGGAGAGCGAGTTTGCGGACCCGCACTGGTCCTGGAGGTCGTAGCCGAAGAAGCCGAGACGCGACCATCCGTCCTTGTGCAGGAGCATGGAGAGGTACCAGGCGTTTAAGCCGGCGTTCGAGTTTCCGGTTGCAATGGAGGTTGTGAGGCCGGACGCGGCGGCGATGACACCGGCACGCTGGGACCCGCCGAAGTGGTCCTCCATCATGGTCGGGAACTGCTCGTACTGCTCCATAGCATTGAGGGTGACCTCGGTTGCCATGTCGTTGACGACGTCGTAGGTCGGCTTGACCTTGTCGCTCGGGCTCGGGTTCTTCCAGTCGACCTTGTACTTGTCCTTGATGTAGTCCATACCGTAGTAGGTGAACTCATCGAGGATGTTGTCGGTGTAGGCCGCGGTCGCGTACTGGGTGAATCCGACACCGCCGGACATGGTCGCGTACTGGGTGAATCCGACACCGCCGGACATGTAGGAGCCGAGCCAGATCTGGTCGTAGAGCATGGTTCCGGCACCGACGACCTCAAGGGAGGCGCGGGCGGGGTCGTTGGGGTACTTCCGGTTTGCCTGGACGATATCCGAGAAGAGACCGAATGCAAGGCCACCGGGCTCGTTGGGGCCACGGGCACGCCGGGCGGGCAGGTGGGACGCCATCTGGATGACGCCTGCGTGCTTCGCAGCGTAGGAGAGGTCGGCGACTGCTGCCTCACCGGCGCACATGCGGTACGCACCGATGAAGGACATGCCGATCTGCATCGCAGACCACCGGGAGGTCGTTCCACCGTCGCAGGTCCGGACGACCGTGGTCGGGATGTGGATCGCCTGCCAGAGGGACTTTCCAACGGCTGCGGAGAGCGCCTCGGCCTGCTTGCCGGGGAAGAGCTTCTCGACATCGAGGACGAACTGGGGTTCGAGGTCGTCGGCAAGTTCCTGGTCGCCGGTAAAGACCTTGACGTAACAGTCGTCGACGAGGCCGGGGTGGGTCTCGACCATGTGTTCCTGAACGACGGCCGCGCCGGGCATGGCGTGGTTCAGCACGTGGAGGTACTCGTTGATCGTCTCGGGGGTAACTTCCTTGCCCAGACGCTTCTGCAGGGTCTGGTGGGCGAGGTCCATGTTGACAATGACAGTCCGCCTGATGTCGTCCCACATCTGCTGCATCGCAGCGTTGTTGACGAAGTGCAGGTCGTCGCCCTCGACGAAGACGCCGGTGCCGCTGACCTCGTAGGTCATCAGCTGGCGCTGGCCGAGCGGGATACCGCCGAGGTGATTGCGCACGGGGTCATACATGGAGATGCCGCGGTCCAGCTCGATGGCGCGGCTCGCCTTCACGAACTCCTCCTTGCGGGGAGACTGGTGGTAACCGTTGAACTTGTAGAACTCAGTCGTCTCGGACTGGACGTCCTGCCCCTGGAACTTCTCCTTGAGTGCCTTCAGGAACAGCTTCTGGGATCTTTCAATCTTTGCCATTTTCATCACTCCTTGGGCATGAATCCGTACTTTGTCCGCAGCGTGTGGATGCGCTGGACGTACTCGACATACTCCTTGTCGTCACGGTACGGGGTGCCGCCGAGCGAGTGGAAGATTGTCGTGTGAGCCTTGAGCCACTTCTCGTCGAGCGGCTTGCCGATGGCAACCGCACGGTCGAGGGGCTCGCCGATCTGGTTCTTGACGTAGCGGACGATGCCGTCTTCGCCAAGGACACTCCTCTGGAGCATGTCGAACATCATGCCGTTCTCGGCAAGACGGAGCGAGTGACCGTGCACGGTCGCGCCGCGGATGCCGGTGCGGGCCGCGTCGAGGAGCTCGGTGTTGACGAGTTCCTTCGAGTACTTCTCGAGGTCACGCTCACGGCACTCGACGATCTGGCGACCGGAGAGTGTGCCGGGGTCGATGCCACGGAAGCGGTAGCACTCGGTGTAGGTCCGCTGGTAGGGGTGACTGGGGGCGAAGAACATCGAGTCCGCGAACTGGATGTAGCGGACACGGTCGCCGGCCTTTGCACCGTCAGTCGGGGTTACAATCTTCCTGATGGGGCAGTCGGGTTCCTGCTGCTCGGCGAGCGGCGGGTGGGCCGTCGGATAGGCGGCTCCCGGCGCCCTGTGGTCGAGGACCAGCACGATATCCTCATCTGTCACATCACGCATCTTTTCAAGCTTCTGGCTTGGGTTCATCTGCTTGCGCCGGTTCTCGGCGACCTTGGATGTACCCGGTCCGTATTGGGGCTTGTATGCCATGTTTTCATTCACCTCATGTTGTGCTTTTTAGCACTTTCATAACGGCACGAATGACCGTCGCCAACTTTTCTCTGCCAGGTGTCTGACCTCGTGTCACACCACTGACAATATCCATGACCATGCCTTTCGTTTTGACCCGATCGGGGGGCGGCATAACCACCGCTGTCCGGATCCCCTCTTTTGCGAGATCTTCGAAGTCGATCGGGACCTGAGAGACGACAACCGCCCGGATATTCACATGCTCAAGGATAAACCGGACCTTCTGCACGACATGGGAGCGGACATTCCCGTGGTGCAGGATGGCGACCTTGTGCTGCTCAATCTGAACGATCTCTTTCTCCGTCAGTCCGAAGTAGGCTCCGAGAACGTGACCCGCGACGGGAGAATCTGCCGGAACCCCGCTCCCTGCGTTGAGGACAAGCGTGGTCACGGAGAACTCTGCCCCCTCTCTCCGGAGACCGGAGGTGATGTCGCAGACTGGTTTTGTTACGTGTCTGCGGCCGGGGGACATTCCAATCACGATCACATCCGGGGACCGGGCTTCAGAGATGGTCCCACGCTGGGCGAGACCGCCTCCTTTTCCCATCCCCATGCTCTCGCGGCAATCGACGACCTGGGTCACTCTTCCGATGGGCATGTCACTTGGTTCCCTGAATGATAACGGGACCGTCTTTCCTCCTTGGATCGACGAGCCCGAGAATCTCTCTGTCGGCGTCAGGTCCGTATTTGGCGAAGTCGGACATCGTCGGCTGGGTCTTCATGTACCGCCCCTGCTGGACGGTGCAGGAGAAGTCCTTATCGGCAAAGACTTCATCGACCGCTTCTCCTATTGCCGGAATGAACGACTCGTCCTCAAGCTCCAGGATAATTGTTCCGACCTGTACCCGGAGCTGGACGTCCTGGTCTCCGATATGGATGACCTTACGGTCCGGGTGGGGATTGGGTTTCCCCCGTGCCGGGCCGTACGGAACGGTGGCGGGAAGGTTCTGCCCGTTGAGGGACATACGACGAATCCCGCCTATCTGAACAAGTCTGTTCAGGAGTTGTTCCACTGTTTCGGGTCTGAGAAATCGCGCAGAGACGATTCGAATCTGAGGGTATATGGCGTCAGTCATTAGCATCCTTATGTTATTTACACACCCTGTGCTATCTGCTGGATCGGCTTGCTGAAGACGTCAACCTGGCCGAAAGTGTCGCCGTAGACCTTGGAAGTGCTCTCGGGTGAGAACATCTGCGTTCCGGCATCGAGTGCCGCCGCAGCGACCACACACGGGATAGCCACGCCTGCGGCGTGTCTGGTCACGACGTGGTTGCCGTTGAAGATCCCGGGGCCGCCGCCACCGTAGATCGAGTGGCTGAAGAACGAGAACCCGACGGCAGTACCCATGACACGGCCGTAGTCACAGCCGGGCAGCCCGGTCTCGTGCTCAAGCAGGTCGTTGAAGTACAGGAGCGTCGAGGAGACTGCCTGAGCGAACCGTCCGGCACCGCAGTTGACCATGGTGGCTGCCATGGTTCCTGCAGCGGCGTAGGCGTTCCAGAGCATGGGGTCCTTCGTGTCGTAGAACTGGAAGTACCCGCCCTTCTTGCCGGGGGCGATGACCTTGTCCTCGATACCGCGCTCGACCAGGCTCTGGACGACCGTACCGATGGTTCCGGTTGCTCCGTTCTTCTTGACAAGTTCGTAAACCAGGTTGTTCGCGTTCAGGCCCTGGTAGGCGTAGGTAAGCAGCTGGGCGCGCTCGAACGGTCCGATGGCGTTACCCATCTCAAACATTCCTGCCTGCTCGAAGGTGGACGAGAGTGCGGCACCCTGCATCGCGTTCTTCTTCGTCATCATCACGGCGTGGTTGACCGGGATGTTACGGAGCGCGTAGCCGAGACCTTCGTTGTTCTGGGGGATCGACAGAATGGACGTGACGTTGGCACCGGAAAGGTCCATCGTGTGCGGGTAAGAACCCCAGACTGCTGCCTTGACCATCGCTGCGTCGAATGCTCCGATGTTGAACTGCTCGACGAGAGCGTAGGTGGTCGCGGCTGCGACCGAAGTGATCGCGGCATCGTAGGTGGATGCAGCCTCCAGGCGGGCGCTGGGCGCCTCGACGAGGATGAGCTTGCCGCCGCCGAACTCGCGGATCTTGGTGTTGTCACCCTCCTCGACCTGGACCATCTCCTTGATCTTGGCGATGATAGCGTCCTTGTTGGCGACGATATCGAGGTTCATCTCGCGGCCAAGGACGTATCCCTTCGCTACCTTTCCGGTCTTCAGGGATTCCTGAATGCCGCCGAGGTTGACTGCAATCGTCCTCTTGGTCAGGTCGATGAGCTTCCGGGTCGCCGGGTTGACCAGCGGACTGATCTTCTCGAGCGCAACACCGCTCTTCAACTGCTTGCCTGCATCATCGTACAGGTCAATTGTTTCCTTGTATTTTGCCATAATCTTTCTCCATTACCCTCTTTATGTGCATACAATCCGGAACTGTGAAGTGAACGCTAAAAGTTTCGCTGGCTGTGACTGATGGTGACTACTGCACGTCCTCGTGGGACAAAAAGTAATAACCTTCTCTGATGATATAAGCATTGCTATTTATGCCTATGATCAGATATATATCCGGAGCGCGATATTAGATATCTGCCCGATACCAGACAATTGCACGGGAAAGCGTACGTATCATACCGCTCCCGTAGTAGTATAATTTACCTAAAATTGTGCTAATTTGTGTTACTCTTATTTCGGCGATCGCATCCCGCTTCCGACGATCTGCATCACCTGGTATGCGCGGTAAAAAAAAGAGGGGTTCAGGCGTTGATTCGCTGGTACAACCTGGCGTAAATCGCCTGGCCTTTCCTCTTCCGGTGGCGCTCTCCGAGGTCGCCCTCGTAGAGAGCAAACCGTCCTTTGATGCCGTCCACATCGACATCGACATCCTGACGGTATGCAAAGCCGGGCATCATGGTGTCGATGTTGCCAAAGACGTAGATCTCGCCTTCAACCATCTGGCCACCAAGGCGGCTCTTTGCATTGCCCTTGATGACGATCTTTCCACCCTCGGCATGGGTGGCAACGTGGACATCGACATCGCCGCCGACGACGATCTCGCCGCCGTTCATGAAGGTACCGAGATCGCTGCCGGCATTGCCTCCGACAGAGATCTTCCCGCCGGCCATGCCGCGCCAGTCTCCACGGTATGCGGCACCGAGATAGTTCCCGGCGTTGCCTTTGATGGCGATCTCGCCGCCCTTCATGCCGGTTCCGGCAAAGGCGTCAACGTTTCCGTTCACCGTGATCTTGCCGCCCTGCATCCAGGCACCGACGTACATGTCGGCGTTGCTGTTGGCAACGATCTCGCCTGCGGTCATCTTCATGCCGATGTACTTGACCCGGGAGAGGTCGCCGTTGACGACGATCTTCGTCTCTGCCGGGGTCGCACCGGCCCTGCCGGAGACCTCAAAGAAGTCTCCGAGCCGGAACTGTTCCCTCCCTACATAGACTGGGAGGTCGACGATCTCTTCCGCCTTCTTCCCGGCGAACGCATCGGGGGTGATGCTGTCAGCCTCGAGGAACAGCCCGGGCTGGCTCTTTATGGTGAGTGTAACTGTTTCCATCCTTCTCTCACCTCACTGTGTGGCATCAACCTCAATAACGTGCGGGTTACGGAGATAGTGTCCGGTAACCTCGTAGTTGTTCAAGGTGACGGTGTAATAGCGGAGGAACTTTTCCTTGATGTCACGCATCACCTGGGGATTCTCGTTGGCCCTGGCGTTCACCCAGAGCGTCCGCTTGTTGCCGTTGCTCGCGATCTCGTGGTCGCTGATGACCTGAACGCCGGACTTGAAGAGATGTTTTGCGTTCAAGAATGCCTTCTCGATGTCGTCGGGTGCGTAGGGCTCGTTCGGGTTGAAGTCGTAGACGGCAACATCCCCATCGAGGCCGGGCGCCAGCCCGCCGTACATGTGCGAAAGACCGAGCGCTTTTGCCGGTCCTGCGCGGGTCATCTGTGCGATCTCGTAGAGACTGAGTTCGCGGTCCATGCCGGCGAGGTTGGTCGCCTCGATGACCTTGTCCTTGTGCTTGAAGGCGTCGAACTGCTGATCACGTGCCTCCTGGCTCATGAGCCACTTCATGATCCGCGGGTAGCGGATGAATGGCCCGGCGTTCGGGTGGTCGGTGGTCAGGAAGACCCGCATCGGGTCTTTTGCGAGCAGTCCGAGTTCGAGGCCGATGCACCACTGGATGGCGTTTGCCTTGTTGTTTGCGCTGTAGACGAACGGCACGACCCCGGACCCGGTCTCGAGTTCCACATCGGCGTTTGCCCACTTTAAGTGGTTCAACTCGGTGAGGTGGTGCTCGAACGGTCCGTCGGCGGTCATCGTCGTTGTCTCGTCTAAGGTGACGCAACCGAGATCGATGGTGATGTTGTCGTGGGTGTTCACGTAGTCCATGATCTCCGGAGCCTTGGACTCAAAGTTGAATCCTTCACCGCCGTAGGAGTGGAACTGGACGTGGGTGTGGTGCATCACCTGGGCGCGGCCGAACTTGCTGTTCGGCTTGATGCCTTCCGAGAGCTTGAACGAGTCCAGCGTCGTCGTGTAGTTGCCGGGGGTTCCGAGATTGTTCGCGTGCATGTGCATCGAGTGCGGGAGTCCGAGGTACTCGTTCGCCTCGATGAGGCCCTTGATGATCTGGGCCGGGGTGATGTCGAAATACGGGACCGGGTCGTGAACGTTCTCACAGTTTAAGCCCCATCCCCAGGCTTCGGTGCCGCCGGGGTTGACAACCTTGACCGCGTAGCCCTTCGTGGCTCGCAGGAGCCAGGCGATGTAGGCAGCGGTGTTCTCGATCTCGTGGTTCTTGAGGTACTCGAGGACGAACCAGTTGTTCCCGAAGACCGGGTAGGCGCCCTGGTCGAGGATCGGCGTATCCCGCATCTCCTCGTGGGTGTGCCGGGCGTAGAGCGGCGGCATGGCCGCTTCCATCACGGTGGTATAGCCCATGTGGGCGTAGTTGTAGCCGGTCCGGATCGTCGTCGGGACCGAAAACCCGCCCTGCATCCGCTCGATGCCGTGTCCGGCCGTGCAGTTGAAGAGCTTGTCTTCGGGGCGGAAGTTGCGGCCGATGTTCACCTTGGGGCCGGCAACATGGGCGTGGATATCGACACCGCCCGCCATGACGGTCTTACCCGTGGCATCGATGACCTTCGGGCTTCTGAGAGCACTGGTCTCGACGATCTTGCCGTCCTTGATGGCGACGTCGGCCACATCCCCCTTGATCCCGAGAACCGGGTCGAAGACGAAACCGTTCTTAATGAGAAACTCTGCCATCGCTTATACCCCCTTGAGTTCCTTGACGCGTGCGAGGACGCGTGTGAGGAACTCTTCGTCGGTCATCATGCCCTCGGGGGCATCAACGACCTTTCTGGTCTCAATCGGTACGTTATCCATACGATATGCGCACCCACCTATCTCGACGCCGACGAAGGCGACCGGGACATGGACCTTGCAGACCTCAGAGGTCGGGGTCTCATGGGGGTCGATAACGACCGACGGGAGGTCGTAGATCTTCTTCACGGAGCTGAAGGGGAAGTGCGCACCGGGGTCGCTGCCGAGCACGAAGACGGCATCCACTTCGTCCCTGCGGAGCAGGTCGTTGGAGGTCGTCTCGCCGGGGTTGTAGCGGGCAAATCCGCGGGAGAGGTCCACCGCGAAGGGGAACCCAAACTGCCAGCCCCAGACCTGACCGGAGCCGGTGACGTTGTAGTGCCCGCGCATCGGCATGATGGCCGCTTTCGTGTACTCGTTTAAGTCCCGGGTGACCGCGATAGCGATGTCGATGTTGTGGTTCTTCCCGATCGACTGGGTCACGCCCATACCGAAGAAGATGATCGCGAAACGGCCGCTCTTGAGCGTCTCGGCGACCTCGTAGATCTTCGCTTTCGGGATTCCGCCAACAAAGTCGGGGAGTTTCTCGCCCCTGAATGCCACGCGGAGCGCGTCGAGGAGTTCGTAGTCGTGTCCCTGCTCTACCTGCAGGTGGATGTCTGCAAGGCTCGCGGTATCGGTGGGGCGCGGGTCGACGACGATCACCTTGCGGCCCGTGTGACCCTTGCCGGTGAAGAAACCACGGGGGAAGATCGAGTAGCGGGACATGTGCCGCGGGTGAGCGTGTGCCGGGTTGCATCCCCAGAAGAGGACCCGGTCGGCACGGTTCTTGACCTCACCGAGCGTGCAGCTCGGGATACCGATATCCTGAACCGCGATAAGGGATGTTCCATGGCAGACGGTCGCGGTGTTGTCCATGACCGCTCCCACGGCCTCGCCGATCTCGGCCCCAACAGACTGGGCTTCACAGTTTGTGGAACTCCAGCCGTACATCAGGGGCTTCTTGGCGTCGGCAAGCATCCTGGCAGTGTAATTAACTGCCTCATCGTAGGAGATCTCCTTCCAGGAGCCGTCTTCCTGCCGCATGCGGGGCCGGGTGATACGATCCTTTGCCTGAGAGTGGAGGAATTTTTCAGCGCCGATAGCGCACGCGTTGTAGACCTCGAGGAGATCCTTTCCGTCATCACTGACGACGACCTCAAGGTCATCGCAGAGTGTCCCGCAGAACGGGCAGATAACGTCGGTTACAGTCCTGGTCATGATAGTTCACCCCTGCACCCCTTGCGCACCAGTTCAAGTGAGCCGAGGACGGGTTCGCTCTTGGCGACCTCTACCTGCACACTCGTGCCCTTAAACGTTGGCATGCCGGTCGAGTAGGTGTTCGGGTTGACCACCATGTTTGCCCATGGGCCCATCGGTATATATGCTACACCGGGATGGGGGCCCTGGGTTGCCTCGACCGCCTTGACGACGACACTGCCGTGGTTGCTGGTGACGCGTACGTTCGTGTTGCGAAAAGCTCCCAGCTCTTTAAAGTCCGCCGGGTCCAGCTCGATAATCCCGCAGGCGGTGGTGTAGGCGGGTTTTTCCTCCCCCGCCTCCATCGCCACCCCCTGCTGGATGGTGCGACCCGTGATCAAATTCACTCTGATTGCCATTGTCATTCAGCCTCTGTCTCTGGTATTACTTGGCAAACTCTTTGAGCGGGCTTGGTCCGAGCTCGTTGATGGTCTTGACGACGTCCGTCATGACTGATCCCCACTTTGCACCCTCAGATGCAGAGACGAAGGTCATCCTGAGACGCTTGTCGTCAAGACCGATGTTCTTGAGGACACTCTTCAAGAGGAACATCCTCTTGGCTGCCTTAAAGTTGCCCTCAAGGTAGTGGCAGTCGCCGAAGTGACAGCCGGAGACCAGCACACCATCCGCCCCGTCCTGGAATGCTTTCAGGATAAAGAGGGGGTCGATCCGACCCGTGCACATAACGCGGATGGCACGGATGTCGGGTGGATACTGAATACGGGCGCCGCCGGCGAGGTCTGCGCCTGCGTACGAGCACCAGTTGCAGATGATGGCGATGATCTTGGGATTCCAGTTCTCGTCTGCCATTTACTGTTCACCTCCGAGGAGGAACGCATCGATCTGCGCGATGATTTGCGGAGTTGCGAAGTGCTGCATCCAGATTGCACCGCCGGGGCAGAACCCGCCGCAGGTGCCGCAGCCCTTGCACTTGGCTTCGGTGACCTGCATGACCGTGCGGCCGTCCTTCTCGACGAGCGCGAGGGCACTGTAGGGGCACTGGGGAACGCACATTCCACATCCGGCGCACTTGTCTTCCATGCACTGGGCGAAGTAGGGCTCGAGCTCCACTTCTCCCCTGTGGATCGGGATGGATGCCGCGGATGCCGCACCCTCTGCCTGGGCAACCGTGTCGGGAATATCCTTGGGTCCCTGGCAGACACCGGCGAGGTAAACACCGGCAGTGGTGGTGCCGCACGGGTTCAGCTTCGGGTGGGCTTCGAGGAGCCAGCCGTCCTGCGAGCAGGAGACGCCGAAGAGTCTCCGGGTCTTCTCGGTCTCGGCAGCGGGCTGGATCGCAGCTGCGAGCACGACCAGATCGACTTCCATGTCGACAGGCCGGCCAAGGAGCGTGTCCTCCGCGTTGACGTGAAGGTTCTTGGTCTTCGGGTCTTCGAGGATGTTTGCAACACGGCCGCGGATGAACTTTGCACCCTCGTCCTGGATGCGGTAGTAGAACTCCTCGTACATCTTCCCAAAGGACCTGATGTCCATGTAGAAGATGTAGGGCACCACGCCGGGGATCTTCTCGATGATCTGGTGGGCGTGTTTGAGCGAGTACATGCAGCAGAACCGCGAGCAGTAGGGCTTGCCGACGCCGGTGTTGTCACGGGAGCCAGCACAGAGGACGAACGCGACCCTCTTCGGGGTTGCGCCGTCGCTCGGGCGGACAAGGTGACCGCCGGTCGGGCCGGATGCGCAGATCAGGCGCTCGAACTCGAGCGACGTGATGACGTTGTCGTAGTTCTTGTAACCCCACTCGAATTTCTTCTCGATGGGGAAGATGTCGTATCCCAGAGCGAGGACGACGGTACCGACCTTGACGGTCATGAGTTCGTCCTTCATATCGAGGTCGACCGCTTTCTTCTCACCGCACGACTCGACGCAGAGACCGCACTTGACGCAGGCGTCGAAGTCGACGGTATAGATCAGCGGGGAGACCTGCGGGTGGTAGATGTAGATCGCCTTTCTCGGCGCCATGCCGAGCTCGAACGGGTTCGGCTTGATGACCGGACAGACTGTCGCGCAGTCACCGCAGCCGGTGCAGCCGCCGCCGACGATGCCGCGGGCTTCGGCTTCTGCGGGGGTGATGACACCGCGTGCCTTCTTCCGGAGGGTGACATCGAAGTTGCCGATGTATCCCTCTACTGCCTCGACCTCGGTGTAGGTGAGGAGTTCGATGTTCTCGTTCCGGTAAACGTCCACCATCTTCGGTGTCAGGATACACTGCGAGCAGTCCAGCGTCGGGAAGGTCTTGTCGAGCTGGGACATCCTGCCGCCGATCGTCGGGTTCTTCTCCACGAGGTAGGTCTTGATGCCTGCGTTCGCAAGGTCGAGCGCTGCCTGCATGCCGCCGACACCGCCGCCGACGACCATCGCGGTCTTCTCGACGGGGACGCTCTTCGGGACGAGGTCTTCGAGCAGGGAGGCCTTCGCTACGGCGATTCGGACTGCGTCCTTTGCCTTGGATGTGGCCTCTTCGGGCTGGTGCATGTGCACCCACGAGTTCTGGTCGCGGATGTTTGCCATCTCGAACCGGAAGGGGTTTAAGCCACCTGCCTTGGTCGCGTTACGGAACGTGGGCTCGTGCAGACGGGGCGTACAGGCCGCGACGACGACGCCGGTCAGGTTCTGCTCCTTGATGGCATCTGCGATCTTGTTCTGCCCGGGAGTCGAGCACATATACGCGTAGTTGTCAGCGACGACGACGTTCGGGATTGTCTTGGCGTATTCCTTTACTGCCTCTATGTCAATGGTACCTGCGATATTTGTACCACAGTGGCACAGAAAAACGCCAATCCTTGCCTCTTTATTCTTGACTTCTGCCATGTATTTGCACCTCACAGGATCTTCTTCAGGAACGGCTCCACGCTGATAGCATGGAGGTCGAGTGCAAGCTCGTCCGGGCTCATGCCCTGTGCCAGTCCCAGGAGTTCGTTGTAGTGCAGGACGGGGACGCCGTGTTCGACACCGAACTTCTCCTTGATCTCGATCTGGCCGCGGTCGAACTGAAGCTGGCAGAACGGACAGACTTCGGTGACTGCATCGATGCCTACCTCCTCCATGTTGATCAGCTTCTCGTTTGTGATGTCGAGCGCGTGCGCGATATCGAATCCGCGGACACCGCCGCCGGCACCGCAACACTGCATCTTGTTACGGTATTGGACCGGCTCGGCGCCGAGAGCGGCGACGAGTTCTTCCATCCACATCGGGTTCTCGGTGTCTCCGAAGTGCCGCTCTTTGCTCGGCTTCATCAGGTGGCAGCCGTAGTGGACGGCGACCTTCGCACCGGTCAGGGGGCGCTTGACACTTTCGGCGAGTTTCTTGACGCCCACGACCTTGGGGTCGTAGTAGAGCTCGGCAAGGTGCCAGACATCGGCGGTCCCCTTGAACTCCATATCGATCTCTTTGAGCACCTCGTTGACCCCGTCGCGGAGTTCATCGTTGTGCTTCAGCTTGTGGTTGACTTCCCAGATGGACTTGTAGCACCCGTTGCAGACCAGGGCGATGTCCATGCCCATCTGCTCGGCGAGTACGACGTTTCTGGCCGCCATTGCGTACCAGACATTCAGGTCGATCGACCCGAACGCACCTGGTGCCGGGCAGCAGCTTGCGCCCTTCAGGGGCAGGAGGTCGATGCCGACGTTTTTGCTGGTCTGGATGGCTGCCGCCTCGATTCCCGGATACCGGTTCGGGGCGATGCACCCAAGGAAGAATGCATACTGATGGTTGTTTCCGCTCATGGTTTTACTCACCCTCTGCCAGTATTCTGTCTGCGTTCTCTTTGAGCCTGTAGTGGTCAAGGATCCTCCGGATGCCGGGCAGGTACTCGGGGTACTTGTGCGTCGTCTCAGGCTCCTCTTCCAGTCCAAGTTTCTTCCGGGCGGCACGGTTTGCGTCGTTGTTGGGGACGCCGTGACCGGACTTATAGATCAGCTGAACGGTCTGGAGGAAGTTGCGCGGAATAATGTCCCGCTTGAACGCCAGGTTCCGCATCGCCATGATCGCGTCGGTCGGCGCGAGGTTCCGGGGGCACCGGTCGGTGCAGCTGTAACAGGTGGTGCAGAGCCAGAGGTCCGGGTCGGTAAGGGCCTCTTCCTCGAGGCCGAGGACGGCTTTGCGCATGAACAGCCGGATACGGTACGAGCTCCGGGGTGCCGAGGGGCACGAACCGGTGCAGGTGCCGCACTGGTAGCACATGTGGGCGGCCGTCTGCCCGATCTTCTCTACATCTTTGATAAACTCGGGGTTGCTGTCAGGAACGTAGTACTTCCTGTCCCGGAGTTTCTCAGCGAGTTTCTGGTCCTTATAGTCTTTCTTTACTGCCATTGACTATCCCTCACGCCTCTTCCGCTTTTCGGAGGTGCTTGATCTCGACCTCTCCGGGGGTGGTCTCATGTACCTTCGACGTCCTCGGGGCAAGCAACTTCTCCTTGATCTGCTTGAAGAGATCCGTCTCTTTATCCTGCATCCGGATGGCCGTCCGCCGCAGGACGAGTGCATCCTCGCTCGGGCAGGCGTTGACGCATGCACCGCAGAGGATACAGAAGTCCTTGTTGAGGGCAATGTTGGCCTCAATCTCTCCCTTCATCTCCTTTGCCGGGAGGGGGGAGGGCAGGTAGAGCGCGTTGCAGGGGCAGACCTCGATACAGGTCGAACAGCCGCCGGGGCACTTCTCGGGGTTGATTTCGAGTTCTCCCTCGAAGATCTTCTCGACGGTGATTGCCTCCTGGGGGCAGGTCTGGACACACCAGGTACAGGTGCAGCAGTTGTCCTGCTGGATATCAACCTTGCCGGGCAGCTTGTTGCTGACGACCTCGCGCTCGAGGGTGATTGCTTCCTCGGGGCAGGCCTCGACGCAGATGGTGCATCCGTCGCAGGTGGTCTCTTCCCACTTGACTTCCCCTTCGATCTTGCCGGTCTCGGGGTCTGCTGCGTTGCGAATGACGGTGATGCTCGGGCAGAGCTCGCCGCAGATGCCACAGACGTCACACTTCTCGGTGTCGACGGTAAACGTGGTCCTGGTCTGCAGGGCGGTCTCGCGCGGTTTGCCGGCTTCGTCGCCGCCCTCAAATGCGGGGACATCGCGGGCGATGGCGTCTCTCGGGCAGACTTCCTCGCAGATGGTGCACCGGTCGCACTTCTCTTCGTCGATCACGGTGACCATGTCGTATGTGGGGAATCCTTCCTTCTCAAGAATCGGGAGCCTCTCCTCCCCGTCGATCTTGAGTGTCATCGCATTGAAGGGGCACATGATGACACATACGCCACAATACGAGCACTTCTCAGCGTTGACGTCGACAGGTTCAGCGTAGTCGATTGCCCCGCGTCGTGTCGCACCGACAGGCCCGAGCACGATTGCCTCTTCAGGGCAGGCGTCGACACAGATGCCGCAGCCCGTGCAGGTCTCTGCGTTCAGGATCAGGTTGTTAACCGCCTTCAGGAGCCTCTGCTCCATAATGACGTTCTGTCCGTCCCGCGTTTTCGAGTACTTTGGAAACAATGCCATATTCTAGTTCCACTCCTAGGCTTCCACTTTTCGGGCTTTCACCCGGCTCTCCCACGGTCCTCCAAGCTTGATAACTCCGTAAGGGCATGCCTGGACGCATACGCCGCACCCGGCGCAGAGCTCGGAGTTGAAATCAAGGATGACGGCTTTGCCGTCTTTGACCTTGTAAATCTTCTCCTTGGTTACCGGATCTTCGGTGTAGAGCTCGAGAGCGTCGACCGGACATGCCACCACGCAGTTATTACAGCCTGTACATCGTTCCATATTGATGTGCAATGCAAATGCCATGGTATCACGCACCAGATCTGATCGATTAAAAATCGATATAAACAGAATTGTAAAAGAATATACATAAACTTTCTGAAATCCGGCAGTCTTATATTCCAGAACTATGATTATCTGTCAAATTTTATAAATTAAAACAGTTGTTATGTTAACCCGATGCTTAAAATCAAACAGATAAACACACTTCCTGCAGTAAGGGTGAATCGAAACAGTTAAATCATGAATCCCCGTTTCTGGTGAAAATCGGTGGCCAATCCGGCCCGGCAGTGTTGAGATCGGGCCGGATAACCCCGCGAGTCAGGTATATTCCTTCTTCCCCTGCCGGCAGGAACCTGTCACGGGTTGCGCGGTTTAGGTAGTAACCATTTCTGCATCCATTGGTTCTTCTCTCTCCGCGCCGGGTGCCCCGGCCCGTCCGGAAGAGACCGCCCGTATCCCGGCCCGCGGCCCCCCTGCCGCAGCCTGAATTGCCCCTCCGGGCGGATCCGGCAGCCTGCAGCATGCTTAACCCGGTCCCTGCTGCAGGCATGGGCTGCATGACCATTTTGCGCCTGGAAGGTGCAACCGGAGCGATCCCGGGGCGTCCGGGGATCCCATGCCCGATCCTTTTACGTTTACCCTGCCGGGAATGTGGATATCGGTGGGTAGAGGGGGCCGCGCGGTTTGGATCCCCCACGGCACACGGGAGCGCGGGGTGCTACCGCCGGGGAAAAAAGAAACCTTATTCTGTCCGCATCGTAACATTGTAGCAAACGAGGTGTACTCTGTCCATGGAACTGAATGGCGTTACTATCGATGATACCTATGCAGAAGCGTTCCCTACCTGGGTGGCACGGCCCATTATCACCGCCGTCACCGAGGAGTGGGCATACAAGGCAGCAGTGGAGGCCGTCGGCTTTGCCACCTCCACCATCGGATGTCCGGCGGAGGCAGGTATCGACTGCTTCGTCCCCGGTGACGAGACCCCCGACGGACGCCCCGGCTACGCGATCCTGATCTGTGCGAGCAAGAAGAAGCTCAAAGAGCAGGTCGTTGAGCGCCTCGCCGAGTGCGTCCTCACTGCTCCGACGACGGCGGTCTTTGACGGCCTCTCCGATGTCGTTGCCGAGGTCCCCGAGAAGCTCCCGGTCAAGCTCCACTTCTTCGGCGACGGGTTCGAGGAGAAGCGCGAGGTCGGCGGCAGGACGGTATGGGCTATCCCGATCATGGAGGGCGAGTATATCGGTGAGGAGGAGTTCGGCGCCGTCAAGGGCGTAGCGGGCGGTAACTTCTTCATCATGGGCGAGAACCAGATGGCCGCTCTTACGGCCGCCCAGGCGGCGATCGACGCCATCAGTGGCGTCTGCGGCGTCATCACGCCCTTCCCCGGCGGCATCGTCGCGAGCGGCTCGAAGGTCGGGAGCAAGAAGTACAAGTTCATGGTTGCAACCACCAACGAGGCCTATTGCCCCACGCTCCGTGAGAAGGTCGAGGGCAGCAAGGTTCCCGAGGGCGTCACGGCGGTCTACGAGATCGTCATCGACGGCGTCGACCAGGATTCGATCAAGACCGCGATGGCCGAGGGCATCCGTGCGGCAACCAAAGTGCCGGGCGTGAAGTTCATCACCGCCGGGAACTTCGGCGGCAGCCTCGGGCCGTTCAAGTTCGACCTGAAGGATGTCCTCGCGGACTACCTCTAAACTTCTTTTTTTTGTGGCTGTCTCTTGAAGGGGCCGTCTGTTTGGTGCTGCTGGCGGGGCCGGTGAAGGTTTTCGGTGCGATGAAGTTGATGTGATATCTGGAGTTCAAACGTTGCAAGACTGCGGCTGGCAGAACAGTCGAAGCGATGGAAAATCCCCGTCCAGTGGGCAGTGGGGATATCGCCACGCACTGCCCCCGCCCCCCAGGGGCGGGGGAGGAGGCCGGAGGCCGGGCGGGGTGGGGTTTACAGATATGCCCTATGATGGGGAGACAGGGGAGGGGAGATACTCCCCCCTCCCCGTCAGCCCCTCCCCTCATGGCGATATCCACTGGAAAGCCGTGGATGGGGTTTTGCGGCTGGCCGAAGGTGCGATGGACTGAACGTCCGGAATTTGAATCCGTTTGACCTCCCACACTTCCACCACCTACTCGACCCCCCCTCATGAAAGAACCGCCCCCCCGTGCATCATCACCACTCACGCCTGCGGCGAGGAACCCATGCACGTATATGAGCCTCCCTCACACGCCCCCCTCCTGCCGGAGCCCGATCCCCGCTGTTCCAACTCTCATGACCGATCCCCTTAAATACCGTTATCAACGATAATTTTGTTAACGATAATTCCGGTGACATCATGATTACGCTCACGCCTGATGAAGTCAGGGCCCGGTTCGGGCCGTTGTTCTCGATGAAGTACCTCGCCATGGTCGACCAGAACGCCGGTCTCGCGGAGATCCGCGAGCATTGCAGGGCCCGGGGGACCATCGAGTGGGATGCGGCAAACCGGGTGCGGGCGAAAGGTGCGATCCAGTCCTGCCACGTAGAGGGCACGACGATGACGATGCTCGCCCGGCTGGGTGTATCCCCGGTGAACTTCGGGGCTGCCGGTAAGGAGATCGGCGGGCAGGCGCTCGAGGGTGTCGAGGTTGTCGGGGACGAAGTGGTGACGACCTGGTCCGGGATCGCGGGAGCAGGCGTCGGCGTCGCCGCATGCCTGCCGCAGGCGCCGGGGGTCATCCGTGCCGAGTATCCCACCGAGGACGACCTCAAGATCGGTGGCGCCCGCGTCTGCCGGGTGCGGATCGTATCGCCGCTGTATGAGAAGGTGACGATCGGGATCGACGACACTGACACCCGCGAGGAAGGCGCCACATGGGTGCTCGCACTCAAGTGCGCCGAGGCCTGCACGATCCCGGGGGTCGAGTACCTGGACATGCGCCTCGTGCAGTTGAACCCGGCGGTCCCGAAGAAGACCACCAACTGTGTCGGGTCCGCCTTAAACTTCGCCGTCCGCCCCGGAAAGGTGGACGCGCTTCTCGAGTACGTCCGCGACTTCGTCGAGTCGGGGGCGGTCAGCAACGATACCGGCATCGCCGTCACTCCTGACGGTCGATGACGCGGAAGCGGAGGCCGCACGGATGGGCATCCGGTTCATCGACTCGAACGCACGGAAGGGTCGGATAGGGGCGCTCGGCGCCCTGCTCTGGGGGAACAAAGGCGTTGAGGCGGCTGGTCTCTATGGAGAGACTCTCTGATCCTTACACAATACGGTATCCACAGATCGTGGCGGTGGCCGACGAGAGCGGCGAGCATGTAGAACTCATCGAGTTCTTCGACTGCGTCGGCGGAGCGATGTGGGTGAAGCGCCACTACGCGCAGAGCCCGCTCGTCCGCTCCGTCCGCACCGTGGGCGCGACCAACCGCTACCATCTCTTGACCGGCGACGCCGATCTCCCGCTCGAGGGCTCGGTCTTCCCGGCGGGTATCGCCGCCGTCGCCGTCGAAGGCGAGGAGATCGCCGTCACCTACCGGGGTCTCGGCGGCGGCGGCGTGGGGGCATCCATCTGCCGCGCCACCGCCCGCGGCGTCGTCCGCTACGAGAGCGACCCTGCCGGGGGCGGGCGTCTTTCGGGCTCGACAATCTGGCTCCCCCGGCGCGAGCGGGTGATCATCGGGATCGACGACACCGATACCCCCGAGGAGGGCGCCACCTGGACGCTGGCCCACAACATCGCACGGGCCGTCGAGGACGACCGTTCCCGCTACCTCTCCCACACCATCGTCCAGCTCTTTCCTGTTCCCTACCGGACCAAGAACTGCGTCGCCATCGCGTGCGAGTTCGCCACCTCCGACCCCGTCGGACTGGTCCGGCACTACCGCGACTACCTGGAGGAGTACACGCTCTCGGATGAGACCGGGATGGCGGTCTGGCGCGGGTTCGATTCCGCCCCGCTCGAGGAGTTCGGGGGGCGCGTAAAGAGGGGCGAGGTCTCCGCGGGCGACCTTGCCGCCCTCACCGACCGGCGGCTCTCGGTCGTCATGAACGGCCGGGGTGCGATCGGAGCGGTGGCGGCGATCCCGTTCGCCACACGGTATGAGGAGGCGCTGGCGTTATGGAATGGAGTCGGCTGAAGGCCCGGCTGCTGGAGGCTGGTTCGGTTCGCCTCTCCGGCGAACCCGCAGACCCGTACGTGTCCCGTTCAGCTGCCGGCCCCTCGGCGGGAACGTCCGGCTCGCTCTTCTTCTCCACCGGCGGCCAGCGTGTCCGGGCTGGTATTGACAGAACAGGCCCCATCGAGGTCGTTCATCGTGGAGGAGGCGAAGTTGATCTCATCGTCGACGACCGGCAAATCCGCGGTCGTCTCGAACCCGCTGCCCTCCACTGCCCCCGCCAGGCCTATATCACGGTCAGCGGGACGTGCATCTTTTGTTGCCGGTACTGCCCGGTGCCGGGTCTCCCCGGGCGGCGAAAGGAGGTCGGAGAGATCGTGGAGATGGTCGAAAGCGTTGCCGACCGGATCGACGCCATCGCGATCACGAGCGGTGTCGCCTCCTCGATCGAGGAGGAAGAGACGTACGTCCTCGACGTCGTGGCGGCGCTCCTGCCGTTCGGTCTCCCCATCGGGGTCTCCATCTACCCTGGGCCAGAAACCCCGGCGCGGCTCCATGCCCTCTGCGTCGTCGAGGTGAAGTTCAATATCGAAGCGGCGACGGAGGCGCTCTTTCTTCAGATGTGTCCCGGCCTCTCGTGGGGAGCGATCTGGGAGGCGTTGCGGTCCTCCGTGGCGCTCTTCGGGAAGGACAGGGTCTACTCAAACGTCATCGTCGGCCTCGGGGAGACCGATGAAGACCTGGAGCGGGTCATGGGCGATCTCGCAGCGATCGGGGTCACCCCGGTCCTCCGTCCGCTCACCCCGGCGGCGTCTCTTGCCGACCGGCCCCGACCGTCCGCCGACCGACTGCTCTCGCTCTGCGAGACTCACGAGCGTATCCTCCGGCAGGCAGGGCTCGACCCCCGCCGGGCGCTGACGATGTGTCCGGCGTGCACCGGGTGCGACCTGGTGCCGGGGAGGGACACATGAAGGGCACTGAGGCGCTGGCTCTCGCCATCCTCCGGTCTGCCGACCGCTGCTACGCCGTCCCCGGCTACCCGGTCTCGGAGCTTGCCGCCTCGGCCGGGGCCGCGATCACCGTAAACGAGAAGGTGGCGCTCGAGTACGCCCTCGGCGACTCGCTCTCCGGGAGGAGGGCCGCTGTCGTGGTCAAGCACGTCGGCCTCAACGCCTGTGCAGACCCGCTCGTGCATGCGACAGCGCAGGGCCTCCGGGCAGGCGTCGTGGTGGTCGTCGGCGACGACGTGCGCCCGGTCGCATCGGACGTCACGCAGGACTCCCGCTACTACGGCGAGATAGCCCGGGTTCCGGTGCTGGAGCCCGACGGCGAGACGATCGGTCCGGCAATCGTTGCGGCGTTTGAAGCTTCGGAGACCTTCTCGCGGGTGGCCATCGTCAGGGTGACACCCGCTCTCCTGGACGCGGACGTGCCGGAACCACCCCTCTCTCCCCGGAGCGACCGGGAGGGAAGCCTTGCGGACCCCGCACTCACGATGGCCGGACGGGCGCTGGCGAGCGACCGCCGGACCGCGGCGATGTTTGCCTGGTCGCGGTCCTCGCCGTTGAACCGGTTCTCGGGTGGCGAGCACCGTGCGGTCACCGTCTACCCGCCCCCGGCGGACCCCGACGTGCTCGCCCTGACCCTTGAAATCGGCCGCCCCTTCCTCCGGGAGCACCGGCTCCTCACTCCTCCCGACCCCGCCGGAGAGCCGGAACGGTTCTCTTCCCGGGGCTACTGCCGGACGTTCTGCCGGGACTGCCCGTTCCACCCGGCGTTTGAGATCCTCCGCGAGCGCTCAATGCGGGCCGCCTGCGACGCAGGGTGTGCTATCCTCGCGATGAACCTGCCCTACCGGGTCGGCATCGCCACCTACGGCCTCGGCTCGTCGGTCGCCGTGGCAGCGACCGGCCCCGGCGTCGCGCTCACCGGTGACTACGCGCTCCTGCACTCGGGGCTAAACGCCCTCATCGACGTCTATGAACGCAAACTCCCGCTCCTCTGTATCGTCCTCGCGAATGCGAGGATGGGGATGACCGGCGGTCACCCCGTCCCCGATATCCTTCGCTACATCGCCTGGGCCGACCCGGTCGTCTGCGCCGCAGACGACACCGCGGCACTTCGCCGGGTCCTCGTCCCCCCGCAAGGGGGACCCCGGACGGTGGTGATCGAAGGTGCCTGCCCTGAAGGTGGAATCCATGAAACCGTGGCATATCGAGATCTGTGATGTAACGCTGCGAGACGGGGAGCAGACTCCCGGCGTCTCGTTCACCCGTGATGAGAAGACGGCGATCGCCCGATCACTCGACGAGATCGGTGTGGAGGTGATTGAGGCCGGGTTTCCGGTGGTATCGGCGGCAGAGAAGGAGTGTGTCGCCGCCATCGCGCACAGCGGCCTTGACGCCCGGGTCTGCTGCCTGGCACGGGCGCTCCAGCCCGATGTCGAGGCGGCGCTCGACTGCGACGTGGACATGGTCAGCATCTTCATCGCCACCTCGGATCTCCACATCCGGCACAAGTACCGTAAGCCCCGGGAAGAGGTGCTCGAGGACGCCCTCGACATCGTGGAGTTCGCCGCCGACCACGGCCTGCAGGTGCGCTTCGCTGCCGAGGACGCCTCGCGGACCGACCCGGCGTTCCTTCTGGAGATGTATACCCGGGGCGTCGAGTGCGGTGCGAATCTCGTCAGTTTCGCAGATACGGTCGGATGCCTCACCCCGCTTGAGGTCCATGCGGTCGTCTCGGGGCTCCTCGATGCGGCTCCTCTCCCGCTCTGTATGCACTGCCACAACGACCTCGGGTTTGCGGCGGCAAACACCATCACGGCCGCGGCCGCCGGGGCGTTCCAGCTCCACACCACCGTCAACGGCATCGGCGAGCGTGCCGGGAACGCGGCGCTCGAGCAGGTGCTCGTCGCCCTGCGGATGAAGGGCGGCGTCGACCGTTACGACCTCTCCCACCTGCAGGAGATCTCACGGCTGGTCGCCCGGGCTTCAGGCGTGGTCCCGGAGCGTACCCGGCCGATCGTCGGCGAGAACGCCTTTGCCCACGAGAGCGGGATCCACATCGCCGCCATCCTTGGAGACCCCTCGACCTACGAGTACATCCCCCCGGAGCTGGTGGGCGGCGAGCGGCGTTTCGTCCTCGGGAAGCATACGGGGAGGCGGGCGCTTGAGCATGTCGCGAAGGCCTACGGGTTCGACCTCTCCGATGGGGAGGCACGGTGGGTGCTTGAGCAGGTCAAACAGAAGAGCGAGGGGAAGTGCAGCGTCACCCCCGAGATTCTCTGCAGGATCATCAGGCAGGCAAAGGAGGGGATCCGCCAGTGAGCACGCTCTCCGAGCGGATCCTCGGCGCACCAGCGGGGGAATACGTCGATCGCGAGGTCGATATCGCCTTTGCCCACGACGGAACCGGCGTCCTTGCCCGGGAGGCACTCCGCGAGATGGGCGTGGAGCGGCTCCCCCATCCCGAGCGCCTGCGCCTGATCTTCGACCACATCGTCCCGGCAAACACCGGGACGACGGCGACGCTCCAGGCAGAACTCCGCGGGTATGCCCGGTCCGCGGGGATAGAACTCTCGGATGCCGGAGGGGGAATCTGCCACCAGGTGATGAGCGAAGGGGTTGTCCGGCCCGGGATGGTCGTCGTTGGTGCCGACTCGCATACCTGCACCCTCGGCGCCTTCGGCGCGTTTGCCACCGGGGTGGGGGCGACCGATATGGCGGCGATCTGGGCGTCGGGAGCCACGTGGTTCCGGGTCCCGGAGACGATCGCGGTCAGGTTCTCCGGCGGGCTTACGGGCGCCGCGGAGCCAAAAGACATCGCCCTCACCTACGTCGCAGAGCTCGGGATGGAAGGAGCGACCTACCGGGCGCTGGAGTTCGTGGGCGACGGGGTGGCAGGAATCTCCATGGACGGACGGCTGACCCTCTGCAACATGGCGGTCGAGACCGGGGCGAAAGCAGGTATGTTCCACGCCGATGCGGTCACCGTCCGCCACCTCGCGGACTACGGGCTTGTCACGGCGTCCCAGAAACCGGAGGACTGCCGTTACGAGCGAACCGTCGATATCGACCTCGCCGACATCGTGCCTCTCGTCGCGGTCCCGCATCGTGTGGATACCGTCCGGGAAGCGGAGGAGGTCGCGGGCACGCACCTCGACCAGGTCTTCGTCGGGACCTGCACGAACGGCCGCTACGAAGATCTTGCCCGGTTCGCCCGCATCGTCCGGGGGAGGAAGGTTGCGGTCCGCACTCTGGTCGTCCCCGCCTCGCGGGCGGTGCTTGCCCGGACGATCGCCACCGGTGTCCTCGCCGATATCGTGGATGCGGGGTGCATGGTGGCGCCGCCCGGGTGCGGGCCGTGCCTTGGGGCGCACGCCGGCGTGCTCGGGGAGGGTGAAGTCTGCCTCTCCACCGCCAACCGGAACTTCAAGAACCGGATGGGTGTCGGCGGCGAGATCTACCTCTCGTCGGTCGCCACTGCCGCTGCGAGCGCGCTTGCCGGTGAGATCACTGTGCCGGAGGGGGTATAATGCAGGGAGCCGGACCGGCCGTCTGTCTCGGCAACGACATCGACACTGACATTATCATCGCCGGGCGCTACCTCAGGACAAAGGATCGCTCGGTCTGGGCGGAGCACGCCTTTGAGGACCTGGACCCGACGCTCGCCGGCCGTCTTTCCGGCGCAATCATCGTCGCCGGGAGAAACATGGGGTGCGGGTCGTCCCGGGAGCAGGCGGTGGTCTCCCTCCGGGAGGCCGGGGTGGTGGGGGTCATCGCCCCGTCATTCGCCCGCATCTTCTTTAGAAACGCCGTCAACGTCGGCCTCCCGGTGATCGAGGCCGCGGTCCCCTGCACCGACGGCGCTCGCGTCGCATTCGACCTCGATGCCGGGTGGGTGGAGGTGGGCGGGGAGCGCTATCCCGCCCGCCCGCTTTCGGAGAAGATGGTCGCCATCCTCCGGGCCGGAGGGCTGGTCCCCTACTGGAGGTCATGCCGATGATCTTTCCCCCCCATTGCAAATATGTCGGGTCCGCGACCAGCACACCGTACGGGAATCAGGCCTACTTCCTCTCGCGCTACCTGGTGCGGGAGACCGCCGACGGCACGGAGGTGCTCGAGGTGGAGACCGACCCGAACGGGACCGGGCTGATGCGAAACGTGCTTTCGGCCCGGGTGCTCGCCACCGGCGACGATGTCTACCGCTATCCGGATCGCGTGAACGTTCAGGATCGAACATTCTTAGTACAGGAGGCCATGCGGTCCGGGTACCGCTGCACCATATTCACCGGCCACGGCGAACAGACCACGTTCGTGCTCGATCCGGACCTCTCGGGTTTCCTCCGCATCCATGTCTATGACATCACTCCGCCCCGCCCCCACCTCTCGGCCACGCTTCTTGACCTTGAGAAAACCGGGCTCTTTGGAGACCTCGAGGTCATCTTTGAGCACCATATCAGGGATATCCGGGAGATCGAGGCCGACGTCTACCCCTGCCGTGCAGCCGGTTTCCCCCGCACCCTTGACGCGGACACGCTCCGGCCGGGCGACCGGGTCGCGGGATGCCAGACGGCAAGAGACCTGGTGCGGGAGTGTTGCGGCGAAGGGATTGTGGTGGAGAGTATCTGCCCGCTCGAAGCGGTGGCAAGAGAGCCCTTCATCGCCCGGTGCTGCCGGAGCGAGCGGGCTGGTATAGGGCGCTGGAACGGCAGGTTTGGTGCGGTGGTCCACTGGGGCGCGTCGTCCCGGGACATTGCAGAGGCGGTCTGGCGCGTCACGGCCGCATGGAGGGAACAGGGTGACGAAGGTAGCGGTCGTTGAAGGCGACGGCATCGGGCACGAGGTCGTCCCGGTCGCCCGCGATATCCTCGCAGCCCTACGCCCGGACTTCGAGTTCTTCGACGTCGAGGTGGGGTACGGGCTCTGGGAACGGACCGGGAGCGCCTGCGGAGAGGAGACGATGGTCGATCTGGAGTCAGCGGATGCCATCCTCTTTGGGGCAGTCACGACACCGCCGGACCCCGGCTACCGGAGCGTCCTCCTCCAGATCCGCCATGCTCTCGACCTCTACGCGAACGTCCGCCCGATACAGGGCGAAGGTGTCGATATCGTCATCGTGCGGGAGAACACCGAGGGGCTCTACTCTGGTATCGAGTGGACGGAGCCGGACCGGGCCTGCACCGTCCGGGTCGTCTCCCGGCGGGGGAGCGAGCGGATCGCCCGCTACGCCTGCACCCTCGCCGGATCCCGCCGCCACCTCACCATCGGCAACAAGGCGAACGTGTTGAAGTCCGACTGCCTCTTCGTCGAGATCTGCACGGCGGCGGCCGCCCGGATGGGAGTTCCCAGCAGGGCCCGCTACATCGATGCGCTCTGCCTCGACCTCCTGATGCACCCGGACTGTTACGACGTTGTCGTGACCACCAATATGTTTGGAGATATCCTCTCCGACGCCGCCGCCTACCTGGTGGGGGGGCTCGGGCTGCTCCCGAGTGCCAACATCGGAAAGCGTGCCGCCCTCTTTGAGCCCGTGCATGGGAGCGCCCCCGATATTGCGGGCCAAAATATTGCAAACCCCGTAGCAGCCATCAGGAGCGCCGCGATGCTGCTCTCGCACCTCGGCGATCCTGCATCCGCAGCGGCCGTGGAGGAGGCGGTTTGCCGGGTGCTCGGGGCGGGCGTCCGGACCCGCGACCTCGGCGGCGTCGCCGGCACCCGGGAGTTCGGGGCGGCGGTGCTCCGCGAGGTCGGGCGGAGGAAGACCTAAACGCTTCAGGGTTGAGAGTTACGCTATGGTGCTGGTGGGATGCCACGTCTCCATCGCCGGCTCGATCGACCTCGCGGTCGGCAGGGCCCTTGATGCGGGGTGCGACACGTTTCAGATCTTCTCCCGGAACCCCCGCGGCTGGAAGGCAAAGGACCTCGACCCCGGAATAGCCGATGCCTTCAGGGCAGCGGTGAGTGCATCGGGGCTCGGCCCGGTCGTCGACCACATGCCTTACCTGCCGAACCCGGCCTCGCCGGATGCCGAGATATCTGAAAAATCGGTCGCGGCACTCACCGGGGAACTCCGGCGATGTGGTCTTCTCGGGATACCCTACCTTGTGACCCACCTCGGGCACCACCGCGGCGCCGGCATTGAAGCAGGGCAGGAGCGGGTTATCGCCGCCATCAACCGGGCGCTCGCCGATGCCGGGGAGAGCGATGTGATGCTGCTCCTCGAGAATACTGCCGGGGAGAAGAACAGCGTGGGGACGACTGTTGCAGACCTCCGCCGCATTCTCGATGGGGTTGACGCGGAAGGAAGGGTCGGGATCTGTTTTGATACCTGTCATGCGTTCGCCGCCGGCTACGACCTCCGGACTGCGGAAGGAGTCGATGCGGTCTTCTCGGAGCTCGACGACCTGATCGGTCTTGCCCACCTCCGGGTCGTTCACCTCAACGACTGCAAGGGTGCTCTCGGGAGCGGGCTTGACCGGCACGAGCATGTCGGGCTCGGGTCCATCGGGGAGGAGGGGTTCCGGCAGATCCTCCGCCACCCCGCCGTCCGGGGCCTCCCCCTCATCTGCGAGACCCCGGTCGACGAGCGGCGGGGCGATGCCGGGAACATCGCGAAGGTCCGGGACCTTGCGGGTGCGTGAGTTCTCGTGCTGCGCTCGATCTGCCGGCAATGTCGGTGACGATGGAGCGGAACCTGCTCCAATTATTATCTATCTATTTTTATAGTAATTCGTGAAATCCCGCCGCAAGGGATATATGTTTATACCCCTCTCATGCCATCACGAACCCTTTATCCGGCGGGACCCGGTAATCCTCCGGCACCCTGTAGGACCTCAGTTTGCACGCCGGCGGAATGGGGGCGCCGCCTCCATCCGCCTGCAGGCACCATCGTGTGAGACGAAAGGGGGAGTTCTCATCGTGGTGATCGGAGAATGGCTGAACGTATAACGCTGATGTTAGTCTGTGTCGTCATCGTCACCGGACTGCTGGTCCCGCCTGCTCTGGCGGCTGCCGCACCGGGGGATACGGTGCCTTTTTGCACGGCCGGCGGATCGCAGGAGCATCCTGATATCTACGGCAGTATGGTCGTCTGGGAAGACGGCCGGAATGGGAAGTCTATCTACTACTCCACTGCTCCCGGCAGCGAAGGCCTGAGGGTCGCCGGCGGTTACGCCGGGCAGGAGTACCCGTCCGTTTCGGGGAACCATATCGCCTGGCAGGACCGGCGGGATGGCAACCTGGAGATCTACGTCTACTCGCTCTCCGGTGAGGAGAAACGCATTACAAACAGTACGACCGACCAGCGAATGCCGGTCGTTCATGGGGACCATGTTGTCTGGTACGATACCCGCAAGGGGTATACCGATATCTGCCTCTACAACATCGAGACCACCCAGGAGACCTATCTTGACTGCTCGCCGGCGACCAGGTGGAAGCCTGCGCTCTCCGAGCGGTACGTCGTCTGGGAGGAGAGCACCGGGGGCGGCGATATCTGGACCTATGATATTCAGACCGGGCAAAAACGGCAGATCACCCGGAACAGTGCAGAGCAGGCATACCCGGCGATATCGGGGAACCGGATCGTCTGGGAGGATTACCGGAACGGGCGGCCTGACATCTACCTGTACGATCTTGGTAGCAGCCAGGAATACAGGATCACCGACGATCCTGCCGAGCAGGTCTCCCCTGCGATCGATGGGGATATCATCGCCTGGGAGGATAAACGGGGCGGGCTCTGGGATATTTACATGCGTGACCTCGATCTCGAAGTCGAGATGCCGGTCTGCATTGCGGGAAACGAGCAACTCTTTCCCTCGGTCTCCGGGGACAGGATCGTCTGGCAGGACAAGCGGAGCGGAGAGTGGAAGGTCTACGCCTTCACCTACACCGGCGGAGCACCGCCGGAGGCGAAGTTCTCGGTGGACCCGGCCACCGGCACGGCTCCACTCACCGTCCGGTTCACCGACCTGTCCACCGGCAGCCCGGAGGAGTGGGGATGGGAGTTCGGTGACGGCGATTGGTCGACAGAACAGAACCCGGTGCATACCTACGAGAGCCCCGGCGAGTATACCGTCTCGCTTGAGGTGAGCAGCCGGTTCGGCTCTGACACTGCCACAGAGACCGATCTTATTCGTGCAGAGTTGCCGGAGCCTCCGTCCGCCGGTTTCTCCGCTACACCGGCATCCGGTGGCGCGCCTCTTGCCGTGCGGTTCACGGATGAGTCGACAAACAGCCCCGACACCTGGTTCTGGAACTTCGGGGACGGCACAGCGTCTGAAGATCAGAACCCGGAGCACACCTATGCGGCAGTCGGCACCTACAGTGTCAGCCTGACCGCGAGCAACGCGGCAGGCAGTACGGAGATCACGAAACCCGACTACATCACCGTCATCGAACCTCCGACAGCCTCATTCATGGCTGATACCCGGAACGGAACCGCCCCGCTCACCGTCCGGTTCACGGACACCTCGACCGGCGATGTCACAACCTGGTCATGGCGTTTCGGCGACGGCGGGATCTCTTCCGAGCAGAACCCGGAGCATCCCTATCTCGCCGCCGGCACCTACACCGTCTCGCTCGAGGTCAAGAACTCCGCCGGGAGCGATACTGAGACAAAGAGCGGCTACATCACCGTGATTGAGCGGCCGGTCGCGGCATTCACCGTGAACACGGTGAAAGGAGTCGCGCCGCTCAAGGCCAGATTTACAGATACCTCGACCGGGGTTCCGATGTCCTGGTCCTGGGATTTTGGGGACGGAGTAACCTCCGCCGACCGGAGCCCGGAGCATACCTACGGGAGCCCCGGAACCTATACCGTCTCCCTGACCGTTGCAAACAGTGCCGGAGAGAATACGACGACAAAGACCGGCCATATAACTGTCTTTGAGCCTCTGTCCGCCGGGTTTGAGGCGAACGCAACGGTGGGCAGGGTGCCGTTCTCCGTCCGGTTCACCGACCAATCCACCGGCAGCCCGGAGGAGTGGCGGTGGGAGTTCGGCGACGGCAGCTTATCGAACGACCAGAACCCGACCCACACCTATCAGAGTGCAGGCATCTACACCCTCACGCTCACCGTCGAGAACGAACTCGATACCGACACCCGGAAGATGAATGGGTATATTACGGTCACCGCACCGCCGGTGGCCGGATTCTCCGCAAACGTGACCGGAGGCAGGGCCCCGCTTGCGGTCCAGTTTGAGGATGCATCTGAGGGGGGCCCGTTATCGTGGTCGTGGGCTTTCGGTGACGGGAAGTCGTCGACGGCAGGGCGCCCCGTTCACGTGTACCAGGCCCCCGGAACCTATACCGTCTCCCTGACCGTAGCAAACGATGTGGGAGAGAACACCACGGTCGAGACTGGCTACATCACGGTCCGCGAATCGCTGACCGCGGGACTCACCGCCAACGTGACCATCGGGGCCGCCCCGCTCGCGGTCCGGTTTGAGGATGCGTCGGTGGGGAGTCCCGGATCGTGGTCCTGGGACTTCGGGGACGGCAAGACCTCTGCCGTGTCGGACCCGGTCCACGTATTCGAGACACCCGGGACCTACACCGTCAGCCTGAAAGTCTCCGACGGCAGCGATCATTCCACACAATCCCTGCAAATCCGCGCCTTCGGCCCGCCGATCGCAGGGTTCAGTGCCGCTCCCCTCAGCGGCACGGCTCCCATCAAGGTTACGTTCAACGACACTTCTGCCGGGGAGCCTTCCGCCTGGCTCTGGAGTTTCGGTGACGGGGGGACCTCGACCGACCGTCACCCCTCGCACACCTATACCGCCGCCGGGAACTACACCGTCAACCTGACCGCGGAGAATGCCGCCGGGAGGAGCACTGTGGTGAAGACCGGATACATATCCGTCCGCCCCGCCGCGGCAACGCCGACACCTACCCAGACCCAGCCGCCGGCCAGTGGCGGGGGCGGGGGGGGGGGGGGGGGGGGGGGGGGGGGAGGGGGGGGGCCCCGACGCCGACCGCCGTTCCCGGAGCATCATCGCCCGGTCGGCTCCACCTCGGGGAGACCGGCCTCGTGGAGCGGTTTGTCCGGATCGCCTCGCCTGACGGCACCGCAAACCTCATTGTCGCGGAGGGCGTCAGGGCGGTCGATGCCGCCGGGAACCCGCTTGCGGCGGTGACCCTCGAGCCCCTCAGCCCGGTTGACGTACCCCCGGTGCCCGGCGTGGGTGCGTATGCGTTTGCCGGGTATGCCTGCATCGCCGGGCCGGAGGGGGCCGCCTTTTCGCCGCCGGTGATCCTCTCATTCAACTTCACGGAGGAACAGTGGGATGCCGTTTACAACGACAGCGGGCAGAATGGGCTTCTGGTGCAGTGGTACAACCGGTCGGCGGACGCCTGGGAGGAGGTCCCCACCACCGTCCATCCGGAGACCCGGAGCGTCGAGGCCGTTGTCTTGCACTTCAGCCAGTATGCGCTCTTTGTCGAAGTGCCCGGGGGCGGCGCGGCGCAGGTGGTCGCGGCCGACGCCCCACCGCAATCGGAGACTGAACAAGGCTCCCCGTACGCGCACCTCATCCCCGTCCTGCTTGCCCTCATCGTCGTGGGGGTAGGAGTGTTCCTCTACTTCCACAAGGAGAACCCCTGAACCATATTTTTGATAGCAAAAAAGTGAAAAAGTGATTGAAGATTACCCTCTCCGCTTCCTTCCCGCGAGCAGGAGGAGGAGTGCCGCCCCGGCACCGATCGCACCAAATCCCGGTGCTGCCTGTGTGGGATTTGCCGTCTCCTCGAGACCGGTCAGCCAGGCGGCGCTGGTATCGGGCGAGAGGAACTTGATGCCCGCAAGGACGTAGCCTTCGGGAGCGGTGTCGGCCGTGTAAACCCCGGCAGCGGGGAACGTCGTGTTCCACTGAATCGCTCCGTTGCTATCCGTCCCGAGAGCGAACCCCTCACCGCTCCGGAGATCCATGCCTGCAACCATATACCCTCCGGAAGGTCGCAGGGCGACGGCGTAGCCGGTCAGGCCCTCCATATTCTCGAGCCAGACCTCCTCTCCGCTCGCATCAACAAGGCCGTACCAGTAGTTGCCTGAGTAGACGAACCCGCCCTCATCGGTCTCCTCGATATCGAAGATGACCGGGGCACCATAATTCTTATGCCAGAGTGTGTTGCCGTCGGCATCGAGGCGGATGAGGAAGGCGTCCCCGATGTCGTTGTTGAAGGGTGACTTCGTACCTCCGACGATATACCCTCCATCGGCGG
>PGYL01000021.1:26961-62888 GCA_002839645.1 Methanomicrobiales archaeon HGW-Methanomicrobiales-2 | reverse complement strand
TGGTTCTTGGTGATGCCCGTCGTCGTGTCGTCCCCCGCCCGGGCGGGTTCCCGGACCCCCCCGACGACGTTGTCCCCGCCGTCAGCGGTCAGCCGGACGGCCGAGACCTTCTCCCCCGGCAGGACCTGCCGCCGCTCCTCCTTTCCGGCGGCGTCGGTCGTGATCAGGAACGAAGAACCCTGGTAAACGCGGTTCTGGTCTGTGCTGGTTGTGGAGATGTTGTAGGCGCCGATGACGTACCCTCCGTCTGCGGTCTCGGCAACCGAGGCTGCCACCATGTCGGGGAACCTCTCCATCCAGACCTCGTTGCCCTGGCTGTCGGTCTTTACGAGCAGAAGGTCTTCCCTGCCCCCGAAGACCTGCGTGAGGGTAGAGCCGAGAGCGATGTATCCCCCGTCCGCGGTGGGTGCAACGGCATCGAACTTGCTGTTGTTCTCCGGCGAGAACGTCGCGTTCCAGGCGACCGACGGAGCAATCTCTGCCGCAGAGGCAACTCCCGCGGGCAGCACCACCGCGATGAGCAGTACCGCCAGGATCATCCCTGGCTGCCAGATGGTTCGGTATCTTTTTGTCATGAAATCGATCACTGGTGCGGTGCGGCACACAAAAAGCGTAGTGGTTCCGCCCCCCGGCAATCCATTAATGAACGTGAACTTCCATATAGTTTGAGCACGTGTTGGCGATATTCGACGGAACCTGGGTGCGCCTCAGCGGCGAGGGACGCACGCTCTACGAGCAGGGCGGCTACGGGAGGCTGGAGGGAACCGGCCTCCGGCTCTCTCCTGAAGAGGCTCTCTACCTCATGGAAAGGAGCAAGATCGACATCAAGGACTTCGGCTTTGACACCCTGCTCGGTCTCTTCGCCGGCCAGCCGAACTTTGTCCGGAGGTATCTCGTCTACCGCGATATCCGCGAGCGGGGGTATGTCGTTCAGCCCGGTCCCCAGGATTTCCGCGTCTTCCGCCGCGGCCACAAGCCCGGGGTCGGAAAGTCCCAGTACCTGATCCGGGTCCTCTCTGAGAGGGACCTCGTCGATTTCGATCGGCTGAGCCAGGACGTGCTTGCTGCGGTCAATATGCGCAAACAGTACCTCCTTGCGGTCGTGGACGACGAGGATGAGTTGACCTACTACGAGGTGCGGGTGCAGGACCTTCCCGCGGTCGGGGAGCCGGCCGGGTGCAACATGCCGCCGGTAGAGGCCTCTCTCTTCGGGACCTATGCGCTCGCCCACCTGCCGCCGGGAACCCCGCTCGAGGAGGACTGGTACGGCAAACGGCTCGATACCGAACGGCTGCTGCTCCGCCCGGTCGAGTCGATCTTTCTCATGCGCCGGGAGTGCCTCTCGATCACGCAGGACGGCGAACCGATGACCGCAGAGCAGTTCCTCGATGCAGCGGCGGAAAAGGACGTCGAGATCATGGGGAAAGAACGGGTCTTTACCGACCTCCGGGAGAAGGGCTACATCCCGAGAACCGGGTACAAGTTCGGCCACCACTTCCGCGTCTACTCCGGGAAGAAGACCCACTCGGAGATGCTCGTCCACGCCGTTCCGTCCGGGACCTCCACGCCGATGAGCGGCGTTTCCCGCTCGGTGAGGCTTGCTCACAGCGTCAAAAAGAAGATGTTGTTTGCCTGCATATACAATACCGATATCAGATACGTCGAATTCGCCCGAATGAAACTGTGAGTGTCAGTACATGCATTCCGAAATGAACCCGTGGTCGAATAACCAGACCGTCGATGTGGATCGACTCTTTGCCGACTTCGGCATCGAGCCGATCGGTGAGGTCGCACGAAGGCTTCCCGAGGTACCGCCATTTATGCGCAGGGGAATTGTCGTCGGACACCGGGATTACAACCTGGTCGTCGATGCCATCCGGAACAAAACCCCGTTTCACGTGCTGACCGGGTTCATGCCCTCAGGCCTCCCGCACCTCGGGCACCTGATGGTCATGAAGGAGGTGGTCTGGCACGTCCGGCAGGGCGGAAACGGCTATGTGGCCATCGCCGACCGGGAGGCGCACGCAGTCCGCGGCATCTCGTGGGAGAAGTGCCGCGAGTTCGGGAAGGAATACCTCAAGGCTCTCTATGCCCTTGGATTCGAGGGCACAACCTACTACCAGAGCAGAAACGAGCGCTTAAAGGACCTCGCGTTCGAGGCGTCCACGAAGGTGAACTTCTCGGAGATGTCGGCGATATACGGGTTCGGGCCCGAGACCTCGCTCTCCCACGCCATGAGCGTCATCACCCAGGTGGGCGATATCCTCTTCCCGCAGCTCGATGCCGGGCCTGCTCCTACGATCGTCCCGGTCGGCCTCGACCAGGACCCGCATATCCGGCTCACCCGGGACGTGGCCTACAAACTCCGGATGTTCACGGTCGAGGACCGCGGTGACCATATCAGTGTCCGGTCGAAGAACGCCCCACAGGAAGCCCTCGAAGCCGTGTTCCGGGCGTTCCCGGGGTCAAAGAAGTACGCGGGCCATGTGGACGTCACCGGCCTCCCGATGAACCGGGTCGAGGAGACCGTCCGGGAGATCGAGATCGCTCACGGGGGGTTCGGGTTCTACCTGCCCTCGTCGACCTACCACATCTTCATGCCCGGGCTCCAGGGCGGAAAGATGTCGAGCAGCGTGCCTGAGAGTTCGTTCGGGTTCTACGAAGCCGATAAGTCGGTCAGGAAGAAGGTTATGGGGGCGCTGACCGGGGGGCGCATGACGCTTGAGGAGCAGAGGCGTCTTGGCGGCGAGCCGGGCCAGTGCTCGGTCTACCTCTTAAACCTCTTCCACATGCTCGAGGACGATGTGGAACTCTCCGACCTCGCGCGGCGGTGCGAGAGCGGCGAACTCACCTGCGGGCAGTGCAAGAAGGAGACGCTGGAGCGCGTGCAGATGTTCCTGAAGGAATTGCGGGATAAGATGGATGCAGTCGAACATCTGGCAGAGGAGGCGGTACGGTGGAACTGACACTGAATGAGAAGAAACTCCTGGTCGCCCTGGGACCGGTGGGGTCGGCCGACGCGGCCGATCTCGCGGACCTGATGGAAACCCGCCGGGAGGCGGTGGTACAGTATGCGAACCTCGCCGGCGAGCGGGGGCTTGTGGACGTGGAGAAGCGCGTCTCCCGGCGGTATACCCCGACCGAAGAAGGACAGGCTTACATCGGGAAGGGCCTCCCGGAGCGGCAGGTGCTCGAGAGTTTCGGGGAGACAATCCCGATGCGGGACCTCCAGAGCCACCCGCTTGCAAAGATCGCGATCGGGTGGATGCGCAAGAAGAACTGGATCGCCATCAAGGACGGGGTCGTGCAGAAGACCGGCACCACCGCTCCGGGACCCGACGAAGTCGCGTTTGCCCGGGCGAGTGAGAGCGGTTCGGTCGAGGATGGCGTTGGGGTCGCCGACCTCATAAAGCGCGGGCTCGTGCAGGAGGAGGAGACCGTCGCCTACACGGTCTCGATCACGTCTTTCGGCCGCCAGCTCCTCGCCGGAGGGCTTGACCTGCAGGAGGAGGTGGGCACGCTCACCCGCGACCAGATCCTCTCCGGCGCATGGAAGAACCTCCCTCTCCGGCGCTACGACGTCACGAAACTCCCGAAACGCGCTTACCCGGGGAAGGTTCACCCCTACCAGCGCATCATCGACGAGATGCGCCGCATCCTCTTCGATATGGGCTTTGAGGAGATGGCGGGCGGGATCGTGCAGAGCTCGTTCTGGAACTTCGATGCCCTCTTCCAGCCGCAGGACCACCCGGCGCGGGAGATGCAGGACACCTTCTTCCTCGGCGAACGCTGGCCGCTCCCGAAAGGGTTCGAGCGCGTCCGCGATATGCACGAGCACGGCGGCGAGACCTCATCCACCGGGTGGGGAGGTGCCTGGAGCGCTGCAAAGGCGGAGCAGTGCGTGCTCCGGACCCATACGACGAGCCTCTCCATCCAGCACCTGGCGGAGCACCCTAAACCCCCGGTGAAGGCGTTCTGCATCGGCAGAGTCTACCGGCGGGAGGCGATCGACCCCACGCACCTTGCGGAGTTCGAGCAGCTCGAGGGCATCGTCATGGACGAAGACGTCAACTTCCGCCACCTCCTCGGGTTCTTAAAGGAGTTCTACGGGAAGATGGGCTTTGAGAAGGTCCGGTTCCGTCCCGGCTACTTCCCCTACACCGAGCCCTCCGTGGAGCCGGAAGTCTACGTCGAGGGCCTTGGCTGGGTGGAGCTCGGCGGGTCCGGCATCTTCCGGCAGGAGGTGACCGCACCCTTCGGCATCGATTACCCGGTCCTCGCGTGGGGCCTCGGGATCAGCCGGGTGGCGATGCTCCGGCTCGGTCTGCGGGATCTCCGGCAACTCTACAAAAGCGACGTCGAGTGGGTCCGCGAGACGCCCACCTACGGCGGGAGGCGGTGAGATGGCGATAATTACGTTACCCTACCGGTACCTGGAGCGACTGGCCGGGACCGACCGGCAGACGCTCATCGACCGTATTCCGATGATCGGGGCCGACATCGAGCGGATCGAGGAAGACCACGTGGACGTCGAGTTCTTCCCGAACCGGCCGGACCTCTACTCTCCCGAAGGCGTCGCCCGGGCGATGCGCGGGTTCCTCGGGATCGAGGAGGGTCTCCCGGCCTACACCGTCCGCCCCTCCGGCATCACCTTCACGATCGACCCGGGCCTTGCCGGGATCCGGCCGTTCCTCGGTTCGGCGGTTATCCGCAACGTCAGTTTCGACGAAGAGGCGATCGAGAGCCTGATGAGCCTCCAGGAGGCCCTCCACTGGGCGGTCGGGCGGGGACGGGGCAAGGTGGCGATCGGGGTCCACGACCTCGACGCGGTGACGCCGCCCTTCCGCTACATCGCCTCGCCGCGGGACCGCTCCTTCGTCCCGCTGGACTTCGAAGAAGAGATGACGATGGAGGAGATCCTCGCCGGCCACCCGAAGGGCCGCGACTACGCGCACCTGGTGGAGAACTTCCAGAGGTTCCCGCTCATCGTCGATGCCCGGGACCGGGTGCTCTCCTTCCCGCCCATCATCAACGGCGAGCTGACACGGGTGACGACCGAGACGAAGAACATCCTGCTCGACTGCACCGGGACCGACAGGAAAGCGGTGATGATTGCGGTGAACATCATCTGCACCGCCCTTGCCGAGGCCGGGGCGACGATCGAGACAGTCACCGTCGAAGGGCAGGAGATGCCCACGCTTGCCCCCGCAGAACGGACGGTCTCGGTCGCGGAGTGCTCCCGCCTCCTCGGCCTCTCCCTCACGCCGGAGGAGATGGCGCAACACCTGCGCCGGATGCGCTTTGGCGCCGAACCCGACGGGGACTCCCGGGTCAGGGTTCTCGTCCCCTGCTACCGGGCGGACATCCTCCACGACTGGGACATCTTCGAGGACGTGGCGATCGCCCACGGCGTCGAGAACTTCGATGCCGTCCTCCCGGCCACCGACACCGTCGCGCAGGAGCACCCGATCACCGCTATCGCGGGTGCGGTCCGGTCGGTGATGACCGGTCTCGGATACCTTGAGGCGATCCCGTTCACCCTCACGAATGAGCGGGTGCTCTATACGAACATGCAGCGGGAGCCTGCTCCGGGGACCCTGCGGGTGCTCCACCCGATCAGCGAGGAGCAGACGGTGGTCCGGACCGACCTCCTTCCCCTGCTGATGGAACTGCTCCAGGCAAACAAGCACCGCGAGCTCCCGCAACGGCTCTTCGCGGTCGGCGACGTGGTCGTGGACTGCGTCACGTATCAGAAGGTGGCCGGGGTCAGCATCCACCCGGCGGCCGACTTTTCTGAAGCGTATGCGGCGGCGGACGTCCTCTGCCGGGAGCTCTCGCTCTCCTACACGGTCGCCGAGTCGGTCGACCCCGCATTCCTCGACGGCCGCCGCGGAGATATCATCGTTGACGGGAAAATAGCAGGGGTTTTCGGGGAGATCCACCCGACCGTCCTGAATGCGTTCGACCTCGAGCACCCGGTAGCGGCGCTCGCACTCGACCTTACAGCCGTACCGGGATACCCCGTCCCGCCAGGTACTCCTTGACCTGGCGAATGGTGTACTCCCCGTAGTGGAAGACGCTTGCCGCGAGGCAGGCGTCAGCCTTCCCTTCTGTAAACCCGTCGTAGAAGTGATCGAGCGTGCCCACGCCGCCGCTTGCGATCACCGGGATGCCGACCGCCGCCGAGATCGCTCTGGTGACGGGGATGTCAAACCCTTCCTTCGTCCCGTCGGTCTCCATGCTGGTGAGCAGGATCTCGCCGGCCCCACGTTCCTCGACCTCTCCTGCCCAGGCGATAGCGTCAAGCCCCGTGGGCTTGCTCCCGCCGTGGGTCACGACCTCGTACCAGCACTCCCGCCCGTCGGGAAGGGCGATGGGAGTCTTTTCCGGCGTCATCTCGTAGTTCCGCCTGACGTCGACGGCGACGACAATACACTGGGTGCCGAACCGCTCTGCGCCCCGCAAGATCAGTTCCGGGTCGGCGACGGCGCTTGAGTTGATGCTCACCTTGTCCGCACCCGCCCGGAGGATCTGTTTCATGTCGTCGAGCGTCCGGATGCCGCCGCCGACGGTGAGCGGGAGAAAGAGTTCGTCAGCCGCCCGCTGCACGACGTCGACGATGGTGCCCCGGTTCTCCCTGGTGGCGGTGATATCGAGGAACACCACCTCATCCGCGCCCTGCTCGTTGTAGCGCTGGGCCAGCGCGACGGGATCGCCCGCATCGCGCAGCCCGACGAAGTGCGTGCCCTTGACTACCCGCCCGTCCTTGAGGTCCAGGCAGGGGATGATCCGTTTCGTCAGAACCATAAGTAGGATTTTTGGGGCGGGAGATGATGAGGGTTTCTCATGCTCCTGTCCTTCCAACGGTCGCACCCCAAAACCACACAACTCCCTCATGTTTAAGTAATCCTGAAAGATACCTTTACAGACAAACCGGGGGAATTTCCGGGCAGGAAACCGGTCTGGTGATATTATGGAGTCTGGAGATCTAAAAATTGCGTGGGCGCGGCAGTATATGCCGGTACTCTCGTCCATTCGGAAGCGGTTTATCGAGGAGAAGCCGTTCTCGGGCATGACTGTCGGTATGGCCCTCCATGTCGAGGCAAAAACTGCGGTGCTGGTCGAGACCCTGGCGGCAGGCGGTGCGGAGGTGCACATCACGGGGTGCAACCCCCTCTCGACTCAGGACGACGTAGCGATGGCGCTCAACACCCGGGAAGGGATTCACTCCTATGCCCGGCGGGGAGCCGGCGTCGAAGAGTACTACGCGGCCATCGACCGGGTGCTCGACGCCCGCCCTGCGATCACCATCGATGACGGCATGGACCTGATCTTCCGTATCCACACCGAGCGGCAGGAGGTGCTGGACTCGGTCATCGGCGGGTGCGAGGAGACCACGACCGGCATTCACCGGCTCCGCGCGATGGCACGAGACGGAGCGCTCAAGTTCCCGGTCGTCGCCGTCAACGATACCCCGATGAAGCACTTCTTCGACAACGTTCACGGCACCGGGGAGAGTGCGCTTGCCTCGATCATGATCACGACAAACGTTCTCATCGCCGGCAAAAGGTTCGTCGTCGCCGGTTACGGCTACTGCGGCCGGGGGCTTGCGCAGAAGGCCCGGAGCCTCGGCGCCCGCGTCATCGTGACCGAAGTGGACCCCCGGCGGGCACTGCAGGCGCACATGGACGGGTTCGACGTCATGACGATGGGCGAGGCAGCACCCCTTGGCGACATCTTCGTCACCACCACCGGCAATGCGGGCATCATCACGGAGCGGCACTTCCCGGACCTGAAGGACGGGGCTATCCTTGCGAATGCCGGCCACTTCAATGTGGAGATCGACGTCGAGTGGCTCGCGTCGCACGCGGACTCCACCGTCCACCGGGACGGTATCGACACCTACCTGCTTGGCGGGAAGGCCGTCCACGTCCTTGCCGAAGGAAGGCTCGTGAACCTTGCGACGCCGAAGGGGATGGGCCACCCCGTCGAAGTGATGGACCTGAGTTTCGCCGTCCAGGCGCTCTCCGCCGAGTTCATCGCAAAGCACGGTCGTGAACTCGCGCCCGGTGTGCACGACGTCCCGTCCGCCATCGATGAGGGGATAGCGCGGCTGAAGCTTGCCACACTCGGTATCTCGATCGACCGGCTGACGCCTGAACAGGAAACATATATGAGCAGCTGGACGATCGGGACGTAATCACCCCTCCTTTTTTATCGTTACGGGAGTCCGTCGCGAGCTCCCGGATGAAGTGAAGCGGCGACGTGCCTGATCCGGATCCGTCGCCGCTCAACCTGCGCGTAACCGTCGTCCGGGGAGGTTCGGGAACGGCCTTGCGGGCTGCCGCACCCCCGACAGATTTCCGGCCGGCAGGCCCACCCTCCTGACCCGGGACCCCGGGCTCCGTCCTCGCCACGGCACCACCACGCCTTTTTAATACTGTCGGCGAAGGTAAATAAATTTTAGCTAATATGTACGCAAAGTACACCAAATTATATATCAAAAGCCTTAATCCTCTGAGAGAGGTGTTGTAATGAAAACGTCAACCCCGACAACGCTTGTTGCCGTATGCCTTCTGATCATCGCCGGTCTTCTCGTTACCGGATGTACAACCGCCGTCGAAGTCCCTGAGCAGACAACCCTGACCGTCTTTACGGCCGCATCGCTCACGGGAGCCTTCACGGATATCGGCAAAGCCTACGAGGCACAGAACGAGAACATCAAGGTCGACTTCGTCTTCGACGGCTCGCAGACCCTCCGCACCCAGGTCGAGCAGGGAGCGAACACCGATATCTTCGTCTCCGCGAGTACAAAGCACATGCAGGCTCTTCAGGACGCCGGGTTCATGGACAACGATACCGTGACGCCGTTCCTCGGGAACAGTCTGGCCCTGATCGTTCCGGCCGATAACCCGGCAGGGATCGCCGGTCTCGCCGACCTGGCAAAGCCGGGCACAAAGATCGTCATCGGCACCAAAGACGTCCCCTTCGGCGACTATACCCGGCAGATGCTCGAGAAGATGGCCGCCGATCCAGCCTACGGTCAGGCATACAAGGATGCCGTGATGGCCAATGTTGTCTCCGAGGAGACAGCAGTGAGCTCCGTGGTGCCCAAGCTGGCGCTCGGCGAGGCGGATGCGGCGATCGTCTACAAATCGGACGTCTCAAAAGACGACCTGACGAAGGTGACCCGGATCGATATCCCGTCCGAGTACAACGTCATGGCCACCTATCCGCTCGGCATCCTTGCGGAGTCACCGGGCAAGACCGAAGCAGAGTCGTTCATAGCATTCGTCCGGGGCCCGGACGGCAGCGCCATCCTGACGGAATATGGTTTTGACCCGATTTTGGCATGAACGTGAAGTGCTCCGGCACGCCGGTCGGGCGCGGTTTTGGAGGGCGCCCCTCACCCTCCTCCTCACCGTCCTTCTTGCGCTCTTTCTCCTCTTCGTCACGCTGCCGGTCGCCTCGCTCTTCCTGCGCATATCGCCGGAGGCGTTCTTCCGCTCGCTTGCCGACCCGGTGGTGCTCGACGCCCTGGTCCTCTCCCTTGCTACCGCGACGGTGAGCACGGTGATCGTCGTCCTCTTCGGGACGCCGCTTGCCCTGGTGAACGCCCGGTGTGACTACCGCGGCCGGGAGATCGTCGATACCCTCACCGACCTCCCCATCGTCCTGCCGCCGGCAGTGGCGGGCATCGCGCTGCTGATGGCCTTCGGCCGCCGGGGCGTGGTCGGGCAGTACCTCGACGGGTCTGGTATCCCCGTCGCCTTCACCACGGTCGCGGTGATCCTGGCCCAGGTCTTTGTGGCCTCGCCGTTCTACATCAGGCAGGCGAGGGCGAGTTTCGAGGCGATCGACCGTCTCTACGAGGACGCGGCACGGACCCTCGGTGCATCCCCCACGACCGTCGCCCTCCGGATCACTATCCCGCTCGCGTGGAGCGGGCTCGTTTCCGGGGCGATACTCTCGTTTGCCCGGGCGCTCGGGGAGTTCGGTGCCACGATCATGTTCGCCGGGAACTTCCAGGGCCGGACCCAGACGATGCCGCTTGCGATCTATACGACGATGCAGGGTGACCTCACCGCCGCAATCAGCCTTGCAATCGTCCTTGTCGTGATATCGTTTGCTGTGATTGCTGCGGTGCAGATCGTCACCCGGAGGAACATCTGATGCTCTCCGTCCATGCCGTCCGGCAACTGCGTGATTTCGTCCTCGACATCACGTTCTCGGTTCGGTGCGGGGAGACCCTTGTCCTCGTCGGGGAGAACGGGGCGGGCAAGTCCACAGTGCTGAACCTGATCTCCGGCATCCTCACGCCTGACGGGGGCGAGATCACCCTCGCGGGCAGGACGCTCTTCTCGGGTGAGAAACTGATCGACGTCCCCGCGGAGACCCGGAACATCGGCCACCTCTTCCAGTCCTACGCCCTCTTCCCGCACATGACGGTCTTCGAGAACGTGGCGTTCGGCCTCCGGTGCCGGAAGGTCCCGCGACAGGAGATAGCCGACACCGTGGCGGAGCAACTTCGCGCAATGAACCTCTCCGACCTATCCGGCGTCAACGTCGGCCGGCTCTCGGGAGGCCAGCGGCAGCGGGTGGCTCTCGCCCGTGCGCTGGTGCTCGAGCCGGAACTCCTCCTCCTCGACGAGCCGCTCGCCGCCGTCGATATGCGGGCTCAAGCTGCGATGCGCAGGGAACTCCGCGACCGGATCCGGAATGCCGGCATCCCCTGCATCATCGTCACCCACACCCCCCGCGATGCCCTCGAACTCGGAGACCGCCTCTGCCTCATTGAGGAAGGGCGGGTGGCGGCCGACGGGACGCCGGAGGAGGTGCTCGGGATGCAGGAGAACGGGTTTATCGCGAGTTTTGCCGGGCCGCGGGTTTCGGAACGACCTTATACCCCGCCGCCCATTACAGGTCATAGCCAGGGGCCGCCGGACTCCCGGCCCCTCTGATGACGACCATGAAGAAGCAAGGCTACGTGCTATTCCTGGCACTGCTCGCGGTTGCTGCACTTCTGCCGGGATCGGTCGCAGGGGATCTCCCCTGCGAGTACTCGTTCAACGAGTCGCATTCAGAGATATACGAGCGGATGCTGGAGCAGAACGCATCCCTCGGCGAGTACTACGAGCAGGCCTGCCCCGCATTTCTGGAGGGCATGCCCCCGGAGGTGAGGGCGCACGTCTACGGTATGCCGATGTCCCGGCACCTGGATTGCAACAACGTGACGTTTGTACCTCCCGGGAAACAGGTCGCAATCGGCATCGCCTCGCCCGGCGACGCCGGGAAGGTGGGGCCCGGGATCCTGGCTCTGTTTGGGATCGGCACCCTCATCCTGCTCGCGGTAGCCTGGTTTGCCCTGAAGCAGGTCCGTAACCGGAAAGAATGAGCCTCACTGCGGGCGGCGTGCCGGGCCCCGGGCGCAGTAGAGGTACTCCTGCGCATACCCGGCATATTCCCCGAAGTAGTCCCGGCTAAATCGCCGGATCCGGTCGTACTCCGCCGGGGTGCAACTTCTTCCTGCAAGGTCGGAGAGGTAGGCCTCCGCCACGATCCGGTGTATCCAGACATCGACCGGAAACGCCTCGAAGAACCCGAACGCAAAGAGGAGCACGCAATCCGCCGCCTTCGGCCCGATGCCGCGAAATCGCATCAGTGCCTGCCGTGCCTCTTCGAAGGGAAGGGTGGCGACCTGTTCCGCCCAGTCCGGGTGCTCCGCCACGAATGCGGCAGCCTCCCGGACATAATCCGTTCGATAGCCGAGTTTGCAGTCCCACAGGTCTCCGTGGGAGACCTCCGCGAGCGTCGCCGGCTCCGGGAACGCATACGTCGTGCCGGACGGCCCGTCTATCGGCTTCCCGTAGCGCTCCGCCATGAGCGCGACCCGCCGCTTCACCGCCGGGATGTTCGTGTTCGTGGCGCAGAGGTACGAGACCAGGCACTCCCATGGCTGTTGCCTGACGAGACGGAGACCCCGGCACTCCCTGATTGCGGCACCGATCGCCGGGTCGCGGTCGATCGACGAGAGGATGGCGGGGAGGTCCTGGTCGAGCCGGAAGTAGTCGCGGACGAACTTCGCATCCGTCCCGGTAAACGCGAGAAGGTCTCTCTCCTGCCATATCCGGACGGTCCGGCCGTCGACGACGCCCTGCCACCCCTCCTCCGTTTTCTCCCAGCGGAAGGCCTGCCCGCAGGAGAGCGTCCGGTCGAGGTCAAACGGCTGGTCGGCCCGAAGTGTGATCGTTGTCATGGCCGGCGGCACCGACGGGTAAAAAAGAGTTGGTTACTTTGCCTTCTCATCCTTCATCTGCTGGTAGACACAGGACTGAACGTCCTGACCGAGTTTCCCGATCGCGTCCGCCCGGCAGCGTGCGCAGTGACGCATCTGCTTGATGTACTGAGCACACCGGTCCTGCATCTCCCGTTTCTCCGTTGGCGTTGGCGGGGTGATGGAGGCGAACTTGTACTGCGGGATGAGCGGGATGACGTTGAAGGTGAACGCTCCCATCTCGCCGGCCTTCTTTGCGATCTCGGGGATGTGCTCGTCGTTGACCCCGGGGATGTAGACGGTGTTTATCTTGACGAGCATCTTCTTTGCAACCGCCATCTCGATCCCTTTCAACTGCTGGGAGAGGAGGAGTTCCGCCGCCTCGCGTCCGTGGTATTTCTTCCCGTTGTACTCGACCCAGGAGTAGATCTTCTCCCCGATCGCAGGGTCGATGGCGTTGAGCGTGACCGTGACGTTCCCGACATCGTACTTCGCCAGTTCCTCGATCGACTCAGGGAGCATGAGGCCGTTCGTGCTGAGACACATGATCAACTGCGGAAACTCCTCGTGGACCAGCCGCAACGCCTCGAACGTTTCGGGGTTTGCAAGCGGCTCGCCCGGTCCTGCGATGCCGATCACCTTCACGTACGGGTGCTCCTGCATGACCTTCCGCACAAGGCCGAGCGCCTCCTCCGGAGGAAGAACCCTGCTCGTCACGCCCGGCCGGCTCTCGTTCACGCAGTCGAAGTCGCGTATGCAGTAGTTGCACTGGATGTTGCACTTCGGAGCGACGGGGAGGTGGCACCGCCCGAAGGAGTGGCACGCTTTATCGGAGTAGCACGGGTGCTCGCTGATCTTCCGTAACTGCTCCGGATCGTAGGGGACCTCCCTGCCCTGGACCGTTGCGGTCCGATACGATTCATCGGCCATATAACCAGATCTATGCGCCAGAGGATGTTATATACTGATGGGTAACGGCCGGAAGGCGGCACTCATATTGTATGGTCCGCTCGACCGGTTCCACGCGCTGCCCGCCGGGCTCTTCCGGCCCGGGTGTTTGGGGCGTCGTGGATCCGCTCAGGAAGACGGGGGTGTCGGTCAGGACTGTTCCCGCTCCACGGGAAAGGTGGGCGGGTCAGGCCTCCTGCCGGGTGAGGTCGAACGGGAGAGGATCCTTCTCGCCCTCCCGCGCACCGGTCTCCTGCTCCATACCGAACCGTTCTTCCGCGGCTTTGAGGATCCGGCCGAGCATCTCGGGGTATGAGAGGCCCGCGTACTTTGCCATCTTTGCGAGGTGGCCGTCCCAGCACCAGCCGGGGTTCGGGTTGACCTCAAGGAGTTTCGGACTGCCGTGCTCGTCTAAGCGCCAGTCGAACCGGCAGTAGTCGCGGCACTCCAGGCGCTTGAAGAGTGCAAGACAGCACTGCACGATCACTTTCTCGATCTCCTCGGGGAGCTCCGCCGGCTTCGATACGATCTTCCAGTACGGCGAGTCCGGGAGCCACTTTGCTTCGTAGCCGCAGATCCGGGGAAGTTCCGGGGGCAGCGCGGAGTAGTCCTCCTCGATGATAGGAAGCACCGTGCAGTATCCCGCCGGGTTCCCGATGATGCCGACGCTGATGTCTTTTCCCGTGAGGAATTCCTCGACAAGGAGCGAGCGGTCGTATCCCAACTTCGTCCGGAGCGTGTTGATGACATCGGAGAGTTCTTCGATGGTGTGGGCGATGCTCTCTTGCGTGATGCCGTACGAGGAGTCGCCTGCGTTTGGTTTGACGATCGCCGGGAGTTTCATCCCGACATCGTAGGTGCGGTCTCCGGGAGTGATGAAGCAGGCGTCGGGCACCGGGATCCCCATCTCTTTCGCGACGCCGCGCACGAGCGACTTGTCGTAGCAGAACGCAAGCGACTGCGGTCCGGACCCCGTGTACGGGATATCGAACATCTCCAGGAGCGCCGGGACGTGGAGTTCTTTCCTCGGGTCGTTGTTGAAACCCTCGTCGCAGAGGTTGAAGACGTAGTCCACCTTCCCCTTCAGTTTCGGGAGGTCCTGGATCATTGTGTCGTGCTTGCAGAGGAACGTGAACCGGTATCCCGCCAGTTCCCGGAGGGCCGCCTTCATCTGGTCGATGGTGTAGAAGTCGTCGTCGTCGAAGGTGCAGGATGGTTTTAAGGCGTCGGGCTTGGCCGGGTCGCCGAGCATCACCGCGACGTGTTTTGCTCTCTCCTGACCTCTCGTCTTCGTCGTCGACCACTCCTTCTTGAGGACCGCGGTGACGATGTGACGGCGTTCCATCATGCCGAGGTCCTGGTTTCGCTGCGACTCGGTGTCGATCTTGTGGAAGGTGATACCGGAGAAGCCCGCCTTCTCAAGGAGCCGCCGGAGTGCCTCGGGGGTGTAGAGGCGTTCGGCATAGAACTGGTCAGCTACGACGCCCTTCTCGACATCGGTGATCACTTCCCGGGATATCAGGCGCTGTTCATCGAGCGAAAGGGATCTCTCGCGGCAGACGAACATCGCATCGTCGATCCACTCCCACGACCTCGCCTGAAAGTGCTCTTTTAAGTACTCGCCGTCGGCCACATCCAGGAGCACCCGGCCCCAGGGTTTCAAGATGCGCCGGAGTTCGGTGAGGATCCGCAGGTCCTCCTCAACGGAATCAAAGTAGCCGAAGCTGTTCCCGAGGACGAGGACGACATCGTAGGTGTCGGTGCGGTACGGCAGACGGCGCGCGTCTCCCTCCCGGAACCGGACCGAGAGCCCCTCCTTCTTCGCGGTCGACCGTGCCCGCTGGATCAGGTAGTGTGACTGGTCGAGGCCTTCGGCGTTGTAACCCCTGCGCATGAGTTCGAGGGTGTGCCTTCCCTGGCCGCAGCAGAGGTCGAGGATCTTCGCATCGGACTGAAGGTTTAAGACCTGAGTGATCCGGTCGATCTCACTCTCGGTGATATGCTGATCGTCGACGACATCGCCGTCGGTCTTTAAGTAGAGGCGATTGAAGATGCCCCTCCACCAGTCGGGTTTCACATACTCTTCAAGGTTCGGGACCGGACCGATCGTCCTCCTGTCCCGGTGTTTTCCTTTGGTTCTGCTATCAGGGGGTTCGTCTGTCTGGATATCGTCGGTCATGCTGAGCCATTCCCCCTACTCCCGTCTCCGGGATAGGACCGGCGTTCTGCCGGATTGCAAAAGAGATTGGTCATCGTCTGCCATAGTTGGATGATCATTTGGTAGGATAGTATCGATAAAAGCGTTGTGTCACGGTTCTCCCTGCCGGGATAAACGGCCGCATTGCAGGGGATTTCCTTGCTGGATGAGACCCGGTCACGCACCGGGGATGCAGGGTCCTGTGCCGCCCGGTGCGTGGCCCGGGCCGGGCAAGGCGGGCCGACACGGGGAATTTTGCTGCCCGTGATCTGCGAGACGCATCTATATATGCCGGTAGGTAGTTGTGTATATGCAGACTATCTGCATGGTTGAAGTAAATGGATGAGAGATATCCGAGCCGGGGTCCCCGCTCGTTCCAGGATCGCCCCCGCGAGTTCCACAAGGCAGTCTGTTCCGACTGCGGCAAAGAGTGCGAGATTCCTTTCAAGCCCACGGAGGGTCGGCCGGTCTACTGCCTCGACTGCCTCCCGAAGCACAGGAAACCCCGTTACTGAGTCGTCTGTGAATATAATCCAACAAAGTGAGTGAATTCCAATGGAAGAGAGATACCCAAGCAGGGGCCCCCGTTCGTTCGACGACCGCCCCCGCGAAATGACAAAGACCGTTTGTTCCGACTGCGGCAAAGAGTGCGAAGTTCCTTTCAAGCCTACCGAGGGTCGGCCTGTCTATTGCCGTGACTGCCTCCCGAAGTACAGAAAACCCAGATTCTAACCCTTTTTTTGCACGCGCCCGTATGGTGCCCTTTCGTAATTGCGCTGCCCGCAGCATCTACTCTACGTTACCGGCCGCGCGGAGCGGTCACACGATAAGCCGCCTCTTCATCAGCCTGATAGCAAGCACGAAGAAGAGCGCAGTCACCACCACGATCCAGGCGAGGTTAAAGAGGTTGAACGGTGAAAACGCCGAAAGCGTGATCGCCCGGTTGATGCTGACAACGTGCGTGAGCGGGAGCGCCGCAAGGGCGAAGTACTGGATCGGCTGCGGAAGCAGGTCGAGCGGGAAGAACGTCCCCGAGAAGAGGAACATCGGCGTGATGAAGAGGAAGGATGGGTAGTTCAGCGCGTCGATGCTCGGTGTTATCGCCGTGAAACACATCGCGATGCCCGCAAAGAGGAGCCCGGCAAGGAACGCGAAGGGGATGAGGAGCAGGGACGACGGCATGGTCACGACGTTAAAGAGAAGGAGCACCGGGAGCATCAGTGCCGCGTAGATCATTCCCCGGGTGGCGCCCCAGAGCATCTCCCCGGCGATCACCTCATCGATGCTGACCGGCGTTGCAATGATGGCATCAAACGTCTTCTGGTAGTACATCCGGACGAACGACGAGTAGGTGCATTCAAAGAAGGCCGAATACATCACCGATATCGAGACAAGCGCCGGTGCGATGAAGACGGGATAGGGTATGCCGTCGACGGCCTCGATATACGTCCCGAGGCCGAACCCCAGCGCCAGGAGGTAGAGCACCGGTTCGACGAAGGGCGGGATGAAGTTTACCCGGTAGGTCCTGAGGAAGGCGTCCCAGTTCCTCCGCCAGACGCTCCAGACCCTGCCGGAGATGTCGAGCATCGCTCACTCCCGCAGTCTCCGGCCGGTCAGCCGCAGAAAGACGTCCTCAAGGGTTGCCGGGCGAACCGTCACCGCCGCCTCGTGCTGGCAGACCTCGATCAGTTCGCGCGCCACGTCGTGGGGACGGTCCGTGAAGATCTGGAGCAGACCGCCGGCAAGGTCGTACTTCACGCCAAGCCCGGTCAGGTGAGCGATCACCTTTTCTGTCCGTTCGACTTCGACGACATCGCTCCCGGCATGCTCGCGGATGAGGTCTGCCGGGGCGCCCTCGACGAGGATCTTCCCGTGATCCATGATCACCAGCCGGTCGCAGAGGCGCTCCGCTTCGTCGAGGTAGTGCGTGGTCAGGACAAGGGTGTTTCCTTCTGCCTGGAGCCTCCGGAGCGTCTCCCAGATCAGGTGCCGTGCCTGTGGGTCGAGCCCGATGGTGGGTTCGTCGAGTATGAGCAGTTCCGGTGTATTGATCAGGGCCCGGGCGATGATCAGCCGTCGTTTCATCCCGCCCGAGAGTTTGTCGATCAGGACGTCCCGTTTCTCTTCGAGTTGCATGAACGCCAGGAGTTCTTCCGCCCGCTGCTCCGCCTCTCGTTTCGGGATGCCGAAGTAACGGGCGTAGACCAGAAGGTTCCGGTAGGCTGAAAAATCCGGGTCGAGGTTGGTCTCCTGCGGCACCACGCCGAGGTGGCCCTTAATCTCCCGTTGGTGGGTATTCACGTCCATGTCAAGGACCTCGAGGGTGCCGCCGGTCTTAGGGGAGGTGCACTGGATCATCTTCATGGTCGTCGTCTTTCCCGCCCCGTTTGGGCCTAAGAACCCGAAGACCTCTCCTTCCCTGACCTGGAAGGTGATCCGGTCGACCGCGACGAGGTCCTCGAACCGCTTCTCCAGGTCGTGTGCTACAATGACATCTCCGATGATCGTTCCTCCTGATGGGTCAGTAGAGTCGTGCGAATACAACATTCTTTCGCTCGCCCATCCTGCTCCGGAGGGGTAAAACCCGCTCCGCGCAGGCGGTTTCCAGGGTGCTGCATGCTCCCCGTTCCGGCGGATTGGGCCGGGAGACGATAATTCCGGCCAGGAGCCCCGGTATCCTTTTTGCCGACAGAGAGCCCACTACTCTCATTCACACACGGTGGAGTTACAGCGATACCATGACCGAGAGTGCAGAGACAGGCAGGGTCGTCTACCCTTCCGAGACTGTGTATGTCAGTTCGACGAATAACCGCGGGCGGGGAGTATTCGCCCGCAGGGGTCTCGTGGCCGGTGAGGTGATCGAAGTCTGCCCGGTGATCGTGCTCGGGGGAGCGGATGAGCAGGAACTCCTGGACCGGACACGCCTCTTCGACTACTACTTTGCATGGGGGGAGCGCGAGGAACTGGCCGCCGTGGCGCTGGGCTGCGGGTCGCTCTACAACCACTCCTACCACGCGAACGCGGACCACGTCCGCGACGTTCCCCGGGGCGAGATCCGGATCTATGCTCACCATCCCATCGCAAGAGGGGAGGAGATCACCATCAACTACGGTGGTCGGCCCGACTGCCCCGACCCCGTCTGGTTCGATGTGGTGGCGGAGTGAGTTCTCTTCATCATCTCTATGTTCGGGCGGCACACCCGTCACCGTAACACCTGTATTCGCGGCGGTTCGCTCCCACGGAGGCGGCGGAGCGCGGTTGCTGCCGGAGGAGCAGCGGTGTTTACCAGCGGAACCGGGGGCGGGGGCAGTGCCCCGGACCTCCCGGGCCGCTGCAGGGTGCGCGCCGGGATCTCTAGTGGAAATCAAGGGGTTTGCGATAATCTCCCCTAATCGTAGAGATTCTCTCGATCGCCCGTAATGTTTGTCGACCCCTGTAGCCGTCCTGGCGGGCCTGCGGATGGCTCAGAAACGTCTTTCAGTTTGAAGGATTTTTTGGGATTAACGGACAATTTTGGGAAATCATGTCGGGCCATCCGGAACGCGGGGACATGATGGCGGGGATATTGCCCGGAGCATCCCGGGTTCTCCCTGCAAAGGCCGTGCCGAAGTTCTAGCGCCGGATGACCAGCTGCACCTGCTCTGTCCGGACAGTGCCCCCTCCGGTCGCTGTGACCGTGGCGTCCACGGTCGCGGTGGAGACGAGGGGCGGGAGGTCGGGCGCCACGACGTCGTACGTGAGCGGCGGGTAGGGTGGTGAGGCCGTGCCGAGGTCATGGCTGTCGCGGAAAACGCCCCCGAGTGCCGTAGCGGTGACCACGACATGCACGGGCGCAGAAAAGCCGCCTTCGGGGTGCACCATGAGCGTGAACCTGACGGTATCGCCGGGCCGAACCGTGGCGGCTGCGGGGGTGACGCTGATGGAGAACGAGCGGGAAGCAACCTGCACCGGGGCTCCCGTCGCCACCGGTGTTCCTGGTGTTCTGGTCGGAGCCGGAGGCAGGCCGGATTGTTCGGGAGGGGGTGCGCCCCCCTCCATGAGGAGGCCGTAGGCGATGGCGGTGCCGGTGAGTATGACGCAGATGAGGGCCGCGATCAGCAGGGGGGGATATTCTCGTACCATGGGTGCCGGTACTCCCTCAATGGGTATGCCAGCAGAACGGTTGCCGGCGTATTTATGCGTTGCCACCCTGCCCGGGATTAAAATAGGGTGAGTGTCCCTCAGTCGATGGCGACCATGACCTCGGTCGACTTGACCACGGCATAGACCTTCTTTCCGACGGTAAGCCCGAGATTCTCCACGGATTTTTTCGTGATGACTGAGATGAGCTCGCCGCCGCCGTCCAGTGTGATGACGACCTCAGCGGTGACCACGCCCACATTAACTGCCTTTACTTTTCCTGGAAGTTGGTTTCTTGCACTTAATTTCATGATACACCGCGACTGTAGTCCGGCCATCCGGGCTATATAGGTTTCGATACCCGAAACCCCGGTGTGGTCGTGGGCATCCTTTCGCCTGTCCGGGAGTGCCGGCGATGCCGCCTGCAGTTATGGGTTCCGGGATGAGGGATAAGCGGTGGCGCCTGCTGTGCCCCCGGCCTGCACAACTGGTAAAAACGTCCAACTTGCACCTACGAGGCGTCGCAACTCGAAAACGCGAAGCGTTTTCTCAAGCTCCGGCCCTTCGGCCCGTCGCACAGTGCATGAACCCCCGCACGGCCGCGAGGTATGCATCGGCCTCTTCCAGGTGATGCTCGTGCGAGGCGCCTTCGAAGACCGCCAGCTCCGACCCCGGCACCAGGCCCTGGAAGTGTGCCATGGTCGCCGGCGATGCTTCGTCGTGCTCCCCGCAGGTGAAGAGCACCGGGGCCGGGATCTCCCCCAGCCGGTCGGTGACGTTGAACGTCCGGAGCGTTCCCGTACAGGTAAACTCGCTCGGTCCCCACATCTGCAGGTAGATCGGTACGGTGAGTCTCTCAAAGGACCGGTTCAGGCATTCGGGCCAGGGGGAGAGGCGGCAGACGTGCCGGGAGTAGTACGTCATCATGGCTTCCTGGTACTCGGGAGAATCGAAGTTCCCGGTCGACTCCGCCTCCCGGACAACCTCCTGCATCCCTTCGGGGAACGCCGCAAGGTGCGCCCGCTGGTCGGCAACCCACCGGTTCGCGTCAAGCAGCGGCGCGGAGAGGATCAGGCTCTCCACACCGTCGGGTTCTGCATCAAGCACGTATGCGGTCCCGAGCGCGCCTCCCCAGGACTGCCCGAGAAGGTGCACCCGGTCGAGCCCGAGCGCATCCCGGACCTCGCCGACTTCCCCGACATACCGTTCCACCGTCCAGAGAGCGGGGTCGTCTGGATGATCGGAGTTCCCGCACCCGAGCTGGTCGTAGAAGACGACCGGCCTCTCATCCGCGAGGGCCTCAAGCGGCTCGAGGTAATCGTGTGTCGCCCCCGGTCCCCCGTGGAGGACCAGAAGGGGTGTACCGGGGCTGTCTGCACCAACGATGCGGAACCAGACCCGGCCGCCGGTGACGTTGATGTAGCCCTCGTGGGTATCACCCTCGGTTTTTGTTATGGAGACGCCTGATGTGGCGTTCTTCTGGTCGGTCGTGGTGCAGAGTGCGAACAGCACCGCTGCAACGGTAAATACGAGAAGCAGCATGGGATATCCCAAGAACCTGTTGCCTGACATGATTGAACCCTGAAATGATCGGAGGAAGTCGTCGGGCGCCTCCCCCGGTGTATGCCCTGCATGCTGTTTGTCGGGGCATATCTAGTATTTTACGAAATGATAACGGGAAAACCATCCACTCGAGGGCCTCCGCTCCTCCACGGGGGACCGGAGGAGCCTGGCGGTTCCGCACGGTCCCGGAGCCGCGCTTTGCAGCCAATTTATTGTCTTCCGGTGCGTAAATCGCATATATTTCAATTCTCTGTGCTCTCTGGTGCCCGATAAATACGACAATTTAATACCCGAAAGGATCTTCCTTCAATCATGAGCCTGATAAAACCGGTGTGGACCGTCATAATCCTCTTCATCTCTGTATCTCTGGCTATACCTGCTGTAACTGCCGGGAACCTCACTATCACGGAGCCTTCCGTAAACGAGGCCGCCTTTGCCGAGATGCGGGACTTCTACGTCTACGGAGTCTTCCCCGAACTGCTGGAGCACCCCGGAAACATCCGGGTCTTACTCAAAGACGATAGCGGCGTTGTTCTCCGCACGGTGATGAGCAGCGTCAATGAGACCGGTGTTACGCCGGAGAGTTCGGTGGAGATGAGCCTTGTTCCGGAAAAATGGGGAGGGCTGTTAGCCCCGGACGCGATCACCACGCCGGGGGGAGTTACGAACGGCAGCAACAAGCTGCTGGTGACCCATACCTACTACCTTGCCCTGGTGCAGGGCGGCGTAACCCGGGGGATGGGTAGTTACACCGATGTCAGCGGCGGGACTCTGGAGCCGATCACGCGGGATCTGACTGCCGGAACCTACACGCTGGTGGTAGAAGGGCTGGACGGGGATGTTGCCGGAGAGCGGGTGGAGAAAGGGATCGCCTTCGGGACGACCCACGCGTCGCTCGGTACGTTCCGCCCCGAGGTGAATAAACAGAACGTGATTAACTGGGCAGAGAACCGGACGCCGCCGCTGCGTGTCTACCTCGACTGGTTCCCGGGATACTTCCGGATTGGCGACGCCGGGTATGAGATTCCGGACCGGTGGCAGGCGAACAACGCCATCGAGGTGGCAAACAACCTCCCGGGGACGGCGATCGACACCATCGCCGCCGCAGAGAACGACTGCCTCATCTATAACATAGGCAACACCTCCGCGACCCTGCAGGTCGAACTTGCCGCGATTCTAGCGAACGGTCTTTTAGACGCCGACCATACGGCGTTCACGCACTACGATATCGGCGAACCCTCGATGGCGTGGATGGACAGAGCGACCGGCACGGCCGCGTCGGCAACCGGGAAGATGGTGGCGCACCCTCCTGAGACCCGGGTCGTGTACACCCGTGCGGAGATCACGGATGAGCCGGTGCGTGAGAACTACTTCAGCACGGTCGTGAACGACAGCAGAAAGACTGTCGATACGACCCCGGTGCAGGTGACGATCGTGCAGGGGGAGAACCTGACGTTCTATGGGGTGACACGGCCGATCGCAACGACGCTGACGGGTGCCGGCAGCGCCTACCGCTACATCCCCGACGACCAGATTGTCACCTACGTCTACGAGAGCGAGACGCTGGGGCGGTTCACGTTCACCGGCTGCCTGGTGCGCGAGTTCGAGGGCGGGTATCTTGGGAGTGCCAACTACGAGTTCGGGCATGCATTTACAAAGACCGCGGCGATGCCGGCGGGGACATGGCTGCTTGCCGTGAGCGCCTACAATACGACCGGGGCCCTCGTGGAGAAGACGAACCGGACGATCGAGCTGCAGGTCGCGGCACCCTCGCCGGCGCCCGATCTGCCTACGGTCGTTGCGGCTGCGGCTCCTGCATCGACCCCTGCGGCGGCGGAGGCACCCGGGTTTGGGGTTGTTTTGGTGCTGGTGGGGCTGCTGGTGGTGGTTGGGGTTCGGCGGGGGGGATGGTCCAGCCCTGCTCCCTTTGTTTTTAACTCTCTTGAGTCCGCCTGAGAGGTTTCTGGAGCAACTCTGCATAAACTGGACGGAAAATCTGAACTGGAGACACTATCTCGGGAATACCCCTGGTTAGTTTCGATCTTGAAAACAGACGGAATCGATGGGCCTGCCCGGATTCGAACCGGGGATCTTCGCCGTGTAAGGGCGACGTCATAACCAGCTAGACCACAAGCCCTGTGGATGCCTTATAGTGTTTTGCACCGTGACGGATAAACGTGTTGCCTACCGGAGGTTTCGGATAGGCGCCTTGCAAAAAAAATTGGGTTAGATGAACCCGAAGGACTTCAGCGTCACATCGGGGTTGACGGCTCCCACGTGGTAGACGACACCCTCGGAGAGCTCGTTGATGACGACCTCGGCCGGCGAGAAGAGCGAGGTGTCGATCTGGTAGAAGTCGAAGTTGGCTTCCTTGAAGATCTCGTAGAACGGTTTTCCGTATCCCTTGGACTTGTTGCTCGGGAGCCGATCCAGGTAGTCCTTGATCTCGGGGGCGTTCATCGTCAGCATGATACTGCCGTGGTAGATCGTGGCGTCGTTGGTGCTGCCCATCGCCTTCGTGCCGTCCTTCTTGACGGGGGCGATCGGGGCATGGCCGATACCGGCGGTGATCTTCCTCGTGTCAAAGCCGAGCTCGTTTAACTTGTAGACCGCGGTCTCGACACAGCGACCGGCGACCTGGACCGAGCCGACGATCGATGCCGTGGGGGCGACGACCGCGCAGGTGTTGGCGACGTCCACGTTGCAGGCCTCGGCGATATTCTCCATCACGGCGGCGTTCGGGAGGTGGTCGCTCTCGAGGCAGATGACCGCGTAATCGAACTCGTCTTCGTACTCGATGACCTCATAGGTGTGCTTGGGCTTTAAGGAGAGCGCCCGTGCGGGGCCGCTGCCCATGGCGAAGTACTTGTTGACGTTGACCGTCCAGCCCGCTTTCTGGGCGCCGAGGCATGCAATGGCCGGGAAGTCGGTGCTGACCTCGACGAAGGGGATCGGGACGTTCTTGATCTGGCCCATCGTTACGTTGACCTCGCCAAGTCCGCCCATGCAGATCTCGGTGAACCGTCTCCCGGTCAGGTACCCGCCGGTCGTGCTGACGCCGCAGTCTACGACGCGTGCGCCATTGTCGAGCTCGTGCGGGACGGCATGGAACTCTTCGGCGTATTCGAAGAGTTCTTCAAAAATATCCAGTGCCAGTTCGTTTACGCTGAGCATGTGGAAAACCTCATCAGAGTACAAACGGTGGACGAACAGATAAGGATTATCAAATCGTCTGCTCCTGCCGGAGGTGCTCCAGCACGCGCCCGGGATCGTAACGGAGACTGATCAGCCGGGTCCGCCCCCTCCCCTGGCGGTAATGGAGATTTAAGAGTCGCATCGCGTCAAATTTCTGGATCATCTCATAGTACTTAGTGTAGCTGACCGCCACCTGTTCTTTTACGAAACGGTAGACGTCGCCGGCGTTCATCTCCAGGTCGTCGCGAGCCGCCATCTCGGCGATCCTGCCGAGCACCTCCCTCTCCTCGGCCTTGAGCGCCCGAAGCGAGAACGAAAGATGAAGATATCGGGAAACCTCGTACGCCTTGCAGACGTCCTCGCGCTCGACAAAACGGCGTGCCTCCTTCTCGGCGTTCAGGGTTGCCCGTTTGAGAAGGTCGATACCGACGCGGAGGTCGCCGCTCTTCATCGTCTGCTCCACCACGAGATCCAGCATCTCGGGCCGGAGGACATTCGGGTAGAGCCCCTGCTGGACCCTTTCTTCAAGGATGTCGTGGACCTCCTCGCCTGAGTAGGGAGGGAAATAGACCTCGGTGGGCCGGAAGACCGATGCCACCCGGGCGTCGACCTCGCTCTGCAGGCTGACGGACATGTCGCTGACGATGGCAATCACACCGATCCGGACGCCCGGATAGGCCTCGTGAGAGCGCAGCAGCGGATAGAGCACCTGGTTGATCTCGTTCTCGTAGAGGAGGTAGTTTGCGTCGTCGAGCGCCACTAAAAGCACCTGCTCCTCGCGCTGCAGGACCCGGGCTATGGCATCGAAGACCTGCTTGAACGATGTGCCTGTCGCCGGCGGTGGGTGCCCGGTGATCCGGCGGTATATCTGCGAGAAGATGGCGAATTTGGTGTTGTCGATCTGGCAGTTGATATAGACGGGGACGAGTTTCTTCGTGGCCTCTTCGATCTCGGCGAGGACTTTCTTGACGCTTGTCGTCTTCCCCGTCCCCGGAAGGCCCCGGCAGATGGTGTTCTGGGGCCTCACTCCCCGGAGGCCCGGCCGGACCTGAAAAGCGAGTTCCCGGATCTGGGCATCACGATGATTGAACTGCTCAGGGACGTAATCGATCTCGAAGACTTCCGGGTCTCGAAAAAGCGTCTCCTCCCACATGAGCAGGTTCTTCTTCATTATACAATCCTCTGGTAACAGTAGTATTTATAACCTCCATGTTGTTATTTCATCATCCCCGGGATCCTGGAGGGCTTACGGCTGTTCCATGCATTTCTTGCAGAGGGTTTTGCTCATGAAGAGCTGAGAGAGCTTTGCCTGAGATTTCGTCACTCCTGCTCCGCACATCTCGCAGACCTCCTCTCCCGGAGCGGCGGGTGGCTTTGCGGCGACTGGTTCCTGCGCCGGTGGTGCCTGTTCCGATAGTACCGGTTCCGATGGTACCGGTTCCGCGGCTGCCTCCGGTTCTGCCGGAACCTTCTCTTCCAATTTTACGGGTGGTTGGGGGATCCGGGGTGGCTCCGGGTGTTCCGGCGCCGGAGGAATAGCTGCCTCGATGACGTCGGGCGAAGGGCAGGTTCTCCCCTCCCCTTCGTGTGCCGGTTCCGTTTCGGGGGTCTCTGGTGCCTCCGGGCCGGCAGCCTTCTCCTCCGGCACCGGTTTTGCGGCCGGTGCTCGCGGCTCCGCAGGTCTGACCGCGAGAACGCGCCGCCGGTATGCATCCACACGCTCGGCGGTCGCCTGATCACCGCGCCCGAGCCGGGCAAGCATCCCGTCAAGGAACGTGATAAGGTCGTCTACATCCTCATGGGTCTCTACATCCCCCTCGACCTCGAGGCGGAGGTTTTCGTAGTTCTCGAGGTTGATGGTGATCCCGATGGTGACTTCCTTCTTGCTGGACATATATTCCATTAAATATTGTATTCCATTATATACAATTCCACCGGCGGCCGGCATCGCCCCGCCATTCGGTCCGTCCGGCTCCCGTTTTCATCTTCTGTATCCGGCCCATAGGCCGGCTATCAGGGGGCTCCTCCCCGTGGGATCCGGGGCAATACCGCCGTGCAGGCGAAGCCGCTGCCGGTCGTTGCCCCTGAGCTCTGAAACCTGGCTTCTTAGGGGGTATGACCCTTTTTTCTCACCCATCGATTTTTATAATCCCGTGATGATGTCTGGTCGTGCCCCGGTTACACCCCTCGATCATTCTCCTGGCTGGCGTAGTTATCGGCCTCCTGCTCGTCCAGAGTGCTGCTGCAGCACCGGTGACGTCGCTTCTTGTGGCGGCAGGCGACAGCAGTCCCGGAGCAAAAGTACAGGCGAACTACACCTGCGACGGCCTCGACGACCACGTGGAGATCCAGGCGGCGCTCGCGGCACTGCCGGAAGGCGGCACGGTCATTCTCTCCAACGGCACGTTCAACTGCTCGGGAAGCGTCGTTCCCGCCGCCGGGGCGACGCTTCTCGGCCAGGGCCCGGAAGCAACCTTCCTCGAGTTCAGCCGGAACGGGATCCTCAACGTCTCAAAGGAGCATGTTACCCTGGACGGGTTTCGCATCACGGGGTCCGGCTACGTGAATACGAGTACGAGCACGACCCTCGACCTCGACCAGTGGCTTGGCGTACTCACCATCTATGCGAGCGACACCCGGGTCTACAACATCACGGGTACTGCCGACGCGAGCATCCAGGCAGTCTTTCTCCTGCTCCACAACCCGAATGTTTACGCCCCCATCCTCGAAGGCGTTGAGTTTGTCAACTGCCGGGCCGTGGACACCGGGACGTATGGGTTCCTGCACAACGCCTGGGGGTCGGAGAACAGGACGATCCGAAACGTCCGCTACGAGAACTGCGCCGCGATCGACTGCGGCAGGTACGGGGCGTTCAACCCCTGGGTGACCGGGTTTGACTTTGCGGAGTTAAACGACATCGAGGGTCTCCGCGTGACGAACTGCCTTGCAGAGGGTAACCTGGAGTCCGGGTTCCACTTCGAGTGGGACCCAGAGAAGCGGGACTGCGTCTTCATCAACTGTTCGAGCAGAAACAACGGGCAGAAACCCTATCCAGAAGACTATCTGGTGGGTGATCCCGACTTCTTCGGGTCCGGTTTCTACCTCCCGGGAGGGCAGGTGTCCCTGATAAACTGCCGGGCCGAGGAGAACAGTGCGTTCGGGTTCCTGGTCATCAACCCGGGCGGTATGCTCCTGTACAACTGTACCGAGAGCGGGACCGGGCGCGTCCCGACCCCCGGGACCTCTCGAAAACCCATCTCGTACTGTATCCTCCAGTCCATGCCGGTCCCGGCGAACCCGTCAATCGTGATGGAGCACTGCTGGAGTCTTCATTCGAACGGCTGGGGCCTCTTCGTCTGCGGCACGGAGAACGCGCTCATCAGGAACTTCATCCTGACCGATCCGGCGGGCGTCGACGGTATCGGGGCAGTACTGGGGTGCTCCCCCATGGAACCCCCGGTGAACTCGACGATCGATGCGGGCATCTCCAACTCGACCATCGATCTTGTCGCATCGGGAGACCGGTCACAGACACTGATATACATCGTGAATAACAGGAACGTCACGTACTCCGGCCAGATCTTCTCCGATGCTGCCCGGCCGGTGGTGGTCGAGTGGACCCGGGCAGGGGGTGTGGACCTCTCCGGCCTCGAGGTGCTGCCGGCCAACAGCACGGCATAGCATCCTGACGGCTGCATCGCGATCGGGCGTCTCCCGGATTCCCCTGCTTCAGATTCTCCGGTTCCGAAAAACCATCACGCGTGAATTTTTAACCTGCCCGGGGTCGGAGATCCCGGGATTGCTCCCCGGGGTTCCGGGCCGAACCCTTCGAGGAGATCAGGTCGGCTAAACCCTTAAATGGTACTTCTGCGCCATAGGGGTATGAGCCAGGCAGAAGGCGTTGCGGCCCCTCTCGATCCCGGGTCCGGACGGTCCCGTACGAGTTACACCGGCAACGTCGAAGAGGTCATAGTCTCATGTCGGCAAGACCAAAACTGGGACCCGGAGGCAGACGCATCCTCATCGCCATTGCGATCATACTCTCGGTTATCGTCGCCGTTGTGCTGGTCATGCACTTTTATCCGGGCCCGGTGCCCCCGCCTCCCCCTCCTCCGCCGATCACCCCCATTCCCACGACGCCGGCAGTGTCCCCGGAGATCTCCGGGCCGACGGTCGTCGTCGCGGCAAGCGACAGCAGCGTCGCGTCGAAAACCCGGGCTGACATCCTGTGCGACGGTACCGATGACCAGCGCGACATCCAGGAGGCATTCGATGCACTCTCCTCGTCGGGTGGCACGGTCGCCCTGACGGAAGGCACGTTCAATTGCGCTGGAAGCATCTACCCCCGCGCAAATTCCATGCTCCGGGGGGAGGGACCGAATGCGACATACCTCGAGTTCAGCAAAAACGGGAGGCTCCATGTCTCCCGGGAATCCGTCACGCTCTACAACTTCCACGTCAGGGGCACCGGATACCCGAAGGTCGAGCCCGACCTCTGGCTCGGCGTGGTCACCATCTATGCGAGCCACGCGAAGGTCCTGGAGGTCGAGGGGACCGCCGATGCGACCACCCAGGCGGTCTTTCTCCTGATGCACGACCCGGAAGTCTACGCTCCCACCCTGGAAGACATCGAGTTCGTCAACTGCCGGGCCGTGGATACCGGAACCTACGGGTTCCTGCACAACGCCTGGGGGACAGAGAACACGGTGATCCGGGATGTCCGATACGAGAACTGCGCCGCGATCAACTGCGGGAGCGAAGGTGCGTTCAACCCCTGGGTGACCGGGTTTAACTTTGCGGAGTTAAACGACATCGAGGGTCTCCGCGTGACGAACTGCCTTGCCGAAGGTAACCTGGAGTCCGGGTTCCACTTCGAGTGGGACCCCGAGAAGCGGGACTGCATCCTCAAGAACTGCATCAGCAAGGATAACGGGCAGAAAGCCTACCCGACGAAGGCCTACCTGGAGGACGATATGTCCACCCACTACTTCGGGTGCGGGTACTACGCCCCCCGGGGTGACATCACCTTCATCAGCTGTTACTCTGAGGGGAACAGCCGCCACGGGTTCTATGCCACCAACGGCGGAAAACTCTACAGCTGCGTCGACCAAAACGTCGGTGCCGGGAAGACCGATTACCGGATCGTCCAGCCGGCATCATTCTACGCGGCCCCGACCCGGTCGATAACGCCGTCGCTGGTGCTCGAGAACTGCTCGAGCATCGATTCGCACGGCTATGGCCTCCATATCGACCTCGCAAGCGATGTTCTGATCAAGAACTTCCGCCTGGAGAACCCGGCCGGGATCGACGGCAAGGCAACAAACCTCGGAGGCTCGCAGGGGGGACCGCTGGCCAACTCCGTAGTAAACATCTACGCGTCGGGTAACCGGGCTGAAACGCTGATATGGGCCAGGAATAACGAGAATGTCGAGTACTCGGGGCAGATTGTCTCCGACACGGCGAAGCCGTTTGTGATCGAGGGCGTTCGCACCAGGGATGTCCGGATCAAGGATATGGAGATCGTCTCCGCAAGCCTCGCGCCGTTCACCAACGGTGTGATCCTCGCAAATACGGTGCCTTCCGGGGCGGTAACGTTTGAGAATGTGGCGGTCACCTCGGAGACGCGGTGACCACCTGTGGGCGTGAAGCACGGTCTCCTCTCTCCGTTCGATGACGGCGCCTGCATGGTCCCGGCATCCCGGCGGCTAACCCCGGTCGACAACGATTTGCTGGATCCGGCTATATTCTGGTAATGAATGGCGTTCTCCGGCCGATCCTGCGTGATGGGGTTATTGCGCGGAGGCGGTGTTGCAGGTATTCTCCCGGCCTCTTTGGGGTGCGGCAGGGGGTGACTGCCGCCCGGTCGATTGCAAGTGACGATCCCGGATATTCCTGGATTTTATGCGCTTTGCAGAATAATATTCCTGATTCAGGGTCTGTTTGCCCGTCCGGACTGTCAACTGCAATCTGCGATCAAGGGGGGTATTCCCTGCGGGATCTGCGCTAAAGTTTGGTGTAATATTTATATCTTCCTATTTTTATGTAAGTTTTTAGAATGGTGGATACTAGCAATTATGGCTGAAAAACACTGCCTGTTTGTAATTTTAAATAATCTGTATTGCCTAATTAATTTAAAAAACCTTTTAAATTACGGTTGTCAGATAATGCAGTATCTCCCAAGAGGTGAGATAATGCGAGATAAACGGACAACGAAGCTTCTAATCGCAGTGTTCCTGATCGTCGGGTTGATCCCGATCGTCGGAGCACTCGAGGCGACCCCCAACACAATTGTCGCGGCAAGCGACAGCAGTGCGGCCGATAAAGCATCGGCTGCCTACGTCTGTGACGGGGTCAACGATCATGTGGAGATTCAGGCAGCACTGAACGCCCTGCCATCATCCGGCGGTGTTGTCCTCCTCACCAGCGGAACATACAACTGTGCGGGAATCATTGCTCCCAGAGCAAGCTCCACTCTCATGGGGGAAGGTGAATCGACAACATTCCTGAAGTTCACCAACGATGGACGCATCAACGTCGACCGTGAGTACATTACGGTGGACGGGTTCCACATCCAGGGCAGTGGCTACAGCAGTGGCGTCAAGTGGCTCGGCGTAATGAACATCCGGGCAAGCCACGCGAAGATCCACAACATCACGGGTACCGCGGATGCAAGCATTCAGGCGGTTTACCTCCTGGTCCATGATCCTACTGTCTACGCCCCCACCCTCGAGGATGTCGAGTTCATCAACTGCCAGGCCGTGGACACCGGGACCTACGGGTTCCTGCACAACGCCTGGGGCTCGACGAACATGGTGATCAAGAACGTCCGCTACGACAACTGCGCCGCGATCAACTGCGGCAAGTTCGGGCAGTTCAATCCCTGGATCACCGGGTTCGACTTTGCGGAGTTAAACGACATGGACGGCCTCCGGGTGACGAACTGCCTCGCTGAAGGCACTACCGAGTCCGGGTTCCACTTCGAGTTCGACCCGAAAGTGACGAATGCTGTCCTTGAGAACTGCGTGAGCAGGAACAACGGGCAGAAGCCCTTCCCGACGAAGGCCTACAACGTAAATGACATGTCCACCCACTATTTCGGGTCCGGCTACTACGCCCCGAACTGTGACGTGACGTTCATCAACTGCACGGCGGAGGGCAACTCCATGAACGGGTTCTACACGACGAACGGTGGTAAACTCTACAACTGCGTCGAGAAGGACACCGGCATCGGGAGAACCGACTTCTCCTACCGGGTGCCCGCCGGCTACTACAGTGTCCCCTCCCGCTCGGTCAACCCCTCCACGGTGATGGAGAACTGCACGAGCATCAACTCGCGTGCCTTCGGCCTCCAGGTCGACCTCGCGAACAACGTCAAGATCCGGAACTTCCACCTGATCGATCCGGTCGGGTACAACGGCAAGGGCTCGAGCCTCGGCGGCACGAACGGCCAGTTCGACAACTCCGAGGTGAGCATCTATGCGTCCGGAAACCGCGTGGAGACGCTCGTATGGGCGAAGGAGAACGTAAATACCGTCTTCTCCGGTCAGATCGTCTCCGATGCCGCGAAGCCGTTCGTGGTTGAGGGTTACAGGACCAAAAACGTCCTTGTGAAGGATATGGAGATCGTCTCCAAGACCCTCCCTGCCGGGTCCCCCGGTGTGACCATCGTCGGCACGGTTCCGGCCGGTCAGGCGACCCTCCAGAACGTGAAAGTGACGTCCACCGGATCGCCGGCACCTACCCCGACCGTTCCGGCCACTCCGGTGCCCACCACACCGGCACCGGCTACCCCGACCCCCACCACCACACCGGCTCCCTCCGGGAAGCCGGACCTCGTGGTGACCGATGTCTCCTGGGCACCGGCAAACCCGGTTACCGGGAGTGCGGTGACCCTGAAGGCAACCATCAAGAACCAGGGAGATGCCCCCACGCCTGCGGGCGCGACGCACGGTGTCATCGTCACGTTTGATGACGGTGCTGCCGGGCCGGGTGTCTGGTCGGATACCTACACCAGATCGATCGCTCCGGGTGCATGGGTCACGGTGACCGCGAACAGCGGCTCAGCCGGTGCAACCTGGAAAGCCGTCGAGGGCCTTCATACCGTGAAGGCCACCGTGGACGACGTTAACCGGATCGCCGAGAGCGACGAGGCGAACAACGTCCGAACAGAACAGATCACGGTCTCAAAGACCGCGTCGGGGCCCACCCCGACACCCACTTCTACCCCGACTACCACACCGGCTCCCTCCGGGAAGCCTGACCTTGTGGTGACCGGTATCTCCTGGGAACCGGCAAACCCGACTACGGGAAACCCGGTGACCCTGAAGGCAACCGTCAAGAACCAGGGAACCGCTCCCACGCCTGCGGGCGCGAAGCACGGCATCATCTTCACGTTTGATGACGGGGCTGCGGGTCCCGGGGTCTGGTCCGACACCCACACCACGGCTATCGCCGCAGGTGCATCCGTTACGCTGACCGCGAGCGGCGGGTCGGCCGGTGCAACCTGGAAAGCCATCGAGGGCACTCACACCGTGAAGGCCAATGTGGATGATGTCAACCGGATTGCAGAAAGCGATGAAACCAACAACGTTATGAGCAAGCAGATCGTCGTCGGAACCATCCGGGTTCCCGTCAGGGGAGACCTCAACGAAGATGGCAAAGTCGACTGGGCCGACGTGACGATCGCCGCCGGGATGGCACAGGGAAGCACTCCGTCCAATACCGCTGTCGACTTCGATGGAAACGGCATCGTGGACTGGAAAGACGTTGCCCTGCTGACCGACGTCTTCTTCGGCAGAACTTCCTCCCTGTAGCACCTGTACCGGGAGTCGGGACAATTTGCCTGCCTCCCGTTTATTTTAATCTCTATTGTCCTGCATTCCGCTGATACGGTCTGCGAAACGTTCCTCTTCGAAACCTTCCTTCCAGTAACGTTTCTCCAGAAAACTTCCTTCTGCTTCCCGTGAACTCCGCCCGGGTTCACTCCGGGCCCTGCTGGCCGGAAGAGTCGCTCCCCTCTATCCTGCAGGCCTGAGGGGGTCGGAGCGGTGGATACATCTATATAGGTGCTATCCGATACTGGCGACCGATGGCAGTAGCACTCCCAAAAAACTTCAGCGAGGTTAGAAGGCACTTACAGGAGCCGCTTATTCGGAATTCGTTCTTCATCATGGCGTCATCGTTCGTCGCTGCGGGGTTTGGGTTCTTCTTCTGGATGATCGCAGCCCGGTTCTACTCGCAGGCGGACGTGGGTATTGCAACCGCCCTGATGTCGTCCATGGGACTCCTCATCCTCATCTCCCGGCTCGGCCTGGATCAGTCGGTGATCCGGTTCTTTCCCCTGCGCGACAAGAACAAGGTTCTCGGGACCGCCATCCTCGTGCCGACGGCAGTGGCGCTTGGTGCCGGGGTGCTCTTCATCGCCGCAGTGGACGTCATATCTCCCGAGCTCACGATCGTCAGGACGGTCGCACCCCTCTACCTCATCTTCCTCGGAGCCTACTCTATCACCTGGGTTCTTGAGGGCGCGTTCAATGCACTGCGCAAGTCCGAACACTACTTCACCCTGAACCTGCTCTACGGAACAAGGATCCTCTTCCTGGTTCCCCTGGTCTTCCTCGGAGCAATGGGCATCTTCAGTGCCTTTGGTCTCTCGTTCGTCCTCGGGCTCATCCTCGCCCTCGTCCTCCTCGCCCGGTGCTCCGTGCGGCCGGCACTGGGTGTGGACCGGGTTTTCCTGCGGGAGGCATGGCAGTTCTCTGCCGGCGCATACATCGCGGGGATACTGATGTCCGCTCCGAACATGGTCATTCCAATCATGGTGCTCCACGTGCTCGGGGCGGAGAGCACCGCCAATTACTACATCACCTACGCGATCGTCTCGATACTCTTCATGATACCGTATGCGTTCACGACCTCGCTCTTTGTCGAGGGAAGCCACGGGGGGGAGATGAAGAAGAGCGTGCTCCGGACGCTCGCGAGCATGTTTGCCCTGCTCATACCTGCAACCATCGGGCTCTCTCTCTTCGGGGAGCAGATCCTCAACCTGATCGGCAAGGACTACGTCGAAGGAATAGCCCTGCTCCAGGTGCTTGCCGCATCCGCCCTGTTCGTCTCCGTCTGCCAGACCTTCATATCGATTGCAAAGGTCAGGAACGATATCCGGAGCCTCATCATCCTGAGCAGTTTCATCAGCGTTGCCCTCCTCGCGCTCGGCTACACCCTGATGAACCGGTTCGGCCTCATCGGCATGGGGTATGCGTGGCTCGGCACGTATGTGGCAGGAACGTTCCTTGTCGGGATAATCCTGAAGAAGAAGGGGTGGGTATAACGCTTCTTCGGGCTGCTGCATACGCGGGAGGAGTTCCGTCTCCGGTCATGCGGGGGCCGCCATCCGCTCTTCACCGGTAGTAGATGGTGGAGCCGGCATTATCGTAGACCTTATGCTGATTCTGGATGAACCGCCCTGCATCAACGTAGTCTGCCGTAGTGACTGCGTGCTCCCGCGCCTCGATCCGGACGCTATCCTGTGCGAGGTTATACGCGCCGAAGTAGAGGTACGTGTTCGGCTCCAGCAGCGACGCATTTGCCGGGATGTATCGTTGACGGCGCGGGTCGAATCCCTGGAGGAGCCACCAGCGTGTGCCGTCGACGTAGATGGGGCGCTCGTTCCCTTCCGAGAAGAGCCACCTCGCCCCCTGCACCTCCTTGCCGTTGAAGACCGGTTTGTCTCCCGTAGTCTCGAGCGCCATCGATGTCGGGCTGTCGTCCACGACCTGATAGATGAGCCCGCTGTTGAAGAGGAAGAACACGACCAGGAATGCCGATAATGACTTATAGGCCGTTCCCATGAGCGGGGCGGCCGCGATCGCACGCACCCTCTCCGCCAATGCCTCGTAGAGTGCTATGCCACCGATGATTGCAAACGGGGCAAGGAAGATCAGGGTGATGTGGTAGAGCCGGCTGGTGTTGAGCGAGCTCGCGAAGAACGGGACGACGATGCCGGCTACGTTGATGAGGAGGAAGACGAGCGAAATGGCGAGGTACTCGGGCTCGATGCGCCACCGCTCGCGCCTTGCCAGGGTTGCAAGCAGTCCCACGGCGATCAGTCCCTGGGTGGCGATATGAACAAGCTTTGCCAGGCCGTGCAGGGGCGTGACGGACTGGCTGGTGAGGATATGCATCCCCTGGGCGGCTGTCGGGCTGAATGAGTCCGCAAAGAGGGTGCTCCAGATCCTGTCCCCGATGCCGGTGACGGTAGCAAGCGCCGTGCCTTCGGCTACCATCGAGTACCAGAGATAGGCGAGGGCGGCAAAAACGAGGATGTAAGGGAGGACGAGCGTCCTGACCGGCACCCCCCCGCCGCCGGTTCCCGACGGAGCGAGCGGGTCGGACTTCAGGAAACCCGATATTCCGGTGAGCCTCTCCGGCAGCCAGGGTCCCAGGCGCTCGGGGACGACGAGCAGCAGCCATGCCGGAACAAGCGAGAAGAAGTAGATGTATGAGAGACCGTAATGCGAGACGATCATGGCAAAGCCGAAGGTGACCATGAGAAACGCCTGTCTGCCCCGGGCCATGGACTTGTCGATCATCGCAAGGATGGTCAGTGTCAGGAAGAGTTCTGCGATCTGC
>PGYL01000021.1:0-26935 GCA_002839645.1 Methanomicrobiales archaeon HGW-Methanomicrobiales-2 | reverse complement strand
ATCTGCTGGCGGGCGAGGGAGATCATCTCCGTGTAGAAGGTGAAGAACGCAAAGAAGAAGAAGATCGAGAGAAACCCGATCCTGGCGTCCGTCTGTTTTTCGACCGCCCGGTAGAGCCCGAGCGGCACAAGCGCGAAGAGGAGGGGGTAGAGGATCTTGAAGACCCAGACGGGATCCAGATTGCAGATGAGCGAGTAGATGGGGACGAGCGCAACGACGGAGAGCATCCCGTTTGTGTTGTACGGCATGCTCATATCCCAGAGGCCGGGTATCAGCACGCTATTCACGAGGTGGAGTTCGTGGTGGATATCATAGCCCCAGATGTACTCCGATATCAGCGAGGTATGGTAGAGGAGCGAGAGCGCGATAGTGTAGATCGCGAGCCCATAGCAGGACGCCGGGATGAGACGGTCGAACCCGACAGCGAGGACGATGATGGCGATCAGGACGAGGAGCAGGAAGAGGAACGTGACCATGTGGTACTCGTTGCGCACGTATGTCCCGATGATCGCAAAGAACGGGAGCAGCATCAGGAACGGTGCTGCAGGAGAGGAGGGAATGGCTAACTCCGGGCTGGAGGCGGCATGTCCACGGTCCCTGATGAGAGCGAGGTAGAGCAGAACCTGCATGACGGCGACGATTGTAAGAAAGAGCATCTCAAACGAGAACGGCCGTGCATACCCGAGCAGGGGGTAGACGGTGTTGGCGGCGAGGCCGGTGAGCATGAGGAACGCAAGGCTCAGCCCGACAGAGTACAGCACCGTCTCAATTGTGCCGCGATCGTGAAGCCTGAGCGCCTTCAGCACCAGGACTCCGGGCAGGAAGGTGAGATAGAGAAAGGCCAGGGCTTCTCTTGCGATCGGTATCTGGTACCCGGCGAGGCCGAGGCAGACTACCGCGACGAAAGCGAGCTGGAATGCCTGAAATGCCCAGAAGAACGTTTTGTTATCCCAGTCATTCATCTGGAACGGGTTGAGCAGGTGCATGGTATCCCTTGAATGTCTCTATTCGGCTATGTGCATGGACAGTGTCTTCGATGGCACCTGGCAGGCCGCGTATGCCGCATCAATGCACCTACTCTCCGGTCCACCTATTAATGTGTTGCGCCGGCCCGGCCGTGTTGTGGGACCGGGGTTCCGTTCCCGCGCATCCGCTCCGGCCCGGGAGGTGCTGACGGTCATCGCTCATTCCCGCCGGCGGGGACTGTCTCGGCGAAGGTCTCGTCTGCAGGGGGCGTTCCCCTCTCCCGAGCAGGTACAAGTTCGTTGTAGACCGCGAGGAGCGACCGTGCGATCGTTTCCCAGGCCATCTCGGTCTTCAGTTTCATGTAGCCCGCATCTCCCATGCGCCGGCAGGCCGCCGGGTCCTTGAGCAGGCTCACGATCGCGCCTGCCAGTGCGACAGGATCGCGTGGGGGCACGATGTACCCGGTCCTGGCGTCATCGACAACCTCCGGCAGGCTCCCCACGTCCGTCACCACCACCGGCCGCCGGAACCCGTATGCGGTTGGTATGACACCGCTCTGGGATGCTTCGAGGTACGGAAGCGCCACGACACTCGCCTGCTGGAAGAGCCGGGCGCCCTCTTCGTAGGATATCCTGTAGTTGTAGACCTCGAATGCATCCCGGCCCGCCATCGCCTCCTGGTATCTGCCGAAGTCCTCCCCCGTTCCGGCGATGACGATCCGGGCGTCCGGGACCTCCCGGGTGATGAGCGGTTCTGCCTGGATCAGGCAGTCGAGCCCCTTGTAGCGGTGGATGCGGCCGAAGAAGAGGACCCGGCTGCCCTCCGGTTCCAGGCCCTCCTGTTCGAACTTCACAAATGGCGCCACCTCGTGCTCGCCGATCGGGATGACATGCACTTTCCAGCCCGGGATGCGGTGGTTCTCCACCAGGATCTCCCTGAGCGCTTTCCCGTGGACAAAGATCCGGTCGGGCAGGACCCGTGACATGAAGAGGGTGAGGCGGTAGAGCAGGGAGCCGATATCCAGGAGGCGGTCTTCGCCGGGGTGCGGCTCGATGTCGTGGAATGTCGCCACCAGCGGATACTTCCGGAGCATGGGGAGGAGCGGGCAGAGCATGGGGTTGTTCACCTGGAAATGGATGACGTCGGGCTCGAAGTCGTTGACTGCAGTGACGATCTCCTTGAGCATCGGGTAGCACGACGGACCGAGCCTCCCGGCGTACCGGGAGTAGCCGAAGATATGGACCTTCACCTTCGGGTCGATGCCCTCCAGGTACTCCTCCGACCGGTAGTCCGGCAGCAGCAGCAGCACCTCGGTGTGCCGGGCAAGTTCGTTTGCCATCTGGATGGTGTAGTCGTAGAACCAGAAGGTCAGGCATGCCACTCGCATAGGGGCACTCTCTGTGGAGACGCTCTATATAGACATTGCGTCCGGGAGGGCCGTTGGTCCCAATGGACCGGGGTAGAGGGGTATGAGCCCGACGGATTCCGCTCCGGCGGCGGCTCTCCTCCGGCTGTTTTTACCCGGTCTCCCTGCCGGATCCGGTCCCTGTGACCCCCGATGCTGTCCAGCGGGCTGGCGCCAGTCCCCCCTCGCGCCACTGCCCGGCAACGAGGGCCGGAGCCCCCGGGCCATACCGGCGCACGGAACCGAATTTCCATTCGCTCTGCGTGAAAGCGTTTCGAAAAGGGTTGCTCCCGGCGATCAGCGGCAGAAGGCGCGACTATTTATGTCATTTGGTTTTAGTTTCGATTATCATATAATATCCTTTTGCATCAACTTATCTCCACTGTCCTGCACCTTATTCCGAACTAAATGGAATCTGGCTGCCCATATTGTCGAATAGCCCTCTTATGCAATTTTATTTTATGAATAAAATATATATACTTCCATAGTAAGACGGTAGTAATACCTCACAGAGAGGCTGAATGGCATGACAGACAGGCAAAATATACTAAGACTGGCTGCAGTACTTCTGGTGTGCTGCCTCATCCCGGCATTCTCCCCGGTAAGTGCAGCCGAGTCTACAAGTCCGGCCACGCTCACCGTGGCTGCAAGCGATAGCACCGAACTGTCGAAGAACCAGGCAGACTATGTCTGTGACGGAGTCGATGACCAGGCCGAGATCCAGGCAGCGCTCGCCGCACTGCCGGCAGGCGGTACGGTCGCTCTGACTGAAGGTACGTTCAACTGTGCCGGAGTCATCGCACCGGCAGGAGGCACAACGCTCTCCGGCCAGGGTCCGGAAGCAACGTTCCTTGAATTCACCAATGATGGGCGCATCAGCGTCGATCAGGAGTCCATTACGCTGGACGGGTTCCACATCAAGGGAACCGGCTACAGCAGTGGCGTCAAGTGGCTCGGCGTGATGACCGTCCGTGCGAGCCACGCGAAGATTCACAACGTGGAGGGAACGGCGGATACGAGTATCCAGGCGGTTTACCTTCTGATTCACGATCCGGCTGTCTACGCGCCGACCCTGCAGGACGTCGAATTCGTCAACTGCAAGGCCGTGGACACCGGGACGTACGGGTTCCTCCACAACGCCTGGGGATCGTCCAACAAGGTGATCAAGGACGTCCGCTACGAAAACTGCGCCGCGATCAACTGCGGGAGCGAAGGTGCGTTCAACCCCTGGATCACCGGGTTTGACTTTGCGGAATTAAACGACATGGAGGGCCTCCGGGTGACGGACTGCCTTGCCGAAGGTAACCTGGAGTCCGGGTTCCACTTCGAGTTCGATCCCAAGGTGACGGATGCCGTCCTCGAGAACTGCACGAGCAGGAACAACGGGCAGAAACCCTACCCGACAGTGGCCTACAATCAGAACGATATGTCGACGCACTACTTCGGGTGCGGCTACTACGCCCCGAACGCCGACGTGACGTTCAACAACTGCACGGCGGAAGGTAACTCCCTGTATGGGTTCTACGCGACGAACGGCGGCAAACTCTACGACTGTGTCGAGACTGACACCGGCGCCGGGAAGACCGACTACACCTACCGGAAACCTGCCGGCTACTACAGTATCCCGAGCCGCTCCGCGAACCCCGCCCTGGTGCTGGAGAACTGCTCGAGCACCGACTCGCACGGCTACGGCCTCCAGGTCGATCTCGCGAGCAACATCCAGATTAGGAACTTCGAGCTCGTGAACCCGGCCGGGATCGACGGCAAGGGTGCAAGCCTCGGCGGCACGAACGGTCAGTTCAGCGACGCCGAAGTGGACATCCACGCCTCCGGAGACCTGGTTGACACGCTCGTATGGGCGAGGAACAACCAGAACGTCCAGTATTCGGGAGAGATAACCTCCGGCTCCGAAAAGGCGTTCCTGGTTGAAGGCGGCCAGAACGTCCAGACCGCAGGCATGACGGTTGCGCCTGCCGGCGAGTAAAACAGCAATATCGCCGGTCCCTGACCGGGACCGGCCCCAATCTTTTTTAAGTTTTGCACCCGCCCTTCCGGCCGGGTGCACTCAAAACGTATCCGGAGCCTTCGGGGTCACCCCTTTTGAGACCCCCGCTGGCATACCCCCTTCCGCACTCCCGGAAACCTGCGCGTAAAAGGTCTCAATATCGTGGACGATTGTCTGCCAGTTGTACCTGGTCCGGACGAGTTCCTTCGCGTTCTCGCCGAACCTGGCTCGTAAGGCGTCGTCGGCGAGCAGGCGTCCGATGGAGTCGGCGAGCGCTTCGGGCGTGTACCCGGTATTGAACCCGACAGTGTTGTCGATCCATCCAAGCAGGTCTCCCTGCCCCGTCGTCACGATGGGTGTCCCACAGAGGCACGCTTCGAGGAATGTGACGGGAAAGCCGGTGAAACTCGGCGTCACGAAGACGTCGGCATCGGTGTACGCAGCCATCTTGTCTTCCTTGCTCACGAACCCCGTAAAGATCACCCGGTCGTCGAGGCCAAGCGACCTGACCCGCTGCCTGAACTCGTCGTTGTGGCCCATGTCCCCGCCCACCAGCATGAGAACGGCGTCGCCCTCCTCCCGTGCGACCAGGGCAAACGAGCGGATCAGGAGGTCGATCCCCTTCGTCGGGTCGAGCCTTCCTAAGTAGAGCACGACCTTCGTGGCGTCGTCGATGCCCCACGCGGCACGGAACCTGCCGCGGTCCGGAAGGTCGGGGTACTCGGCGAGGTCGATGCCGTTGGGGACGATCGCGATTCTCTCATCGGCAACACCCAGATCACGGTAGCGCTCTGCCTCCGTCTCGTTAAGCGCGATCACCCCTGCGGCGCCGAGGATCACCTTCTGCGACCAGAACCGGTCGAAGAGCCGCTTCATCCGCTTAGAGCCCGTATCCTGCGGGAGCGCCCCGTGCGCCTGGAGCACGTAGGGGACGCCGTACTTCCTCGCGTAGTGCGAGGCGATGACGGTGAGCATGGTGCGGTGGTCGTGAATGTGGATCACATCGAACTTGCCGATCTCCTTTCGCGCGACCGCCGGCATACGGTAGGGCATCACCGGCAGGATCGTGCCCCGGGTGTATCTTCGTAAATTTTCAAAGTAGTAGACGTTCATTCCGTCGACTCTGGTCAGGTGGTTCGTCGGCAGGTCGTTTGGATAAATGCTTCTGTTTGTTGTATAGACCGTGACGTCGTGCCCGTTCTCGTGAAGGGTATGGGAGATGTCGTATGCAACCCGTGCCACCCCGCCCGACTCCCAGAGCGGTTTGAAGAATGGAGTAACCTGTAATATCTTCATGCGTGTCCCCCTGTTTGCCGCTGCCGGAGCCGCCTCCGGATCAGACCCGCATAGCAGTTTAAGCAGAACGGCGTGAACAGCCAGACCCCGCACTCGACCAGGGGCGCGAGCCCGTGCTGCCGGATCCGGTAGCGGTAACTCTCCAGGTTGTATGTCAGGTAATCCTCGCCGATCTGCTCGAACCACCACTGCCGGTTGACTTCACCGTTCTGAACCCGGTCCGAGCACTTCCCGATCCAGCGCTGCACCTTCTCGCGGGTCGGCCCTTCAGCCACCTCCGGCTGGAAGTCGCTGTTGATGACGCAGGGGGTGACGGCGTAGTCCCGGATGCCGTGCCGGTCGAAGTCCACCGAGAGGATCATGGTGCTGTTGATCTCCTCCTTGAAGATCTCGGTGTCGAACTGGAAGTTCCCGAGGGAGTAGGCGATCAGGCCGTTGTTATACCGTTCCAGCCCCTGGATGGTGTGCGAGTGGTGCCCGAGAATCAGGGTCGCCCCGGCATCGATGAGGGCATGGGCGAGTCTGACCTGGCCCGGGGACGGATAGTAGGTGTTCTCGATCCCCCAGTGCAGGGAGACGACGATGTGGTCGCACCGGTCTTTCAATGCCTTTATGTCGTTGATGATGGCCTTTCTCTTCAGTTTGGATACCGTAACTCCCGGCGGCGACCGGAACCTCCCGCGCGTGTAACCGAGGAAGCCGAGCCGGATCCCGTTTCGCTCGACAACCAGCCCCGTGGGCGTGTCATCGCCCCGTGCCCCTCCTATGTAGGCGATACCACGGGTATCGAGGCCCTCGAGGGTCTTCTCAAACCCCTCCCGCCCCCTATCGAGCGTGTGGTTGTTCGCCACGCTGAGAATGTCGAACCCGGCGTCTTTGAGATACTCGCCCGCTTCCGGCGGAGTTGTATTGACCCAGCGTTTCCTGCTCTCCGTGCCGCTCTCGGAGAGGACCGTCTCCAGGTTCCCGAAGAGCAGGTCTTTCTGCTGGAGTTCGTGCCGGATCCGGGCAAACGGTTTCTTGTCGTTCCTGATCCAGAGCAGCACGTCGCCGACGGCCCGCAGCCGCACCGATGTCATGCATCTCCTCCGGCAGCCCCTTCGCTGTTTATGGAAGGCCCGGGCCTGCAGCCGGTCTTCATCGTCGGCCTCCAGGCCCTCACTCTCTTCAGTCCGGGTAGTGGAGCACCGTTGCCGTCTGCGAGAAAAACCTTCATATCTGGATAATCTGGAATACTGCCTTCCCTCCCTCGAAGCACTGAGTTCCAGACAGGCAGTGTGACAATATATATTTTGCCCCGCTTACGGCCGTCAGCTTGCCGACCCTGGCGCATACGGTGGCTCTGGAGACTTCGAAGTTCTCGATGGAGCACGAAATGGCACCGGAGCCCGCGCCGCCCCGAACTATTAACTGCTTTTACATCGAGTATGTATCTGGACTCTCCGGCGGCAGATGATGAGAGTTACCCCCACTGATCCGGTGATGAAGCAGGGGACTGATGCCGCCGTGTATCCTTTATCCGGGCCCATATTCTGTGGAAGAGGGGCACCCATGTTGCGGAGACATTCGTTCATCTCTCTGCACAGTCCTCGCCGATCAGGGTCTGTTGAGACACTCTCTTCTCGGGAATACGGTAACCACTGTTTTCATGAAGATACCGGTTGAGCGGGCAGACCCGCCGGAACAGTCGCCCGTCGCCGGCGAAGAGATCGTCAGATAGCCTGCCGGCAAAACGTCCGCGCCGCTCTGGTGTTGGTGCAGATTGAACCGGGAAACCCTGCGCAAAGCCGGTTGTCCTTACCATCTGACCCATGCACGTGTTGCCCTCCGGACTGGTTCTCCAACAGTGGAATAATCACCCTCTACTCCTGCCATAATCCTTTATTCGGGCTGCTCTGGGTCTCTTTAAGGAACCGAATCGATCGTGAAGACCAGAAGGGAAATATCCGTGCAGGTCCCGATTCTGAGAAATGTATATATGCTGGCAGTGGTATGCACGGTGCCGTGCAGTACGATTGAGATGAGCATTTCCTTTTATGTGCATCCGGATCCACTCTCCACGCCTCCAATGCGGCCGTAGGGGATGTCTGGTGTCGTACTATATTCTATGGGGGGCAGTTCACGTGCGCTGGTCTGGGTTTATTTCGGTTGGGGTTATTGCTGATACAAAAGAGGCGGTCGTTCAGAAGGTTCTTGCTCTCAACAGGGCCTCCTGCTTCGCGCCTCCCACCAACGGCAGCCGGTGGAGCAGGAATTGTAATCTGGTGCCGCTAAGGGTCGGGTGCAACTCCCGGCCGCCGCTCATCTCCGGCATGGTTGCGAACTGCGCAACCAATAACGTGATCCCTGCAGACCTGCAAGGGTCTGCCGGCAATCCTGAGAACCCCTTCCTGAAGGCCGATGGGAATTGGGTTCGACAGAAATGTCCCTCTTCTCCCCCGGATAATGGTTCCGCTATCCCGACAGATGGCCATCCCCCACCCGCTGTGAGGGTATATTCCGCACCTGCAACGCCAGGCGGCCGCGCGTTTGCCGTCGTCGCTCCCGCCTACAATGAGGGTCTTGTCATCGGCTCCGTTGTCCTCCTGGCAAAGAAGCATGCCGATCGGGTGATCGTCGTCGACGACGGCTCGGCGGACCGGACCGCCGAGACCGCCCGCCTCGCCGGTGCCGACGTCATCGAGATGCCGGAGAACGGCGGCAAGGCGAAGGCGATGATGGCCGGGTTTGCCCGGGCCCGCGAGCTCGGCTACGATGTCGTCGTGATGCTCGACGGCGACGGTCAGCACGACCCCGAAGAGATCCCGATCGTGGCGGCGCCGGTGCTCGCCGGCGAGGCGGACCTGGTCATCGGCTCGCGGTTTCTGGCAACCCGGGCCGAGATCCCCGCCTACCGCCGGGCCGGGCAGATGGTGCTCAACGGGTTCACGAACCTCTCGGTCGACGGTAACTTCGCGACGACCGACTCCCAGTCGGGTTTCCGGGCGCTCTCCCGCCGGGCCCTTGAGAACCTTACCTTCTCCTCGGAGGGTTACACCATCGAGTCCGATATGATCTCCCACTTCGCCCCGCTCGGCCTGAAGATAGCCGAGGTCCCGATCTCCGTCACCTACGATGTTCCCCACAAGCACAAGAAGAACCCGCTCTCACATGGTTTTGGGGTGCTCGCAAAGATCGTGGAACTCATCGGCCACCGGCGGCCGCTGTTCTTCTTCGGCATTCCGGGAAGTGTGATCGCGGTCTTCGGGATGGGTCTTGAGATCTATACCTTCTCCGAATTCTATCGGATCGCCCAGTTCCATTACATCATATTTACTCTCGGGATTACGGCACTTATCCTCGGGCTTTTATTGATCTCATCCGGACTGATCCTGAACTTCCTCGTGTCGATGAAACAGCACCGGGTAAAAGGAGATGGGTGAATATCATGAGCAAAGAGAAAAAGTGGTCCGGCAGGGATGAAGGATGTATGGCACGTTTCCCCCGGGGCTCATCCTTGAAGTTGCAGCCTTTCTTGTGATGCTCCCCGACCTCCGTAGGTATTATATGCACGAGTTTATGATAGGTTCAGCGATGCGTAAATCTGATGCTGCGTCGATCTCCCTGGCAGTCTGGATGCTCGCCGTGAGCGGTCTTCTGTATATGTTCCATGCTCCGGACCTGAACCTGTTTATAGTCGCCGCGCTCGTGGGGTTCTTCATCATCGTTTATACGATTCACCCGGTCTTCTCAAGACCCAGGTACATACGCAATATCTATCGTATGGCAGTAGTCGGCACGGTGCTCTTTGGCCTGGTCATCATCCTGAGAATACTGGAGTTGAACGAATACTGGAGTATCTGACCGGCAAGGCACCTCTTCCATGCGCAGATTATGTTTGGGTGAAAGACATGGTAATGGACCGGTATAAACACTACAGAATCAGCTCGTACCTCCTCATCGGGTTTGCAGTTCTGCTCCTCCTTGCAGTCCTGCTCGAGGATCCGCAGGGATATATGCAGAACCCGCTTCTCCTGCTGAGCGCGACCAGCTTCATCGGCGGTGTTTTTCTCTTCGCACTCGGTGGCGATGATTCCATAGACGCACAGCTGGCCAGCCAACTCTCCCTGCAGGGTATCTCCGCCCTGGGCCGCACCATCCGCAACCTGGGCGGGTACGGAGCTGCAGTCTTTCTTCCGCCGGAGAGCCCGGACGGGAAGGTTATGCAGTTTATTCCAACCCAACCCGCCTGCAGGCCTTTTCTGGGAGACGGGGCCGGGTTCGCCTATCACAACGGGAGTACCGGGACTATGACCCATCCCCTGGCAAGCCCGATTCTTGAGGACCTGAAACGTGACAACGATCTCATCCTGCCTTCAGAATATGGCCTGCTGATGGGGGCGATCCGGGAGGTATGCGAGGATCTTCTCTCGGTCGTCGATCGGGCGGACATAAGACGGGACGGCGACAGAGTAATCGTTACCCTGCGTAACTATCTGCTCATTCCCAGTTGTGCTTCGCTTCGCGAGGCGTCCCCGGAGTACTGTGCACTCTGCCCCTGCTCGATCTGCAGCCTGATCGCGTGCATGATTGCAGAGGGCCTTACGTGCGAGGTCAGTCTGGACCGGGTAGCCCTGGATGACACCGCCCGGGGACACCGCATGGAAATTTATTACACTCTGAAGATGCGTACCGAGCCTGATGCCTGAGTCGAATAAATCCGGACAGCATCAGCGCTATGTCTTGCCGGCCTTTTAATGATCAGAGCAAAAACATATATCATCACTCCGGGATGTAGGGCATGAGATCCCTCCATGCCAAGTTTTCTCAGCAATCTCCTCAAACTGACGTCGGGCACCGTGATTGCCCAGGTTGTCGCCATTGTCCTCATTCCCGTAGTTACGCGTATCTATTCGCCGGAATTCTTCGGGGTCAATCAGCTCTTCCTCTCCATAGCAGCAGTGATCCTGGTCGTCTCCTCCCTCTCTTACCATTTCGCGATCATGGTGACGGAGAAGGATGAAGATTCAGTGAATGTCCTTGCGCTGTGTGTTGTCTGTTTACTCAGTATATCTACCGGGTTTGGCGTTATTTTTGTCGGGTTTGCGGACTGGTTTGCAAATGTCCTCAATACGCCGCTTATCGCCGACTATATCATATGGTTGCCGGTTTTTGTTGCTTTAAGCAGCCTCACGGTAGTCCTGAATGAATGGTTCTCACGGAAGGTGAGGTACGGCATCATCGCCAGGGGTATCGTAACGAACTCTGTCTCGACACGACTATTTCAGATCGGCAGCGGGCTGATGTATACTTCTCCACTCGGGCTCATTCTCGGTTCGGTGGTAGGGGCGGGCCTTGCCAATCTTCTTATGCTCCGGGGACTCAAGGAGGATGTCACCCTCCTCAAAACGGTTACCCCTGGACGGATGAAGGACCTTGCCGTTCGATACAGTCATTTCTCGCTCTTTGCGTCCCTCGGAAGCCTTGCAAACAGTGTGTCCTGGGAACTGCCGGCCTTCATGCTTGCCTACTTTTTCAGCCCGGTTATCGTCGGATACTACGCTCTCGCCATCATGGCGGTAAGGTTACCCATGATGGTGGTGGGAACCTCCATCACGCAGGTCTTCTTCCAGAAAGCGAGCGAGGAGAAGATCCAGACCGGGGGTGTGAAGAACGTGGTCCATGAGGTCCACACAAGGCTCATCTCCATCGGCATCTTCCCCTTCGTCGTCTTTGTGATCCTCGCCGAGGACCTCTTCACCTTCGTCTTCGGTGCAAACTGGCTCACCGCGGGCATCTATGCGATGATCCTGGCTCCCTGGCTCTTCACCGTGTTTGCCTTCTCCCCCATTTCATCTCTCTTCGGCGTCCTCGATAAGCAGAGGGTCTTTTTCTTCTTCGAGATCACGACCCTGTGCGTGTGGCTGCTCCTCTTCTTCATCGGCGGCACCTTCGGCGATCCTGTTGTAATGCTCGCGCTCTTCTCTGTCGGCGGCGTGCTCATCTGGGGGTCGAAGATTGCGTACCTTATAAGGGAGTCCGAGGCCGGGTACCGGGGCAGCGTTCTCAGTCTGGCCCGGCACCTGCTGCTCAGTGTTACTGTTTCCCTCCCGCTCATCATAGGAGAGTATATGGAGCTCCCGTTCTTCCTCCTGCTTGGGGTTGCAGGAGTAACTGCGGTTGCCTACTATCTCCTGATCTTCTTCACAGATGCTCTGATCCGCAGAGAGGTCATGGGGATGATCAGGAGTTCAGTCCCCCCGAGGCAGATCGAGTGGATGGAGCGGTTCGGTCTGCTTCGGTAACAGGGTTGGCAGGAGTTGTGCAAAAGTCGTTTGCAGGATCATACGCGAAACACCGGGTGAGAGAATCCCCCGGAGCACCCATGCGGGCCCATTTAAGCGGCGATCGCACGAGCCGGCCGCCTCACTGTGCCGGAGGAGCCCGCAGTCCGTTCTTCTTCCACCATGCCGTGATCTCCCTGCCGCCTGTCATCCAGGCACCCCTGTCGCGACCGTACTCCAGGATCTTCCGGTAGAACTGAAACGATGCGTCGGTCATGAATTCGTTATGCCAGAGGACGGTGATCACACCGTGGTGTTGTTCGGTGGTATTGAGGAGGCGCTCCATCTGGTCCCAGGCCTGCTCTGGACTCAACCGCATATGCAGGAGCAACGTCCGGTCCATTACCACAAGCGGGATCTCGAGGATATCCATTTCCTGGCCGGTATTTGGGTTGAACGGCCGGAACGGGTGGCACATCCCGTTCCGAAACCCGACGCAGTCCGGGTATCCGAGGGTGGTGTCGTAGAGGAACCCTGCTTCCTTCAGCAGTTCCCAGGTCTCCGGCACCTGAAACCTGAGGTAATGATTTCTATACCCGGTAACGTTCCGGTTAAGGACCGTCTCAAGGTGCCGCTTCTCCCTCTGCAGTTTCTCTTGGTCACAATAGGCCTTGCACCCCCCGTGCAGGCCGACTTCCCATCCCCTGTCCTGGAGCATGCAGACCTCCTGCTCCAGATCCTCGATTGCGTACGCACATTCCCGTTCCTCCTTCTCAAGGGCCAGGAAGTAGAAACTGGAACATGCACCGTGCGACTCCTCGAGTTCGAGGATCTCTTTGAAGTTCCACGCAGGGAGTTTCTTCGAGCGCAGTTGCGGAATGATGCGGCCGGCACGGGGAAGATTACCCTCTTTCAGTGCTTTTACGATCTCAAAACCCTTGGAATGGAGAGGCTGGTAGACCGTATCGATGTCGTGCGTAAGGCAGATAGCAAACGGCTGGGCTTCCGGGTATTCGCAGCGAAAGCCATGTTCCATCAGCATCTGCGATGCCCGGGGCACGCATACGTCCCGATGGCGGCTTTTGTAGTAGGGAAACCCGCCGAACCGGTCTCGATCGCATCTTTCGCACTCCTCCTTTCGGGTGAAGAGATCCCAGATCTCTTCGTCCCGCCTGAGTAGATCCATCATACGTGGAGCTCCCTCCCTTGGGCCCTGTATTCCGGACCGGGTGGTATATACCTTTCCGGCCGGTGCAGCATCGGGTTGTAGTTCCCGAAGATCCAGGATCTCCGGTTCAGCCTCCGCCGGTTGCTTCATGGCATGCCCCCTCAAAAATGGTTGCTACTGGAAGACTTCCTCAAAGGAGAATTCCGTAAAATTCGCATACGGCGCATCAAGTATCTTCCTTTCCAGGTCTTCTCGCGAGACGGCAAAGGACAGGGTGTCGGGGTACCCTATGTAACTGTACTCGGTTGCCCCGCTGTAACTGGTGGAGTTCGATGCCGACTGCAGGATCTCTATCATCTCGGCCGTGCCGATGCTGCGTCCTTCGTTTATGAACCGGTTTAAGGTGTCGTTCATCGCTATGTAGCGGTAGTGGGTCGGCAGGATGGGTGCAGGGTTTTCGTCCGCCGCTGCGCCTGTTTTGGGGTCATAGAGGTAGAAGTTGTTGGTCGTCAGGATCGCGGGGATGCCGGCCGGTGGGATGTCGCCGGGTATCCGGACCGCCATCCCGTAGGAGTCTGACTCGAAGGTCACCGATGGGATCCCGCCGGGGTCCGCCTTCAAGGGCTCCGATATTGCTGTGTTCCAGCCACCCGTCCGGGTCATCTCGCGCGAGTTCCAGTAGGCCTCCGCCTCGGCGATGGTCCGGCAGTGCAGGAGGGTCTCCATATAGAGTGAGGAATATTCGAGCAGATCCGTTGCACCGAGGGCCGGGTCGGCCCCGGTGGAGGAATGCGTGGCCAGGATCAGGCCTTCTTCGTTCATAGCGTTGTACGTCCCGTAGAAGCCGGGCCAGTCGACACCCACGACGCGCATTCCGTCTTCCGGTTCGGTTGCGACGATGAGCAGGGTATTCACCGTAACCTTCCGCAGGTCGTTCTCCCCGTCCATGTTCTTGCCGTGGAGCACCCCGCCGACCAGTTCTTCATTCTCTGTCAGGTTGCCCCAGACGGCCGCGTTTGAGCACATCGGACTGTTCTGCTGGTCCGCCTCATCGTTCTGGATGGAATCCTTCATCATCATCAGGGCATACAGGGAGTTTATCGCCAGGATATCGTCGCGCGTGACATTTCGTTCGAGGACGTCGACGTACATGTCGGCCCCCGAGTCCTGCATGCCCCGGATCATCTCGTCGGCAACAGGGACGTAAGGATCGTTCGCCGAGAAGTTGTTCCTGATGAAGGGAAGAAGGTCGTTCTCATAGAGCGTCGGCGAGCGGGCATAGTACTCAAGCAGGACATACTCGACCCAGTCCCGGATCTGCGGGCCGACAAGATACCCCTGGGCGTATGCCCGCTCCTCATCGGTCCCCCGGAGGTGCAGGACCGGGTAGCCTTTGATCCACTTCAGGGTTCCGCCGCCGTTCCCTTGGCTGACGCTCAACTCCTCGTCCGGGTAAGGTGTCGGGGTGATCAGTGTCAGGTTGATGTCGGTAACGTCCCTGCCGGCGGTCACGCTAACGTTCGCCGGCAGCAGATAATCGTCGGTCCGGTACCAGCCGGTGGGTTCCAGGTAATCTTCGTGATTGATTCCCCCGTCGCCGTTCGTATCCTGCCAGGCATAGATGAGGTAATCGTCGGGTTCGGGAACCTGGATGCGATAGGGGCCCGGGGCGGCGAGGGTTGTATACGCGACAACGTGCTCTGACTCGTAGGGCTGCGCTTCGGTCTCCATTTCGCGTATTTTCTGAAGAATAACCGGGTAGAGTGCGAGGATGTATATTTTACCGGGACCGGTGTCCGGGGAGACAAGAGTGCCGGAGATCGTAACTCCCGAATCACTTGCCGGCGGTTGCTGGAGGCCGGGATAGAGGGCCATCCATGCGATGAGGGCGGTAAGGATGCAGATAGCCGCGAGTATCACCGTTATCAGGACAGAACTTCTTCGTTCCATGCACATGCACCTGGATTTTTGCTGGAAGTATCTCGTGTTCTACGGGAAGGAATCTGTCTTCATCAAAACTGTAAGAGTATATTAAAATTTCGCTGATTGCAGAGCGATTTATCCTGTAGGGGTGAAGGGGGCGAAGCGGGAAGACCCCGGCCAACGGGTGCGGGGATGACACGGCACAACCCAAAAAGGGTTGTGCCTGTCGGGAAGTTGCTCTGTATCTTCCGTGAAGCGGAGCCGCCCTTCACGCATTTTCGGTCTGGAAACAATACATTTTCCTTTTCATACCCGATACCACACTACATACTTCCGCCGATACACCTGCTTGGTTGCATCGGCTCAGGTAATTGAGGTTGTCATGAGAGAACGGAACGAGGCAGCACCCCTGTTTTGCGGCGCCGAAGAGATCTGTATTCAATGAGCGTTCGATTGGACGACCACCTGCATCTTCACGACAGATCCCGAATTGACATGATGTGGTCATAGGTTTCTTATCGGGAGTGGTGGGAGTTTCTTTTTCACCCGGTATGCCAGCGATGCTGTTTTTGAGAGTAGAATCAGTTTCGAATTGACTGGTACATGTTCAGCCCCGAATTTTGCTTTGGTCTGGAAGCGGGGATTATCCGGGTCCAGCTTCTGCCGCCCGAAAGATAACTTCTCGTACCCGTTATCCCGGGCCCAGTTGACCAGGTCCCAGTAAACAAGATATGTAGGAGTATACTGGTTTGAGAGATTCCGGTTTAATGCCAGGTACTGGTAATAAGCGGTTGTTCGATCCCGAGGTGCCAGTGTCAACCATCCGCCGGCAAATACGTCATCACTTGTTAGAGTCGCAATTCTCACCTCGTCCGGAAACAATTCCACGAGTTTCTGGAAGAAGGAATACGGCAGGATCTCCCCGTTAATATGAGTTAGATTCTCAACGTAATATCGATAGAACAGTTCAATGTCGGATGGCTGATGCACTTCCTGAACCTTGAAACCTCTTTTCTCGAATATCCGGATGTTGGTTCGCATATTCCGCGAAAAACTGCTCCAGATCACTTCCGGTGGTCTCTGGTTTAAGTCCAGCATCATGTTGCCGGTATCTTCAACGATACGGTTTTCATGTTTTATTTCGTCCATAACGCCCGGATAATATGTGTTAAGATGAAGAAACGAGTAATCTTTTGCGAAGAGTGATAGGACATCATTGAGGTGGGTCATGTCAAAAGAATCGTCCAGTATCACGTTGTTGAATTCAGAGTGAGGTATGCTGTTTAAGCCGCGGAAAAAACCTGTCGACTGTTCAATGAATGGACATATCCCGATGACCTCCCCATCGTCGAGGATAAGGTAGTATCGTACCTTCAGTTTCAATACCTCTTCTAAGATATTCTTCCACCGTATACTGTGAAATGGCGTGCCCTCCCGTGATCGGTCATTAAATTCTTCCCATTGATGAACATTACTTTCCGATAATGTCTCAATAAAGTAAGTCACGGGGGCACCTTACCAGACCACTCTGATAATACTTTTCATCGGTAACAGATCCCGGTTCTCGTCCATGCACGGTGCATCTCCTCCTGAATGCACTCTGGATCCCCATTCACCTGTATTGCGGCGACGGGCTCTCTCATCACAGAATATTGCGCAACGGTTCTACGTAGTTTGGGTGATCATGCCCCTTGCGATGCTGTTCAAATTCCTCGCGACACGATACCTGATCCCGCAAAGCTCGACACCGTAGTACGGGACGAGGTCCGGGTTGAAACTTGCTATGAATGTGCTCAGGTGGGCCCGGTTCCCGGCCATCAGATTGAGTGAAGAGCAGTTGCGACCTGCATAGTGAGCGGCGATCTCGCTGAGAAGCAGCGAGGGCGCTCCTGTGTTGAGGTGCTCTTCCGCAGAGGCGGCGGACCAGCGGTGAACGGTCTTTGCGTCGCGGACAACGATCTCGGCCGCGGCAACCTCGCCCGAGGCGGTCCTCGCAACCCACATCTCGCCCAGGTTCTTCTCCTTGATAATGTCCAGCATGTTCATGAGGTGCTGTCGGGAGAACGGCGGTTGCGAGTTCTGCTTTGCAAAGGTGTTCTCCGTGAGCGCCCAGTAACCCTCGGCGTCGAAATGCTCTGCCGCAACGATGCCCAATCTCTGGGCTTTGCGAATACTCCTGCGCGCATTTTTGGATATATGCTCGAATACATCCCTGCCTACCGGAAGCATATACGTGTAGTACACCTTTGCCTCCCATCCGTATCTGATGAAACCCCGGATATCTCCAAGTCCCGGGGAATTTACCAGGTTCACATGGTCGAACCGCTCCCGGAGAATGTGCTCGTGAATCGCTGTGATGACCCTATCGGCATGCAACTCCCTCTCTCTTTGTTTTGTACTTTCGATCTTGGTTATTACCACCCCCCCATATGGGGTCAGCAACGTTGCGGAATGAGCCATTTTAAGCAAATTGTACTGGTTAGACAGGAGGAGAGGGCAGCCCCCGATCAGTGCTTCATCTTCATAGTATCCGAGTATCACCAGTGTCTGATTCAGGGACGCCGCCGTCTGGATCAGCCAGTCGCTCGTGTGAAACACCGTCCCCTGGGGAGAGATTGCGACCAACTCGTCCCATGCAGGGAATTCATCGGCAGATAGTCCTCTGACCTCTGTTCGAACCATTCAGGACACCTGACCCGGAAAGGGATCATCTGCCTGTCCCCCTCCCTGAAAGGTTTTTCTCAATTGATAAAGCCTGGAGGCCGTCTTCGATAGAAGAACGACCCGTGAATGGATCGGGACTCGTTCCGCGCCGAACTTCTGTTTGCCCCGGACACGGGGGTTGTCCGGCCGCTCTCGTCCGAACGACACTCGTTCATACCCGTTCTCCCATGCCCAGTTGATGCCCTCCCATGAGAGATAGTAGGTGGGCGAGTACTTGTTCGGCAGGTTCCTGTTCAGTGCAAGGAACGTGAAATAGGCTATCTTCCGGGCGGGATCCAGCATCGTCAGATTGCCGCCGGCAAAAAGACCGTTGTTCGTCAGGACTGCAACTCTCACTTCGTCCGGAGAAAAAATGTCTAGGAGCTTCTGGAAGCATGCATGCGGCAGAACGTATCCTTTTATGTGATTCAGGTTTTCCGCATAATATTTGTAGAAATCTTCGATGGCATCTCCGTCGGTGATCTCCTGAACCACAAATCCGCCTTTTTCGAACCGGGTAATTTTATACCGGTCATCTTTCGATAGGATCTCCTTCCATATGACCTCCGGAGAGTTGTGGTTTAAATCCAGAAGCATATTGCTTCCAGCCTCATTCGGGATGTTGTCATACTCGATTCTCTCTGGCAAGGCCGGATCGTACGTATCAAAGAACAGATACGAATATCTCTTTGAGAAGAGGGATAGGATCTCATTAATGTGGTCGGGATCGATGATACCGTCCAGTATGATATTGTTGTAGTCGGAACGGGGTATACCGTTCAGGCCCCGGAATAACTTCTTCATCGATTGTTCGACAAAGGGGCATATGCCGACGACCCTCTGGCCTTCAAAGATAAGATAGTACCGCAGTTGCAGTTTCCGCGTCTCTTCAAGGATATTCTTCCACCGTATGCTGTGGAACAGCGTACCTTCCGGGGATCGGTTGTTAAACTCTTCCCACTGATGAATATTGCTCTCTGATAATTCCTCAATGGAGTACCCCATGCAAGGCACCCTGATGAACAACATCGATAATAAAGTTACTGTCATCCAGCACATGGTGGTAGCCTGATTTTAGACTCTGCGTAATTCTCCCCGTATGGGCGCATTCTTGAATGGAGCCTCAAAATCGGTGTCTGTGCAACGAGACCTGGAGTGGTCCGTAGACTGGCCACCAGGGGACGTAGGATTCTGATATCTCTTGAGGTGTCCGGGGCTACTGCCCGGGGCCGTAGAGACAACTGCGGTTGCCTGCTTCCTTCGGATTTTCGCTACAGGTGCCCTGCTTCGCAACGAACTCGTGGGGACGTTCTGGGTGCGTTCTCCCGAAAGCACATCGTTTGGATGACTTGAAGCAGGACTGGTGGAGTTCGTTCTGGGACTGTCTGGAGGGCCTGCCGGGGTTCATGGGGTGGAAGGCGCGTGTGAGGTTTTAAGGGCAGGCCATCAGAGATTCATGGGGAGGCCACATTCTATTCTTCTGCCACCAGGCTTCAATTTCTCTACAGTTTGTCATCCAGGCACCCTTCTCGTGACCATACTTCAGGATCTTCCGGTAGAACCGAAGCGACTCACCGGTCATGAATGTATTATGCCAGAGGATGGTGAGCACACCGTTATGCCGCTCGACAGCATCAATAAGGCGCTCAGTCTGAGCCCAGGCCTGCTCCGTATTCAACCGCATGTAGGAGAGCAGTGTCTGGTCCATTATTGCAAGCGGGATCTCCAGAATATTCATTTCCTGGCCGGTATTCATGTTGAACGGCCGGAACGGGTGGCACATCCCGTTCCGAAATCCGACGCAGTCCGGATATCCGAGAGTGGTGTCATATCGAAACCCCGCTTGCTCCAGCAGTTCCCAGGTGTCCGGGATCCGAAATTTGAGAAAATGGCTTCGATATCCGCTGACCGTCTGATTCAGAACCTTCTCTAGATGCTGCTTCTCCCTCCGCAGTTGTTCAAGGTCATGGTAGGCCTCGCATCCTCCATGCAGCCCGATCTCGCACCCCCCATCAAGGATTGTGCCCATCTCCTGCTCCAGATCCTCGATTGCGTATGCATAGCTCCGGTCCCCCTCTTCAAGGGCCAGGAAGTAGAAACTGGAGCAAGCTCCATAGGACTCCTCGAGAGCGATGACCTCGTTGAAGTTCCATGCTGGAAGTTTCTTCGAGCGCAGTTGTGGGACGATACGGCCAGCGCGGGCGAGATCCCTGTCTTTCAGTGCAGTCACGATCTCAAGGCCCTTGGAGTGGAAGGGTTTGTATACCCTGTCGATATCGTGTGTCAGGCAGATTGCAAATGGCTGCGCTTCCGGATATTCGCAATGGTAACCCCCTTCTATCAGCACCTGTGATACCCGGGGAATAGATATGTCCCTGTGTCGGCTCCTGTAGTACGGAAACCGGTCATACTGGTCATGACTGCACCCATTATACTCTTCCTTCCGGGTAAATAACTCCCAGATCTCACTATCCTGCTTGGGTAGATTCATTCTCGGCAGGTGACCTCCCCTGTGGCATGCTCGCCATACGAAGCATTATATTTTTCCCATTTTCACCTTCTTGAATAGCAGGGTATTTTGCCCCGAAGAGAATGATCTATAAACAGTTTTTCTTACTTAAATTGCCTAACCGGCGCAAAAGAGGCGAATTAGTGTCGATAGGTGACTCTATCAAACCTTACCAGAGTGATCCTTACAGCAATGAACTTCTCATTTATCTCCGACTATCGGGACACGGTGGACCTCATCGAGCTGCTGGATCCGATCAAAGACTTTCTATCTCCAAATCTATCTTTCCGATCGTGTATTGGGGTGGGGGTACTCTCTCGGTTGACCGATGCATCCTCTGCACTCTATCGGGCGGTCCATGCAAGGTGTCTGTACCTTCACGGCTCAGGAAGTATACGAATTTACGCGGCCATCATATACATTTCTCATGCAAAGGATGTGGAACGACTCAGTCAAGGCCCCTTGATCTGCAACCCGGCGAATATGCTCAGGTCCGGTCTTTAGAAGAAATACGCTCTACGCTTGATGAAGAAGAGAGATATAGGGGCCTGTACTTCATGCCCGAAATGGAAGAATTCTATGGGAAAAAATACCGCGTATTTAAAACGGTACGTTCAATCACCCTTGAATTCAATGGTGAAGTAAGAAAATTAAAAAGTCCTACGGTTTTCCTGGAGGGGGTATACTGCAATGGGAAGAAGCATCATGATTGTGACAGGTCCTGCCTGCTTTTCTGGAGGGAGGCCTGGCTGAAACGGGCTGAACCCTGACCCCCTTCACTGTTCTTGCACTCCGGATGTATACCCCTCTCCGTCCCCTGGAGGATAACTGTGGAAAGGCATGCATCGGACCTATCGGATCTCGCATCCACCAGTGCCCGGAGAGCCTCCCTTGGTGAGGGGGTTGGAGGCGGCCCCGGGATACAGCAACGTGCTATAAAGTTCGATGTACCGGCACGCCACAGATTCCCAGGTGTAATCGAGACTCAACTCCCTGGCATTACCCATGTATTGCTTCAGTTTTTCAGGGTTGTCGAGCAGATCCAGAACTGCCTGGATGATAACTTCGTTCTCATCCATCCGGTCAAAGATCAGCGAACACTCTCTTAATCGGTCGGCATGATCGATATTCGCTCTGACGATAGGAACCGTGCCGCACACCAGGTATTCAAAGATCTTATTGGGTGAACACTCCACCCAATATTTCGTGTCCGGTCTCATGAGATAGAAGCCAATATGGGCCTTCTCGGTAAGTTCGATGGTCTTCTCTCGCGGAACATAGCCGAGGAACTGGAACCTGCCGTTATGCTTTCTGGCGAGATCGTTCAGCTTCACCCCCACATCCTCACTCAGGGAGGTTCCACCAACAGAGAAGGTCACGTTATCATATGCCTGAATGGTCGCGTCTGCAATGTCCAGGAGGAGGTCGACATCTCTATCAACCTGGTTATTGAGGCTTCCTATATACACGGCCCGTATATGTTCCTCCTGATCGGTGAGATGAATCTTTGTGGTTATCGCATCCGCATCATAAACTGCGGATGCCGCAAAGTTCGGGACTACTATGGTGCAGGATTCAGGAAAAAACTTCTGAACTGCACCGAGATGGTGCTCCGAAACGACAACCGTTCCGGAGATCCATCTCTTTGCAAGGTCTTCGTAGATGACTGATATGGGGATTCCAAAGTGAACCCATTCCTCGTAAACCTCGTGCCTGTCATAGACAACACTCGAGTTTGGCAGGCTTCTCCTTACCAGCATTGCGGCCAACGGCAACAGCAGGGGATCGTGAACATGAATGACGGATGGTTGTGCAGGATCGATATCAAGCGCCTTCAGAGCTTTACGGCACTCGGTCAGTATCTTCCGCCGTAAACAGTAACCCATGAAGTAAAGGGTCCGGATTTTTCCCTGGAAGAGGAACTGGTTTATTCTGAAGCCTTTCACTCCGCACTGGGAGAAGAGACCTGGTTTTGCAGACTCGTCCAGATAGTTATAGTGTATCCTGCAGACGTTTACTCCCTGATCCGCTAGATAAGTAATATGCCTCTCAATTCGTACGTCCGCCACAGGATGTGCATCAAGAACAATAACGTCCATACTGGAACTCCCCCCGCACTGGCACATCAATCCAACTTATACATAACGATGCTTGAGCCGGTACATCCCCCGCTATGATCGCGGCATCTCATGGAGGCTCGTCCCCTGTGCCGGAACGTCGTGGGGGCGCCGTGCTGATGCCCGGAAAGGTGACATGTGGCGTTAGAATGTTCAGCACCTCCATGGATGCCACCTATCTGTTTCACACTGTGGCCAGGTACTCAAATATTTGTGCGTATCTCGCTGAGAGGACATCCCAGTTCAGGGCACTCTCAGCATATTTTCTCGCATTTACCCCATGACCCTGATGTTTTTTATTCAGGTAACGGAGAATTTCATCCCCGGCTTTTGCAGCATCATCGAAAGCGACAACTCTCCCACAATCAGCTTCTTTCGCTATCGCGAGGTTCGGGATATCGGAGACGATACACGGCAACCCCGAGGCCATTGCTTCCGCAAGGGTGAGGGGAGGCATTCCTCCTTCATACTTCGAAGTCATGATGTAGTAATCGGCACAGGCGTAAAGGTCGGGCAGATCCCGATCGTGGTCAACATTTCCGAGGAAAAGGACTTTGCGCAACCCCATCCTCTGCGCCAGATCCTGTGTCGCCTCCAGGTGTTCACCTCCACCGGCGATGCAGAGGGTCACGTCCTGGCGCTTCTTCTCGATGTATGAGAAGACCTCAAGCAGGGTAAAGGGCCGCTTTGCGGGCGTTAGCCGACCGACACTCAGGAGGATTGTGTCGTCCGCCGGGATACCGAACTTCTTCCGGAACGCCTTCTTATCGGGCGAGGGGTGGAAATGCCGGATATCAACCCCATTCGGGATGTAGGTTATCCGATCTCCTGCGACCCCGATCATCTCCAGTTCCTCACGAACCGGTTGCCCGACGCCGGTAAATAGGGTGGTGGGGGGCATGCGGGTCAGGCAGGAGCGCTCGACGTGGGTGACGAGCGACTCATATAGGCGAATAGGGAGGCTCCCGATCCTCTGGGCGCTCATTCCGTAGTAGGTTGAGTGTATCGTCACCAGGCAGCGCGGGAATGGATTTCCAGCGATAATCAGTGGGTTCTGGAGCCAGACCACATCGTAATTGTTTTCTTTGAAGTACCGTGAGACTCGATACCAGTAATTGAGCAGCCCGATAACACCCGTCTTCAGGATCAGGTCCCAGTCTCCTAATTTGATATCCGGACCTGTTGGTGTACAGACCGTACACTCGACACCCTGTCCCTTGAGGTACTCAACGACATTATACACGGCATTGGCAATGCCGGAACCGTATGGGGGATATTCTGAGGCACAGACAAGCAGTTTCATGGTTCTAATGCTGAATAGAATGATAAAGGAAATTCGTCTCGTCTTTCACCAGTAGGTAGATTGTCCAACCACATACATCCGATCTGTATCTGCGCGATCGTATCCTGGAACCGGTGAATGTCCCTGGATCTGTCTTAATCCGATCCTTTTGTGGCTCTCTATACCTGGCATATCAGGGTGCCTCTCGAACGGGAAATATATATACATTTTGGAAAGACTCCCCTTACAGCCGGACGATCCTGCACGTGCTCTTCAGAGTGACGGTTTAACCCCATCGCTGCACGGGCACGGTAATCTTGATATACAACAGAGGTTTGAGGTGTCGTGAGATCTGGTCCCCGGGGCTCCGCCAGGTATTCAAGACGCTACTGAGTTCAGGCCGGTATCATCATGATCTCGCCTGCTCCTTCAGACCGGGCCAGGACCGGATTCCTGGAGAATGGGATGCTGGCTCTCCTCCAAAGGAGATAAATCTCGCATATGCTGGACTTATGAGGGTCAATTGCCATAATGCCCTCCCGATCCAGCGTACAATTGATAGATCTCAATGCCAGAGTTTGTATATACCTTATCCTCAGCGGATAGCCTGCGGGTCATGTTTTGAATATTCTCCTCTGTGGGCAGGTAGGGTTGGCGAACCTGCTCTGGATCGAACTCCCGCTCTTCCATCGCCATGGGCTCTCCGAGGAGTAATCCTCCATGCCTGAGCTGATCACTTGTGAGAATAATGTACCCTTCCCCCTCCGTAGGTTTCAGTCCGCTTCCCAGCAGATGATTGGTGTAGTAAGGCAGTTCCAGCTCTTCGGATTTAACGATCTGCTTTCTCGTGAAGAATCGCGCTGTATAGTAGTCCCCGTGCAGATCAGATCCACTCGGCACCTTCTCCAGAACGTAATCGAACCCTATCACCTCATCCTGGTTGAAGTAATAGCGGCTGTAACCTGGCTCATCCTCGATAAACCCGAGGGAACCTATGCCATAGAGGGCAACCAGAGCGATGATTGCCAGTTTGCCGATCCATCCCGGCGACATCTGCATGGTGGACAGGGATCGAATGAGGATGTATATTCCAACACCCATTGCGATGGCAAGCATCGGTAAGAAAAGGAGCCCAAAACGATCGATACAGAGCACCGTCACGAATTGGAAGATCACATTGAGAGCTCCTGGAACGTTCAGGACAATTGACATGACCCCTAGAATGCCGAATATGACCGAATACTTCGGCTGTTGCTTCCATATTAGATAAAGCGACCCGATCAACGCAAAAATAATGACCAGCAGGGAGTCTATCTGGTTCAAAAGGAAACTCCAACCCAGGGACGCCACTTCGGTGAAGGCAATATTCTGAGAGAGAGCCTGTGCACGCGGGAAGAGAGCGTCAATAAAGGGATAGGCTATAAAAAGCCAGTAACTGGCGAGCAGGGAGATGGGGACAAACAGGAAGACCATGTCCACACGGTTTCTTTCCTGAATGAATAGCCCGATAATGAATAGGAGCCCGAGCAGGATGATGATCATGGGGGTGGAGACCTGATGTGTCAGTAGGATGAAGACGACCATGACCACAGCAAAGGCCCTCCAGATTGTGGGCCTGACGACAGCTTGCCTGACGTCGGTCTTCTGGTCTCCGATAACGTGGAGTACGTAAAGGAGGATGAGAAATCCGACATAGGCCATGGTTCTCGTCACCATATATGTGCCATAGTAAACGACACCGGCGTTCATTGCATATGTAAGAACGGCCAGGAGAGCAATCTGTTTGTTATGGAATATGCTGTTGGCCAGATAATACAGGAACAGCACCGTTGAGGAGAAGATCAGGCCGGTTATGATGAAATGGGAGGTCTGGGTCTCCAGGCCGAGCACATATGCGGATAAAGCCACAAACACGTGGTATAGGGGGAAGTATATGTATGTCCCGAGGTCGCCAGGGATGACATGCCCTGAAAGATAGGTGACCGTGGACATGTAATTATGCGGCACGATGTCTGTGCCCCCGAAGTACAGGGCCGGCAGAAGGGTCTTACTGAAGATCGTGAGTGCAAAGATGAGCAGGACCTCAAGGAGCACTACGGCTGGTCGCACTCGTGTAGATCCGATCTGAACAAAAATTACGCCGTACTGGAGGAGCACCAGAAGCAGGGGCCACTGTGAATCAACAGAGGTTCTGAGGAAGACCAGGATGGAGAGTATGTAGAGTAACAGGAAACTCATCGGGGAGACAAAATGGTTGTATGAAAATTCCTCCACCTCTTCTGACAGGTCGAAATTTCCCCGTTTAATGAACAGAAATGTAAAGGATCCGATAATTGCCGGGATTGCTAGAATCGATCCGTTGATCAGATAACTCGTTCTGTCGATCCATAAACAGAAGATACAGCCTGCGATGTAGGTGAATAGCACCAGGTATGGAAAGAGATCGGTAGTCTTCTCTAACAGTCGGATTTTCATTCTCGACCTAACCCCACTTCTGAAGAGCCCCCTTCCAACTCAATCCTAATAAACCAAGCTCATCGTTAGGACGGGCCTGGTGAAAGGATTGTTTCAGAACTGTCCTGCAGCGATCAGGAATTGTTCCTGGAAATGGTTTCGGAAGATAACTCTAGAAACTGGTTCTGTCTGATATGGGGTGATCCCGAACGATCCGTAATGGGCTCTGCTTCCACCATATCGCTAATGGTTCCCTTGAACGACCAATGAGGTGAATGGTTGCTGTATATCTGTTCGGCTTTGTCGTACTCTTATCGCAAACCGGGGACGCCCTTTCCCGGAGGTGCACTGAGTGATCAGGGCTTTCTTCACTCCACAGCCATTCTATCTCTGGGGCCCTGTGCCAGCCCTCTCGGCGAAACCGTGAGTCCGGTGCAGCCCGGCCCCGCGCCTGCTGCAGGGTAGCTCCTTCCCTGTGTCACATTTCAGTAGTACCTGATCGGACCCGATGCGGAGAACTGCCCGTCCGCTCCGATAAGATTGTCGGTCACCGAGACATTTCCTCTCCCTCTTGTCTGCCAGACCGGCGCGTCGCGGGTGAAGTAGAACCAGTTGTGGTCGATGTATGCGCCGTCACGGGGAACACCACGGATTGCAATGCATGTCGGCATATCCGAGGCTGTGCCCAGGAACGTGTTGTGGTGGATCTTGATCGTGTCTCCCGCAATCGTACCGGATCCATCCTGGTTCGGCTTCCCGTGCATGTCGAAGTTATGAGGCGAGATGCCGGCCCAGTTCGGGCCGCAGATGTTGTACCGCGCTTCATACCCGTCTCCGGCATTCC
>PGYL01000059.1 GCA_002839645.1 Methanomicrobiales archaeon HGW-Methanomicrobiales-2 | reverse complement strand
GTCACCGAAGTCCCAGGACCACGCCGTGATATTCCCGGTGGAGGCGTCAGTGAAGGTCACGGCCAGGGGTGTGTTTCCTTCACCCGGGGCAAACGTGAATCCTGCCACCGGTGCCGTAAGAACATTGATCACACCCGCGCTCACGGAGGCGTCGAACCCATAGGCGTTGCTTGCGTTCAGCGAAACCATGTAGGTGCCAGCGGTCGTGTAGGTGTGCGCGGGGTTTTGCTCCTCGGAAGTCTGCCCGTCCCCGAAGTCCCAGGCCCATGCTGTGACGTTTCCGGCCGACGTGTCAGTGAACTGCACCAAGAGAGGTGCGTTCCCCTCGTCCGGCACGTAGGCGAAACCTGCAACCGGCGCGGAAAGCACCTGAACGCCGCCCGTGGTCGTAGAAACATTGAACCCATAGGCGTTGCTCGCGCTTAGCGAGACGATGTATGTTCCAGCACTTGCGTAAGTGTGGGTCGCATTCCGATCAGTGGAGGTGTTGCCATCGCCGAAATCCCAGGACCACGCGGTAATGTTGCCCGTCGAGGAGTCGGTGAAGGTCACCGTCAGAGGTGCATTCCCCTCGTCCGGCGTGTAAGTGAAGTTTGCCACCGGTGCCGGAAGCACGCTGACAGCGCTCGGGACCGTAGAGATGTTGAACCCATAGGCGTTGCTGGCATTCAGCGACACGGTGTACGTTCCAGCACTTGCGTAGGTGTGCGACGGATTCTGCTCAGTTGATATCTCGCCGTCACCGAAGTCCCAGTGCCACGTGATAACATCTCCTGAAGAGATATCGGTAAACTGCACCGCCAGGGGCGCATTCCCTTCGGAGGGAGCGAACGTGAATCCGGCGACAGGCGCCGGGAGAACACTGATCGCATCCGCGATCACAGAAACGTTGAACCCATAAGCATTGCTGGCGTTCAGAGTGACCGTAAAGGTCCCCGGATTCGCGTAGATGTGCGTCGCATTCCGGTCGGTGGAGGCGTTGCCGTCACCGAAGTCCCAGAGCCAGGCGGTGACGTTCCCGCTCGAAGTGTCAGCGAACTGTACCACAAGGGGTGCGTTCCCTTCGCCCGGGACGAACGTGAATCCTGCTGAGGGAGCTGGAAGGACCCGGACGGCATCCGCGACTACGGAAGCATTGAACCCATAAACGTTGCTGGAATTCAGGCTAACCGTATAGATCCCTGCGTTCGCGTAGGTGTGGGTCGGGTTCTGAAGCGAGGATACGTTCCCGTCACCGAAGTCCCAGGTCCACGCGGTAACGTTCCCCGCGGAGGCGTCGGTGAACGTTACCGTCAGCGGAGCATTCCCTTCGTCCGGAGCGTAGGTGAAGATCGCTCCGGGTGCCGGAAGCACACCGACACCATCCATGACCGTAGAGACGTTCCAGCCGTAGGCGTTGCTCGCGTTCAGCGAGACCGTGTAGGCTCCCGCGCTCACGTAGGTGTGCACCGGGTGCTGTTCGGCGGAAGTCTGCCCGTCGCCAAATGTCCAGAGCCAGGCGGTGACGCTGCCTGAAGAGGTGTCATTGAACTGCACTGCAAGAGGCGCGTTTCCTTCCTGGGGAGCGAACGTAAAACTCGCTGTCGGGGGAGAGAGGACGAGAACCGCGTCGGAGACGGTTGCGATATCAGACCCGTAAGCATTGCTCACGTTCAGCGAGACGGTGTACGTTCCGGCGGCCTCGTAGATATGAGTCGTATTCCGGTCGGTGGAAGTGTTTCCGTCGCCGAAAGCCCAGTGCCATGCAGTAACATTCCCGGCGGAGGCATCGGTGAACGTCACGGTCAGGGGAGCATTGCCTTCACCCGGTGTGCAGGTGAAGTTCGCAGCTGGTGGAGGGAGCACGAGAGCCGCGTCAGACACGGTTGAAACATTGAACCCGTAAGTGTTGCTGGCGTTCAGCGAGATAGTATAGATGCCAGCGGTCGTGTAGGTGTGCGAGGGGCTCTGTTCAATCGATTCGTTTCCGTCACCGAAATCCCAATGCCAGGCGGTGACGTTGCCCAAAGAGGCATCGTTGAACTGCACTGTCAGGGGAGCGTTCCCTTCGCCCGGGGTGTGGGTGAAGTTCGCAATGGGGGCCGGGAGAACGCTGACGCCGTCAGTTACCGTGGAGACATCGAACCCGTAGGCATTGCTCACGTTCAGGGTAATCGTGTAGGCTCCAGGAATCTCATACGTGTGTGACGGATTCTGCTTATCGGAGGTGGTTCCATCGCCGAAGTCCCAGGCCCAGGCAGTAACGTTCCCGGTCGAAGCATCATTGAACTGCACTGCGAGAGGTGCATTCCCTTCGTCCGGGGTATGGGTGAAGTTCGCTACCGGTGTGGGAAGCACACTAATCGCATTCGTGATAACCGATGTGTTCGATCCATAACTGTTGCTCGCGTTCAGGGTAACGGTGTAGGTCCCTGCGCTTGCGTAGTTATGGACCGGGCTCTGTTCAGTGGACGCGTTTCCATCACCGAAGCCCCAGAGCCAGGCAGTGACGTTGCCCGAGGAGGTATCGGTGAAGGTCACGATCAGGGGCGCATTTCCTTCGTCAGGGGCGTAGGTGAAGTTCGCTGCCGGGGCCAGGAGAACGCTGATCGCATCCGTGACCGTAGAGACATCAAACCCATAGGTGTTACTGACGTTCAGGGAAACGGTGTAAATCCCTGCGTTCGCGTAGGTGTGAGCCGGGTTCTGCTCGGCCGAGGTGTTCCCGTCGCCGAAAACCCAGTGCCATGCCGTCACGTTCCCTGCCGAAGCATCGGTGAACGTCACAGTCAGGGGAGCATTGCCTTCACTTGGGGCATAAGTGAAGTTCGCCACGGGCGCCGGAAGCACCCGGATGCCATCCGCGACCACGGAGACGCTGGACCCGTAAGCGTTGCTGGCATTCAGGGTTACGGTATAGATACCCGCAGTTGCGTAGGTGTGCGACGGACTCTGTTCGGCTGAGGTCTGTCCGTCACCAAAGTCCCAGGCCCGCACTGTGATGTTGCCCACGGAGGCATCGGTGAAGGTTACGTTCAAGGCAGCGTTTCCTTCGTCCGGGGTGAATGTGAACCCGGCGACCGGCGCCGAAAGCACCTGAACACCGTCCGCCGCTGTGGAGACATTGAACCCGTAGGCGTTGCTCGCGTTCAGCGAGACCGTGTAGGTGCCCTCAGTCGCGTAGGTGTGGACCGGACTCTGCTCAGTGGAGGTGTTGCCGTCACCGAAGTCCCAGTGCCACGCGGTAACATTCCCGGTCGAGGCATCGGTGAACGTCACCGTCAGGGGTGCATTCCCCTCGTCCGGCGTGTAGGTGAAGTTCGCGGTTGGTGGAGAAAGCACGAGAACCGCGTCAGACACACTTGAAACATTAAATCCGTAGGCGTTGCTGGCGTTCAGCGAGACGGCGTAGGTGCCCTGAGTCACGTAGGTATGGGACGGGTTCCGTTCACTCGATTCGTTTCCGTCGCCGAAATCCCAACGCCAGGCAGTGACGTTCCCACTCGAAGTGTCGTTGAACTGCACCGTGAGAGGAGCGTTACCCTCATCCGGGGCGAACGTGAATCCTGCTGTTGGCGCCGGAAGCACCTGAACGGCGCTCGCCACGGTGGAGACGTTGAACCCATAGGCGTTGCTCGAGTTCAGTGAGACCGTGTAGGTCCCCGCACTTGCGTAAAGGTGTTCTGGGTTCTGCTCGGTCGAAGTCTGCCCGTCACCGAAGTCCCAGGCCCACCCCGTGATATTGCCCGAAGAGGTATCATTGAACTGAACCGTCAGTGGGGCGTTTCCTGCGTCCGGCGAGTGCGTGAACCCGGCGACCGGTGCCGGAAGTACCACGACACCTTCTGTGACCGTAGAGACGTTGAATCCATAGGTGTTACTTACATTGAGTGAGACCGTGTAAGTCCCGGCGGTCACATAGATGTGCGACGGGCTCTGCTCATTGGAGGTGTTCCCATCGCCAAAGTTCCAGACCCATGCAGTGATATTCCCGACTGAGGCATCAGTAAAGGCCACTGCGAGAGGTGCATTACCCTCACCTGGAGTGAAGGTGAAGTTTGCTGCCGGGGCCAGAAGCACGCTGATAGCATCGGTTACTGTGGAGACATTAAACCCATAGGCGTTACTGGCGTTCAGCGTGACCGTGTAGGTTCCCGCGCTTGCGTAAATGTGACCCGGGTTCGGATCTGTAGAGGTGCTCCCATCACCGAAGTCCCAGAACCACGCCGTAACGTTGCCCGCGGAGGTATCAGTGAAAATCACCGCCAGCGGGGCGTTCCCCTCGGCCGGCGTAACGGTGAAGTTCGCTACGGGTGCCGGGAGTACGTGGACGGCATCCATGGTTGTGGAGGCGTTCCAGCCGTAGGCGTTGCTCGTGTTCAGGGTAACCGCATAGATCCCCGCATTCGCGTAGGTGTGGGTTGGGTTTGCATCAGAAGAGGTAGCTCCGTCACCGAAGTCCCAGGACCACGCCGTGATATTCCCGGTGGAGGCGTCAGTG
>PGYL01000020.1:7410-44371 GCA_002839645.1 Methanomicrobiales archaeon HGW-Methanomicrobiales-2 | reverse complement strand
CCCATTACCAACCCCCGGTGCGGGCAGGAGTGTACCCATCAGAGAATGTCTTTTCGACGACCATCCCCCACCTGGAGCACTGCTGAGACGTACTTCCGGGGTTCACTTCCCGCCCTCTCCGAGGGAAGGAGAAGGCGGGGAGTTGTTGTCCATAAACCGCCTCATCTCCATATCGCGGAGCTCGTGCCGCTTGATCTTACCGGAGATGGTCTTTGGGAGCGATTCCACGAACTCAATCACGCGGGGGTACTTGTAGGGCGCCGTCACCCGCTTGACCTGCCCCTGGATATCCTTGATCAGGGACTCTGTAGGACGGCATCCGGGCTTCAAGACGATGAAGGCCTTGACGACCAGCCCGCGGAGCACGTCGGGCGACCCGATGACCGCTGCCTCCTGGACGGCGGGGTGCTCCATGATGGCGCTTTCCACCTCGAACGGCCCGATCCGGTATCCCGATGACTTGATGACGTCGTCGTCGCGGCCGATGAACCAGAAGTAACCGTCCTCGTCCATGTATGCCTTGTCGCCGGTGTAGTAGAACCCGCCCGAAAAGACCTTGCGGTTCTCCTCCTCGTTGTGTAAGTAGCCGGAGAAGAGCCCCACCGGACGCGGGTCCAGCCTGATCGCGATGCGCCCTTCCTCGCCGACGCCGACTACTTTCCCGTCGTCGTCGTGGAGTTCGATATGCCAGCCCGGCATGGGCCTCCCCATGGAGCCGGGTTTGGTCTTCATACCGGGAAGCGTCCCGATGCAGAGCACCGTCTCGGTCTGGCCGTAGCCTTCGTAGATCGTCCTCCCGGTTCCCTCCTGCCATGCCCGGATCACCTCGGGGTTGAGGGCTTCGCCGGCGCTGCAGCAGTGGCGCATGTCAGCGAGATCGAACCTGTCGAGGTCGGCGAGGATCAGCATCCGGTAAATGGTCGGGGGGCAGCAGAACGTCGTGATCCCGTACTTCTCAAGCAGCGGCAGGATCTCGGTGGCGTGGAACCGGCCCCGGATGTCGTAGACGAAGATGCAGGCACCGACGATCCACTGGCCATAGAGTTTTCCCCACGCGCTCTTCCCCCAACCGGTATCGGAGATCGTCAGGTGGAGGTCGTTTGGGTGCAGGTCGTGCCACAGTTGCCCGGTGACGAGGTGCCCGAGCGGGTAGGAGTGGTCGTGGACCACCATCTTCGGCTCGCCGGTGGTGCCGGAGGTGAAGAAGATCAGCAGCGGGTCCGTGGATCGGGTCCGGTGCATGCCGGGGAGGTTCACCAGTTTGTGCGAGCAGGGCGCGGGGTAGTCGAGCTCGACAGGGTAACTGACCCACCCGTCCCGCACGCCGTCGATCATGAGCCGGACCGCAAGCGTGGGGCACTCTTCCCGGATCTCCTCGACCTTGTCCGCGTACTCGGCCATGGTGATGATCATCCTGATGTCGGCCGCCTGGATGCGATACTTCAGGTCTTTGGGGGTCAGCATCGTCGTTGCGGGGCAGTAGACGGCGCCGAGTTTGATGAGGGCGATGGTGAATATCCACCATTCAGGTGTCCGGGGGAGCATCAACATGACACGGTCGCCCTTCTTGATGCCGTATTTCAGGCACATGTTGACCGCCTGGTTCGAGAGGCGCATGAGGTCGAAGAAGGTGTATTTCTTCTCGTTTCCCTGCTGGTCCACCCAGATCATCGCCAGTTTATTCCGGTCCTTCTTTGCCCATGCGTCGATCACGTCGAAGCCGAAGTTGTAGAATTCAGGGACGTCTATCGTAAAATTCGCGCAGAGGTCTTCGTAGGACGCTGGTTTTTGCTCATCATCCGCCATAACGTGATCTATAAAAGTTGCGCGTTTATGATTTAAAGCATTCACGAAGGTGAAGGGCGCTCCATATCCGGAATGGGCATAAAGATTACCCATTAGTATTATGGTTCAAAAAACGATACTTATATCAATGGCTGAGAAGGGATACGAGTCACTGAAAGTTGAGAACATCGTTGCCTCCGGGGTGATTGCAGGCTCGATCGACCTCGAAATGGTATCGGATAAAATAAAAAACTGTGAACTGAATACGAAGCGGTTCCCCGGGGCGGTCTACCGCATCGAGAAGCCCAAGATCGCATCCCTGATATTCTCCTCGGGAAAAGTGGTGCTCACCGGCATCAGGAACAACCAGGACCTCCACGACGGCCTTGAGCTCATCATGCAGTCGCTCAAGGATGCCGGCGTCGATACCTACGATGAGCCGCAGGTCGCCGTCACGAACATCGTCTGTTCGTACGACATGGGCAGGTATATCAACTTAAACAAGGTTGTCATCACCCTCAACCTTGAGAACATCGAGTATGAACCCGAGCAGTTCCCCGGGCTTGTATACCGCATCGAGGACCCAAAGATCGTCGCCCTTCTCTTCAGTTCCGGCAAGATTATTCTGACCGGCGGAAAGAATATCGAGGATATCAAGAGAGGACTTGATTTCCTGGAGCAGCGGCTCGAAACTATAATGTAACCCTGTTTTTCCGTTACATTCTTTTTACCGGGGACAGCGGCCCCCTGATTTTTTAGGCGGGGTCTGGTTCGCCCGTCAGGGCATCCTGCCTGTATGTGCCGGCCAAGTGTCCGGGCCTGAAGAGGGTCTTTTTGGTGCTCGCATCTTATTGCTCGCATCTTATGGTACTTGTGCTCCAGGCGTGCCGTCGATCTTACTCAGGAGCGCTGTTCTTCGAAGCGTCGCAACTCCCATGCACGGCTTTCGTGGGGACTGCGCACCTCGCACCTCCGGTGCTCAAACTCCGTTGCTACAGAAACGTCGTTCTTCGGTGCTCGTGCTCCCGCCCTTCGGCCGGTCGCATATCGCCACGCACTGCCCCCGCCCCCCGGGGCGGGGGAGGAGGCCGGAGGCCGGGCGGGGTGGGGGTTACAGATGCCCGCGTACAAGGTAGAGACAGGGGAGGGGGGATGCTCCCCCCTCCCCGTCAGCCCCTCCCCCTGTGGCGATATCCCCACGGTCCACTGTATGGGGCTTGTCTAAAACCCCGGGACCCCCTTCACACTACCACGCCCAAAAATCGCCTCGTGAACGTGCCGTTCTCAGAACTCCCGCCTGAATAAAACCCTACCAATACCGATGCGTCTTCACATAATTCCGCTCGGCCTTGAGGACTTCACGGTAGAAGGCGTCCCCCTCGGTCAGGGTGGCCAGGATCCTTGAGGCCGCCTCGGGGCCGACGCCCTTTGCGGCGAGGACGGTCACCGCCTTCTTCCCGCTCGAAAGGACGATGTTTGCGTTCCGGAGGAACCTGACTTCGGTTGCCTGCTCCTCCTCAGACTTGTTCTTCTTCCTCATCGCCGGGATGAACTGCTCGTCCCAGGGTTTTAACGCCGCGATGAGGCGGGCGCTGCAGAGCGGGCATTGCGGCTTATCAGGGACCCGCTCCACGACGGTCCGGCTCTTCCACTTCCGGCAGTGCATGCAGAAGAGGACGACGTCCTCCTTCTCAAGGCGCCGCATCAGCGTCCCGATAATCGCCTGGTCGACCAACGGCGGCGGGATCATGTCCCTTGACGACGAGAGCCCCTCGCTCCCGAGCGGGCTCAACCTTCCTGTGGTGACGGCAAGCCGGCCCTCGCGAAGGCCCGAGAGGATCTCCTGCGCCGCATTCACATCCATCGAGTTGCTGAAGAGCTCCCGGTAGGCCTCGGCCGCGATGACGGTCTCGTCGAAGAGGTCGATGAGCCGGTGGATGCTGAACCGCTCGTAGTCGGCGTCCGCATCGATGGCGCCGAACTTCTTGGCCACCTGCACCAGCTTCCACTTGAAGAGCGCCGTCCGCTTCAGGGCAAGTTTCAGGATTCCGGGGAGGTGCGCGGGTTCAAGCGCGGCGAGGGTCTCCTGCACCTCAAGTGAGCGGACGTCATCGGGCAGGCGCAGGAGGAACCGGTAGGCGCCGACCTCGATCCCGACGGTCGTCCCGTAGCGGGCCGAGAGGAGGACCGAGAGCGCCCGGGCCAGCGTCTCGTTTGCTTTATGCCCGCCGCAGACGTTGCAGACCACCCCCTCGTCCGCGTTCTCGAGGGTGATGAGGCGGTCCGAGGGGACCGGGTAGTTGCCCCCGTCCATCCGGGCAAGCGACCGCTCCGCAAAGGCGATCGCACCGGGAACACTCGAGTAGCGGTCGAACGCCCGGGTCCTCCGGAGCGCCCCGACCTCCCGGGCGACGGCGAACGGCACCGGGATCTGCTCCCCCTCCCACGACGGGACCTCACCTTTCGCCCGGGTGGCCGGCTCGACCGTGATCCTGCCCCCCTCCATTTCGAGGACCCGCCAGAGCTGGCCCTTGGTGATGAAGACCGCGCCGGTATGCATCCAGCCGAGGACGAACGACTCGTCGAGCGTCCCGACCGTGCGGCGCGAGACGATATCGAAGATCTCCATCTTCCGCTCGTCGTGGATCATGGAGAGGTTCTCGATGAGGTAGCGGCGTGCCCGTCCCGTCCGGATGATCCGGGAGCCGTCGATCCGGATCAGGCGGTGCTCCGCCATCTGGCTGCAGACGGCGTCGAGGAGCGGTCCGCACCCGGCAAAGACGCTTGATTGCTCGATCATCGCCCGGACGCGGGAGATCTCGATTTCGCCGTACTCGACCGTGATCGCCGCGACCTGGTTCGCGAGCACGTCTGCGGCGCCGGTGGGCGGGACGATCCGCTCGCACTCGTTCGCTCTTGCCCTCCGTGCGATCACGAGCGACTCTAAAAGGTCGTCAAACCCTGTCGCAAGGACGGTGCCGCGCGAGACGGCATCGAGCTGGTGGCCGGCCCGGCCGACCCGCTGTACCAGGCGCGAGACCTCCCGGGGCGAGCCGAACTGGACGACGTGCTCGATATGCCCGATATCGATGCCGAGCTCCATCGACGATGTGGCGATGAGCGTCCGGATCTCGCCCTTCCTGAACCGCTCCTCGGCATCGACCCTGACGTCCCGCGAGAGCGAGCCGTGGTGGACCTCGACGTCACCGCGGGGAAAGAGTTCGTGCCCGAGGGCCTCGGCGGTCACCCGGGTGTTGACGAAGACGAGGGTGGAGCCGGGCGCGTCAAGGCAGCTCGCGACGGCCCGCGTCTGGGCGGCGAAGTCTTCCCCGGCAAACCGGACGCTGATATCGAGGTGGCTCGCGACCGGCACCTCCACAAGCGAGAACGCCCGGGTCCCGCAGAGGAACCTGCCGATCTCGTCGGGGTTCCCGACGGTCGCCGAGAGGCCGATCCGCTGGAACTCACCCGCGTAGGCAGCCAGGCGTTCGAGCGCCACAGCAAGCTGCGCCCCCCGCTTGCTGTCGGCGAGTTCGTGGATCTCGTCGATGACGATATAGCGGACATTTTTAAGGTGCTCCCGGAGGCGTTTGCCCATGAAGAGCGCCTGCAGGGACTCAGGCGTGGTGATGAGGAGATCAGGCGGGTTCAGCGCCTGTTTTCGCCGTTCGCTCTGCGGCGTGTCCCCGTGCCGGACCCCGACGGAAAGCGAAAGCTCCCGGCACCACCACTCCATCCGCGTGAGGATATCACGATTTAAGGACCGGAGCGGGGTCACGTAGAGCGCCTTGAACCCCGACCCGGCGGTCTCGAGGAGCCGGTCGAAGACGGGGAACATCGCGCTCTCGGTCTTTCCCGTGCCGGTCGGCGCCACCAGGATCAGGTTCTCTCCCGCGAGGAGCCGTGGGATGGCCTGCTCCTGGGCCTCGGATAACTCGGTAAACCCACGTTTCCGGACGACCTCCCGCACCCTCGGGTCGAGGAGGTCAGCCGTTGCCGGCGGGGCAGAGCGTGGCCGGGGAGCCGACGTATGTGCCATCTGCTAAAAACACCTCCGCGGAATTTTCGTCTATGCACCGGGAGAGGGGACCAAGCCCGCTCTCCCGCAGCCGCCCGACGTCGATACCGCCGGCAAACTCGTTGAAGGCCGGGACGAAGAGGAGCCGGGTGCGGTCCAGGCAAGGCCCTTCGAACCCCGAGTAGAGGTAGGCCGGCCGGGCACGTGCGGCGCATCCGACGGAATCGACGAGCGAGACGACCGGGTGGTGGTGGCCGAGGACGATCAGGTGGCCGGGGAGTTCGGGGGCGGGGTGGGTGTGGCCGTGGAGGTAGCCGACACCGTCGATGAGCGCACCCCCTGAGGGCAGGAGTTCTCCGGGGTCGAGGAACTGTCCGATGCCCCCATCATGGTTGCCCGGGGCGACGGCGATCGGCACGCGGTCCCGGAACCTCGCAAGGACGCCGGGGAGCTCCCGGTATTCCTGCCTGCTCGTGACCGGGACGTTGTGCTTGACGTCCCCGAGGAGGAGGAGAAGGTCGGGTTTTGCTTCCTCGATGCAGGCGATCACCCGGTCGGCCCGGGCGGCGCTCCGGCTCGCGATGTGGACGCCGTGACGTTCGAGGCCCGATTCGATGCCCATGTGCAGGTCGGCGACGACCAGCACGCGCTGGTCCCGCTCGATCAGGAGGGCCGGGCCGTTCTCGATGAAATGAAGGTGCATATCGTGTCAGATCAGTTTTATCATACCCGATGCGGGCAGGTAGCATTCCCCTGCGGCGATGAGTTCCTCGAGCGCTCTCTTTGCGTCCCGGGCAGAGAGCCCGGAGCGCACCCCCGCGGCGACGGCGTCGTCGAGACTGATGCCCCGGGCCCCTCCCCCGTCACCGAGGGCGGTAAGGAGAAGGTCACGCCCGATGACGGGCTCGAGATCGCCGGGGGCGATATAGCGGACGGTTGCAAGCGCCGTCCGGACCATCCCGGCCATATCGCGAATATCCTCGTCCGTGGTCCCGTAGAGCCGCAGAGCGGTCGCGGCCCGTTCATCCCCGCCGTCCCGGAGTGCTTCGAGGCGATCGAGCATCGCGCCGGCTGTCGCGAGCACCCAGTGGTCGCGAACCGTGCGGTTCACCACGTTGATCGTTTCGCCGTCTAACACTCCGTATGCCCTCGACCCGGAACCGGTGAGCGTCGCCCGGCAGGTGACGGCGACGAACGCAGGCGGCTCGATGTAGCCGAGCGTCTCGACCGCGTCCGGGCTCTGCCAGTCTGCCGTGACCCGGAACGTTCCGGTAGGGTCGGCGATCCGGGCCTGCATGACGTCGCCGCTCCCCTTCTTCTCGGTGAGGGCGCCGACGATGAAGAGACGGCGGCACCAGGCGCCAGTGGGCGTCACCACGTACGAGCCGTCCCCGGAGTCCACCGTATGCCGCGCGGCGGAGAAGTCCCGCGCAAATACCCGTCCAGCAGGTTCCATAATTCGTCCGCCTCAGGAAAGGAACAAGGAATCTCGGTGCAGGAGTCACGGCCGGCCGTAACTCCATGCAAACCCGTGATATTTCCCTGGTCTCTGTACCTATCTCTTCGCCCTCAACCACTAAAAAGGATCACCGGGAGAGATGTCGATGCTTTTACGATGCGCGAGCACCAAACATTATGCAAATGGACGGCAACCACACCATCTGGATAGAGAAGTATCGGCCCAGAAGACTCGATGAGATGGTCGGACAGAAGGATATCGTGGTGCGCCTCCAATCCTACGTGAAGACCGGCAACCTGCCGCACCTTCTCTTCACGGGCAGCGCGGGGATCGGGAAGACGACCGCCGCCGTGGCGCTCGCGCGGGAGTTCTTCGGCGACTCCTGGCAGATGAACTTCCGCGAGATGAACGCCTCCGACGAGCGCGGCATCGACGTCGTCAGAAACCAGATCAAGGAGTTCGCCCGGACATCGCCGCTTGCCGGCGCGACGTTCAAGGTCCTCTTCTTAGACGAGGCGGACGCGCTCACCACCGACGCACAGGCCGCCCTCCGGAGGACGATGGAGACCTACGCCCGGACCTGCCGGTTCATCCTCTCGTGCAACTACTCCTCGAAGATCATCGACCCCATCCAGAGCCGGTGCGCCATCTACCGGTTCAGGCCGCTCGACCGCGAGGCGGTCATCGAGGAGACCCGGAGGATTGCCGCAGTCGAAGGCCTCACCGTCACGGAGGGGGCGCTCGACGCCATCGTCTATGTCGCTTCCGGGGATATGAGGAAGGCGATCAACGCCCTGCAGGGCGCCGCCATCCTCCGGCCCACCATCGACGAAGAGATGATCTACGAGATCACCTCAACGGCCCGCCCGTCGGAGATCAACGAGCTCCTCGACCTCTCGATAGCAGGAAAGTTCGATGAGGCGGAACAGGCGCTCTCCGAACTGACGCACGTCCGGGGCATCGCCCCAAACGAGCTGATCAACCAGTGCTACCGGGCGCTGGTCCAGCGCGACATCGACCGGACACTCAAAGTGAGACTGATAGATGCCCTCGGCGAGACTGATTTCCGCCTCTCCGAAGGAGCAAGCAGCGACATCCAGATGGAGGCGTTGCTCGCCCGGTTCGTTCTCGCCGCAGGGCAGCACCGGTGAGGGTTCTGCCGTGACCGAAGAGGTAACCGTTGAGGTCACCGATGTCGTCGGTGAGTGGACGAAATTCTTAAAGAAGCAGTACAAGCGGGAGCTCGCCGAGCTCTCCCGCGAGTACCCTCATAAGCGGTCGCTCATCATCGATTTTCGAAAGATCCTGAATAACAGGCTCGCATTCGAGCTCCTGCGGAGCCCGGGCAAGGTGCTCGGGGATATCCGGGACGCGATTGTCCAGAACAAACTCATCAAACTGAAAGATAGCCAGGACCCGGAGCAGATCAACATCCGGTTCACGAACCTGCCGCAGAAGACCGACGTCCGGGATATCAGGGCCGACCAGATCAACACGTTCATCGGCATCGAGGGGATCCTCAGAAAGACGACCGAGGTGCGCCCCCGGATCGTCAGCGCGGTCTTCAAGTGCCGCTCCTGCGGGAAGAACACCGAGCCGGTCCCCCAGGGCTACGGGCGGTTCGATGAGCCTGACTTCTGCCCGAACTGTGAGAGGAAGACCCGGCTTGACCTGGTGATGAACCGGTGCCGGTTCGTCGACGCCCAGAAACTCCGGGTCCAGGAGTCGCCCGAGGGTCTCCGGGGCGGCGAACAGCCCCAGACGCTCGATATCGATGTCACCGACGACCTCACCGGCATGGTCGCCCCGGGTGACCGGGTGGTGGTGAACGGCATCCTGCGATCGGTGCAGAGGATCAACTCCGGCCAGAAGAGCACACTCTTTGATATCTACCTCGAATGCAACTCCATCGAGATCGGCGAGAAGGAGTTCGAGGAGGTCTCGATCACCGAGGAGGACGAGACGAAGATCATGGCGCTCGCCCGCGATCCCTCGATCTACAAGAAGATCGCCCGGTCGATCGCGCCGACGATCTACGGCACCGACGACGTGAAAGAGGCGATCGCGCTCCAGCTCTTCGGCGGCATCGCCAAGGAGATGCCGGACGGCTCCCGCCTCCGCGGCGATATCCACGTCCTCCTGGTCGGCGACCCGGGTATCGCAAAGAGTCAAATTTTGCGTTACGTCGTGAAACTCTCGCCGCGGGGGATCTACACGAGCGGCAAGTCGTCGACATCCGCGGGGCTGACGGCGACGGCCGTCAAGGACGAGTTCGGCGACGGCCGCTGGACGCTCGAAGCCGGTGCGCTGGTCCTCGCCGATATGGGGATCGCAGCCGTCGATGAGATGGACAAGATGGCGAAAGAGGACCGGAGCGCGCTCCACGAGGCGATGGAGCAGCAGTGCTACGACGACGTGACCGAAGTCCTTACGGAGGCCGGTTGGAAATTATTCCGGGATGTAACCTCAGACGACCGTGTCGCGACGCTCTCTCCCGACGGCAGGCTTGAGTACGCATCCCCGTCCGATTTTGTGGCATCGGCGTACGACGGGGAACTGTATTACATCAAGTCACGGCAGGTGGACCTCGCGGTCACGCCGAACCACCGGATGTACGTCAACCTGAACCGGCGTGCCGACGAGTGGGAGGGATTCCAGCTCATCCGCATGGACGAGGTCCCCACCCATAAAAGGATGCGGTTCAAGAAGAACGCCGCATGGGCGGGGGAACGGCAGGAGACCTACGAGATCCCGCCCGTCACCAAGTTCGCGAACCAGAACTCAAAAGGAAAACTCACCGACCCCATCCGCATCGGGATGGATGACTGGCTTGAGTTCCTGGGCTACTTCCTCTCCGAAGGGTCCGTCCAGCGGCATCACCAGACGCAGGTTCCCTACCGCGTGATCATATCGCAAAAGATTCCTGAGTCGGTCGAAAAGATCCGGCAGTGTCTTGAGAGGCTGCCGTTCCGCTTTTCGTACGACGGTGCAAACTTTGCGATCAACGCAAAGCAGCTCGCACAACACCTTGCGCCGTTTGGAAAATGTCACGAGAAGTACGTCCCCGATTACGCAAAACGCCTCCCCCCGGAGCAGATCGGGATACTCCTCGACGCGCTGATGCTCGGGGACGGCTACGTCAACAAAACGACCGGGGTCTCGATATACATCACCTCCTCGAAGAGGCTTGCCGACGACGTCACCGAACTCCTGCTGAAGAAGGGGTGGTCCGGAAACGTCCATCTCATGCGGGAGGCCGGGACCGTCACACCCACCCCGCGGGGCGGGACCTCGACCGTGACCCACGATATCTTCCAGGTGACCTTCATCCGCGACGGCCAGAACGAGCCGAACGTCAACTCAAACGGGCAGCGGCAGATCGAGAAGCGCCCGTATAAGGGCACGATCTACTGCCTCGAGGTCCCAAACCACATCCTGTATGTCCGGCGAAACGGCATCCCGATCTGGTGCGGCAACTCGATCTCGGTCGCAAAAGCCGGCATCACCGCGACCTTAAAGTCCCGGTGTGCGCTCCTCGGTGCGGCGAACCCGAAACTGGGACGGTTCGACCAGTTCATCCCGATCGGCGAGCAGATCGACATGCCGCCCTCGCTCCTCTCGCGGTTCGACCTCATCTTCGTGATGACCGACCAGCCGGAAGCCGAGCGCGACGGGGCCATCGCCCACCACATCATCAAGACTCATTCCGTCGGCGAACTGATCAAGCAGCACGCATACACGCCGCTGCCCGACGTCGACGATGCCTACATCCAGCGGGCGCTTGCGCCCGTCATCCCCGACATCGACCCGACGCTCCTGCGGAAGTACATCGCGTATGCAAAGCGGACCTGCTTCCCCATCCTCTCCGACGGGGCCCAGGATGCGCTGATCTCCTACTATATGCGGCTCCGGGACCTCGCGAGCGGGAACAAGCCCGTCCCGGTCACCGCCCGGCAGCTTGAGGCTCTGGTCCGCCTTGCAGAGGCGAGCGCCCGGATGCGCCTCTCGACCACCATCGATACGGAGGATACCGATCGGATCTTAAAGATCGTGGACGTCTGTCTCCGGCAGGTCGCCTACGACGCCGAGACGGGGAGCTTCGACATCGACAAGCTCGTGACCGGCGTCATGAAGTCGCAGCGCGACATCATCCGGTCGGTCAAGGAGGCGATCCGGAACATCTCCGGCGACTCCGGCGGCCAGGCGAAACTCGATGAAGTGCTCGATATCCTGGTGCAGCAGGGCTTCTCCCGCGACAAGATCGAGCACACCATCGAGCAGCTGAAACGGGGCGGGGACCTGCTCGAGCCCCGGCACGGCTATATCAAGGTGACGTGATAGGCGGGGGACGGCGAGGTGCTCGAGCCCCGGCACGGGCTGGTGAAGCCGATCGGGTAGGGGGGAGGGTTAGCCCTTTTCTCGTGAAGGGCAGACCGGGCATCCCCCCAGGAGAGCCCGGTCCTGTGGAGATCGAGTGTCGGTCAACGTAGCCTGCCGGAGTTGACGCTCACATGCGCCGGCCTAGAGCAGATCATTCAATTTTTCGACCGTCATATCGGCCTGTTTTAAAATGCGCGACAGCGTTGAGCGCTTGATTGGTTTGTGCATAGGGACTGTCAATTTCAGTATTTTATCGGGCAGATGCTTATGCAGGCGGATGTGGCTACCCCGTGTACGGACGACAACCCACCCGTCCCTTTGAAGAGCAATGACGACTCTGTCGTAATCAAGAACAGGCACCTTGCTCATACAGCAATCTCAACCTGCTCGGCTGTTTCGCTGAAAACGAGATCATCCTCAACGGTTTCAAGATACAGCTCGATAGCTTCCCTGATATTATCCAATGCTTCTTTTCTCGTATCGCCTTCGCTGATACAGCCGGGCAGGCCTGGTACATAGACCGTATACCCCCCATCCTCACTGGGTTCGAGCACTACACGCAGTCTCATATCCTAACCTATCCAGCAGACGTATACTTAATTGTAATACTGTACGACATTCCGCGGCATTGAATCCGCCGTATCCGATCAAACCACCTCTAGTACTCGTTGTCATGTAACTCTATGAATTTCCTTTCCCACCCTTCGCATCTCTCACGGCCTGCCTTCTGTGTGGGACCATATCCCGATCTGCACCATGGATTGCTTCACGCGAAGCTACGAAATTTCAGTTCTGTTGAATAGGGCATGAATAGGGAAGCATAGACGCGGGATGAGGAATCACCCCGGGCATGCCCCTGCAAGTGGACCGTGGGGATATCGCCTCGCGGGGGTGGGGCCGACGGGGAGTGCGACCGGAGGGAGCTTGAGCACCGATAGGTGCAAGGGGGCCTCCCCCCTGTCTCTACTGCCGAATGGGATACCCGTAACCCCCACCCCGCCCGGCCTTCGGCCTTCCTCCCCCGCCCCAGGGGGCGGGGGCAGTGCGTGGCGATTGCGATGGTTCGGTAGAACCGGAGCAGGAGCACCGCTAGGTGTGATATGCGACGTTCTGGTAGGAACGGAGCTCGAGCACCATGGGTGCGCAGCCCGGTGGAAAGCCGTGCTCCGGAGTGCGACCATAGCGCCCGGCCCCGCACGCCAAAATCCCTAAAATAAAGTGACAGGATGCACTAGTTTACCGTGCTTACGGCGATCCTGTTTAAGTTCTTCGCAGAGCCAAAGCCATCAGGGTACTCACGGTCACATCACCGCCAATGGCGGGTCGGAGGTGCCGTAGGAGTGCCTGGTTGCCGAAGAATAGCGTACCCTGCATGATCCGCTTCGCCGTGAGAACGGTCCCTCCCCTCTGCCCCCGGCCCCCAAAGCAGGATCGGACACCCCATTTTTGCAATCAGCCGAGGGGCGTGTAGAGGATTGTGAGGGAAATGCTATAGGGATTCGAGTTCATCTCCCTGTGTGGATGCTCAAAACAGCGTTCGCAAAACCGCGGAAGATCACCCCATCCGTCCAAGGCCGGGTGAACCCTCACTGCCGAATACACGAGTTTCTCCCCGCCGTCATACATCCCCGAGGAGTATACTCTCTACGGCCTCCTGATAGCCACTGTCTGGAACGAGATCTACGGCCACTACACGACGAGCGGTGAAACCCTGTGGTACGCACGCAATGCCCTCCTCGCCCTCTTTCTGGTGATCCTGACTCTTGCAGTTGCGGGGGCCGCTACGCCGTTCCCGCTTGTCGCAGGCGTCCTTTCGTTTCACGGGCGAATACAGACGGTGCTCGTTACCGCCGCAGCAATGACCCCGCTGGTATTCCCCCTGTTCATAACCCCGCACCGCTGGAGAGGCGAGCCCCCGCTGCTCGCGGACCGGCTGCCGATCTTCGGGTGGCTTCTTGACGACGTCATGAACGCACTGCCGCTCGCCGAAGACTCATTAGCACATGGTCTGGTGTTTTCCGCGTTCACGTTCCTCGGGTTCTACCTCGAGTGCGTGCTGGTCGCCGCTGTCTTCTATGTCATCCTCCGGGTGGTCATCATCCTCCGCCGCCCGAACGCCGGAGACGGGGGTGGCGTGGAATGAAACCGATGCCTGCCCGGACCGGTTAGAGGAGAGATGAACTCATGAAGACCCTAACGATCATCGTCGAGAAACACCCTGACGGCTATGTCGCCTACCCCCTGGGTCTGAAAGGAGTCGTCGTCGCAGAGGGGGATACCTATGAAGAAATACTTGCCTCTAAGGGTTCTGCCATCTGAACCATATCTGGGGCAAGAAGGGTGAAACGGCTTTTCACTGGAGATCGCCACGCGGGGAGTGCGACCGGCCGAAGGGCAGGAGCATGAGAAGAACGAAGTTCTTCGAGGGACCGGGAGGTGCGACCGGAGGGGGCTCGAGCACCGAAGGTGCGAAGGGGTGTCCCCCTTCCCGGCGAAGGTGTTTTGGGATGCCCACATCCGCAACAACCCGGACGGCACAACGACGCCGCTCACGATGCCGAATCACCCCAAACTCAAAGGCCCGACCCTCCGAACCATCTGCACGCAGGCAGGAATTTCGCGGGAGGAGTTCCTGCGGGTTTATGAGCACGTGTAAAACGGAACCCTCCCTTTCTCACCCGCCGGGGCGCACCTTTCTTACTCCCACAAACCCAGTACTAGTATGATCACCGACCGCGAGAAGGCGGCATTTGAAGCCGGAATAAAACTCGGCGCCCTCTACCACCAGTTCGTCGGGACGCCCATCGCCCGCGAAACCGCCGCGACCGTTGAGGCCGCCATCGAGCAGGCCGTCGGCCTGCAGCCCTACGTGACGGAGATCTCTGTCCAGCTGAACCGCGACCTGATGGTCTCGAACCGGTTCGGCTACTCGGAACTTGCCGGGCGGATGTTTGACGTCGCTATCACGACGGAGGTCGGCGAGACCGTCTGCCGGGCCCGGCTGCACCTCGAGGACGACTACCCCATGATGGAGATTGTCGAGTTCTATGAAACTCCCAGAAATACCGATCACTGACGACCATATCCACATCGACCCGCAAAACGGCCGGGGCATCGAGGCCGCAAAGGATTTCCATCGCAGCGGGGGGACGCACATCTTCCTGGTCACGAAGCCCTCCTGGTCGCTGGGGGTCGAGGCCGCCTCAGGCGAAGACTACCGGGAGGTCTTTCTCGCAACGCTCCGGGTGGCCGATATGATCCGGGAGACCGGGCTCGTCGTCTACCCGGTCCTCGGCATCCACCCGGCGGAGATGAGCCGCCTCGCCGGACGGATGAGCCTTGACGAGGCCGCTGCCATCATGATGGCCGGGCTCGACCTCGCCGCCCGTTACGTCGAGGAAGGAAGGGCTGTTGCCCTCAAAAGCGGGCGGCCCCACTATGAGGTCGCGCCCGAGGTGCTCGCGGCATCGAACACGGTCCTCTTCCACGCGCTCGAACTCGGGGGTGAGTGCGGCTGCGCCGTGCAGCTCCATGCCGAGAGCGGGCCCTGCACCGACGTCGTCGAGATGGCCGGCCGGGCGGGAATAGCGCTCGAACGGGTCGTCAAACACTTCGCAACCCCCGATACGCCGCTCATGCCCTCCTTCATCGCGCGGCACGAGGATATCCCCGCGCTCGCCCGGGCCGGGCGATGGTTCACCATGGAGAGCGACTACATGGACGAGAACGCGAGGCCCGGCGCGGTGATCGGGCCGAAATCGGTCCCGCGGTTCACGCGCCGGTACCTCGAGGAGGGGCTTATCACCGAAGAGGATGCCTGGCGCATCCATGCCGGGACCCCGTCGCGCACCTACGGCGTGGATATCGTCCTTCCCTAGACAACAGCGCACCTTTTTGACGACTTACGCCCAAGAGATCTGCAATGTACTTGAAAGTTCACCGCATGCCGGGCGCCGGCGAGGTGGTGGCTGCCTGCGACTCCGAGCTCTTAAATGTCACCCTGATGCACGGAGACGTGGAGGTCTGCATCACCGGAGGATTTTACGGCACGGAGAGTGCCACCGAGGAAGAAGTCAGAGAGGCACTTTTCGGCGCGACGAACGTTAACATTATCGGGAAGCGCGTCGTAGCCCTCGCCATCGCTATGGGGCTGCTCACCGACGAGGACTGCATCATGATCGGCGGTGTACCCCATGCCCAGATAGTCAGGATCTGATCCATGACCATACAGACCATCATCTGCCCCCGTTGTGGGCAACCAACCGAGGAAGGGCTCTGCCCCCGGTGCCGGGTCGCGGATACCCGGGTGCTTACCTGCGAGAACTACGTGACCGCCGTCTTCTGTCCTGTCTGCGACTCGCAGAAGCGCGGCAAGACCTGGTCGGACCTGCGGACGCGGCGAGAAGATCTCATCACCGAGATGGCGGTATCGGCGGTCAGCATCCACGAGGATGTGAAGAACCCCAGGGTCACCGTCAGGTCCGAGGAGATCGCGTCGAACCGGACGGCCTGCACCGTCGCCGTGGAAGGAACTCTCTATTCCATCCCGATCCACGAGACCTGCCAGGTCGAGATCCGCTGGCAGAAGGAGGCCTGCGACCGGTGCAGCCGCATCTCCGGCGGCTACTACGAGGGGATCGTCCAGGTGCGGGCGACTGATCGGAAGATCAACGCCTACGAGCGCGAGGTCGCCACGAGCATTGCAGAGCAGACCGAAGACTCTCTGCAGGAGTCGGGGGACCGTCTCTCGTTTATATCGGAACTCAAGGAGTCGAGGGACGGCGTCGATATCACCGTCGGGTCCCAGCACCTCGGCCAGATGCTCACCCGGGCGATAACGGGAGCGCTCGGCGGGAAGTACACGACCCACCCGAAGCTGATGGGTGAGAAGGAGGGCAAGGCGCTCTACCGCATCACCTACTCCATCCGCCTCCCCTACTACCAGAGAGGAGACGTGGTAGTATCCCGGGGCAACTACTTCGAGGTGCGCGATGTCGACGGGCAGCGTCTCCGGGTCTTTGACCTGCAGACCGGCATGACCCGGACCCTTGCCGAGAGCGAGATCGAGCGCATCATCGGCAGCGTCCGTGATGCCGAGGCGGCACTCGTCGTCTTCACGCAGCCGGGTCTGGTGGGGCTCATGGACCCAAAGACCTACAAGACGCGGGAACTGACCCCCGTTCCCTGGACGTTCCCGGTAGAAGGGCAGCCGATCCGGGTGCTCCGCGACGAGGAGCAGGACCGCCTGATCATCGTCGGGTGAGTGACTCCCATGCGTGCGAGGAAGGTGCCGGCGGGCGCCCTCACCGATTGTCTCGATGCAGAGTGGGTGGACCGCACCCGCCGGCCGTATGTCGAGGGCGGCACCGCCTGGGTGCCGGTCAGGGAGGGGTATCCGGCCGACGCGGACCTCCCCGAGCGGGAGACCTACCGGGGGCGCGGCTACCACCTCGTCGGCGACATCGCGGTGCTCCACGGCCCTCTCCCGTCTGAGGAGGAACTCGCCGGGATCGTGGGGCACTGCCACCCCCGGGGAGTCGTCCGGGTGAAAGATTTTCTCGGCGCAATGCGCATCCCGGACGTGGAAGTCCTCTACGGCACCGCCGGCGAGGTGCGGCACCGCGAGCAGGGCTACACCTTCATCCTCGACCCGACACGGGTGATGTTTGCGCAGGGAAACCGCACGGAGAAGGCAAGGATTGCCGCTCTCGTCCGTCCCAATGAACGGGTCGCCGATATGTTCGCCGGGATCGGCTACTTCTCGATACCCGCGGCCGTAAGCGGCGCGACGGTCCATGCGATGGAGATCAATCCGACAGCCTTTGAATACCTGAAACGAAACATTATGGCAAACCATGTCGCGGACCGTGTCACGGCAGAGGTCGGGGACTCGCGGACGCTGCTTGCCGGGGTCTACGACCGGGTCCTGATGGGGCATTTCGAAGCCCCGTCGATGCTCGCCGACGCCCTCGCCCATGTCCGTAGCGGGAGCGTGCTCCACGTCCACAGTATTGGCGATACTGCGGCCGCGATACGGGAACTGGCCGAGGAAGCCGGGTTTTCGGCGGCAATCACCTCCCGCCGGGTGAAGAAGTACGGCCCGCACGCGTGGCATATGGTGCAGGATGTGACGGTATCGTGAAGACACTTTCAGGAAAGACGGTAGTCCTTGCCGTGACGGGGAGCATCGCAGCCGTCGAGACGGTGAAACTCGCTCACGCCCTGCGGCGCCGGGGCGCAACGGTGCAGGCGGTCATGACGGAGGCGGCAGCCGGGATCGTCCACCCCGACGCCCTGACCTACGCGACCGGACGGCCGGTAATAACCCGGATCACCGGCCTTGTCGAGCATGTCCTCTACTGCGGCGAGGGCGGGGCGGCGGACCTCCTGCTGGTCGCCCCCTGCACGGCAAACACCATCGGTAAGATCGCGTGCGGGATCGACGATACCCCGGCGACCACCTTCGCCACGACGGCGCTCGGGCAGGGGATGCCGGTGGTGGTCGCTCCCGCGATGCACGAGAGCATGTACCGCCACCCGGGAATCAAGGAGAACCTCCGGCGGCTCCGGTCCTGGGGCATCGACGTCGTCGACCCGAAGGTCGAGGAGGGGAAGGCGAAGATCGCCGATACCGATACGATCGTCCTCCACGCCGAACGGGCGGTCTCCGGCCGTCCGCTCGCGGGCAAAAAAGTTCTGATCACGAGCGGGGCGTGTGCGGAACCCCTCGACGACGTGCGGGTGCTGACCACACGGTCGACCGGACGGATGGGTCAGGCGCTCGCGCTCGAGGCCTTCCGGCTCGGTGCCGGGGTGACGGTGGTGCACGCGGGGTCGTTCCCGTGTGTCCGAAACATCCATGTCACGACCGCCGGAGAGATGCGTGAGGCTGTCCTCGCTGTCTGCCGCGAAGGGATCGACATCTACGTCAGCGCGGCAGCGATATCGGACTTTGCCCCCGGGCGGCGGGAGGGGAAGATCCCGAGCGGCTCGCCCCAGACTATCAGGCTCGAGCCCCTCCCCAAGGTCATCGACGAGGTGATGGCGGCGTGCAGCCCCGTGACAGTGGCGTTCAAACTGGGCTGGGACGAGGAGAAGCGGGCGAGAGCAATGCTCGATGCGGGCGCCCGAATGGTCGTGGTGAACGCTCCGCCGACGATGGGGGCGGCCGAGGGGTCGTTTCGCATCATGACCGCCGGCGGGGCAACCGACGTCGCGGGGAGCAAAGAGGAGGTCGCGGCGGCGGTATGGTCCGGACTGTTGTAGCCTTCTCTCCCGGGCACATATCCGGCTACTTCAGGCGTGTGGAGGGGAGCGACCCCTCGAGCACCGGGAGCGTCGGGGCCGGCGTGGTCATCGACGAAGGGGTGCGCTCGACGGTCGCGAAGGCCGCGGAGACGACGGTCCGGGTTGTCCGGCCGGGCCATGCAAGCACCGGGTCGCCGCCGGTCGAGTACGCCCTCGACCGGCTGGGCGTCGCCGCCAGCGTCACCACGGAGTGCCGGCTCCCCATCGGCGCCGGGTTCGGCCTCTCGGCAGCGGCGCTTCTATCAACGCTCACGGCGGCAAACCACCTCTTCGACCTCGACCTCTCCGCAGACGAGGTGGCTACCCGGGCCCACGAGGCCGAGGTCCTCCACCGCACCGGCCTCGGGGACGTCGCCGCGAGCCGGGCAGGCGGGGTCGTCTGCAGGACGGGGCCGGGCATTCACGCGAAGATCATCCGTTTCTACCCGGAAGAACCTCTATACGCCGTGAGCCTCGGCCCGCTCCCGACCGCCTCGGTCCTCTCGTCGGAGGGGGCGATGGCGCGGATAGCCGCCGCGTATCCCGACCGCTGCCCCCGGGACCTCACCGACTTCTGCCTCCTCTCGCGAGGGTTCGCCGAGAAGAGCGGGCTCATCGCGCCGGAGGTGCGGCGGGTGCTCGAGGCCTGCGACGCCGTCGGGGTTCCGGCAAGCATGACGATGCTCGGAAACGGTGTCTTTGCTGCAGGCGAGGCTGCGGAGCGGGTCCTCTCCGGGTTCGGGGAGGTCTACCGCCTGGAGGTCGCACGCCGCGGCGCATACATAATCGAGATGAAACCATGATTCCCAAAGACCATCCACGCTATCGCTCCCTGGTCGCCCGCGAGCGGCTGGCCCGGTGCGCCCGCGAGGGCATCGTCGCCATGGAAGGGCTCGCCGCCCACGGACGCGGTGAGGCGTTTGACTACCTGATCGGCGAGAAGACGACGAAGAGCGCTGCTCTCGCCGCCCGGACAGCCGCCGCGATCCTTCTTTCTGCCCGGCATGCGGTGATATCGGTGAACGGGAACACGGCGGCGCTTGCGGCAGACGAGATCGCCGCGCTCCAGCGGGCAAGCGGCGCCGACGTCGAGGTGAACCTCTTTCACCGGACGGAGGAGCGAATGGCTCTGATCACCCGGCTTCTTACGGAGCACGGCGTCCGGGTCCTCTCCGGGACACCGGAACGGCTCGTCCCGCTCTCCCACGACCGCGCTCTCTGCCTCCCGGAAGGGATCGGGGATGCCGACGTGGTTCTCGTGCCGCTCGAGGACGGGGACCGCTGCGCAGCGCTCCGGGCGATGGGGAAGACCGTCATCACGATCGATCTAAACCCGCTCTCCCGGACCGCCCGCACGGCGACCCTGACGGTCGTCGACGAGGTGACGCGTGCCATCCCCGCGATAACCGCGGCGTGCTCCTCTCTTGGTCCCGGCGAGGGTGAACGGCTTGTCGCCTCGCTTGACAATACCTATCTTCTCCGGGCGGCAATAGATGAGATGAGAGAGAGACTGGCCCATGCTCTGGAGTGAGGTCTACCGCCCGAAGCGGTGCGATGAAATCATCGGGCAGGATGAGGTCGTCCGCTACCTCACGGCGTTTGCGGACTCCGGCAGTGTGCCCCATATGCTCATCTCCGGCCCGCACGGCACCGGGAAGACCGTGGCCGTCGAGTGCCTGGCCAGAAGGCTTTACGGCGAGAACTGGGAGGCGAACACGACCATCCTCAGCGCCGCCGACATCCTCGGGAGAGGGAAGAGCGCTCTTGAGGCAGACGAGCGGTTCAGCATGATCTACCGCAAAGACCGGAGCCTGATCGTCAACTTCAAGCAGATCGTGAAGTGGTACGCTTCGATGCGTCCGCTCGACGCCGACTTCAAACTGATGGTCTTTGAGGATGCCCAGGGCCTGACGTTCGAGGCGCAGCAGGCCCTGCGCCGGACGATGGAGCGCTACAGCGCCACCTGCCGGTTCATCCTCGTCACGGTCCGGCCGTCGGCGATCATCCCGGCCATCGCGTCGCGCTGCCTGCCGCTCTTCTTCGCCCCGCTTGAGAGCGGGGTAGTCCGCGGCCGCCTTCAGGAGATCCTCGCTGCGGAAGGGGCCGCATGTCCTGCCGACGACCTCGACCTGATCGTCCACGCCGCACAGGGCGACCTGCGGCGGGCGATCATGTACCTGCAGATCACCGTCGGCTCGGGAAAGGACCTCGACCTCGCGGAGGTCTCGCGCTCGGAGACCGCGAACGTTGCCACGTCTGCGTTCGACACGCTCCGGGCCGGCAACTTCGATGCCGCACGCCGGATTGTCGAGTCGCTGATGATCGAGTACGGGCTCTCGGCGCGGGAGGTCATCCGCGAACTCCGGCAGGTGGTCCGGCGCGAGTACAACCACCCGGCCCTTGCCATCGCGCTCGCCGATGCGGACCTCAAACTCTGCCAGAATGCAAACGACTTTGTGCAGATCAATGCACTTCTAGCCCGGATTGCCCGGGAGGTGTTCAGTGAAGAAAGTACAGCAACACTATGATGAGGTCGCGGATATCTACGACGACCGCTACGACGGCAACCGCGGGAAATACTACCATGGGCACATCTCCGACCACGTGATGACCGCTCTCCCGAAGGGAAAGTTTCTTCTCGACCTCGGGTGCGGGACCGGGCTCTTCGTGCAGCGCTACGTCGAGGAGGGCGGCCGTGCGGTGGGCCTCGATATCAGCCCGGGGATGGTCAGGCATGGGCGGCAGCGCTGTCCGGAGAGCGGGTTCTGCGTCGGGACCGCCGACGTCCTCCCGTTCCACGACGCCACCTTCGACGCCCTTGCAAGCCTGCTCGCCTTCAGTTACGTCCCCGACGCTGCGGCGATGCTCCGCGAGTGCTACCGGGTCCTGAAGCCCGGCGGCCGGATCGCCATCTGCACCCTCTCGCGGACGGTCTTTACGAGCATCGTCCCCATCGTCTACCAGGTGGGGGAGAAGGTCGGCTTAAAGAAGGTGGGTGTCGGGTACTTCGACGAGCACTACTACACCAACGCCGAGATCGCGGGACTCTTCGAGGAAGCCGGGTTTGAGGATGTCGCGGTCGGCCGGTGCTCGTTTGCGCACTTAAATCTTGCAGACCCGGTATTTAACCTCGCCCGGAAGGTGGAGCCGTTCGTCGAGGAGAACCTGCCCTACCTCGCCTACAACGTCTGTGCGGCCGGGAAGAAGCCGGAGGATTAGGCCACGTCTGTGAGGGGGACGCACGGGCCCGTCCCCTGCTCTCACTCGATCCGGCCGCATGAGGAGGCTTCTTTTTTGCGATGTGGGGATAACGGAATAGTTATATCCCGTCTTTCCGAACTACTCCCCTATGGAGCCGGTCGATATCGTCCTGACGAAGGATACGTTCGAGGTCCTCGCATCAGGAACCCGGCTTGATATTTTAAAGGCCCTATATGCACGCAGGATGACGATCACGGAACTCGCGGACGATCTCGGCCTGGCGAAGTCCACGGTCCATCACCACCTGCAGAGACTGGCCGACGCCGGTTTCGTCGCCGCCGGGGAGAACGGGCACGCCTGGGTGTACTACGCGCTCACGCCGGAGGGGCATGCCCTCCTGCAGCCGCACGGCGGTGCCCGGGTCCGGATTATTCTGGCCGCAGGGCTGGCGAGCCTCGCCGGCGGGGTCTGTGCCCTTGCGGTCTTCCTGACCGCGCCGACCCGGGAAGGACCAGTCCCCTCGCTCCCGGGAGGAGGAGTCCCGATCCCGGAGGGACCTCCTATGGAACTGCTCGTTGCCGGGATCGCGCTCGCGGTGATCGGGGGAGTCCTCATGGCGTATGCCTGCGCCTGGTGGCGGAACACACATGCGGTGACGCAGCTCGCCGATCTTACGAGTGAGGAGATCGCGTAGCCTCTATATATGGTTTTTGAATCCGTTCGACCGGGATCGAACGTTTTCGGCGATTTTATCGCACGAAGGGGCTGAAGGACTACTGTAGATGCCGCACACGGCACCCGTAACCGTAAACCGGCGCGGTGTTCACCCATCAACGGTTTTGGACCGGATGTGCGCTCTGCGTGCCCGGAGGCATCGATTTCGCCGCAACTCATGACTGATACCGTTGTGGCTCCCTGCCTCAATGGCTATGGAGGTTAGAACGATGAAGACATATCTTTTCTTGAAGACCGGCATCCTGCTGGTGATGCTGCTCGTTATAGGGACAGTCATCGCTCCCGTCACGGCGGGAGAAGTGACCAAACAGCTTTCCTTACCCTACTACGAGCAGGAGACGACCTACTACTGTGGCCCGGCGGTCGCACAGATGTGGATAGACTTCCACAACGGTTACGTCTCGCAGGATACGTTATGGAACTGTATTCAGAATAATAACATAGAGTTATGGTACACGGACCCGTACGGGCTCGCGGCTTGCGTGAGCAACTACCTCAACAACTTCGTCGCTGAGGATCGCAGGTGGAGTTATTTCAACACGGCAAACATCGCCATGGCGATGGATATCGCTGACCTGGATATTCCATCGCCTGCACTGATCTATTCCGGGGATCACTGGGTCCTAGTGAAGGGAGCTTCGTACGAGGATTACTACGGGAGCGTGTACGCTGTATACGGCTTCTGGGTTCATGATCCCTGGGAGGACGATATCAACCACTACTATTCTACAGATGACTGGAGCAACGTATTCACCCCGGTGGACGTAGATGGAAGTTACTGGGACGGGTACTGGACTCATGTGCGGGGCTACTGGAGCACTGACGCTGCCTGTACCGCACCTCAGGACACTACTCCGACTTTTGGTGAAATCACGATCGGAGATACCGATGCCACCCGTCCCGCGGTCTGGAGCGAGACCCTTGTCCGGCCTACCCCGACCACGGGTGTCGATCGGGAGACTTACTATGGCCAGATGACGGAGTACTACGAGGCTGTGGCTAAGAACGTCACTCTGATGGCCGATGAGGAAGACGACATCCCCCTGACCGAAGATACCGACCTTGCTGCGTTTGCCCGACAGGAGATGAACAGAATCAAGATCTTCCAGAAGGAACTTGAAGGTACGACTCCGGGGGAGCCGGTCTTCGTACACTCCCTGGATGATAAATGGCATGACTACTATCTGATCCCCTTCGAGCGGGACGGCTACATCACCGTCGTCACACAGGTCTCCATCAAGGGAGATGTTGCGGATTTCAGTAGCGCATTTACCCCAACTCCAAAGACACAGAATGTCGTTCGTCCGACGCTGAAGGAAGCACGGACAGTCCTCGCGGAAGGTGGCTATGACGATACCATGCCTGCTCGGCTGGTCTGGAAGCCCTGTGAGCAGACCCTGTCATCGGCTGTTCCAATGTGGGAATTCACCGGGGATGATGGAGATACGGTCTATGTCGGCTACATCCCCTGGAAGGATCAGGTCGAGATCTATGAAAAACTGACGAGGAAGAAGATCCCAGGATGATAGAAGGACTCCATCTGACCTTCTTTTTTGGCCGAAGCGCAGTTTAAAGGAGACACTATTTCCAGTGCATCGTAAGGCCGTTCTTGCCCGAAATAGTTAGGAGGACCGGAGCCGGGAGAGGATCCGCTCCTTCTTCTCAAGCGCCGCCTCCGCCGCCCGCTCGACCCCGATCTTCATCTCCTCAAAATCCCTTTTATCTTCGTCCACGACCTTCTTGACCGGGGTGTAGGCCGACTCCCGGAACCGGGGCGTGAAGTCCCGGATCTCGCCGTCGACCGAGAGGACCGACTCGGGCAAGCCTCTCTCGACGTAGCCGACCTCTTTCATCGCGACGCCGGCGGACGCGACGACCCGCCGGATCTCGGGCGCAACCTCCGGCGGCGCGACGACCAGGAGGGCGTCGAGCGATACGCCGAGGTAGTCGATCTGGAGGGAGTCGAGCATGGCGAGGACTTTGGGCTGGACAAGGGTGCGGAGTTCGTCCTCGACGACGACGATCCGGCAGCCGGCGGTCTCGGCCATCTCGTAGGCGTCGCCCCGGAGGCCGCCGTTCGTGACGTCGGTCATGGCGTGGATGGCGGGGAGGACACTGCTCGCAAGCAGCGCCTCGCAGGCCTTGAGGAAGTGGAGGTTGATCGTCTCCTCGACCACCTCGGGGAACCCGGAGTAGATCGCGGCGGTGGCGATCGTCCCGCCGCCGGCCCCTTCCGTCATGAGGAGGACGTCGCCGGGGGCGATCTGTTTTCTCGCGGTGAGGTGGCTGGCGACCCCGACGGCGCCGACGCAGCCCGTCATCCGGGAGCCGAGCACCATGTCCCCGCCGATACGGAGGGTGGAGCCGGTGACGAGCGGGACGCCCATGGCCTCGCCGACGGCCGAGACGCCAGCGGTGTAGTCGAATATCTTCGCGACGTCGCCGTCGTCGGCGACATGGATGTCGGAGAGGAGGGCGACGGGTTTTGCGCCCATCACGTAGACGTCGCGGAGCGTCGCCCGGGTGACGTGGAACCCGGCGAGGAAGGGGAAGTCGGAGAGGCGGGAGTGCATCCCGTCGACGGTGGTGATGATGTAGTCGCCTCCGGCACGGACGGCGCCGGCATCGTCCATCTCGTCGACGCCGACCGCAGCATCCGTCCGGCCGATGATCCGGGCGAGCTGCCGGTGGGCGAAGAAGTCCCCGGACCCCCGTGACCCGACGCCGAACTCGCCCATGGTCGAGCCGGAGGACTCGAAGGCAAAGAGGTCGCCGGCAAGCCCGGTCGAGTTCTTCGCTTCGGTAAGGACCGCCCGGGCAAATGCCTCGGCGTAGGCAGGGGTCACGCGGCGGTGTTTTATGGAGAGCACATCCCGGGCAAGGATGCGCACGATTTCATCGTCAGGGGCGCCTGCAGCGAGGTGCCGGCGGCTGATCTCTTCTACATCCATTGTATGAGTGGTCGGTGCCCGACCAGATAAAAGGAGTGGCGGGGGGCAGGCAAAGATTCAAGCGGGCCTGCGCCGACAGTTGAAGAATGATGGGTGCGCAGATGATCGCGGCATGTTCTATTGCCGGTTCCGACTCCGGGGGAGGGGCGGGTATCCAGGCAGACGTAAAGACGTTCACCGCGCTCGGCGTCTGGGGGCTGACGGTCATAACAGCGGTCACGGCCCAGAACACCCGCGAGGTGCGGGGGACCTGGATGCTCCCGGCGGACGCGGTGCGGGCTCAGATTGGGGCGGTCGCCGACGACTTCGCCATCGGGGCGTGGAAGACCGGGATGCTTGGCAACGCCCAGAACGTCCGGGCCGTCGCGGAGGCCCTGCCGGAGGGAGCAGCACTCGTCATCGACCCGGTGATGGTCTCGACGTCGGGCCACCGGCTGCTTAGAGAGGATGCGGTCGCGGACCTTACGGAGCTGCTCATCCCCCGGGCGGCAATTGTCACCCCAAACCTCCCGGAGGCCGAGGTGCTGGCCGGGATGAACGTCGTGACCGTCGAGGATATGGCCGAGGCGGGCCGGCGGATCCTGGATCTCGGTGCCCGTGCCGTGGTGGTGAAGGGGGGGCATCTCGCCGGCGATGCAGCAGTCGACCTCTTTGTCGACCCCGAAGGGGTGATGCGGCTCTCCGGGAAGCGCTATCCCTACTCGGTGCACGGGTCGGGGTGCTGCTTCTCTGCGGCGCTCACGGCATACCTCGCCGGGGGAATGCCCGCGCGGGAGGGGTTCGCCGCCGCCCGGGAGTTCATCGATACGGCCATCCGGGAAGCAGCCGGAGGTCCGGGGCCCGGGAGGATCGTCAACCCCGGGGGAACGATTTTTCACCGACACTGAAATAATATTTCCCCTTTCTACGCCGTTGTGACGGTTGTTTCCAATTTTTCCGAATGAATCAGGGATAATTATACCCATACAAAAACCTGACAGATTTCCAATATAGCTGGCATTATGCATCGGAAATGGAAAAAAACCATTTGATGATATAAAACAGATACGCAATTTTAATAACCAAGTGCTTGTAACTATTGTAAGAATGGATGAGATCGACGATGCGATCCTTCGGGAGCTGCAGAGAGACGGGCGGATGTCTATGGCAGAGCTCGGCTCGATGCTGGGCATAGCACCGTCGACAGTCTTCAAAAGGATCGAGAAGCTGAAGAACGCCGGTATCCTCGAACGGTTCACGATCGTCGTCAACCAGAAGTGCTTCGAGCATACGCTGGTCGCATTTTTAAACGTCAGGGTCCACCCGGATGGAAAGCCTGAGGTCGAGGCGTTCATGCGGGACCTCCCGAGTATCCTTGAACTCTATGAGGTGCTTGAACCCGGGGACTTCTTCGTCAAGGTCCGGGTGCAGAACATATCCGAGTTGAAGCGGAGCGTGCTCGTCCCCCTCTCCGGCCTTCCGGGAGTGAAGGATATCCAGACGATCATCTCGGTGAGGAAGGTCAAGGAACAGACATGAACGGAATACAGATTGAAACCATGCACCAGATGCTTGCGATTGTGACGCTCCTCCTCGGAGCGCTCCTCATCGCCGTCATCTACAATGCCTACCGGATCGTGAGGCAGCCGACCCTGCTCCTCTTCATCTACGGGCTTTTCACGCTGATCGTGGGGATCACGTTTGCCGATCTCGTGAGTATCTTCACGCCCGATGAGTTCATTGTCCTCTGGTCGGCGGTCTTCTCGCGTATCGTGGTGATCTTCGGCCTCTGTGTGATGGCCTACGGCATCCTGAGAGGATAAGATGCGCACCGGTACTTCGTTTGCCCGGGACTGGCAGTTGATCAAGGTAGCCCGGTCCCTGCGGCGGCACGATGTCGCCGGACCGCTCGTGAAGAAACTCCTTGCGGACGCCTCCCCCGGCCTTACGGAGCGGATCACCGTCATCGCCGGGCGGCTCGGCGAAGAGAACGGAACGGCGCTCCTCGCCCACACCGAGGAGCGGTTCGATTCCCCAACCCTGATGGAAGGGCTCCTCCTGACGTGGGGGATTCCCTGCGAGTCCACGGACACCGACGACGGGAGCGTGGTTATCGCCATCGGCGGCAACGGCGTAGCAGCGGCGATCCAGGAGGCCTTCGCAGACGTCCGGGTGGCCAGGCCTTACCTCGCCGGCTATGCCCGGGCGCTCCAGGCCGACGCGGTGCTCGAACCCGGCGCCGGCGGCAGTATGACGATCCGGTTCCCGCCCCGCGGGGAGTAGGGCGGGGCTGGTTTTTGACCGGCGGTTCGGACCTACTCTCTCGCATCTCCGGCCGGCTGCAGCAAAACCACAGGGTCTCGTTCCCGCACGGGTGCGACCGTGTCTTCCGGGAAGCCTTTTTGCAAATATTTATCTAGGGCAACGTCCGTTCGTTTATCTGAAGCGTTTCATCGCTTTGAGATGGAGCGCCATCAGGAGGATACCTTATGGAAACAGGCGGAATACGATCGTGTCAGAGCTGCGGGATGCCGATGAGCGCAGAGGAGCATTTCGGGACGGAAGCGGACGGCACACTCTCGAAGGACTACTGCGCGAACTGCTACCAAAGCGGTGCTTTCGTCGAACCCGGGATCACCATCGACGAGATGGCGGAGAAGTGCTCCGCGATCCTGTCGCAGTTGTTTTGCATCCCTGCCGCAAATGCAGAACGGTTCGCCCGGGAACAGATGTCGTGCCTGAAGAGGTGGACCGGGAGGGAGATCCCTGCCTGCGGGAGCTGTGGGATGCCCCTTGCCCGCGACGAGGACGCCGGGACGGAGGCGGACGGTTCGCTCTCGACGAACTACTGCACCTACTGCTACCGGGACGGGAGGTTCGTCGAGCCCGGTCTTACCCGGGAGCAGGCGGTCGAGCAGTACGCGCCGATGATGGCTTCAAACCTCGGGATGCCTCTGGATAGAGCGAAGGAGATGGTGCGGCAGTACCTCTCGACGCTGCCGCGGTGGCGGGAGTAGGGGCCGGACAACTCCGGCCTGCCGGGGGTTATCCCGCAGCACCTCCGTCGGGGGGACACCAACCTCCCGGGCGAACCCCGATATCCCGCTCCACAAGATCGATGCGGGAGAGGCTGATGAGCCTGCATGACGATTTGCTCGAACGAAGGGAAGAGATCCTCGCGGTCGCAGCCAGACACGGGGCCCGCAGGGTCAGAGTCTTTTGATCGGTGGGGCGGGGCGAGGAGACCCCGGAGAGCGACCTCGACCTCCGGGTCGTGTTCGAGCCGGGGAGGAGCCTCCTCGACCACATCGCTCTCGCCCAGGACTTAAAAGACCTGCTCGGCCGCGAAGTCGATGTGGTTACCGAGGGAGGACTGCACCGGTACATCAGGGACCGCATCTCTCCGTGAGGCCGTGCCGCTGTGAAGGACGACCGGCTTTATCCCATCCATATTCTTCACCGGGGAAGATAGAGGACTATACCCGCGGAGGACGGGATGCGTTCATGGGCTCTCCGATGGCGCAGGGCGCGGTGATACGGAACTTTGAGGTCATCGGGGAGGCAAGCGGATCCCGGATTCCCTGAAACAGGAGCACCCGGATATTCCCTGGCGCCGGATCGCCGGCCTCAGAGATGTCCTGAGCCACCAGTATATGAGTGTGGATTTAGAAGCGGTGTGGGCAATCGTTGAAGAAGAACTTCCCGAATTCAGGCAGACCTGTCCGCAGGGTGCGACGGACAATGTCTGGAGCTTGAGAAGCCTAATGGCTTCGAACAGGAGTTTGAGAAGCCAGCAGGCTGCGAGGAGCGGAGTTCGAGCACCGTCAGGTGCGAGCCAGGTGGAAAGCCGCGCTCAAGAGCACCCCCGGAGTGCGACCATCGGGAGAGACAGATCCGGGTTCAACAAAGCCGAAAGTTCCCTGTTCTGCAGGAGGGCATAGCGCCCGCCTCCACACGCCAAAACTCCTGAAATAAGGTGACGACGAGTACTGGTGTCGCATGCCGGCTCATGAGCCGGGATTGACCTATTCGTTTCGCAGTTTTCAGGACGCATCAATACTTCCGATAGACGTTACTCCGGTTTCCGACCTCAATCACGGTGATGGTCATCACCCCGTTCTCGATGGCGAGAATGATCCGGTACGGCCCCACACGATGAGAATACAGCGGGCTACTCTGGTGCCCTTTCAGTTTTTTGACATGTAAATGGGGAAACGGTTCTTCCGCAAGAGCCGTTAATTCATCTTTGATCCGTTGTCCATCGGACTTCGGGAGATGTTTCAGATCACGCTCCGCTCCGTGGGTGAATTCGATCCGCCAGATCATTCCAGGCCCAGTTCCTGAGCGATCTCCTCAAGCGAGCGGCAGCGACCGGCCCGCATGTCTGCAAGCCCTTCCTCGATACGCTGCAGCGTCTCTTCGGAGAGCGGTTCCGGATCGAATAATACGTCCATGATGCGGTTGAGCGTCTCGTCATCGCTCTCCTGAGGATGGGCTTTCAGGGCGTCCAGGCGGGACTTGGTCTCCGGTTGAAGCTGGATCGTCGTGGACATAGTAAACCATAGGTTCATGAGGAGTATAAGGATTTTGGGTCACGTTACGCAGAGCGCCCCGGCGATCGCGGAAGCCATCCGGAACGTTCCGGTCCATGCATACTTCCGCGTGGATCTCGGGTAGAACCCTTCGCGGATCCGGCAGCACATACGCCGTATCACCGGACAAGATCTCCACGGCAAAGAGCCGGGCTGCGGTGAATGTCGAACCGGTCCTGCTGTACCGGCATATCGGCGGCCGAATCCTGAGGGATATCCTCCAGGAACAGCGTGCTGCCACGCGAGAAAGATAGTCTCGACAGTATCGAGAGAATTGGTAGCAGAATACGGACCGGGATACAGCGGCAAAAATCCCCGGCGGATGATCAGGTTTTTCACCCGGTTTCCATCTCAAGAACCCCGACGATATCCGGGCTGCTAACAACCGGAAGATCTGGCAACGGAATGCACCTGGAGTTTTGTCTGCGTCAGGATTGTGATCGGTTCTTCCGGTTCGAGTTCATCCTCGAAATACAAGAGTACGGTTTTTTCGATATTTTTGAGGAGTTCTTCAAAATCTCTTCCATCGGTGAAGATGCTATATCCGATTGCATGAGCAGACCAACAGCCATCTTCATAGATTGTTTCAAATCGGATGATCATGATGTGAACTCCCGGGACGAGTATGGAACTTGAGGAATAATGATTTTTGTTGTAGTTATCCTGCGGGGGTGAAGGGGGCGGGGCGGCACGTCCAAAAATCGGTAGGGAGGCGATCAGGAACCTGGAACGTGGTCGAGCGCGACCTGCCGGCGCTTAAGGAACAACTCTTGCCCTTGATCCGGAAGTAGCCGCTCAGGTAGGGTTGCCAGTACACAGCTCACGTTACAGGAGAGGATCTAACGCTGCCCGACCGCACGCTTCATATCCTATAATGACCTATAGGCGTCTACATGTCCGCCACTACCGTCTGGATCACACCGGCGAACAAAGACCGTCTGGAGGGTCTTAAACGGCACCCAAAGGAGTCCTATAATGATGTTATCGGCCGCCTGCTCGACATGGCCGTCGACGAAGAGCCCCTGAGTGAAGAGGCCATCCGGGGTATCGAGGAAGCCCTGGAGGACATCAAGGCCGGCCGGCTCTACTCCGAGGACGATATCAAAAAGGAGTTTGGTGTGGAGGAATGACCTATACGGTCACCTACACCGCCCGGGCACGGCGGGATCTTCAGAAGCTTCCTCCCGAAGCGGCCCGCCGGATCATCCGTTCGGTCGCCGGGATCCGGGAGAACCCCTACCGGCACGTCCGGAAACTGGCCGGGTTTTCCAGGACTCCCGTCTACCGGCTCCGGGAAGGCCGGTACCGGGTTATTCTCACGATCGAGGATGAACACCTCCTGATTCTTGTACTGGAGGCGGGACACCGGAGCAGCATCTACCGTTAAGAACGCGGACGACCCCGCCGCCCCGGCCCTCCGCCACTTCTGCCGCCCCCGGGGACTGCGATGCCCACGTCCCCGGGGAGGAGAACGCCCCGGCCGAAACCCTGGATATCCCTGTGGTGCCGGATGCGTATTTCCTGCCGGCCCCCATGATCCGGGAAGAGGTCTGTTTCGTCACCACAAATAACACCCGCATCCTGAGCAACCGTGACCGGATCGAGGAACTCCTGCCGGTGTTTTATCCGGTCTTCCGGGCTGGTTAATCAAATGGATTATGTAATCCTACGCAAATATGAACAGATGAGGAGATGGGAGGATTCGTAAGAGCGACTCTTCCCCGTCATGCGATTCAACGATCATCTGCAGGGGATGATCTAAGGTTATGAGGCACTACAGATGAGTACGGAAGAACCGATATTCAATTTTGATGGACTGGTAGGGTCTATCCGCCACGTTCATGATGAACTGGTTACTCAGGCCAGTCGTGCGGTCAATATCAGCCTGACGCTCAGAAACTGGCTCATTGGTTGCTACATTGAGGAATACGAGCGTTTCGGCATTGATCGTGCAGACTATGGAGACAGGCTGATGGACAGGCTTGCAGAAATTCTGACGGCTCAGGAGATATCACGTTGCGACCGTCGGGAGTTGTACCGATATCGGCGGTTCTATCTCACCTATCCACAGATTGTGGGGGCGCTGCCTCCACAATTGACGCAGCTTCTGAATGCATCGGTTCGGCAGAGACTTTTCGCTGGATCGGGGATTGACTCCCAGGATAGCGGATCTCTGATTGTGGAGTCAGCGACTCCACAATCCCGCATTGCAGGGAAGATATTGATCTCCAGACTCTCCTTTACCCATCTCGCGGAGCTCATCAATCTGGAGGACGAAACCAGGCGCGCTTTTTATGAAGTCGAGTGCATTCGCGGTAATTGGTCGGTGCGCGAGTTGAAACGTCAGATTAACAGTCTATATTATGAACGCTCCGGGCTCTCGACCGATAAAAAGAAACTTTCAGAGGTGGCACAGCAGAATGCGGATCAGGCCGAGCCTAATCTGGCTATCCGTGACCCCTACATTTTCGAATTTCTGGGACTCAAGCCTGAAGAAGTAATGAGCGAATCACATCTGGAAAGTCAACTCCTCAAAAGGTTGGAAGCATTTCTTCTCGAGTTAGGCCACGGATTCTGTTTCGAAGCCCGGCAGAAACGCATACTCATTGGCGACGAGCATTTTTTTGTGGACCTGGTTTTTTACCACCGTATTCTTAAATGCCATGTACTGGTGGAGATGAAACTGGACGGTTTCAGTCATGAAAACATTGGCCAACTTAACACCTATGTGAGCTGGTATAGAAAGAACGTGATGACTGAGGGAGATAACCCGCCGGTGGGCATTCTGCTCTGCACCCATAAAAATCAGGCGCTGGTGGAATACGCTCTGGCAGGCATGGACAACAATCTCTTCGTCTCCAGGTATCTGCTAAAACTGCCGGGAAAAGATGAAATGCAGGCTTTTATTGAAGAACAAATCCGTTCGGGAGTTTGAGACGGAAATAAGAGGATAGCGGATGAAGTTCGGGATCGCTTTGTGCGTCCGGGGCGATCCGCTCATCTCCTATCATCGGGATGAGGAACATCCTCATCCACCACTATTTCGGGATCGACCGGGATGCAGTCTGGAACGTGGTCGAAGATGACCTGCTGGCGCTGAAGGGTCCTTGACCCTGGAGTAGCGGCTCCGGATTATGGTCGAGGCAGGGCACCGGAACAGCACCTACCGTTAAGAATGCGGACGACTCCGCCGCCCCGGTCGAAACCCTGGATACCCTTGTGGTGCTGGACGCGCACTTCCTGCTGGTCTCCAGGATCCGGGAAGGGATCTGTTTCGTCACCACAAATAACACCCCCATCCTGAGCAACCGTGACCGGATCGAGGAACTCCTGCCGGGGATCGCCATCCGGCGTTTGTTGCCGGTGAACGAGGATGACCGGTGAGTTCAGGAACCGGATCTCTCCTCGCTTCTTACCACACAAGACCCCTTCGCCCGTGAGTTCTATGCCGCGTTGAGCACCGGAACGTACGGGTCCGGGGGATGCTGCTTGAACGCACGGCCCTCTCGCGAAAGTCCGAGGAGGCGGGGCGGCAATGATCCGGCCGGGCAGGGGGTCTCCTTCTCCCCTCTCATCGTCCTGCAGCGCCCGGGGCGACTGGCCGGGCGTTAGATCGTACGCCTCCTCCGACTCACGTGGAGACCGCGCATGGCGACGCACGGACCCGCCCGGGCCCGGAAATTCCCCCTCCCGTGCCGCACCCGGGGAGCGCCGCCGGGGTCCTGTATTATACGCCGGAGCCGATGAATTTGTATTTTCTCCAGAACCGCATTTCCGGCCCGTTTGTTCCTTTCAACAACTCCTTTATGCCATGAAAGATCCTTTCGCAGAGGCGCTGACGGCGATATTAAATCGTTCCGGAAAGGATTACTACGAAACACATATATACCATGGGAAAACAGTTTGTTTCATCGACCGACATCCCCATCGGGGCTCAGAGTCGGAAGAGGTGTATGATGAACTTCAAGCAGAATGAAGAAGCAGTATCGCCGGTGATCGGCGTAATTCTCATGGTCGCCATCACGGTGATCCTCGCCGCGGTTATTGCGGCGTTTGTGTTTGGAATGACGGATAACGTGCAGACTCAGAAGAACGTTGCCGTTGGCCTTCAGAAAGATGGGGTAACTTTACAGGTGACCATACAGGGTGGAGCAGATGTCACTACTCTTAATTACCTCAAGGTAACTGTTGACGGTACGGATTACTACACAGTCGCTGGTAATAGTAAAACTCTTAATGCTGTTACATCGGGGGGCCTTACCGAGAAATTGTCAGTAGGAAATGTGTATTCCATTGATAAAATGAGCCAAACCGTACAAAAACGTGTGGTTGTGACCGGACACTTCAGCGATGGTCATGAGCAGATGCTGACGGACGGAACCCTCTAATCTTTTTTTATGAAGGCTCTCTTTAAAACGTGTGCAATAATCTGCTGTATCATCTTTTTATTATCGTTATCTCTTGGTTATGCCCATATTTATCTCACCGACGAGTGGATCACCGCCGACCAGTTGAACCACCTCATCACGGGTAGCGACCTCCTCTTCGGCTACTCCCCCTACGGCGCCTCAGACTACGCCGCCTCCCACCACGACACCCTCTGCTACACCCTCGCCCTCCCCATCGTCTCGCTCCCCGCCTACTACCTCTTCTCGCTCTTCGGCGACGACTTCCGCCTCGCCGTGGTCATGCTCTGGTCCGCCCTCCTCCTCGCCCTGCTCCTCATGATCGAGTTCTGGTACCCCGAGTATGCCCGCTGGCGGGGGATCCCCTGGACATGGGCCGGGATCGTCTCCTCCGGGGTGCTCTTCGTCCTCAACGCCGCGCTCTACCGGCAGTTCTGGTTCGTGCGGGGGGTGCACCCCTACGACGTGAGCGTCTACCCCGAGGTCGCCGCGATCGTCTTCACCAACAGCATCGCTTTCGCCCTCCTCGCGGTCGTCGCCTTCCTGATCTTCCGCGAAGTCCTCGGCTCCGACCGCTGGGGGGTCTTCGGGCTCGCCGCGACGGTCTGCTGCTCCTCGTACCTCTTCTGGTCGGGGAACGCCAAGGACCACGCGCTCGTCGCCCTCCTCTTCGCCGTCGCGCTCTACTGCTTCACCCTCTATCTCTCGCGGGAGAACATCCTCTACCTCGTTATGTCGTTTATCGCCGTCGGGTGGACGGCGTTTGCGCGGCCGGAACTCGGCCCGGCGCTCGCCGCCGGGTTCTTCCTCTTCGGCCTCGCCACGGCGGCCGGGAAAGGGCGGCGGGAAGCAGGGAAGGTCGTGCTCGCCGCCGTCGGGGTCCCGCTCGGCGCCCTCCCGCTCATCGTGAACAACTGGGGGCTCTCCGGCAGTCCCCTTGTCCTCCCCTGGACGGCGGGCTACGCCTTTGCTGCGGGGAGAGAGATCCCATCCGGGACGGAGAACCTCTGGAGCACCCTGATCGGGCACTATGTCATCCGGCCCGATAGCCTCCTCTCCGGCCTCTACGGCGCCTTCTTCGAGCCGGTCAGGGCCGGGTCCGCCGCGTTCTTCCAGGTCTCGCCACTCTCGTTCTTCGCCCTCCTCCTCGCCGCGGCGGCCGGGTATGCCCTCATCCGCCACAGATCGACCGGGATCAGCCCCCGCGACGCACGGCTCCTCGCCTTCTTCGCCCTCGCCGCCGTCCTAGTGGTGCTCACCTACGCACGCTCCCTCCCCGGGATGCCGGCAAGCCCCGGGATCATCCCCGACATGCGCTACCTCTCCCCGGCCTACCTCCCCATGCTCGTCATCGGGGTCTACGCCCTCAAACACGCCGGTCTCGACGCCGACGGGGTGCGGGACTCCCTCAAAACCCTCTTCTGGCTCGCGGTCGTCGATCTCCCGCTCATCTTCGTCGTCCTCCAGGTCATCGCCGGCCGGAACCACGGCGGGCAGGTCACGTTCATCACGACCCTCACCTACCTCTTCCTCGCCGGAGCCGCGGTGCTCTACGTCGCCGTCCTCGCCCGCCGAGCCTCCCCCCGCCTCCTCGCCTACGCGATCCCGGCGCTGATGTTCTTCCCCCTCGCCTGGGAAGTCGTCGTCGACTTCCGGTTCGCCACCAGCTGCTGGGAGGGCTACCACTTCTGGATACCCGTGGTGCAGTACATCTGGTACATCCAGTACGCCATCTTCCCGCTCTGAGGGGAGAGCGGCCCCTGTTTGACAGACCGGCGAGAGGGTCTGATCGAGCAGGGGTAGCGGGTTTCGCCGCATTCGAGACGAGGCAGAGGAGCAGAACCTGCCTGAGCCCGTGCTCGAGGAGGCTGAGAATCAAGTGACCGAACAAGGGGATGGCCACGATCGAGATCCTCAAATCCGACCGGGATCGGCTGGACGAACTCCGCCACTACGCGGACGAGCCCTACCCGGTCATCGTACGCCGACTCCCGGGTCCGAGCGAGGACTCCGAGCCCGGGGACACTCGCCGGCGTGACCCCCACCACCTCCACCCATAGCCACGCTTCTATAACTTATAACGACCCATAACTCATTATGCCCGAGGAGACAACCACGATCGAGATCGCCAGATCCGACCGGGACCGGCTGGAGAGCCTGCGCCGCTA